>NZ_JASMRZ010000004.1 GCF_030462475.1 Variovorax sp. CAN15
CGGCAACTACGGCAACCAGCTCTCGGGCGGCGAGCAGCAGATCGGCAACTACGGCAACCAGCTCTCGGGCGGCGAGCAGCAGATGCTCGCCATCGGCCGCGCGCTCATGACCAACCCGAAGCTTCTGCTGCTCGACGAGCCCATGGAAGGCCTGGCGCCGATCATCGTGGAGGAGCTGGCATTGGCGATCCACCCGATCGAATGTGCAGCCACTGCTGCCGACGGCCACAACTGCGTGGCCATGCTCGTTCGTCGGGAAGGTGAAACGCTCAAAGCGCTACTCAAGCGGCTTGATCAAGCCATCGCACAGTTCTATGCCGATGGGGAAACCATCGACGAGATCAACGGCGCCTGACTCGATAGCTGTGGGTGTCAAGATGACATGCCCGAACGCTTACGCGTCAATGAGAGAACTTGACCCACCTCGTACTCGGTGAGCCTTGGCCGAAGAGCACAACTTGCCCAGCCCTTGGCACCGCTAGGGGAGCGTACGAAGATCGGTCGTCGCGGCGCCCGAGTTCAATATTCGGCACCCTATCAACCATTTGGTTCGACGCTGCATCGGCCTTAGAACAGTTTGCGCAAGGCAGTCATGCCGTACCCTCCGAGTGAGGACTGCACTGATGAAAGGTCCGTTCTAAATCTGACGGATGACACGCGAGCGTCGAGAGGGGGTGGCACGCTGGGCACGTCTTCCATCCTATACAGCAACAGTTGCTTAGCTGCCAATTCGGTGTCGAACCGTCGGTCCAATGCTTCCGAGAAATCGGCTCCAAGTGACTGGACCAACTGTGCCCAAAGCTTCGCTTGAAGCTGAAGGTCTCCGTTCAGCTGACCTTCGACCTTCTTGGCTAGGTCGAGGACCCCGTCACCACCGTTGGCAGCCCTGAGTACTAACGAGGCCACATAGCCAGAGCCACCGCTCGGCGGCCGTAGTTGGTCCAACGAAAAGTCGTGGATGCGGAAGGCTCCGACCGTGGATTTGACTTCGAGCCGTCCCTGGCCCCACGAGAAGTCGAAAGCCTCAGTGTTGTCGGTGTGCCAGCGGTCCACTGCGACGGGCACGTTGCCGCTCGCGGTAATGCAGAACAATTCCGCCCACACACCAGAAATCTCGCGCCCGGCAGGGCGAGCCAGTGCACGAAACAACCCGAGCAGTCGGTTGACGCGTGTCTCGATGGCCTGCGTCTCCGATGACGCGGGGAGGTCGGCGATTGCTGCCCGGACACATCGGATAAAGAGTTCGTGAAGTTCCGACGCGCTGCCCTCGAATCTGATAAGCGCGAACTTGCCGACAATTTCAGCCCCATCGACGTTGAGGCGGCACAACATGCAGAACGCGGCGCTCAGATGTCGATGCTGTACTACTGGCCGATATACCGACTCGCCTTCATCGGCGACAAGGAAGACGGGCGCGCCATGCAGGTCCTTGCCCAAGTAGTCCTGCCGAATGCCTGGCAACCGAATTGCGTTGAACGAACTAGCGCTCGTCGCCGGCTCAAGTTGGGCGAAGTTTGCGAGGATGTGCACTACTTACGCTTCTCGATGAGGAGTGGCTGTCTTAAGTTCTTCGGTACGTGCAAAGCGAACCACGGCACGTCGGTGATGTCCGCTCGACTGTTGTCGCGCTTGACCGAGCCCACCGAAAGGTTCCGAACATGAAGTGTGATGCGCTCGCGGGAGAAGTGGCTCTTGTCGTTCACCGACCCAGCTGTATTACTGAAATACTGGTTAATGGGGGCCCGCAAGTCAGACTCTGGAAATCCCCGTCCAGCCACGCGTGACCGGTAGGTCTTTGGCATCACGAACACATCGGCAACGAGGCTAGGGTCCTTTGCAAGCATCGATGCCAACGCGATCAGCATGGCGCTGTGCTCCTCGGCGTCCACAAGGTCCTTCACCTCCACCTTGAGCAGAAGGTCCTGCAGTACCGCCTTCAGCGACACGCCTTCAATAACAGGCACGGGCGACGTTAGGCCAGCCTTGACGAACTGGGGCAAGTCTGATGCGGATATCACCGGGCCATGTGCCCGCTTCCACCCGTCAGTGGCAGTCTCGAATGTGCTGCGGTTCGCCCTGACAGCGTCAAGGTCGCAGTGAAGTGCGCTAGGCACGATCCATCCATCCACTGGTATACGCCGGATGTCCAAGCCCACGACGTTGGGACGCGTGGGGCTCAGCAAGTCAGTCAGGATGAAGTCTCTGCGCCACTCCGAAAGAGGTCTCCCTCGGTGAGAATTGAGCGCACCTCGGATGAACTCTTCGTGCTCGACATAGTCGCGGAACGCGTCTTCGACATCGCTCTGCACATAGACGCGACAAAGGCCCAGGTAGTCCTTCTTGTAGCCGAAGAAGCGAGCACGCTGTTGGAGGTTGTCTGCGGCAGCGGAGGTGCCGAGCGGGCGAGGCATGTAAGTAACGCAGAGACCCTCGACGGTATACCCACGGTCAAGCTTCGCAGCGCCCACGAGTACCCAATACTTTGTCTCCTTCCACTTCACTCTTTTCTCAGCCTGCTGGGTCCCGTTAATTTCGACCACGCGGAAATCGTCGAAGACCTCGTCGACCATCGCATCAATGAGAGCAGGAAGAGTGCGGATGTTCGGAAACGTCGCCTTCAAAGCCGCATACTCGTCGGCGAACAGCTTGGCGGCAGCTGTCGGGTCTGCCTTTTGAAGGCGTTTGACCGCAGCAAACGTCGTTCGCTGGGCCGTCTCCACCCAACTCTTGTACATCGTGTGCGAAGTGGTCAAGACAGCCGGATGTACCATCATCGTCCGGTTCCGGTCCTTGCCTGCCGTTCGCGTTAACTGATGATGAGCGGCAGCAAGGAGAAACGTCCTAAAGGCTTGAAGGAGTGTCTTTGGCGCGCCTGCCAGCCGAACAGTAGCCGACGGTACTTGAGCCGTCGGGATGACCTTTACTAGGTCAGCGTTCTGTTTGAAGAACGCCTTGCCTCCCGTGTACGCATCGCCCGGCGTCACAAGCTCTGAGAACTCCGGGTTCAGCAGGTCGGCTTGTGCAAGCAGCAGATTGGCTTGGGGCGTTGCCGTGTACTGAAGGTACGAGTGATGCGGTAGCGCGTTGCGAACCTGCAAGATGGATGAATAGGTCTGGCTGGCGGTGCTAGTCCCCGCCCGTGACCGGCGCACAGCTGCAGCGCGTGTGTTCAGGCCGGCCTGGTCGCTCTCGTCGTCGATGACTAGAGCGGGGACCTCAGCGAGCGGCAACTTTTGGAGCAGGGCGGCAAGGTTCGCCAGATGCCCGCTGTGTTTCAGGACGGTAATCAGGACTGCTCGCTTGCGAGTCGGGTTGCCTCGCCACGAGGCCAACCGGTCACTGAGATGGCTCTTCCTCGCTATGGTCGGGTTGTTCTCGTGAAACCATCCACCGTCGCCGTCGTCGATGCCAAGGTCCTTGATCAATCGGTCTTCTGACTGGTCAAGAAGGATGTTCTTCGTACCGGCCAACAGGATGACCAGTCCATAACCGTTGTCCCGAGCCAAAGCGATGACCGTCTCGAACGACATGGTCTTGCCGCTCTGCACATAGCCAACCACCAAGCCTGTGCGCTTACCAGCAGGGCTGGCGGGCGGATGGCACCGACCAAGAATCCGCTGCGCAATGAGCAGGACGGAATCTTCTCCTTCGGTAAGTTCTTGGTAGGTTGGCCCGTTGGGGTCTCGGGACTTCAATGTCAGGAATGCGGTGGTGAACTCCTTCTCCATTGGATACCAAAGGAGTTTCGGTCTCACGCCCTCAAGCACGGTCACTGATGTTGCCATGGGTGGTCACGGGGGCGCTGGTCAGCGCGCCTCGAAGTAGGTAGTTGAGGTGGTGGAGGACGCTGTCGGGGCTCTCGCCCGTCATGTCTTGAGATAGCAGCAGCGACACGCACACCGCCGTAGCCATCTTGAGCAGCAACTCCACGTTCTCATTGTTCGCACCGAGGTACTCGGAAGAGAACGGGTGGGCCAGCGATAACTCGATTTCTACGTTCCGGACGTTGTCGCCGCCGTCGACGTGCTCGTGGTTGCTAATGGACAGCCATCGCTCGCGACTAGGGTCCACAGAAGTGCGGATGGTGACGATCCATTCCCAGTCGCCGTCGTTGATGGTGACCTGCTTCTCGGACGACAGAAGCTGGTCCACAGGCAGCTGCTGCGGTATGGCAGTGGGTTTGCTGGGCGAACTCTTGGCCGCTTCGATGAGCGGCGCGACCTCGGTCTGGAAGTGCTTGGCAACGGCGTTGGTTGCAACCTGGGCGCGCTCAGCGATGCTCTTACGGGTGGGGAGCGCGCGGTAGTTTTCGGCCTGCGAGATCAAGTCCAGCGGCTCAGCCTCGATGGCTTCTTTCAGGTGCTCGAGGAAAATGTCTTCGTACTCTTCCCAGCGGAAGCCGTCCTTGGTGTGACTGACGGCGAAGCCTTCGATGTGCAACTCGCCAAACAAGCGCTGGTAGGTGAAGCTGTTCGCCTTCTTAAAAATGAATGTCGGCCGGTAGGTCTCATCGCAACTGCCTTCAATCAGGCGCCCGCGCCTGAATAGCGAAAAGCCTGCTGAGGTCGTTGAGCCAACTTCCCGCAGAGCGGCGAAGCCCGTGACCCGTTGACCGCCGCCGAAGTCGAAGTCGATGTTCTTGATCCAGTTGACAGGCGTCTTCTCGATCGGCGAGGGCACACCGGGTGCGGTGTACGGCACTGAGGACAGGACCATCGGCGCCTCGTACTTCAAAACGTCGCCGTTGAACTTTAGCTCCAGCGTCCCGCCTGCGATGAAGACGCGATAGATGCTCGCGAGATGCTCCCTAATCTTCGTTACCGTGCGGCTCGCTGGAGGATGGTGAAGACCTCGGAGCTTGACGACGGTGTAGTGCCTCTCGGCCTTCTCGGAGCGGCTGCTAGGGGCTAGGCTTTCGATTCGGTTGTCTACAATTTTCTGCACGTCGAATGCGACCGTGCGCTCGACGTGTTCTCCCAAGGCCTTCGTCCGAACCGACCAGTTCTCGCAAAACCAGCATGCCGCGCTCTTCATGCCCATACCGAACTCGGAAAGTCCAGAGCGGTCGGTAGGTACTTGAGCAGCTCGGAAGGCACGGGGAAAGTCCGCGGCGGAGATGCCTGCGGCGTTGTCCGTTACGGTGATCTCGCCACTACCGGCCGCGCTCAGTTCAATCTCCACCTTTAGACGAAAGTCGGTGCCTTCGACGGACTGCAGCGCCTCCATATGCGAAAGGTAGCTCTGCAGCGAGTTGTCAACGAACTCTGCGATGGCAAACCACGGCTTGTAGTTGAGGTGCCGCAAAACCCCGAGCATCGTGACCTCGGGACGAATCTCTATTTTGTCGCTATCCATGCAGCCTACCCCCCTCTCTATTTACTAGGCCGACGCGTAATACTTTTTCTGTGAAGCAGCCTTTTTAACATTCGGGACCGACTGTAAAAGCGCGGAAGCAACTCTTTCCACGACCTCAGTGTTGACAGCATTCCCAAGTGCCTGAAATGCCTGGACCTGGCTGCTTGGCAGTTGCTTAAGCGACTGCATGCTTTGAAGCCTTGCGCACTCTCTCGGGGTCATGTAGCGCTCTTCCCACGCAATGATAGGAACTTGGGTGTCGGTCATTGCGATCAGGCTCGGAGCGGTATTCCGGCGCTTGACTCGCACCCCTGATGCACGGAACTGAATCACATAGTCCCACAGGTCCTGATGACCACCTTGAATGTTCCATTCCAACTTCTGCAAGCTTGAAGGGAACTTAAGGATTTTTGGTCGCCAGGGCGCGATCCAGTCGCGGTTCTTCGCGTAAAACTCTCTGTTCTGTCGAATGAAGTCTTGCTTCCACTTGGGAAACACGAACTGCTCTGTTCGAGCATGACTGGGGAGCGCAGCCCAGCGCTCCTCCAGCGTTGGCTTCTGTCCAAGCTTGACCCCATGACTCCCGGAGAACCCAGCCAACCCGTCAGCCCCGCGAAGAAGCTTGCGTGCAAACGGCGTCTCGGTTTCATACGGATAGGTCGCGCCCCACTCCATTGACCAAAGTGGAAACGACGGGAGATTGAGCCCCTCAGGGCAAGCCTCCAAGAACTCGCTCCAAACGTCCAAGCACTCCCGTACCTGCGGGGACAGTTTTTTCGCGTCTACAGGGTTTTTGTCGAGGACTGTTTCAATAGAGGTCTCACTATCGGAGCGCTCCGGCCACTTGAATGCGGTCAGTGGATTCAACGAGCCAACGATGTAAACGCGCTCGCGAATCTGCGGTACGCCAAAATTGTGAGGCGAGTACTTTTGAGCGTCAATGTGATATCCGAGTCCTTCCGCCCCAAGAATCTTCTGAATCTTCGTCCAGGTCTTTCCGTCGTCATGCTTGAGCAGGTTGGGTACGTTCTCGAGAATAAATAGGGACGGCTTTCGAGCAGCAAGAATTTTGGCCACGTCAAAGAACAAACCACCTTGCTTGGTGCACTCGAATCCGAGTTGTTCGCCTGCCTTTGAGAAGGGTTGGCAGGGGAATCCTGCTGTGAGCACATCGTGCTCGGGCACTTCATTCAGGTCCACCTTAGTGATGTCGCCTGCTGGACGAATGCCGTGATTGAACTCGTAGAGGTCGCGCAGGTGCTCCTTCCACTCCGCAGCGAAGACGCATGTCCCGCCCAGTCGCCCCAGCGCAATGTGGAAGCCTCCGAGACCGGCAAACAGGTCGATAAATCTAAAATCTGACTTCTTCATTTTTGATATAGACCGTCCAACATCCCACTCGGGCACCACCGAGCGAACAAAAAGCCCGGCACCTTTACCGGCGTCCAGGTCCTTGCCGCCTGTGAGAGTACGCAGCGCCCCGATCCCTTCCCAGGAGGCCTCGGGGAACTACAAAGTGACACGATGTTGCTATTGAACCCTAAAGCTGGGTTTAGGTACAGCATTTTAGGGTTTCAGGCGAGCTGATTGGACCATGAGGGCGGCATTAAGGATCCGTTGTCGAGGCGTGACGCGGAGCCTTTGAGTTCCAAATGACGAAGACCGAGGGCAAACCCTCGGTTTGGTCAATCAGCTATCGGTTTTGTCGGACCAAGAGCGGGCTCCGATGCCATACACCTCGACCTAGTTGCCGGCCACATCGATTCAGATGGCCCCCAAAACGTGCCCCTGCACGTCCTCGGGAAGTCCCCTGTATAGCAGCACGATGGCGTCGCGTTTCAAGTCGTAGCTCCGGGCCGGCATCTCAGTACAGAATTGCTGGGCAGTCTCGAACGTTTGGCCACTCGGATGCGGCGACGACCATGATCTACGCCAGCGTGTTGCGGGTGGGCGGCGGCTCGATGCGCTTCCCTTTGGGACTCGTTGTCCAGCAATGGGGTGCCGAAAATCACTCGTTGCTGAGCTTCAGCAATTAGTCTGAAGCAGCTATTCGGTCAAAAGCCTCGGAGGTCTCCACCACGACCGAAACCTCCACCAGCCAGGCATCGAGATCATCGAAATGTCCGGCCGCAGGTATGTATTCCCGACGGACTTGCGCGTGCTGCACACCCCATCAGTCAATTTGACGAAGAACGTGCGAATGATAGCCACAACGCGCTTCTTCTTCTTCGATGGGCCTTCGCGCTAGGCTCTTCCAAGTCACGACGCTGCACAGGGCACGCCAACTGCGCCTGCCCCCTCAACCCAAATCTCAATACCCCCGCCCCGGATCAACCACATCCCTCGGCTCTTCCCCCTCCGCCACACGCAAGATATTCGCCGCAATCTGCCGCGCAGACGAGGAGGGAATGGCAACCGAAGCCAGATGCGGCGTGATCAGCACCTGCGGCATGCCCCACAGCGGATCATCGGAAGGCAGCGGCTCACGCTCGAACACATCAAGCGTCGCGCTGACGATATGCCCACTCTGCAGCAGCGCAGTCAGCGCCGCCTGATCGACCAGCGCCCCACGAGCCACGTTCACGAAGGCGGCGCCGGGCCGCAGGCGCTCCAGCTGCGCGCGATCGAAAAGGCCTTTGGTCGGCGGAGTGAGCGGCAGCATCAGCACGACGATGTCGGCCTGGCCGAGCACGGTGTCCAGCGTCCCCATGCCACAGAAGCATTCCACCCCTTCGATCAGCCGCTGGCTGCGCGACCAGCCCAGCGTTCTGAAGCCCTGGCGCTGCACTTCGGTCGCAGCCATGGCGCCGAGATGGCCCAGGCCGAGCACGGCCGCCGTGATTTCCTCGGGCGAACTCGGGTGGCGGTATGCCCATTCGCCGCGCCGTTGACGAGGCCTTCAGAGAGGGCCACCATCGCACAACGCAGCCGATGCTCGATCAGGCGGTGCACCAGTCGAGGCCGCCTGCCCCGCACTGGAGCTGGGTAACTCGAACAGGGCGCCCGCAGTCCCACTTTCCAAGGAGCCACGCCATGACCGAAAGCGACAAGCTCTTCGCAGGCTCGATCCCCAGGCTCTACGACACGCTCATGGTCCCGTTGATCTTCGAGGCCTATGCCGCCGATACGGCCGAGCTGGTCGCCGGGTTCGCCCCCGGCGCGGTGCTCGAAACAGCTGCCGGCAGCGGCGTGGTCACGCGGGCGCTTGCGCCCAGGCTACGCGCTGGCACGCGCTACGTGGTGACCGACCTCAACCAGCCCATGCTCGACTACGCCGCCACCCGTCAGGGCAGCAGCAGCGGCATCAACATCGAATGGCAGCAGGCCGACGCGCTCAAGCTGCCGTTCGAAGACGCCTCGTTCGATGTCGTCTTCTGCCAGTTCGGCGCGATGTTCTTCCCCGACCGCACAGCCGGCCATGCCGAGGCGCGCCGGGTGCTGAGGCCGGGCGGGCGTTTCGTGTTCACCGTGTGGGACCGCATCGAGGACAACGCCTTTGCCGACGAGGTCACTAGCGCCGTCGCGGAGATCTTTCCGCAAGACCCTCCGCGCTTCCTGGCCCGCACGCCGCACGGCTATCACGACATCGCGCTGATCCGCAGCGACCTGAGCCGCGCGGGCTTCACCAGCATCGAGATCGAGACGCGCGAGAAGACGAGCCGCTCACCCTCGGCGCGCGACGTTGCCACCGCCTATTGCCAGGGAACGCCGCTGCGCAACGAGATCGAGGCGCGCGATGCCGATGCGCTCCAGGCGGCGACGGACCGGGCGGCGCAGGTCATTGCGAGCCGCCATGGCGAAGGCCCTGTGGCCGGCAAGATCCAGGCGCATGTGATCGTGGCGGCGGGGTAGCGAGGCCAGGCGGAGGGTGGGGGCGCTGTCTTCGGCGCCCGGCACAGGCGGGTGTTCTGCGGGGTGGTCGGCGGCACCACGGTGGTTACGCCGGTGTCGGCGAAGTAGCCGCCGAGTTCGGCAGACACGTCGACGTTCAGCACGTCGCCAGCGCGAATGATGCGGTCACCGGGAATGCCGTGCGTGGCCCCTTCGTTAATGCCGATGCAGGTCGAGCCCGGAAAGTTGTACGTGAGCTTCGGCGCAGACCGCGCACCGTGCTCCTCCAGCAGCCGCTGGCCGATCAGGTCGAGCTCGCGCGTGGTCATGCCGGGTTCCGCTGCATCGAGCATCCGCTGCAGCGTCAGCGAAACGATGCGGCCGATTCGCTTGAGTGCCACGACGTCGTCTTGTGTTTCGATGGTCATGTCTGTCGGGTCCTTGTGAAAGATGGGCGCGGGCTGGTGGATGGCCCGCCGGGCAGGGGCCCGTCGATGCGATGGAGCGGGGCGGCCGGAGTGCATTGTTATATGCCGCATCGAATTTCCGGGCACCTTCGCCAGTCATTCGAATATTCTTGCTGTGGCGTACTCGCTCCCATCCACCCCGTTCAGGTGCCTTCCCAAATGCCCGACCTTCCCCACAGCCCCGCCGCCGAACGCAACAAGCAGCCCATCCTCGATGCACTGAGCGGCATCCTCGGCGAGCAGGGCGCCATGCTGGAGATTGCATCCGGCACGGGCCAGCATGCTGTCTGGTTCGCCACGGCGTTGAGTGGATGGACATGGCAGCCTACGGATGCCGATGCGCGCGCGCTGCCTGGGATTGCCGCTCGAGTCGAACAAGCCGCGCTGCCCAACCTTCGCGCGCCGCTTCTGCTCGATGTGACGGCATCCCGATGGCCATCGCAGGGTTTCGCCTTCGCTGAAGGAGAGGAGAAGTTCGATGCGATCTACTGCGCCAACATGATCCACATTGCGCCCTGGGCCGCGTGCGTCGGCCTGATGCAAGGGGCTGCGCGGCATCTGCGTCCTGGTGGGGTGCTTGTCACGTATGGGCCCTACTTCGAGGATGGAGTGGCGACGGCGCCGAGCAATCTGGCGTTCGATGAGGACTTGCGTGAGCGGAATCCTGCGTGGGGGATACGGCGTATCGAGGACGTGGCTGCACAGGCGCAGCGGGTGGGGCTTGTGTTGCGGGAGAGGTATGTGATGCCTGCGAACAATCTATTGCTGGTCTTTGGCTCGCCCTGATTTTTCACTGCATGTAGCCGATGCTTGCAAGCTGGATTTAGGTTTTCTGATGTCCCTGATTTCACTGGATGTTCTTTGAGATCAGGTACCCTGCCCCGCTCACTCTTCAATATCGGAGGGTGAGACCAAGAAGAACCAACAGGGGGAATCAATGCCGACGTTTGCAACGCTTTGGGCCAATCATCCAAAAATCAGGGGCGACGATACGTTGCTGGATGAAAAGGTCTATACGGATCAGTGCGCGATCGATGTGGGAGCAGCCTTCATTCGGTCTGCCATGGATATGCGGTCTTTCAAGGGAGTCTATTCATGGCAGAAGGACAAGCCCAGATACCCGATCCGCGCGCAGGAACTTGCAAGCTGGCTCGACTCGCCAGCAGCGGGGCTGTTGTATCGAACCGAAAAATACTCAGGTAAGGAAGGATTCGAGAAGATCGCAGGCCGCACCGGAATCATCTTCATCCAGAACTACTGGGGTGAAGGGCGGCAAGGAGACCACATCGATCTGTGGAACGGCTCGCGCTTGACCAAGTTTTCTTCCTGGTTTCGTATCCATTGGCATTTGTCGATTGAAGGATGGGCAACTGACATGAGAAAGGCAGAAGCCATCTGGTTCTGGTACATCCCATGAGTCTCGTCGTTCGAATTCTTTTCATCGCTGCAGGCGCATTGCTGCTCGGCCTCGTCTCCAACTTCATCCTGGTCGCCATCGGCCATTGGTACGAGATGAACATGGCGCGCAGCGAGTACGACCTCTCCGATTCCTTCATGATCGCCTTGCTGGTGCAGGCTCTTTGTGTCGTCGCCGGCGGAGTCTTCGGCAACTGGCTGTATCGGCGCTCGCGCACCAAGAAGGGTGCGCAGCGCTGAAGGGCATTTGGCGCGATGCGCGCGGCGGGCAATGTCTTCGCGTTGCTCGCCCTGATGCCCGATTCCTTGGCACCCCCGTGCATCGATCACGATGTTTCACTTTTGAAACGCATCGGTGCCCCGCCGCTTCGGGCGAGCGCGATTACATTCAAGCCCGGTGCGCATTCGCGCCACCGTTTTTTTCCACCGTTTGATCCAAGCAAGAAAGAACATTCGTTTTGAACAAGACCGACCTCATCGCCGCCATCGCCACGGACACCAACCTCAGCAAGGCCGATGCCGCTCGCGCGCTCGACTCCGCCATCGACAACCTGTCGCGTGCCCTGGCAAAGGGCGACACGGTGCAACTGATCGGCTTCGGCACCTTCGCCGTGGCCAGCCGCCCCGAACGTGAAGGGCGCAACCCCTCGACGGGCGAGAAGATGACCATCAAGGCCAGCAAGGCTCCCAAGTTCACCGCCGGCAAGGCGCTGAAGGACGCGGTCAACGCGCCCGCGGCCGAGTAAGCCTTCCGTCTTCTTTCCCTCTTTCCCTATTCCCCTCCGTGGCGCCCGCGCAGCAGTGCGGGCCGCGGAGGGCCGGCATCTTCAGGAAACCGCGGCATTCCGCGCTAGAGTTTGTGCACGTTCACAAGCCCAGCCCTCCGACATGCACGACCACGCGCCTGCTGTGCCGACAACGCCGACCTCTTCTTCTTCCCCCGCATTGCAGCGCTGGCTGCTGCGTCTTCTCTCTTCCATCGGGTTCTGTCTTCTGATCGTGGGCTGCGCTGGCCCATCGGGGCCACGGCAGGGTGGCACGACAGGGCCCGCCGTCAGCAGCTCGCTGACGCCCGAGCAATCGAACAGCATCGCGATCCACGCGCTGGGCCTCGTCGGCACGCCGTACCGCTATGGCGGCAACACGCCCGACGGCGGCTTCGACTGCAGCGGCCTCATCGGCTACGTGTATCTCAACAGCGTGGGCGAATCGCCGCCCAGGACGGTGGCGCGCATGACGGGCTTCGGCAGCCCGGTGCCGGTGTCGGAGCTTCGCACTGGCGACCTCGTGCTCTTCGGCTCGTCCATGCCCTCGCATGCGGGCATCTATGTGGGCGGCGGCCGCTTCGTGCATGCGCCTTCGACGGGCGGCGTGGTGCGGCTGGACCGGCTCGACGGTGTGTACTGGTCGCGCCAGACGGTGCAGGCGCGCAGGCCCTAGCTCGATTTGCTTCTGCTGCTCTTCTTCGCAGGCTCGGCGCGTGAGCCTGCCGCGCTCGACGGTGCGGCCGCAGCAGCGCCACCACCAGCGTTCAGCTGATCGACCCACGACAGCGCATCGACATACGCCATGAACCGGTTGAGGTACTCCGGCGACAGGTTGTGCATCAGCGTGAGCGACCGGTGCACGAGGTGGTGCGAGTTGAGCGGGCCCGCGTTCTCGGGCACCTTCGACAGCGATTGCGTCAGGCGCCGGTCGGCGCTGAGCCTGGACCAGGTGCTCTGGAAGTAGCGGATCGATTTGAGTTCGGGCGCGGGAGGCGCAGCAGAGGCCTTGGTGGCGGCTCCGGCCTTTGCTGCTGCTGCCGGTGCAGCCGAGGCATTGCCGAGCATCGGTGCATGGCGCGCGATGTGCTCGGCGAGTTCCGCGAGCGGACTTGGCCCTGCTGCGGTCTCCTGCTCCACCGTGCTTGTGGGCTGCGCCTTCGCACGATCCTCGTCGTATGCCGCAAGAAGCGTCGCAACCTTGTCGTCCAGCATGCGCCGCGCCTCGCCGCCATGCGCGGTGGCACGCTTTGCCATTGCTTCGATGAAGCGGAAGCGCACGGGGTCGAAGCGCTGCTCGCCGCGCGAGAGGGCGGCGGCGACCATCGCGCCGATGTCGCGTGCGGCTTCGCTGCCTTCGGCCTTTTCAGTCACGGGGCTTCGCGTTCGCGCTGCTGGAAGGGCGCGGCGTGGGCGCCATCTCCACGCGCCGGTTCTTCGACCGGCCGTCGGCATCGGCATTCGACGCGACGGGCTGCTCGGAGCCGAACGCAGCCGCGAAGATCGACGACGACGGCACGCCGGATTCGATCAGCGCGCGCGTCACGGTCAGCGCGCGTTGTGCGGAGAGCTCCCAGTTGTCGGCGAACTGGCGCGCGTTGTCGCGCATCTGCCGGTCGTCGGTGAAGCCGCTCACCATCAGGATCTCGTCGCGCGACTTGAGGTAGCTGATCAGCGGGGCGGCAAGGCTCTTCAGCAGTTGCCGGCCTTCGGGCTGCAGCTCGGCGGAGTTGAAGGCGAAGAGCACGTTGCCGCTGATGCCGATGCGGCCGTTGGTCAGCGTCACTCGGCCGGCCGCGAGCGGCGCAGCCAGGGCCTGTTCGAGCGTCTGCAGTCGCTTGGCTTCGGCCTGCCGTTGCTTGACCTCGGTTTCCAGCTTCGACGCGAGTTCGAGCTGCATGCCGATCGCGCACACGAGGATCAGCACGAAGGCGCCGAGCAGGCCGGCCATGAGGTCGCCGAACACGGCCCATACGGGCACGCCCGGTTCGTCGAAGCCGGCCTCGATGTCGTCGCGGATCATGCTTCGCTGTCCGCGGGCGCCTGCTGCGGCAGCTGCCGCTGCCGCTCGGCGATCTGCTGCATGTCTTCGACGATCTGCTTCTGCGACATGATGCTCAGGTCGATCACCTCGCGCGCCTGCGCGACGTAGTAGGCCAGCTGCTCGTCGCTGCGCGCGATGGATTTGCCCAGCGCGCCTTCGATGCGCTGCAGGTGGCCCGCGAGCTTGTCGTTCGACTGGCTGAAGAGCTGCACCGCAAGGCCGAAGGCCTCGCCCAGGCTGGCCACTTCGACGGCGCTGCCGGTGATCTGCGCGGCGACCGAGGCCATCTTTTCGGACTCGGCGTCGGCCCGCTCGGTGAAGCGGTTGCCCACGCGCTCCAGCATCTCGGCCGACGCCGACACCAGCGTGTCGATGGCGGTGCGCTGTTCGGTGGAAGCGTGGTTCACCGCGTCGAGCAGGGTGGAGAGCGTTTCGAGGATGCGGCTGCGCTCTTCCAGCATCGTGTTGTCACGCGCCATGCCGTCGGCGAGCTTCTGGCGCAGCTCGGTGATCACTTCGGCTGCGGCGCGTGGTGCTTCCGCCGCTGCCTGCAGCAGCTGGGCGATTTCGGCAACGGTGCTCTTCGCGTGCGCCTCGGTCTGCGCTGACATGTCGCGCGCGGTCTGCGCCATGGTGTCGAGCAGCTGCTTCTGCTGGCTGGCGCTGTGCTCGCCGGCCTGCTGCCATTCCTCGCGCAGCGATGCGGCCATGTCGGTGAGCGACTGCGTCCATGCCGAGAGGCGTTGTTCGTCGCGCGAGGTCATCTGCGACACGATCTCGGCTGCGGCGCGCGGTGCTTCCGACGCGGCCTGCAGCAGTTTCGCGATCTCGGCGATGGTGTTCTTCGCGTGCGCTTCGTGCTGGGTCGACATGTCGCGCGCGGTCTGCGCCATGGTGTCGAGCAGCTGCTTCTGCTGGCTGGTGTTGTGCTCGCCGGTCTGCTGCCATTCCTGGCGCAGCGAGGTTGCCATGTCGGTGAGCGACTGCGTCCAGGCCGAGAGGCGTTGTTCGTCGCGCGAGGTCATCTGCGACACGATCTCGGCTGCGGCGCGCGGCGCTTCCGACGCGGCCTGCAGCAGCTTCTCGATCTCGGCGATGGTGTTTGTTGCGTGCGCCTCGGTCTGGGCCAGCATTTCGCGCGCGGTCTGCGCCATGGTGTCGAGCAGCTGTTGCTGCTGGCTCGCGTTGTGCGTGCCGGCCTGTTGCCATTCCTGCTGCAGCGATGCGGCCATGGCGGTGAGCGATTGCGTCCAGGCCGAGAGGCGCTGTTCGTCGCGCGATGCCAGCTCGGTCTGCAACTTCGCGTGCGATTGGTCGACGGATTGGAGCAGCGATGCGGAGTGTTGCTCGAAGGCTGCCGCAGCGGTCGACAGGGCCTGATGCGCATCGCCGGAGAGCTTTTCGCTCACGCGCTGGTGCTGCGCGAGTGCGCTGCTCCAGCTCTCCGACACGTTGCCGACGGCGCTTTCGAGGCGGGTGGAGACACTGTCCACCAGCGCGGCGGAGCGTTGCTCGAAGGTCTGGGCGAACTGGTCGTGCGAGCCGCGCATGTCGCCGGCCAGCGTTTCGCTGGTGCGCTGATGCTCCGCGAGCGCGCTCTTCCATGTGTCGGCCACGCGAGTGGTGGTGGCCTCGAAGCGGCCCGAGAGGCCGTCGAGCTGCTGCTGGACCGTCTTCGAAATGGTGTCGTGCAGAGCGACGGTTTCGCGTGCGATGCCGGCCATGGTGGCTTCGACCACGGGCTGGATCGCCGCGCCCGCGACGCGCGCGCTTTCGGTCAGACTGTGCTTCAGCGACTGGTCGACGGAAGCGGCGAGGTTGCCGTAGACGGTTTCGGCCTTGCTGTGGAAGCTGTCCTGGCTGGCGACGAGGCGTTCGTTCAGCGCCTGGCTCTGCCGTTCCATCGTGAGCATCATGGCCTGCAACTGGCCGACCAGCTCGGGCATGGCGTGGGCCTGCTGCTGCAGCAGCTTGAAGGATTCGTCGCGCTGGTGCGTCTGCGAGAAAACGCGCAGCACGGTGGCGATCTTCGTGTCGAGCAGTTGCGCGGCCTGAAGCCTCTCGCGGCGGCTCAGGGCAGAGGCCAGGCCCAGCATGGCGGAAGCGGCCACGCCGGCCACCGAGGTGCCGAAGGCCAGTCCGAGGCCCTTGACGGGGGCCGAGAGCGAATCGCGGATGGTCTGCAGGTCGGTCGAGCTTTCGAGCGCGACGCCGGTGCCCCTGAGGGTGACCACCATGCCGACGAAGGTGCCCAGCATGCCCAGCAGCACCAGGAAGCCGGCGAGGTAGGGCGTCAGCGCCGGGCCGGGCAGGCCCACGCGCTCGCCCTCGATGCGCAGGCGCACGGCGTTGCGCAGCGAAGGATGAAGGCGGTCGAGCCATGCGCCGAGGTTTTCCGGCGGGGCGGACAGGTCGGACACGGCCTGGGTCAGCGTGGCGGTCGCCTGCTGGAAGCGGTGCAGTTCCAGCGCGCCCATGATGTAGAAGGCGCCGACGATCAGGGTGACGGCCAGCGCCAGCGAGTTGGTGCCGACGTAGCCGGCGCCCACCCAGCCGACGACGGCCAGGCCGGCGGCAAAGACAGCGTATTGAAGGAATCGGGTCATGGGGTCCTGGTGGCCTGGGTGCGAAGGGCATCGAGCAGCCCTTCGACCGGTTGAAATCGAAAATCAAGTTCGGCGAGCAGCACGTCCTGCGCGTCCTTGCGGAACACGTCCAGCCATGCGTCGGAGGGCGGGGCGGCAGGCTGCGCTTCGTCTTCCTCGGGCGCTGCCTCGGCGGCCGCCGCCTTGCGCAGTCGCTCGAAATGCCGCTCCAGCAGCCCCGGCACGGCCGACAGCAGGCTGTGCTCGCGTGCTTCCAGCACCTGCGCCATCACCACGTCGACCGATGCCAGCCGCGCCATTGCGGGCGACCGGCCGGCCATGGCGGAGCGCAGCCTGCTGCGCAGCGAGCCAACGCCGGCTTCCATGGCCTGCTGCCGGGCGAGGTAGCGGCGGCGGTAAGGGGCGAAGTCCGAAGTTGCGTCCTTGCCGGCGCCGAAGGTGTTGTCTTCGACGATGGCATTGGCCAGTGCGGTGCGCACGCGGCTGCATTCGCTTTCTTCGGTGTTGCGGGGAGCTCGGATGCCTGCCTGCTGCGCCACCGCGGGCGCGCCGTCGAGCGCGGCCGACAGCGAGATCGCGTCGGTCCAGCCGAACCATTGGCTCAGCCTGTCGGCGGTGGGGTTCGTGGGTTCGCGGACATCAGCCTCGGCCAGTCGGGAAAGCAAGCGAATGAGCGCCGAGCCGTTGAAACTTGTGCGCCTGAAAACTTGCCCCATAACCTCCTGGACGCGTCTGACAGCGCCTGCCCGAAAAACCCGGCAGTCTACAACAGCACCCTCAGTCCGAGGCTCTCCGGGTGCCTGCGCGGGACGCCGGCTGTGTAACGAAATGCCTGTTTTCCATCGCCGACGTCATCGCCGGCCTCATTGCCGGACATCCGGCGACCGGACGTGCTCCGGCCGCGCGCCCAGTCCCACGGCGCGGGCGGGCAGCCTGCGCAGCAGCGGCCAGCGCGCCAGCATCCTCAGGGCCAAGGGCAGGGGCGCCTGGCGGGCCGGCTGCTCGCGGTCGAGCACCGCCATGAGCACGTTGTCCTGGATGAAGCGCTGAACGGCCTGGGTGACCTGCACGGGCCACTCGCGGCGGCGCTGCAGCTGGGGCAGCAGGGCGTCGATCTCCTTGTCGCCTGCGTTGCCGGCCAGCGCGGCTGACAGCAGGTTGGCGGCGGCCACCGCGYCCTGCACCGCGAGGTTGATGCCGACACCGCCCACCGGCGACATCGCATGCGCGGCATCGCCGATGCACAGCAGGCCGCGGCACGACCAGCTCTCGAGCCGGTCGACCGTCACCTCGAGCAGCTTGACCGAGTCCCAGTCGGGCAGCGCCGCGGGCAGCCTGTCGGCCAGGAAGGGCGCGATGCGGCCGATTTCGCGGTGGAAGGCTCCGATGCCCCGCGCCTTCAGCGCATCGTGGCCGCCCTTGGGTATGACGAAGGCGCACTGCCAGTAGTCGCCCCGGTTCAGCGTCACCAGGATGCGGCCTCCCGCGATGTGGCCGCCGGTGGCCGACGGGTCTTCCTTGCGGCGCGGAATGGCCATCCACAGCACGTCGATGGGCGCGCCGTAGCTGATGTGCGGCAGCGCCGCGGCGTCGCGCAGCGCCGAGTGCCGGCCGTCGGCGGCCACCACCAGCGAGGCGTGCAGCTCGACCTCGCGCGGCTGGCCGGCACGGCCGTCGCGCCGCACCCTCACGCCATTGACGCGGCCTTTTTCCTGCAGCAGGCCGATGGCTTCGGCGTCGGTCCAGAGCTCGAAGCCCGGATAGCGCCGGGCCTCGTCGCACATGAAGTCCAGGAACTCCCACTGCGGCATCAGCACGAGGAACCTGCTGTGCGAGGGCAGGTGGGTGAAGTCGGCCACCGGCACGGTGCGGCCTTCGAAGGTGGCGCGCAGCTCGTCGACGCGGTCGTGCGGGCGCTGAAGGAAGGCGTCGAGCAGGCCCAGCTCGTACAGGATTTCGAGCGTGGACGGGTGCACCGTGTCGCCGCGGAAGTCGCGCAGGAAATCGAGGTGTTTCTCCAGCACGACCACCGGCACGCCGGCGCGGGCCAGCAGCAGGCCCAGCACCATGCCGGCAGGGCCGCCGCCTGCGATGCAGCAGCGCGGCGTCGGGGATTCGCTCGCTTGGGCGGTTGGCGTTTCCATGGCTCCGATCGATCGATCCGGTCGCGCCGCGGACGACGTGGCCTGTGTGGGGTTCGGGCCCCAATGGCGGTCAGCTGCCATTTGTCTGCTGGTCGCGGCCGCTCGGTTCGGGAAGATGGTATCGGAGCCGGCTGCATCATGCGTTGCCCGTGCACGATGAACCCGGGCCTCCGAGCGGTTCCCCTATGGCTGGGGCGGCCCGCTCCCGCTCTTCTTCGGCGCGGCTTCGTCGTCTTCGTAGTAGGCGTAGATGCCGACGCGTATGCGGGCCTTGCTGTCGGCGGGCGCGCGATCGACGGCCTCGGTCATCTCGCGGGCCAGTTCGTGGTGCAGGCCGGCCCAGCGCTCGCGCGCAAGAAGCTGGATCTTCTCGCAGTCTTCCAGCGTGAGGCCGCGCGCGTACACCGAGCGCTCCAGCATGCGGGGCGTTTCGCCCAGGGTGTTGGAGACGGCGGCCAGCAGGTGGTCGCGGCCGTTGTCGCCCAGGAAGGCGAGCATCGACTGGAGGTCTTCGACCGGCACGAAGCCGTCTGCCATGAGTTCGGCCGTGCCGTTGTCCTCGGCGACCATGTTCAGGCGCACCAGCTCATCCAGGATGGTGCGATGGTGGATGTTGCCGCGGCTGGCCAGCTTTGCCACGCGCTCGAAGGAGGGCTCCTCGTCCTCGGTGGTGACCGGAATGCGGCGCAGGTCTTCGTTCTCGACCGTCATCTGCAGCCAGAGCGTGAAGGTCTTGGCGGCGGCCGACAGCTCGGTGTGCGGCAGCGGGTCGACGGTGGCGCGGACTTTGGCGGTGACGGCCTTGCGGTTCAGGCCGGTGGTGACCGAGATCTGGCTGAGGTTGGGCCGCTTCACGCCCTGCTGGCGCCAGGAGCGCTGCGCCTCCTCGATGAGCAGGTCGCGCAGCAGCTCCTCGAGGTGCGGGTGCTTCACGCCCATGGCGAGCGCCAGCCGGACCACCGGACGGAGGATGCGAGCGCAGGCGGCGAGGGCCCAATCCAGCCGTTGTTCCATGGGTGCGGTCGTTGCTCCTGGTTCTTTGCGTGCGAGGCGGGAAGGAAAAGGGGACAAGCTTGCAGCCGGTCCACTGCGAAGCAAAGCATTGTCGTCCGTCGGCGGGGCGGGCCTGCCGATGTGCCCGCCCACGCCGTCCTTTCCCTTGGCGGAAATGTCGCCAGTGGACTCGTCAATCCGAGGTGCGGCAACGCGCCCGAGCTTGCAGGCCCGGACCGCACGGGACCGGCACGCGGCAGCCATCGTGGATGCGGCAACGCCTCAGTCCAGGGTTTTCCATTACGCAAAGCCACGCGCTTGCCCCGCGCGGTCCGACGGATGCGCCCGCGCCCCGGCCCGGCAAAACTCCCGGGTTCAATCTGAGGAGACATCCGCATGCACAGCATCCGCCGCCATCTGGTGTGGCTGGTCGTGGCCGTGGTCGGCGCGTTCGCGCTCGCCACCGTGGCACTGACCCGCGGCGAAAGCGTCAACGCCCTCTGGGTGGTGGCCGCCGCGATCTGCACCTACCTGATCGCCTACCGCTACTACAGCCTCTTCATCGCCGACAAGGTGCTGGGCCTGGACGGCAACCGCAAGACGCCGGCGCACCGCCACAACGACGGCCTGGACTACGTGCCGACCGACAAGAACGTGCTGTTCGGCCACCACTTCGCGGCCATCGCGGGCGCGGGCCCGCTGGTGGGGCCGGTGCTGGCGGCGCAGATGGGCTACCTGCCCGGCCTGCTGTGGATCCTGGCCGGCGTGGTGTTCGCCGGTGCGGTGCAGGACTTCATCGTGCTGTTCATCTCCACGCGGCGCGACGGCCGCTCGCTGGGCGACCTCGTCAAGCAGGAGATGGGGCCGGTGCCCGGCATGATCGCGCTGTTCGGCACCTTCATGATCATGATCATCATCCTGGCGGTGCTGGCGCTGATCGTGGTGAAGGCGCTGGCCGAATCGCCCTGGGGCACCTTCACGGTGGCCGCGACGATTCCGGTGGCGCTCTTCATGGGGGTGTACCTGCGCTACATCCGCCCGGGACGCATCGGCGAGGTCTCGCTGATCGGCTTCGTGCTGCTGATGCTCGCCATCTTCGGCGGCCAGGCCGTGAGCCAGAGCGCCGAATGGGCGCCGCTCTTCACCTTCGACGGCAAGGCGCTCACCTGGATGCTGGTGGGCTACGGCTTCGTCGCCGCCAGCCTGCCGGTGTGGCTGCTGCTCGCGCCGCGCGACTACCTTTCCACCTTCCTGAAGATCGGCACCATCATCGCGCTGGCCATCGGCATCGTGTTCGTGATGCCGACGCTGCAGATGCCGGCCATCACGCAGTTCGCGCAGGGCAACGGCCCGGTGTGGTCGGGCAGCCTGTTCCCGTTCCTGTTCATCACCATCGCCTGCGGTGCCGTCTCGGGCTTCCACGCGCTCATCTCCTCGGGCACCACACCCAAGATGCTCGACAACGAACGCCATGCGCGCTTCATCGGCTACGGCGGAATGCTGGCCGAGTCCTTCGTCGCGGTGATGGCGCTGGTGGCGGCCTCGTGCATCGAGCCCGGCATCTACTTCGCGATGAACAGCCCCGGCGCGCTGGTCGGCACCACCGCGCAGCAGGTGGCGGCCACGGTGTCGGGCTGGGGCTTCGTGATCACGCCCGAGATGCTGGTGCAGACCGCCAGGGACGTGGGCGAGACCACCATCCTCGGCCGCGCAGGCGGCGCGCCGACCCTGGCCGTGGGCATGGCGCACATCCTGCACCAGGTGATCGGCGGGCAGGCCATGATGGCCTTCTGGTACCACTTCGCGATCCTGTTCGAGGCGCTCTTCATCCTCACGGCGGTCGACGCCGGCACCCGCGCGGGCCGCTTCATGCTGCAGGACCTGCTGGGCAGCTTCGTGCCCGCGCTCAAGCGCACCGATTCGCTGCCGGCCAACCTCGTCGCCACCGCGCTGTGCGTCGCGGCCTGGGGCTACTTCCTGTACCAGGGCGTGGTCGATCCGCTGGGCGGCATCAACACGCTGTGGCCGCTGTTCGGCATCTCCAACCAGATGCTCGCCGCGGTGGCGCTGATGCTGGGCGTGGTCGTGCTCTTCCGCATGAAGCGCGAGCGCTACGCCTGGGTAGCCATTGCGCCCGCCGCGTGGCTGCTGGCCTGCACGCTCACGGCGGGCTGGCAGAAGATATTCTCGGCCGACCCGAAGATCGGTTTCCTCTCGCACGCGGCCAAGTACACCGAAGGCATCGCCAACGGCGTGCTGGTGGCGCCGGCCAAGACGCCCGAGGCCATGTTGCGCATCGTCTTCAACGACCGCCTCGACGCCGCGCTGTGCGCGCTCTTCATCTTCGTGGTGCTGAGCGTGCTGGTGTACAGCATCAAGGCCTGCATCGCGGCGCGCGCGGCCAACCGCCCGACCACGCAGGAAACGCCCTTTGAGCCGGTCGGCGCCGCCACCGCGACGGCGGCCCACTGACGCCATGGCCCTCGCATTGCCGGAAGCCGGGCGCTACTTCGCGCGCTCGCTCAAGCAGTCGCTGCGGCTCATGGTCGGGCTGCCCGACTACGACGCCTACCTGACGCACATGGCGGCCACCCATCCCGACCGGCCGCCCATGAGTTACGAGGCCTTCTTCCGCGAGCGGCTGGAGGCTCGCTACGGGGCGGGCAAGGGGCGCTGCTGCTGAAGACGGCCCCCGACTCCTTGCGCGGGGGAGCCGGCTCAGCCTGCGCCTGAGGCCGCCTGCGCGAATTCCAGCTTTTCCGATCGGCACGGCAGCGCGACGATGCCTCCACGACAACAACATCCGTGGAGCGCATCGATGCCATCCGAACAACTCGACCTCGGCCGGATGACCGGCCTTTCGCTTCGCCTGCGTGTGGTGCTCTCGGGCGTGCTGATGCTGGCGGCCGCGGTCAGCGCTGCGCGTCCCTCGGGCGCGGACATCGACCTGCAGGCCGAGCAGCGCTTCCAACTCGCGCTGGAGGCCCAGGCCGCGCGCGACTACCGTGCCATGCTCCAGCACCTGCGCGACGCCGCGACCGACGGCCACGCCGAGGCGCAGGAGATGCTGGGCATGGTGCTGATGACCGGCCCGGCGCTCTACGGCAGCGCGGTGAGGGCCGATCGCTGCGAGGCCGGCGAATGGATGCGCCGCGCGGCGGTGCGGGGCAGCGAGACGGCGAAAGTGCAACTGACCTTCCTGAACCGCCTGCGCAGTTCGCCCGACGGGCGGCGCGCCTGCGGCTGAAGGGCCGTGCGCCCGATCACGGGCAAAGGCGCCGTCCGACGCCGGCCTGCCGGGGAGGCCGTTAGGCTGGGGCTCTTCCATCGGAGGCACGAGCAAGATGAAGCGACACCAGAAATATCCACTGGCCGGCCCGGCCCTTCTCATCGCGGCAGGCGTGGCGGCGATGTTCCTCGTCGCCGGGTGCGCGGTGTCGCCGCCCACCATTCCCACGGCGAAGCAGGTCGACCTGCAGCGCTTCATGGGCGACTGGTACGTGATCGGCAACATCCCGACGCGGCCCGAGCGCGATGCCTACAACGCGGTGGAGTCGTACACGCTGCAGCCCGACGGCCGCATCGACACGCGCTTCCGCTACCGCGAGGGCGGCTTCGACGGCCCCCTGAAGACGATGAACCCTGTTGGCCGCGTGGTCCCCGGCAGCGGCAACGCGGTATGGGGCATGCAGTTCGTGTGGCCGGTGAAGGCGGAGTACGTGATCGTCGACGTTGACAAGGACTACGGCCTGACGATCATCGGCCGCAGCAAGCGCGACTACGCCTGGATCATGGCGCGCACCCCGAGCATTCCCGAGCCGGCCTACGAGGCGGCGGTCTCACGCCTGAAGGCGCTGGGCTACTCGGTCGAGAACCTGCGCCGCGTGCCGCAGCGCTGGCCGGAAGAACAGGCCGGCGCGGCGAAGTAGCCGCCGGCAGGCCTCAAGCTGCGGCTCAGGGCGAGGCCATCGCCTCGAAGCCGCGCGCCAGGTCCGCCGTCAGGTCCTGAGGCGACTCCAGCCCGACGTGCAGCCGCACCACCGCGCCGCGCCGGCTCCAGTCCGTCACGCTGCGCGCGGCACGCATGTTGGTCCACGCGACGAGGCTTTCGTAGCCGCCCCAGGAAGAGCCGCGTCCGAAGAGGCCGAGGGCGTCGACGAAGCGCTCGACCGCCGGGTTCGCGGTGCCGGGTTTCAGTTCGATGGAGATCAGCCCGTTCGTGCCCCTGCAGTCGCGCTTCCAGAGCTCATGGCCCGGATGCTGCGGGAGCGCGGGGCAGAACACGGTCTCGACCTCCGGACGCTGCTGGAGCCATCGCGCCACTTCGAGCGCATGCCGCTCGTGCACCTGCAGCCTTGCCGACAGGGTACGCATGCCGCGCAGCACCAGCCATGCGTCGTCGGGGCTCACCGTCATGCCGAAGGCGTCGCAGCGCTCGTTGAGCGGGCGCCATGCGGCTTCGGTGGTGGCTACGGTGCCCATCATCACGTCGGAGTGGCCCGAGAGGTACTTGGTCGCGGCCATGGTCGAGATGTCGGCGCCCAGCGCGAGCGGGCGGTACTGCACGCCGGAGCCCCAGGTGTTGTCGGCCGCGAGCAGTGCGCCGCGCGAGTGAGCCAGCGCGGCGAGCTTCGGCAGGTCGCACATCTCGTAGACCAGCGAGCCGGGGCATTCGGCGTACACCAGCCGCGTGTTCGGCTCGAACAGTTCCTCGATGCCGCTGCCGTCCGCCGCGAAGAAGCTGCTGCAGATGCCGTACGGCTCCAGGAAGGAATGCACGAGGTTGCGCGTGGGCTCGTACACGCTGTCGGACATCAGCACGTGGTCGCCCGGCTTCAGGTACGACAGCAGCACCATGCCGATGGCCGCGAGGCCGGTCGGGAAGAGCCGCGTGCGCCAGGCGCCTTCGAGCTCGCTCACCGCGTCTTCCAGCGCGAAGGTGGTGGGCGTGCCGCGCGCGCCGTAGCTGAAGATGCGCTCCTCGTCGCGGCGCATGCGTGCGTCGCGCATCGCGCCCACGCTGTCGAAGAGCACGGTGCTGGCGCGCACCAGCGGCGTGTTGACGGGCACGCCTCCGGCGTGGGACGGGGCCTTGCCGGTGCGAGTCAGCCGGGTGTCCAGCGTCAGGCCGGAGGAAGCGTGGTGCGAGTCGGGCATCGTGTTCTGCTGGAGAGGGGAGGCGAGGGAGCCGGGGCCGCCATGTTGCTTCAATCAGTCGGCGCGCGCACCCGAAAGCTTGACGATGCGCGACCAGCGCTCGATGTCCTGCTTCAGCTGCGCCGCGAAGGCCTCGGGGGTGCTGGCCACCACTTCGCTGCCGCCGTCGGTGACGAGCTTGGTCACTTCGGGCAGGCGCAGGGTTCGCACGATGGCTTCGTTCAGGAAGGCCACGCGCTCGGGCGGGGTGCCGGCCGGTGCGAAGAAGCCGTACCAGTCCTCGAAGCGCGCGCCGGAGTAGCCCAGCTCTTCCAGCGTCGGCACCTTGGCGAACACGCCGATGCGGCGCGGACTGGTCACGGCCAGCACCCGCAGCTTGCCGTTCTGCACGAAGCCGGCCACGGATGCGGTGGAGGTGACCATCACGTCGACCTGGCCGCCGATCAGGTCGGTCAGGGCCGGGCCGGCGCCCTTGTAGGGCACGTGCGTCATCTCCACGCCGTTGTCCTTGGCGAGCACCACGCCGACGAGGTGCGAGAGCGTGCCGTTGCCCGGTGTCGCGTAGGTCACCTTGCCGGGGTTGGCCTTGGCCTTGGCGGCGAGGTCGGCGAAGCTCTTGATGGGCGAATTCGCTTCCACCACCAGCGCGAGCGGCGCGGCGTTGATCTGCGTGATGGGCACGAAGTTCTTGACCGGGTCGAAGCCCGGCGAGGCGTACAGCGAGGGGTTCACGGCCATGATCGACACCTGCGAGGTGAGCACGGTGTAGCCGTCGGGCTTGGCGTCGGCCACGGCCTTGGCGCCGATGTTGCCGCCCGCGCCGCCGCGGTTGTCGACCAGCGCGGGCTGTCCCATGATCTCCGGCAGCTTGGTGGTGACCAGGCGCGCGGTCCCGTCGTTGCCACCCCCCGGCGGGAAGGGCGAGATGAACTTCACCGTCTGCGACGGAAAGCCGTTGCGCGGCGCGAGCGGCTCGGCGGTGGCTGGCTGCAGTGCGAGGGCCGCGAGCCATGTGGCGGCGACGGCAAGACGGGCGATGTGCGGGATGCGGCTGGCGAACGGCATGACGGAACTCCTGGGGCTGGGAACTGACAAGGACGAACGGAAAGCGGGGTCGGGGGCTGACGGCGGCTCAGGCGTGAGACGCCGCAGCCGGCAGGCGGAAGGCGGCGCGCTCCTGCGCGTCGAGCTGCGCGACGAGGCCGGTCTCCCATGCGAGGTAGCGGCGCGCGGCCTCCTTGTTGCCGTCGTGCCGGTCGTGCACGAAGAACAGGTAGTCGATGCAGTCCGCGTCGGCGGGCAGCGCGGGCGTGGCCTCCACGGGCAGGCCCGCGGCGCTCCATGCGGCCATGCCGCCGGACAGCAGCAGCGCAGCGGGCGAGGCGCCCGCGAGTTCGGAGGCGGCGTTCCATGCGGCGAGCGCGGCGTCGTCCGCCACCAGCACGATCTGGCGTGTCTCGCCCTTCAGGTCGGCGGCCAGGCGCGGGCGGATCGACCAGCGCGCCTGCGCGATGTGGCCGGCGCGAAACTGCATGCTGCCGCGCAGGTCGATCACCGCCACGTCGTTGCGCTCGATGCGCGCGGCGAGCGCCTGCGCTTCGATGGTGCCGAGCGCAGGTACGACGGGCGCTGCTTCCGGCGCGAGCGAAAGCCCGCTCGCCAGCCCGCCCGCCAGCCCGCCCTCCAGCCCGTCTTCGAGCACGCAAGCGTCGTGCCCCATCTGCCGCAGCCAGCTCCCGATGGTGGGCGCGCGCACGCCATCGCTGTCGAACAGCACCAGCCGGGCACCTCGCACGCCGAAATACTGGTCGCCGGCCTGCATCAGCTGGCCGCCCGGCGTGTGCTGCGCGCCGGGCAGGCTGCCGGCGGCGAATTCCTCCGGCGTGCGCACGTCGCACAGGAAGAGGCTGCGGCCTGCGTCGTCGGCCCACTGGCGCACCGTCTGCGCGTCGACGCTCGGCACGTCGAAGCGCGCCGCGAGCGCCTTGGCGGCGGGGCGCAGGTCGGTGTTGCCGCTGTCGTCGGCATAGCGCTGCGTGCCGCCGTGCTCCAGCGTGTGGTCGTTGAGATACCAGCCCTGCGTGCCGTTCTCCAGCGCATACACCGGGTTGGGCAGCCCGAGGTTGATGAGCGTCTGCGCGCCGATGATGCTGCGCGTGCGGCCCGCGCAGTTGATGACGATGGGCGTGGTGGTGTCGGGCACCAGGCGGCGCACGCGGTAGGCCAGCTCGCCGTTGGGGCAGCAGGTGGCGCCGGGAATGTTCATCTTGCGGAACTCGCCGGTGGGGCGGCCGTCGAGCACCACCACCTTGTCCTTGCGCGCCAGCATGTCGGCCAGCTGGTCGGCGCTGACGCGGGGCGTGTGATAGACCTCCTCGACCAGCTCGCCGAAGGTCTTCGAGGGCAGGTTGACGCCCGCGAAGAGCACGTAGCCCGCGGCCTTCCATGCGCGGGCGCCGCCCCGCAGCACGTGCACGTCGGTGTAGCCCAGCGCGGCGAGCCGCGCGGCCGCGCGTTCGGCGACCTCGCCGCCGTCGCCCCCGTCGTACACCACCGTGCGCGCGCCGCGTCGCGGCACGAGGCGCGGCGCGTCGATCTCCAGCCGGCTGAAGGGCAGGGGAATGCCGTAGAACAGATGGGCCTCGCCGTACTGGCCGTGCTCGCGCACGTCGAGCAGCGCGATCTCGCCGCCGTCATGCAGCCAGGATTTGAGGGTCTTCGGGTCGATGGTGGTGGTCATGGAGGCAGGTGTCGGGACGAGTGAGGTCCTGCGAGGCCGCCGGGGCGGCCCGCATGAAGAACGGGGGAGGGGTGGAAGGAGAGGGCTAGCGGCGCGTCTGTACGCCGATGCCCATGGTCTGGTACGTGCCGGCCGCCAGGTCGTAGGCGGTGCGGCTGTTCAGTGTTTCGAGGGCGCGGCCGTACATGTGAAGGTGACGGATGACCTGCTCGCCCTGGATCTCCACCGAGTGGATGTCCTCGGGCATCAGCGCGATGCCCTTGCCCGGCGCCACGACGACCAGCTCGGTCTGCTTGAGCTTGCCCACGCCCGGTACGCTGCCGTCGTCGGTGCGCTCGTACACGCGGTTGTGCTCGGTGCCTTCCACCGCCGCGATGCAGGCCCAGGTGGTGTGGTTGTGCGGAACGATCTTCTTGCCAGGGCGCATGACGTTCAGGTACAGCGCGTAGCTCTGGTCCGGGTCTTCGGCGATCAGGTAGCGGGCCTGGTGCTCGCCCGCCTCGGGCGGCGGGAAGTCGGCGGCGCCCCAGTATTCGGTGTGCGCGGCCAGGCCCTGCAGTGAATCGAGCACCACGTCGAGTTTTTCCCGGGTGGGTTCAGCGCCGCCCATGGCCTTCTTCATGGCGGCGATGGACGCCTCGACGGCCTGGCTGCGTTGCTCGGACGGGGTGCTGCTCATTCGGTCTTTCTCCAGTGGGGTTGCCTGTTCGATGTGCGTCCACTGTATTGACGCAGGCATGACGCAACAATCCAGCTCGCGCAGGAAACACTTCAATAAAATTAATACATGCCCACGCTCGATCTCGAACTGCTGCGCTCCTTCGCGGCCGTCGTCAGCCATCACAGCTTCGCGGCGGCGGCGGTGCACCTGGGGCGCACGCAGTCGGCGATCACGCAGCAGATGCAGCGGCTGGAGGAGCAGATCGGCCACCCGCTCTTCGCCAAGCAGGGCCGGCAGAAGCGGCTGACGGAGCACGGCGAGAAGCTGCTGACCTACGCGCACCACATGCTGGCGCTCAACGACGAGGCGCTGCGCAGCCTGCGGCAGGGGCAGCTCGAAGGCAACCTGCGCATCGGCGCGCCGCACGACGTGGCCGAGACCATGCTGCCGCTGCTGCTGGCCGAGGTGGCGCGCACTTCGCCGCTGCTTCAGCTCGACATCCACATCGGCCGCAGCCCCTACCTGATGACCTCGCTCAAGAGCGGCGAGGTCGACATGATCATCTCCAACCGCGCCGACGCGCAGTCGCAGTTCGAAGGCGTGGTGCTGCGCAACTCGCCCACCGTGTGGCTGTGCGCCGCGAGCTACGTGCACGACCCGGCCAAGCCGGTGCCGCTCATCATGGCCGACGGGCCCAGCATCTTCCGCCGCATCGGCCACGAGGCGCTCGACACCGCGGGCGTGGCCTGGACGCCGCGCTACACCTCGTCGAGCCTGATCGGCATCAAGGCCGCGCTGCGCGCCGGGCTGGGTGTGACGGCGCGCGGCGTGGAGCAACTGGACGCCGGCCTGCGCGTGCTCGGCGCGGGCGATGGCATGCCGAGGCTGCCCGACCTGGCCTACTACCTCTACGTGCGCAGCCACGTGGTGAACCCGGTCACGCGCCAGGTGTTCGAGACGCTGAAGAAGCACCTGCGGCTGCCGCGCCCGGACATGCCGGCGCAGCTCGTTCAGCTCGCGGAAGCCGGCCCCGTCATCGAATAGCTGCCGCGCCCGCCCTGCTTGGCCCGGTACATGGCCTTGTCCGCCGCGGCGAGCAGGTCGCGCGGCGTCTCGCTGCCATCGCCCAGGGCGATGCCGATCGACACGCCGATCGCCTTGCTTGCCCGCTCCAGCGGCTGCGGCTCGGCGATCGCCTCGATGCACCGCTGCGCCAGCACCTGAGCACCCTCGTCGGCGGGCTCCTTCAGGCCCGTGGCGAGCAGCACGAATTCGTCGCCGCCGATGCGCGCCACCGTGTCCGTCTGCCGCACCAGCGCCTGCAGGCGGCGCGCGATTTCCTGCAGGGCCTTGTCGCCGGCCTCGTGGCCGAAGCTGTCGTTGAGGCTCTTGAATCCGTCGAGGTCGAGGTACAGCACCGCCACCCTGTGGCCCTGCCGGCTGGCGTGGGCCAGCGCCAGCTGCAGCCGGTCGTCCAGCAGCTTGCGGTTGGGCAGGCCGGTGAGCGTGTCGTGGTGGGCGAGGCGTTCCAGCGCCTCCTGGTTGTCGACCAGCTTGGCCAGCAGCCGGTTGAAGGCCTGCGTGAGGTGGCCGATCTCGTCGTCGCGCACCACCTTCAGCGGGGCGAGCGGGAGTTCGCCGCGGGTCATGCGGTCGGCCTGGTCGGCGGCGCGGAACAGCGGCCGCAGCAGCCATGTCATCACCAGGCCGAGGGCGATGAGAACCGCCGACACCGCGGGCCCGCGCTGCCGCAGGATGAAGGACTGCATGCGCCCCACCGGCGCCAGCGCCTCCGCGACGGGCAGCCGCGCCACCACGAACCAGCCGCTCGTCGGCACCGAGGCGATGGCGGAGATCTCGTCGACGCCCTTGGCGTTGCGCGTGGTCCCGCTGCCGCGAAAGCCCGCCATGGCGCGGTCGTGCAGCGGGTTCACGCCGTCGCGCGGCGTCGGCGTGAGGGACATCGCGACGTCCGTGGAGGCAACGAACAGCCGGTCGCGCGGCGAGATCACCAGGATGCCGCCTGACTGGCCCACCCGGCCGTCCTGCAGATGGTTGAGCAGGCCGTCGGCCGTGAGGTCTGCGGTGCCCATCAGCACCGCGGCCACCTGCCCGGCGCGGTTGCGCAGGGGCACGGCCATGGGCAGGGCCGAATGACCCGAGGGCGTGGCGTGGGGACGGCCCACCGCGCGCTGCCCGGCGAGCGCGGCGGTGAATTCCGGACTGTCCGTGACCGGCTCTCCGGCATCGTCGAGCCGGTTGCCGCCGGTGTCGGCAACGCTCAGGCCCAGCGGAAACAGGTCGCTGAGCGCGCCTCGCTCGGCGAGCCAGGCCCGCAACTGCCGGGGCTGTGCCAGCAACTCCGGCGGCACGGCGCCCGCCAGGCGTTCCAGGAAGGACAGCCGCTCGCCCAGGTAGTTGTCGACGTCGCGGGCCACGTAGGCGGCCAGGGCCGTCTGTTGCGTCGCCACCGACCTGGTGAGGTCCTCGCGCAGGAAGCGCGTGAGCTGGATGTAGCTGGCGGCGGTGCCGACGACCGCCATGACCAGACCCATGAAGAGCAGACGGAAAACCAGGCTGCTTGCGGATTTTCGGAGGGTCACTCTGGCGTCGGGTCTGGAGGCGGTAGGTGCGGGACTTTATCCGATGCCTTCCCACGGCCCTTCTTCGGGCCCCGTCCGCCGCCCGGCTTCAGCCCGCGGCCCCGAAGAAATGCTGCCTGTAGCGCGGCGCCACGTCGTCCACCCGCAGCATCATCGGCAGGTCGGCCGTGTTGAATGCGGCATCGAGCGCGGGCGGGCCGAGCAGCCGCGCGCCGCAGCGCAGATAGCCCTTGATGAGCGGCGGGGCGGCTGGCGGCGGTGTGTCGCTGTAGGCATCGGTGTCGGGCTCGGCGTCCAGCGGCAGCGCGATGTGCGGCTCCACGCGCCAGCGCTTTTCCACCAGGTGGGTGCGGCACAGCCGGTGCCACAGCCGCGCGGCCGTCGCGCCCTGGTCGTCCAGGCCGATGCTGGCGCAGCCGATCATGGTGTCGAGCGCATGGTCGACCATGTACTGCCCCAGCGCCGTCCACAGCGCCATGACGACGCTGCCCGAGCGCCAGTCGGCGTCCACGCAGGATCGGCCCAGCTCCAGCGCGTTGCCGCGCAGCGGGGCCAGCGGGGAGAGGTCGAACTCGGTGTCGGTGTAGAAGCCGCCCGCCCTGCGCGCCGCTTCCGGCGTGAGCACGCGGTAGGTGCCGATCAGCGGGCCGGGGCCGTTCACCGGGTCGACCGCGCGCACCAGCAGGTGGTCGCAGTAGCTGTCGAAGCGGTCGGCATCCAGGCCGGGCGGGGTGCCTTCAGGCGGCGTGAGGTGCGCGCCCATCTCCAGTGCGAACACGCGAAAGCGCAGGCGCTGGGCGTCGCGCAGGTCTTCCTCGCAATCGGCCCAGCGGGTTTCCAGCGCGGGCGTGGCGCTGCAAGAGGTGAACGGACGATGGGGCAGGGCTTGCGAAGAGGCGATGTCCATGTGCGCGCGGCCACTCAGTTGGAGGGTGGATAGCGGCCGACCAGGCGGTTCTGCCGCCGGTTGAGCCGTGCGAGCGCGAGCAGGCCGATGGGCCGCACGCCGGCCCTGCGCTGCGCCGCGCCGATGGCGAACAGCAGGCGCTGCTTGGCGAAGACCATGCGGAAGCCCTGGATCACGCCGATGTCCGGGTCCCAGGCCTCGATGGCCTCGGAGCCCGCGCCGTTGACTTCCATGATCGTGAAGTCGCGCCCGGCGGCGAGCTCGCGCAGGCTCTCGTAGCGCACGTCGAAGCGCCCGAAGCGGAAGTCGGGCATGTCGCGCGCGACGGCGTCGACGGCGCGCACCAGCTCGGCCGTGACGAGCGACGCGCCATCGCGGTAGAGCCCGCCCACGCGGGTGGAGCCGATGATGGCCAGCCGCACCTGTTGCCCGGGCGCCGGCACGCTGTCGGGCGGCACGCTGCATTCATGGCGCGGCGAGCGCGCGATGCGGCGCGCCCGTACGTCCGCAGCCACGAGCTGGGCCACCGTGCTGCGGCCGTCGCCCGTCACGCGCGGGAAATAGCGCAGCGCAAGCCCGACGATGCGGCCCTCGCCGCTGACCGGATCGCGCGCGTAGAAGATGCCGGCCTCGCCTTCCTGCGGCAGGTAGCGTTGCAGCACGACTGTCTCGCCTTGGGGAAAGACAGCCAGGTAGGCCCGCAGCGCCGCCATGTCGGGCAGCAGGCGCACGCCGTAGCCGCACAGGCCGAGGTCGGGCTTGGCGACCAGCGGGAAGTCGAGGCCCGCCGCGGCGATGGTTTGCCGCAGCGATTCCTCGGTCGCCGTGCCGTCGTTGAACACCGCGCAGTAGTCGGCCGTGACCGAGCGCGCCAGCGGCCCCATGCCCCGGAAGTATTCGAGCTTGCCTTCGCCTACCAGCCCACCCGAGGTGATGTACGGATTGGCGGCGCAGGGCACGGTGGCGCCGCCGTGGCGCAGCGAGAGCCACAGCCACTGCACCACCAGCGGCACGCAGATGAGCCACTTGGGCATGCGCTCCAGCACGCTGCATTCGCGCACCACGGCCAGCCGCGAGGTGTCGGCGCCGCCGAGCTCCAGTTCCGCGGCCATCACCCGGCCTCCGGCCTGCGCGTGGCGACGAGGCCCACGGCGGCGATGCGGTCGATGTGCGCGTACACCGGCCGCTCCAGCTCCTCGCCGAACACGTCGGGGTCGATCTCGGCGTAAGACCATTCGAAGGCGGGCGCCGCCAGCAGCGGCCGCATCTCGGCGAGGAAGGGATCTTCGCCGTCGACCATCGCCACGCCCGTGTAGAGCAGCAACTGCCCGCCCGGTGCCAGCCGCTTCAGCGACTCGGCCGCGATTCGTGCGCTCAGCGCCCGCCCGAGCCGGGCGCCGCCGTGGCGGTAGGCGCGCTGGGCGGCGTCGTCGAGGTAGGGCGGGTTCGACACGATGAGGTCGAAATCGCCCTCGACGGCCGACAGCGCATCGCCCTGCGCGAGCGTGACTGCGACGCCGGCGACCTCCGCGTTGACGGCCGTGTACTGCAGCGCGAGCGGGTTGATGTCGTTCATCACGACCGTCGCGGGCGTGCCCGTGGCGGCCAGAGCGCGCGCCACCGCGATGCCGCCCGCGCCGCTGCCGCAGCCCACGTCGAGCACGCGCATCGGCTTGCGTCGCTCCTGATGCTGGTCCAGCGCATGCCGGATGAAGCGTGCGAAGCGGCTGGTGTCGGGGCCGAAGAACACGGCGTTCTCCTCGACCGTGGGGTAGGCCGAGTGAAGGAACAGGTCGTCCTCCAGGCTGGAGATGCGCACCGTGCTGCGCAGCAGCGACCCGGTGCGGCGCACGATGCCGGCATGCTCCATGGCGGCCAGCAGTTCCGGCGGCACCGCGCGGGGCTCGAACGACAGGTTCCAGCCGAAGATGTCGCGCAGCGTGGTGCCCGGTTCGCGCCCGCGCCGCGCGAGCACGCGCTGGTGGGTGAGCGGCGTGACGGTGGTGAAGCGATAGCCCGCGCCAGCCACCCGCCGCAGCACATCGGCCGCGTCCATCATGCGGCCAGCTCCTCGGCCTCGCGCAGTTCGGCGGTGTAGCGTTCGAAGCAGCGCTCTCCGCAGGCCAGCCGCATCAGCGCGCCTTCGGCTATGAACTGCCCGCAGGCCGGGTTGGCATCGACCAGCGGCCGGATCACTTCGCGCAGCCACGCGCGCGAGTGCGACACGTCGAGCGCCGCATGCAGGTCGAAGTAGGCGCGCGCGCGGCCGCTCAGCCCCAGGCGGCGCATGCCGGCCGCCACATGCTTCACGCGCCCGGGGGCGGTGAGCTCGATGACGCCGAGCGCTCCTATCGAGTGGTAGGCATAGCGCCGCGTGGTCGCCAACGCGACCATGGTGTTGGCGAGCGCGAGCGATTCCCACACGGTGGTGTCGATGGCAGGGTGCAGGTCGAGTTCGCGCACCATCTGCTCCAGCATCTGGCCGTGCATGGCGCTCTGCTTGCCGTGCCCCATCTCGTCCCAGAAATTGCGCGCGCATTCCAGCTTGGGCTGCGGCGGCAGCCTGACCTGGGTGCAGGCCAGCAGGTCCTCGAAGCCCGCTTCGCCCGCGGCTTCCTGCGTGAGGAACCAGCGCATCTGAGGCAGCGTGGCTTCGCTGGCCAGCCAGTCGAAGAGCGCATGGTGCTGGCCCGGCCCGATCTGCTCCAGCGACTCGAACCAGGCGACGAAGTGGGCCGCGTTGCCGGTGGAAGCCGATGCCGCCGCCTGCACGGCGGCGCGCAGCGCTTCGAGATGCTCGCCCTCCAGCAGGCGGCAGGCGTGCTCGTCGGCGAGTTCGTCCTTCCACCACGGCGAAGGGATGCCGGGCCTCAGCCGCACGGCGTTGAACCGCGCCAGCCGGCGGTGAAGCTGCGTGCTGGTGTCTGCGCTGGCGTCCGGGGTGTCGTCAGTGGACATGGCCGATCCTCGTCATCCGCTGGGCAAAGGGGCAGAGTGCGCCTTTGCGCGGCGGCTGTCCGTCAGACGGCGCCTACAGATTCGGCCCCGATGCCTGGGGCGCGTGGAGAAACTGCTTCAGGTCGACCAGATGCGCGGCGTGGCCGCAGGCAGCTGCCACAGCTCGCCACGCCAGGCCTGCCAGACCTGCCGCAGMAGCTGCATCGCGGGCTCGACCACGGGGGCCAGCACGCGAAGCACCACCACCTCGGCATGCGGGCTGGTGGCGCCGGCGCTTTCGGCCAGGGGGCTTGCCTCGAGCAGCATGCGTGCATGCGCGAGCAGGGCATCGCGCCGGGCGCGCGCCACCGGCGAGCCCGCCACGAAGAAGAGCGATGCCATGCAGCGGTGGCCGCCGAGGCCGATGGGGCTCTGCAGAAGCCGGTGGTCGGCCGCGTCGATGCGCCCGCGCTCCAGCCAGGTGCCGGGCACTTCGATGTGCTGCAGGAAAGAGCCTCGCTCGAAGGGCTGGCCGGCGTTGGGCAGGCCCAGCGCGGTCACGTCCCAGCCGATCAGCTCGGCGCCGGGCTCGGCCTCGATGCTCAGCCGGTTCTCGGCCTGGCAGCCGCTGTAGCAGATGGCTTCGAGCGGCAGCCATTCGAGCCGCGCGCCGGCCGCGAGCCGGATGCGGGTGCGCTGCAGTGCCAGCTCGCCCTCGCTGCGGTAGAAGCGCGAGGCGCCGGGCGTGGTGATGAGCCCGTGGCTGCCGTCGGCGCCCTCGATGTCGATGTCGAGCGTGTCGCCGCCCACCAGCCCGCCGGGCGGATGCACCAGCACGTTGTGGCAGACGGCATCGCCCTCGGGATAAAGGCTCTGCAGGATGCGCAGCGGGCCGTCATGGCGGAAGCGGGCGACGGTGCGGGCGGATTCCTGCTGGTAGGAGAGATGGAGACGGGCGTGCCAGGGCATTGAGAGAGTCTAGAGCGTGCCAGCCGAGCGGATTTTTCGTGGAACACCGCGGAACCGGCTTTGCCGGGCCGCAGGTGTTGCCCCCGGTAGGGGGTTGGCGAAGCGACACGAAGTGCGCGCAGCCTGGGGGCGAGTCCTATTTCCAGGCACCGTCGTGCGCGGCGCTGGCCTCGTCGATGAGAGCCGGGCCGATGCACTCGATGGGATGCGGCGAGGCGCGGAACACGTCGCGGCACGACAGCTCCGCATCGCGCTGGTCCTGCCGCTCGCCACGGAACACGCGCAGCCGTTCGGCGTCGATGCCGAACACCACGCGGCCGATGTTCGACCAGAAGATCGCGCCCGCGCACATCACGCAGGGCTCGCCCGAGGCGTAGAGCGTGGCGCTGGCGAGTTCCTCGCGCGAGAGCCCGCGCCCGGCCAGCGCGCGCAGCGCGTTGACCTCGGCGTGGGCGGTGCAGTCGCCGGTCTCGGTGTTGCTGTTGCCGGCCTCGGAGAGCACTTCTCCGGCGGCAGACACGATGACGCAGCCGAAGGGCCGGTTGCCCCTGCGCCGCGCCGCGTGCGACCACACGATGGCCTTGCGCAGGTAGCGGCCGTCGCGCTCGTCGAGGGCTGTCTCCTGTGGATAGAGGGGGCTGTTGTTTTCGCTGTTGTCGTTCATGCCTTGGAGAGCTTTGGAAGGGTGCGTTCGCTGCGCGATGGAAGCATCGAAGTGTTGAATATGGCGTCGGCCGCGGGCTTGACCTTCAGGCCGAAGACCTCGGCCACCTCGTCGACCTGCTGCTCCAGCGTGAGCTTCTTGATGTCGCCGAGGCCATGGCCCTGCGTATCGGCCGCGCCTACGTACTGCGCGGTGATGCCCCAGCGCTCGAGCTCGATTTTCTCATCGAGGATGGGCTCGCGCTGCCGCATGGCCGCGATGCTCGGCGCCGGGTTGGCGAAGGTCTCGACGATGGCGCGGTTGCTCGCGCGCAGGAAGGCGGCCACCACCTTCGGGTTCTGCGCGATGAGGTTGCTGCTCGCGAGGATGGCGTTGCCGTACAGGTTCACGCCCGCGTCGGCGTACTTGAGTACCGAGAGCTCCTCGGGCTTCATGCGCGCGAAGAGCGACACGGCCGAGTCGTGGAAGTAGGTGGCCGCATCGACGTCGCCGCGCACCATCACGTTGTCGCGCGCGCTGAAGTCTGTGGTCTGCCACTGGAAGGCGTCGGCGCGCATGCCCTGCTTGCGCGCCACCATGGGCCACGCGCGGCGGGTCGATTCGACGGCGGCGGCCGCGACCTTCTTGCCCGCGAGGCTCTTGAAGTCGCCGGTCACGCCGCGGTCCTTGCGGCCGATGATCGCGAACGGTGCGCGGTTGTAGTACTGGTAGACGGCCTGCACCACCGGCGTGCCGGGGTTCTGCGCATTGAACTCGACCAGCGAGCTGATGTCGCCCAGCCCCAGCTGGTAGACGCCGCTGGCGATGCGCGTGATGGAGGCGACCGAGCCGGCGCCGGTGTCGATGCTCACGTCCAGGCCCTCGTCCTTGTAGTAGCCCTTGGCCAGCGCGAGGAAGAAGGGCGCGGTCTGCCCGTTGATGCGGAAGTCGAGGGTGAACTTCAGCGGAGTGAGCTTGCCGCCCTGCGCAAGCACGGCGGGAGCGGCGATGGCGGCAATGGTTGCGGTAGTGGCCGCGAGAAAGGATCGACGTTGCATGTGGGGCCTCGGAAGCTTCGTTTCTTGAATCCGTTCGCCCCTCCTGACGAAGATCGGGAAGAGGGCGGCGGTCGGTTCAAGAGCAATTTCCGGGCGGGCGCACAGTCGTGGTGCGTGCGCTGCTGAACGCTTCTACTCTTGCGGGCGGTGATGCACGAGGCATGCCAAGGGCTTTTGCTCGGGATTGGGCCTGGGGCTTGGAGACATGGCCGGCCACGCGCACAATCCGGGCGCGCAACTTGCAAGGCAGCTTGCGCAGAGTAGAAGCGTTCAGCCTGCGGCACTCGCCGGGTCCAGGCAGGAAATTGCTCTTTCAGTTCGTCCCCCCACGACCACAGAAGGAGTCCGCGCATGCTCGTCACCCGTCAACCCGTCTTCCGCAAGTTCTGGCATGCCGTCATGCCGCTCACCGAACTGGCCAACGGCCCCAAGCCCTTCAGGCTGCTGGGCGAAGACATCGTCCTCTTCATCGATGCCGACGGCCAGCCCGCCGCCTTGCGCGACCGCTGCTGCCACCGCACCGCGAAGCTCTCCAAGGGCTGGTGCGTGGACAGCGAAGGCCAGGCCTGCGGCACCGGAGCGATCCAGTGCGGCTACCACGGCTGGACTTACGACCGCAGCGGCCAGGTCATCCGCATCCCGCAGTACGAAGCCGACCGCAAGATCTCGCCCGAATACCGCACCACCGCCTACCGCTGCGCCGCGCGCTACGGCTATGCATGGGTGGCGCTGGAGGAGCCCATCGCCGACATTCCGGCGATTCCGGAGTTCGACGACCCGGGCTACCGCACCATCTTCCAGTTCTACGAGGAGTGGCAGACCAGCCCTATGCGCGCGCTGGAGAACTCCTTCGACAACTCGCACTTCAGCTTCGTGCACCGCGCCACCTTCGGCGTGGCCGCGAGCCCGAAGCCGAGCAAGTACGAGCTGGTGGAGAACGACTCAGGCTTCTACGCCGAGACGGTCATCGAGGCGACGAACCCGGTGAAGTTCCACGCGATCAGCGGAGTGACCGACCCCATCACCACGCGCCACATGCGCAACGCGTACTTCCTGCCGTTCTCGCGCCGGCTCGACATCGAGTATCCGAGCGGCGTGCGCCACATCATCATCAACTGCTTCACGCCCATCGACGACGGGCGCATGCAGCTGTGCCAGTGGCTGTTCCGCAACGACACCGAGGCAGACTGCACCGCGCAGATGCTGATCGACTTCGACGAAGCGGTGACGCGCGAGGACAAGGACATCCTCGAATCGACCGACCCCGACGCGCTGGTCGACACGCGTCGGCGCGGGGTGGAGTATTCGATGGAGTCGGACCGGCCCGGCATGCTGATCCGCAAGCACCTGATGCAGCTGCTGGCGAAGCATGGCGAGGCGGAGGTCTATCGCGGGATGGACGAGAACGCCGTGATTCCCATCGCAAAGGCCGCCTGAGCGGCGGCCTCTGGATCTCCGACTGTCAGGCCGGCGAGGCCGCGGGCGTCGGGCGCGATGCGCCGCGCGAGGAACCTTGCTCGTAGCGGTCCATCGCCAGGCCATCGGTGCGGATCTCGGGGCGCTGGCCCATCACCATGTCGGAGATGAGCTTGCCCGAGCCGCAGGCCATGGTCCAGCCCAGGGTGCCGTGGCCGGTGTTGAGGAACAGGTTCGCATAGCGCGTGCCGCCGACGATGGGGGTGCTGTCGGGAGTCATCGGGCGCAGGCCGGTCCAGAAGGTGGCGCTCGGAACGTCGCCGCCGGGGAACAGGTCGGTGACGACCTTCTCGAGCGTGGCCCGGCGGGCCGGGTTCAGGCGCAGGTCGAAGCCGCCGAGTTCGGCCATGCCGCCCACGCGGATGCGGTTGTCGAAGCGCGTGACGGCGACCTTGTAGGTCTCGTCGAGCACGGTGGATTGGGGCGCGAGCGACTCGTCGAGCAGCGGCACGGTCAGCGAGTAGCCCTTGACCGGGTAGACCGGAATGTCCAGGCCCAGCGAGGCGATGGCGGCGCGCGAGTAGCTGCCGAAGGCCATCACGTAGCGGTCGGCCGTGAGGATCTTGCCGGTGCTGGTGCGCACGCCGGTGATGCGGCCGCCATCGGTCTCGAGTGCGGCGATGGTCTGGCCGAAGCGGAAGTCCACGCCCAGGCCGCGCGCGATCTCGGCGAGGCCGCGGGTGAAGAGGTGGCAGTCGCCGGTTTCGTCGTTGGGCAGCCGCAGGCCGCCGGTGAGCCGGTCGCGCGCGCCGGCCAGCGCGGGCTCGACGCGGGCGAGGCCATCGCGGTCGAGCAGTTCATAGGGCACGCCGCATTCCTCGAGAACGGCGATGTCGCGCTGCACCGCGTCGAGCTGGGCCTGGGTGCGGAACAGCTGCAGCGTGCCGCCGGTGCGCTGCTCGTACTGCAGGCCTGTGTCGGCGCGCAGCTGCTGCAGGCAGCCGCGGCTGTATTCGGCGACGCGCATCATGCGCTCCTTGTTCACCGCGTAGGCCTCGGGCGAGCAGTTGCGCAGCATGGCGGCCATCCAGCGCAACTGGAACAGCGTGCCGTCGGGACGGATCGACAGCGGCGCGTGCTTCTTGAACATCCACTTGATCGCCTTCAGCGGAATGCCCGGCGCGGCCCACGGCGTGGAGTAGCCGGGAGACACCTGGCCGGCGTTGCCGAAGCTGGTTTCCTCGGCGGGACCGGCCTGCCGGTCGAGCAGGGTGACTTCGGCACCCGAGCGGGCGAGATAGTAGGCCGTGGTGGTGCCGATCACGCCGCCGCCGAGAACGATGACTTTCATGGTGTATTCGCCGATTCAGATGGAATGAATGGAATCTAAAGTCCTTGAGGCAGTGGATTCCACTGATTTGGCAGATTTGGCAGTGGAATACACTGCGGCAAACCTTCCAAGGCCACCTCCGAAGTGAAATGCCCGAACTCGACCGCATAGACCGCAAGATCCTCGACGTCCTGCAGCGCCAGGGGCGCATGTCGATGACCGAACTGGCCGAGCACATCGGCCTGTCGGCCTCGCCCTGCGCCGAGCGCGTGAAGCGCATGGAGCGCGACGGCGTCATCACCGGCTACCACGCCCATGTCTCGCCCGAGGCGCTGGGGCGCACGCTGCTGGTGTTCGTGGAAATCAAGCTCTCGGCCAAGTCGGGCGACGTGTTCGACAAGGTGCGCAAGGAGCTGCTGCACATGCCCGAGGTGCTCGAATGCCACCTGGTGTCGGGCAGCTTCGACTACCTCGTGAAGGCGCGGCTGAGCGGCATGAGCGAATACCGGCACCTGCTGGGCGACATCCTCAAGAAGCTGCCGGTGGCGGCCGAGTCGCACAGCTACGTGGTGATGGAAGAAATCAAGGAAACGCTGATGCTGGCGGTGGACCGCTGAGCTGAACCCATGAGCACGAACAACGACGTACCCGACATCACCATCCGGCCCTGGCGCCTCGACGACTTCGACGCGGTGAAGGCCATCCTCGACGACACCTTCGCCGGTACCTGGCTGCCGCAGCTCACGCCCGATGCGGCCAGGGCCTACCGCGAGAGCGGCGAGCCCGTGGGCTACATCGACGAGAAGGGGCCGGACTTCTTCGTGGCCGAGATCGACGCGGAGGTGGTCGGCATGGTGCACTGGGAGCACGACTTCGTGCATGCCCTGCACGTGCCGGCCGTGCACCAGCGCAAGGGCATCGCTCGCGCCCTGATGGCCTTCGCCGAAGACGGCATGCGCGCCGATGGCGTGGTGCTGGCGCGGCTGGAAACCGACACCTTCAACACGCAGAGCCAGGGCTTCTATCTCGCGCTCGGCTATCGCGAGGCCGACCGCTACCCCGATCTCGAATGGCACAGCGGCTTCACCACCATCCTTTACGTGAAGACGCTTTCTCCCCGAACCGCAACCCCTTCCCCGAGGACACACGCATGAGCATCTCGATCCGCCGCGACGGCATCAACGGCACGCGCCATATCCTGAAGATCCGCAACCACGAGATTCCGGTCGATGCATCGCCCGCCGGCGGCGGCAGCGACGCGGGCCCGGAGCCGCACGACCTGTACGACGCGTCGCTCGCGGCCTGCAAGGCGCTCACCGTGCTGATCTATGCGCGCCGAAAAGGCATTCCGGTGGAAGACATCGAGGTCGTGGTCGACCGCGATGACAGCGAGGAGCGCAAGGGCGTCTACCGCCTCAAGTCGGGCCTGCGCGTGAGCGGCAACCTCAGCGAGGCGCAGCGTGACGAGCTGCTGCGCGTGGCCGGCAAGTGCCCGGTGCACAAGCTCATGACCGAGGTGAAGACCGAGATCGAGACCGGCTGGGCGGACTGATCCTGCTCCCTGCGGTCACCGCAGCGCGCGATAGGTGCGCACCGCGCGCAGCAGCGCCCACAGGCCGGCCTCCGCCGGCACCTTCTGCTCGTTGAAGGCGACGGCGATGTACACGTCGTCGGCCGGCACGTAGGCGACGATGCTCGTGAAGCCCTCGATGCCGCCGCTGTGCCCGAGCATCAGCCCGGGGCCGTCGGGTACGTCGTAGAGCTGCACGCCCATGCCGTAGAACGAGTTGCTGCCGGCGTACGGGCCCGTCATTGCCGGCATGCCGGTGAACATGCGGTGTACCGATTGGCCCGGCAGCACCTTGCCCGCGAGCAGGGCGTGCCAGAACACCGCGAGATCGCCGGCCGTCGATGCCAGCGCGCCGGCTGCAAAAGGGGTGGCGTACTGGTCGGGTGGCTCGACCGGCCGTCCGGCCGCGTGACCGGTGGCAACGGGCAGCTCGACGCCCGGCATGCGCATGACCGTGTGGCTCAATGCCAGCGGCTTGATGAGGCGTTTCGAAAGGACCTCCGCGAACGGCGCGCCCTCCACCTTTTCGACGATCACGCCGAGCATCGCGTAGCCGGTGTTGGTGTAGCTCCAGTTCGCGCCGGGGCAGAACTGCGGCTTCCGCGACGTACCGAGCGCGATGATTTCGGCGGGCGTGCGGTAGGCCGTGCCCAGCGAGGGCAGCGCGTTGAAGCTCACGAGGCCGCTGGTGTGGCGCAGCAGCTGCTCGATGGTGGTGAGCTTCGCGTTCGGCGCGTCGGGAAACCAGCGGTCGATGGTGTCGTCGAGCCTCAGCCTGCCCTCCTCGACCAGTTGCAGCACGACGGCGGCCGTCAGCGTCTTGACTGTGCTCGCGACCTGGAAGGGCTGGTCGGGCACCACGGACCGCGGCGGTTCCTTGCGTGCCAGTCCGCGCGTGTCGGACCAGGTGCCTTCGCCGGGAATCGCGACCGCGACGCTGGCGGCGGGCACGTGCTGGAGCATCCTGTCGAGCGCATCGCCGAGCGCCTTCTGGAGCGCGACGGGCAGTTCGCCGTCGATGGAGCGCTTGAAGTCCTTCTGCCAGACCGCCTCCGGGGCGGTGCGCATCGGCGGGCCGGCCCACGCCGGAGAGGGCGTGCACGCCGTCTGCGCATGTCCCGGCGGGGCAAGCAGCGCCGCGCACAGTGCGAAGAGTGCGGCAGCGGCGTTCGCCAGTTTCGTCACCTGGCTGCTCCTGCTCGCGCTCGGGCGGCCTCCACGCGCCGGGCATGGCGGTCGCCCCATTCGGCCAGCGCGGCGAGCGCCGCATCGAGCGTGGCCCCCAGCCTGGTCTGCGAATACTCGACGCGCGGCGGCACCTCGTGGAACACCTCGCGATGGACGATGCCGTCGGTTTCCATCTCGCGCAGCTGCTGGATCAGCATCTTCTCGCTGATGCCGGGCAGCGCCCGCTTCAGCTCGCCGAAGCGCAGTGCCTGTTCCCGCAGCTCTCGAAGGATGACTGCCTTCCACTTGCCGCCGATCACGTCGAAGGCACAGCCGATGCCGCTGCTGGAGGTTTTCCTGGATTTCATCTCGATCGGTCAATGAATGCCTGCGCTCGCGTCAGGCGGGAGGACACGCGTTTGCCACCGATCATGGCTCAGGCCCATGTCATGAACTGTATGGCGCGCAGTACTTCGGCTTCGCGCTCCACGATGAAGTCGCCGTGATTGGCGTTGTCCAGCGTCAGGCGGTTCGGCGTGTCGAGCGCCGCCACGAGCTGGTTCGAGTTCGTGATGGCCGCCCGGCGGACGATGCGCACGTAAGCTGCGGCATCCTTCTGCGTCTTGGCGTCGAGCGGCAGTTCCAGCCACGGAAACATGTCGCGAGGCTCCGCGGGCAAGGCTGTCACGACCAGCGAAGGCGCGCGCACGGTCTTGTAGTCGGGCGAATAGGAATGGGCGGCTGTTTCCATTGCATCGTTCACTTCGGAAGGGGTGTTGGGACTCACGCTGCCATCCGCGTGAACGTCGAGGCTGTCGCGCAGGCTCGCGTCCTGCACCGGCCCCCAAGACTTCGAACTGCGGCGGAAGAATGCGACGGCTGCCTGCAGCGACCTCGCGTCCTCCGGTGTCGGCTTGGGTTCTTCGAGCAGAGGATTCGTCGGGGGCTCTTCGCCGCCGCTGTCCGGGGTAGCCGTGTAGTCGAAGGTCGTGTCCAGGTAGATCAGGCCCTGCGTCCGCTCGGGATACAGGCCCGCGAAGCGGGTGAGTTCGTTGCCCGCGATCGAATGGCCGCCGAGCACCGCCCGCTGTACGCCAAGCGCATCGAGCACAGCCTTCAGGTCGGCGACGAGCGTATCGACGTCGTAGTACTGCGTGGCGGTCTTCAACGGCAGCGGCTTGTCCGAGAGGCCATAGCCACGGCGGCTGATCGCGATCACGCGCGACTTGGCCGCCAGCCCGGCCGCCAGGCCGTCGAAGCTGCGTGCGTTGGCGCCCAGGCCGGGCAGAAACACGAACACCAGGCCGCTGCTGCGCGGTGGCTGCCAGTCGCGCACCTGCAGCGAGACTTCGGGAGAGTCCGATACCTTGAGGCGGCGGTCGACGACCGGCGCCTTGATTTCGCCGCCATCGCTCTGCGGGCTCGTGCCGGCAGCGGTCGCAGGGGCAGCCGGGGCAGCGTTCGGCTGGGTGCCGGGGGTGCCGGGGGTGCCGGGCTGGGGCGAGGCAGTGCCCTCGTCGAAGCCGGCCCCGATCCCGGGGCCGATACCGCCGCCGTGGCCGCCGCCTCCACAGGCCGAAAGACCGGCAGCGCCGCCCAGCGCGATGAGATGAAGAATTTCCCTTCGACGCGGACGGCTGCGATCCTGGCAGTCGCGAGGGAGGGGGAGAGCGTGCGGTGGATTCACTTCGGTACTCCGTTCCGTAGGTGTGTGGGTGATCGCCGCAGTGTCCCGGCCGCACCTGAAGACCAGCTTCGGTGTTCATGAAGATTTCCTGAAGTGCGGCTGCATCGCTTGGCAGATACTTCCGCCACATTCCGGAGACGGAGTGGTCAGTTCACGTGGAGGCTCATGAATCTCTTGCTTGTTGAGGACGACCTTGACCTCGGCAACGGCGTGCGCATCGCGCTGGCCAATCAAGGCATGGACGTGGTGTGGGTGCGCAGGCTCGAGGATGCGCTGCGTACGCTCGAAGGCGGTACCTTCGACATGGTGCTGCTCGACCTCGGCCTGCCGGACGGCGACGGGCTCGACCTGCTGTTCCGCCTGCGCCGCGACCGCCACATGCTGCCGGTGCTGGTGCTCAGCGCGCGCGATGCGCTCAACGACCGACTGCGCAGCCTGGACGACGGTGCCGACGACTACCTGGTCAAGCCCTTCGCGCTGGCAGAACTGCTGTCGCGCGTTCGCGCGCTCGCACGCCGCAGCTATGGCTTCAACGACGAAACCATCCGCATGCGCGGGCTGGCGCTGCATGAGCCCACGCGCGGCGTGATCGTCGACGGCGAGCCGGTCGAGCTGTCGCGCTGCGAGTTCGACCTGCTGGCGCTGCTGCTCAAGCGCACCGGCCGCGTGGTCACGCGCAGGGTGATGGAAGAACAGGTGCTGCCTGGCGGACAGGCCAACGGCAGCAACTCGCTCGAAGTGCACATCTCCAACCTGCGCAAGAAGATCGGCCAGGGCTACATCCGCACGGTGCGCGGCATCGGCTACGTGATCGACGTGCAATCGCTGGCGCGGAGCACACAGAAATGATGCGGGCGCTGGCGAGGCGCTGGAAGAACTGGACGCGACCTTCCCTGATGCGGCGCCTGCTGCTTGCGCAGATGGGCGTGGTCGCATTGCTGTGGACCATGGCCACCGGGCTGCTGCTCTACGACTCCTACGAAGACCCCGAGCTGCTGAAGTTCGACAAGATTTTCCAGACGGTGATGGCGATCGCGCAGAACACGGCCGACCAGCCCGGAAAGCAGCAGCAGACCCTGGCGGCCTTCGATGCCGCGCTGCTTGAGGCCATGGGCGACGGCGACGCTTCCTCGGACGCCTCGGCGGTCATGCAGGTGTGGCAGGGCGACAGGCTCATCTATCGCTCGACGGCGGCCGTGCCCGTGATACTCAACAACGCGCTCAATCGCATCGAGACCGTGAAGGCGGGGGGGCGCGAGTGGCGCGCGCGCACGCTGGCCTCGACCACCTCGGACGTGCGCGTGATGCTGGCCGAACCCAGCGTCTGGCGGCTGACCGTCACCATCATGAATCGCGGCTACTACCTGCTGCCGCTGGTCATCAGCCTGCCTTTCCTGGTGTTTCCCGCGTGGCTTTCGGTGCGCCTCGCGCTGCGGCCGTGGCGGCGGGTGAGCCAGGAGACCGCGGAGCGCGGGCCGGCCGACCTCACGCCCCTGTCGTACATGCCGCCGCACAAGGAACTGAAGCCGCTGGTGCAGAGTATCAACAGCCTGCTGCAGCGGGTGCGCGACAGCACTTCGCGCGAGCGCAGCCTGATCGCCGACGCCGCGCACGAGTTGCGCACGCCGCTGGCCGCCATGCGCGTGAACGTGGAGGCGCTGAAGGAGCAGAGCACCGACGAGCGCCAGCGCGAGCTCATGGGCAACCTGTTGCGCAGCAACGACCGCGCGGCGCGTCTCGTGGGGCAGCTGCTGCAGCTGATGCGCAGCGACGCGGTCCCGGACAACACCCTGCCCGTGATGCTGTCGCTCGACGCCCTGGTGCAGGACCGCCTGGCCATGATCGAAAGCCTGGCGAGTTCACACCGCATCGAACTGGAACTGGTCTGCGAAGACCTTGTGCCTGTGCTCGGCGAGCGTGAGAGCCTGGTCTCGATGATCGACAACCTCATCAACAACGCCATCAAGTACAGCCCGCCTGGCGGCGCGGTGGTCGTGCACGTGTCGCGCGACGGCGCGCAGGCCCTGCTGACGGTGGCGGACCAGGGCCCCGGCGTGCCGTCCGCGCTGCGCGAGCGGGTGTTCGACCGCTTCTTCCGCAACCCCGACCAGAGCCAGAGCGGCAGCGGGCTCGGGCTGGCCATCGTCAAGTCGGTGGTCGACCGGCATGGCGGCGAGGTGACGCTGGGCGCAACCGCGAGCGGCGGCCTGCTGGCCACCGTGCGGCTGCCGCTGGCCATGGCCGACGCGCCGCAGCCCCTGCTGTGCAGCTGAAACCTTCCCCGGTGCACGGCCAAAGGGCACAAAAGGGCCTGGTCAGGCCCAAATTGGGGCGAGGAATTACACTATCCGGCGCTGTTTACAGGACACTTTCCCATGAAGTGGGTCATTCTTGCCATCTTCGCGCTCAGCGCGCTCTACGTTCATTTCCGCGGCCAGGTGCGGCATCGTTTCTTCAGGCAGCTCTCTGATCACTCGACCTTCCTCGCCCCGCTGAACGTCTTCATGTACCTTTTCTCGAAGGTGCCGGGCACGCCCTACCTGTCGCCTGCCGAGTTCCCCGAGATGCGCGTGCTCGAGGAAAACTGGGAAGTGATCCGCGAGGAAGCGCTGGCCATGCGCAACGGCGGCAGCATCAAGGCCTCGAGCCAGTTCAACGACGTGGGCTTCAACTCCTTCTTCAAGAGCGGCTGGAAGCGCTTCTACCTGAAGTGGTACGACGATGCGCACCCCTCGGCCGCCGTGCTGTGCCCGCGCACCACCGAACTGCTCAAGGGCATCGGCACCATCAAGGCCGCCATGTTCGCCGAACTGCCGCCTGGCAGCCGCCTCGTGCGCCACCGCGACCCCTTCGCGGGTTCGCTGCGCTACCACCTCGGCCTGTGGACGCCGGGCGTCGAGGGCTGCTACATCGACGTCGACGGCCAGCGCTACCACTGGCGCGACGGCGAGGCCGTGGTGTTCGACGAGACCTACATCCACTATGCCGAGAACACGACCGACCACGACCGCGTGATCCTGTTCTGCGACATCGAGCGCCCGCTGAAGTACCGCTGGGCCAGCGCGGTGAACCGCTGGTTCGCGAAGAATCTGCTGGCCGCCGCGGCGTCGCCCAACGATGCCAGTGACAAGACCGGCGGCCTCAACCGCGCGTTCAAGTACATCTATCAGATCCGCGTGGTCGGCAAGCGCCTCAAGGCCTGGGACAAGCGGGTGTACTACCTCGTGAAGTGGGCCATCTTCGGCGGCCTGGCGCTCTGGATCTTCTGGTAAGGATTCAGGCCTCGTTCCAGGCCAGCCGGGCGCGAGCGGTGCCCGCCCCGCTCACGACGGCGGCGAGCAGCGTGCCGCCGATCACGTCGAGCAGCACATGCTGGCGCGTAGCCAGCGTCGAATAGACGATGCCCAACGCCCACAGCACGTTGAACACGCGCAGCCACGCCGGAGCCCGCACCTCGCGAAGCTGGCGCTCCAGCAGCATGGCGGCGAACACCGCAAAGGCCACGTGCAGCGACGGAAAGGCATTGCCGCCGGCGTCGGCGTTCTTGAGGAACATCAGCGACGGGTATTGCGCCCAGTCGACCGCGAATGCCGGCACCGTCGTCGGGAAGAGCCAGAACACCGCGAGGCCCATGCCCGCCATCACCGCGGCGTCGCGCGCACAGGCCCGGAGTTCGGCCTTGTCTTTCGCGAAGGCGGGCGCCAGCGAGATGTAGAACCACAGCGAACCATAGAGAACCATGGCGTCGTTGCTCAGGCCGACCCAGCGGTCGAGTGCGGTGAGCGGCATCACCGTGGGTTCGGCTGGCGGGTTGTGCATCACCCAGAAGTACAGGACGAAGAAACCGGCGATGCCGACAGTGGTGCCGATCATCTTCACCACCCAGAGCGTGGCGAACCGTCGTCCCAATTCCGCGTACCAGGGAGTGAAACAGGCAGGGGAGGAGGGCGCGGGGCGGGAGGTCATCGGCATCGCAGCTTATGCAACTGCATTGCGTGAACATTGCGCGAGCCGCCTGAGGGCCTCTCCTAGAATGGCCGGCCTCGGGCTCCCCGTGGCCTTTCGCTGGCCTCTCTTTCCTCCGTACCTCCATGAGAATCCTGCTCGTCGAAGACGAAGTCGACCTCGCCCAGGCCCTGGCTTCTGCATTGCGGCAGAACCAGGCAGTGGTCGATGTGGCCGGCTCGCTGCGCGAGGCCGAAGATGCGGCTCTGTCCGCGCAGCACGACGTGATCGTGCTCGACCGCGGCCTGCCCGACGGCGACGGCCTTTCGCTGGTGGCCTTCCTGCGCCAGAACGGGATTCCCGCAGCCGTGCTGGTGCTCACCGCCATGACCGACGTGGCCGAGCGCGTGCTGAGCCTCGATGGCGGCGCCGACGACTATCTCGCCAAGCCCTTCTCGATGGACGAACTCATGGCGCGCGTGCGCGCGCTGGCACGGCGACCTGCGGTTCGAGCGAACCTCGTCATGACGCTCGGACAGCTTCGCTTCGACCATCACACGCGGCAGGTTCACGTGGGCGACGAGTGCCTCACGCTGCCACGGCGCGAACTGCTCGTGCTGGAGGCGCTGCTGGAGCACCGCGGCCGTACCGTGCTGCGCGAGGCCATGCAGGACCGCGTGTACGGCCACGCCGACGACATCCAGTCGAACGCGCTCGACACGCACATCTCGCGGCTGCGCTCCAAGCTCGACAAGGCCGGGGCGCAAGTCGAGATCCATGCCATCCGCGGTGTGGGCTACCTGATCTGCGCGGCGCGTCCGGCGGCATGACCGGCGCATGAGACAAGGCCTGCTCTCGCTGCGCTGGCGGCTCATCTGGAGCCTGATCCTGCTGCAGGTGGTGGTTGGCGTGCTCGTGATGGGCGGCTTTCTCGGCCTCGCCTGGGCGCTGGGGCGCGTGGTCGACGAGACCGGGCAGGAAACCATCAAGGCCATCCAGCGCGCGCTGGTGAAGGCGCCCGACGGCAAGCTGGCGATAGAGCCCACGCCCGATGTGCAGCGCCTGCGCGAGGCCGATCCGCCCTTCTGGTTCATCGCGCGCGACAGCCGCGGATCGGAACTGCGCAACGGCGAGGTGCCGCCCGTCTACGCCAGGCTCTTCGATTCGCTCGACGGCATGGAGCGCATGGCCATCGATCCCGAGGGCGACAACACGCGCCCCAAGGCCCGCTTCGAGCGCGTGGAGACGCGCGCGGGCCCGGTGGCCGTGATGACGCAGACCGGCAGTCCGCTGACGGTGAGGAACACGCTCAAGGGCACCGCCATTGCCTTCCTGTTCCTGGTGGCGCCGATGGCGCTGGTGACCTGTCTGGGTGTGATCCTGGCCACGCCCTTCGTCGTGAAGCGCGGCCTCAAGGGGGTGGTGGCCACGGCCGAGCATGCCGAGGGCATCGACGTTCACGAGCGCACCACGCGGCTGCCGCTGGCCGGCGTGGCGAGCGAGATCCGGCCGTTGGTCAACGCGGTGAACCGCGCCTTCGACCGGCTCAACGAAGGCTATGACAGGCAGGAGCGCTTCCTGGCCGATGCCGCGCACGAGCTGCGCACGCCCATCACCACGCTGCAGATCCATCTCGAAGGCTTGCAGGACGGGCCGCTCAAGGTCAAGCTCCTGCAGGCCTCGGCGCGCCTCGCAACGCTGGCCGAGCAACTGCTCGACCTGCAGCGGCTGGACCATGTCGCGGCGCACGACCGGCAGCAGGTCGACCTCAAGGCACTGTGCGAGCGCGTGGCGGGCGACATCGCGCCGCTGGCCATCATGAACCGCTGCACGCTGTCGGTCGATGCGCCCGGGTCGCTGTGGGTGCGCGGCGATGCGCCTTCGCTGGAGCGTGCGCTGAGCAACCTCATTCAGAACGCCATCGAGCACGGCGGGCAGGGCTGCGACATCCAGGTGCGGCTGTGGGAGCCCTCGGGCTTCGAGGTGCTCGACTCCGGGCCCGGCATTCCCGAGGCCGACCGCGAGCGCGTGGTGGCGCCTTTCCACCGGCTGGTGCCACGCGGACGCGGCGCGGGGCTTGGCCTGCATCTGGTGGCCGAAGTGGCGCGCCTGCACGGCGGCCAGCTCACGATCGGGTCGAGCGAATCGGGCGGAGCGAAGATGCGGCTGGAGCTGAACCTGCTGGCCTGAGGACCTTTGCGCCATGAACCCCATCGACCAGCTTCCGGAACCCACCAACCTCGCGGGCGCGCAGGCGCTGATCGCACGCGTGCAGGCGCTGCTCGACGCCCAGGGTCTCACGCTGCGCCCGCCGCCGCCCGAGCCCACCACCTGCTGCGGCCGCGGCTGCAATGGCTGTGTGTGGGAAGGGTGGCTGGCCGCGGTGAACTACTGGCGGGACGAGGCTTCGCTGTTGCTTGGTTGAGGTGCCGCGCGGGCACCTCCCGGAGGAGGGTTCGGCGATCCGCCGGACCGATCCGGGGGCTCGAAGTTCGCGAACGTCTTCGAGGGCAGGGTTCGTGGGGTGCCCCCGGATTCCTTCTTCGCGGTGCAGCCTACTGGTTCTGCGACCCCCGGTGCGCCCACCCCGTGGTGTGCTTCTCGACCACGCTGAAGAGCTCGTACATCAGCATCGCCATGGCCCCCACCACCATCAGCCCCGCGAAGGCCAGGCCCATCTGCATGGCCGAGCCGGCCGAGATCAGCAGGTAGCCGATGCCTTCGTTCGCCGCCGTCATCTCGCTGACGGTGGTGCCCACGAAGGCCAGCGTAATGGCCACCTTGAGCGAGCCGAAGAAGTAGGGCATGGAGCGCGGCAGGCCGATCTTCATGAGCACGTCCCAGCGCTTGGCACCGAGCACGCGCAGCACGTCTTCCAGCTCGGGCTCCAGCGTGGCGAGGCCGGTCGCGATGTTGACCATGATCGGGAAGAAGCTGATCAGGAATGCCGTGAGGATCGCCGGCCCGATGCCGATGCCGAACCACACGACCAGGATCGGCACGAAGGCCGCCTTGGGCAGCGCGTTGAAGGCCGTCATCAGCGGGTAGATCGCCGCGTACGCGATGCGCGAGCTGCCGATGACGAAGCCCAGCAGCACGCCCACCACGATCGCAAGGCCGAAGCCTGCCATCGTGACCCAGAAGGTGCGCCAGGCATGGCCGGCGATGACTTCCTTGAATTCCCAGAACTGCGTCCAGATGCGCCACGGGCTCGGGAAGATGAAGTCCGAGACCTCGAAGGCCGAGCAGATCACCTGCCACAGCAGGAGCACCGCCACGAGCAGCAGCCAGGGCGACCAGCGTTCGATCTGTTTTGTGTTCTTCATGTGCGCGCCGCCCTCAGTGAGACACCGCCGCGGCGGACTGGGCGGCGCTCGCGCCGGTGTTGCGGATGGCGCCGATGTGGCCGCGCAGCTCCAGCACGATGTCGGTGAACTCCTTGGTGTAGGTGAGTTCGAGCTCGCGCGGGCGCGGCAGGTCGATCTCGCGCTTCACCACGAAGCGGCCCGGGCTCTTGCTCATCACGTACACCGTGTCGGCGAGGAACACCGACTCGCGCAGGTCGTGCGTCACCAGGATCACGTTGAACTGCTGCTCGGTCCAGAGGTCGCGCAGGATGCACCACAGCTCCTCGCGCGTGAACGCGTCGAGCGCGCCGAAGGGCTCGTCGAGCAGCAGCATCTTGGGCTCGTGGATGAGCGCGCGGCAGATGCTCGCGCGCTGCTGCATGCCGCCCGAGAGCTGCCAGGGGAACTTGTCCTCGTAGCCGCCCAGGCCCACCTTCTGCAGAAGGCGGCGGGCGCGCTCCTCGTACTCCTTGCGCTTCGCCTTGAAGCTGGAGCGGTAGGGCTCGACGATCTCCAGCGGCAGCAGCACGTTGTCGACCGTGGTGCGCCATGGCAGCAGCGAGGGCGCCTGGAAGGCCATGCCCGAGATCTTCAGCGGGCCGGTCACCGGCTGGCCGTCGATGCGGATCCTGCCCATCGACGGCATCTTCAGCCCGGTGGTGAGCTTCATGAAGGTCGACTTGCCGCAGCCCGAGGGCCCGACGATGGCGATGAACTCGCCGCGCTTCACCTTCAGGTCGATGGCCTCGACCGCGAAGTGGTTGGCGCGCAGCAGCTCCTCGTTGTAGGCGAGCCAGACGTCCTGGAAATCGACGAAGGGAGCGACGAAGGGGGCTGCGGCCGCGTCCTGCGATGCGGCTGCCATCACTTCTTCAGGATGTTCAGTTCGGCCGCGGGCGGCAGCAGCGCGGCGGTCCACACCGCGTCGGGGCTCACGCGCGTCTTGGTGTTGAAGGCGTCCGACACCTGCGAGGCCATGAGCGACAGGCGGCCCGCATTGACCGCGCCGAAGCCTTCGGCGCGCGCGTCAGGGCTGTTGATGACGGTGTCGATGGCCAGCTGCAGGCGGCGCGTCTCGAGCTTGCTGTCGATGATGCCGTCGCGCGCCTTCACCGACTCGATGGCCACGGCCGGGTTGGCGATGACTTCCTTGGCGCCCTTGGCGAAGGCCGAGAGGAATTTCTTCACCGCCGCCGGGTTCTCCTTGATGAGCTTGGGCGAGGCGATGATGACGTTGCCATACAGCTTCACGCCGTAGTCGGGGTAGGGCAGGATCACCACGTCGGCGGCCTTTGCGCCGCGCGCCTCGAGGTTGAGCAGCGAGGTGAAGGTGAAGCCGGTGATGGCGTCGATGTCGCCGCGCATCAGCATGGTCTCGCGCAGCGTCGGGTCCATCGCGGTCCAGTTGACGGCGCCGATGTTGTTGGCCTTGGCGAAGATCGGGAAGGCGCGGCGGCCCGCGTCGAACACCGGCGCGCCGAGTTTCTTGCCCGTGAGGTCCGACGGCTTGGTGATGCCGCTCTTCTTGAGCGCCATGACCGAGGCCGGCGTGTTGTTGTAGACCATCATCACCGCGACAGGCTTGTTGGGGCTGTCGGGGTTGTTGGCGTGGAACTCCATCAGCGCCGCGAGGTCGGCGAAGCCCATGTCGTAGGCACCCGAGGCCACGCGCGTGACGGTGCCGCCCGAGCCGTTGCCCGCGTCGATCGTCACGTCGAGGCCGGCGGCCTTGAAGTAGCCCTTGGCGGCGGGGTGCAGGAACAGCGCCGCCGGTCCCTCGAAGCGCCAGTCGAGCTGGAACTTGATCGGCGTCGGGCTCTGTGCAAAGGCCGGTGCGAGGCCGAAGCTGATGGCCGAGGCGGCGAGGAAGGACTGGAGCAGTTGGCGCTTGTTCATGCGGAGATCGATCCGTTGGATGAAAGGGGATTGAATGCTTCTGCATTCAAGCAAAAACGGTGCCCGCACGTGATTGGTGCGAACCCTTCCTCGTGGATCGAAGCGGTGCGCCGAAGACGCCATCCGCACCGCGCCAATGCAAAAACGCGGCCGAAGCCGCGTTTCGAGCACTAAAAGCGGGCGCCAAGCCCACTTCTTTCCTGCTTCTTTCCCGCTTCTTACTTGTCGACCGTGACCTTCGCCACAGCCAGCGCCGTCATGTTGATGATGCGGCGCACCGTCGACGAGGGCGTGAGCACGTGCGCCGAGCTCGCGGCGCCCAGCAGCACCGGGCCCACCGTGATGCCGTTGGCGCCGGTCATCTTCAGCACGTTGTAGAGGATGTGGGCCGAGTCGAGGTTCGGGCACACCAGCAGGTTGGCTTCGCCGCTCAGCGTGGTCTCGGGCAGGGCGGTGCGGCGCACTTCTTCCGACAGCGCCGCGTCGCCGTGCATCTCGCCGTCGCATTCGATGTCGGGCGCCATCTGCGCGAACAGGTCGCGCGCCAGCCGCATCTTGCGGGCCGAAGAGCGGCTGGAGGTGCCGTAGTTCGAGTGCGAGAGGAAGGCAACCTTCGGCGGCAGGCCGAAGCGGCGCACTTCCTCGGCGGCCATCACCGCGATGCTGGCGAGCAGCTCGGCGCTGGGGTCTTCGTTCACGTTGGTGTCGGTGATGAACACCGTGCGCTTGTCGAGCGTGAGCGCGTTCAGCGTGGCGAAGCCCGGCGCGCCGCGCTTCAGGCCGATCAGGTTGCGGATGTGCTCCAGGTGCACGTCGAAACGCCCGACCAGGCCGCAGATCATGGCGTCGGCGTCGCCCAGGTGCATCATCAGCGCGGCGATGGTGGTGTTGGAGCGGCGCACCATGGTCTTGGCGGCTTCGGGCGTCACGCCGCGGCGACCCATGATCTTGTGGAAGCTCTCCCAGTAGGTGCGGAAGCGCGGGTCGTCCTCGGGGTTGACGATCTCGAAGTCGACGTCGGCGCGGATGTGCAGCCCGGCCTTCTTGATGCGCGCGTCGATCACGGCGGGGCGGCCCACCAGGATCGGCTTGGCCAGGCCCTCGTCGACGGCCCACTGGGCGGCGCGCAGCACGCGCTCGTCCTCGCCTTCGGCGTAGGCCACGCGCTTGGCGGTGGCGATCTTGGCGGCGCTGAACACAGGGCGCATGAACATGCCCGTCTGGTAGACGAAGCGCGTCAGGTGCTGGCGGTAGGCGTCCATGTCCTCGATCGGGCGCGTGGCCACGCCCGAGGCGGCCGCGGCCTTGGCCACGGCCGGCGCGATGCGCAGGATCAGGCGCGAGTCGAAGGGCTTGGGAATGATGTAGTCGGGCCCGAAGGACAGCTCCTGGCCGGCGTAGGCGGTGGCCACCTCTTCGCTGATGTCGGCCTTGGTGAGCTCGGCGATCTCGCGCACGCAGGCCAGCTTCATCTCTTCCGTGATCTTGCTGGCGCCGCAGTCCAGCGCGCCGCGGAAGATGTAGGGGAAGCACAGCACGTTGTTGACCTGGTTCGGGTAGTCCGAACGGCCGGTGGCGATGATGCAGTCCGGCCGCACGGCCTTGGCCAGTTCGGGGCGGATCTCGGGCTCGGGGTTGGCCAGCGCCAGGATGATGGGCTGCGTGCCCATCGTCTTGACCATCTCGGCCGTCATCACGCCCGGGGCCGAGCAGCCCAGGAACACATCGGCGTCCTTCACCACGTCGGCCAGGGTGCGGGCGCCGGTGTCTTTCTGGGCGTAGCGTGCCTTGGACTCGTCGAAGCCGCCTGCGCGGCCCATGTAGATCAGGCCCTTGGAGTCGCACGCGTGGATGTTGGCGGGCTTGGCGCCCAGGCCGACCATCACGTCCAGGCAGGCGATGGCCGCGGCGCCGGCACCCGAGACGGCGATCTTCACGTCCTCGATCTTCTTGCCGACCAGTTCCAGCCCGTTGATGAGCGCGGCGGCCGAGATGATGGCCGTGCCGTGCTGGTCGTCATGGAACACCGGGATGTTCATGCGCTCGCGCAGCTTCTTTTCGATGTAGAAGCACTCGGGCGCCTTGATGTCTTCCAGGTTGATGCCGCCCAGCGTGGGCTCCAGCGCCGCGATGATGTCGACCAGCTTGTCGGGGTCGCGCTCGGCCAGCTCGATGTCGAACACGTCGATGCCGGCGAATTTCTTGAACAGGCAGCCCTTGCCTTCCATCACGGGCTTGGCGGCCAGGGGGCCGATGTCGCCCAGGCCGAGCACGGCGGTGCCGTTGGTGATGACGCCCACCAGATTGCCGCGCGCGGTGTATTCGGAGGCCGTGGCCGGGTCGGCGGCGATGTCGAGACAGGGATAGGCCACGCCCGGCGAGTACGCCAGCGACAGGTCGCGCTGGTTCAGCAGAGGCTTGGTCGGGGTGATCGAGATCTTGCCCTTGACGGGCGAGCGGTGGTATTCGCGCGCTGCCTCGCGAAGTGCTTCTTCTGCGGGGGAAAGGGGTGCAGCCATGAAAGTCTCCTTGTTTCTGACGGGCAATGAGGCTACCGCAAAAGCGGGGCCTCTTATTACTGGGGAAATGCCGAAAACGCCTGGATCCATAGCTTCCTTCTGATCAGGCGGGTTCCAGCGGATCGAGGCGGTCTCGCGGGTTCGCTAAACTGCAGATCGTTACCAACTGGTTAACAGACCGGCTCTCCAGCCGGGGATCGAGCCGGGGTATCGCCGAGAACGACAACACCACGACAAGAGGGGCAACAACGCATGGCATCCGGACCTTTCACCAGCAACGATCCCGACGTCGTCGTCGTCGGAGGCGGCCCTTCGGGCTCCACGGTGGCCGCGCTGCTCGCGGACAAGGGGCACGACGTGGTGCTCATCGAGAAGGCGCAGCACCCGCGCTTTCACATCGGCGAGTCGCTGCTGCCGATGAACATGCCGCTGTTCGACCGCCTGGGCGTGCGCACCGAGGTCGAGGCCATCGGCATCCGCAAGCACGGGGCCGAGTTCGTCTCGCCCTGGCACGACCACTCCAGCCATTTCCACTTCGCGGAGGCGATGGACAAGAGCTTTCCCTATGCGGTGCACGTGCGCCGCTCGGAGTTCGACGAACTGCTGTTCCGCCACGCCGGCAAGCGCGGCGCGCGCACTTTCGAGGGCCAGCGCGTCACCGGCGTGGACATGGAGGCCGGCAAGGGCACGCCCGACAACAGGCCGGCGGTGAAGGTCAAGGGCGACGATGGCACCGAGACCACCTGGCGCCCGCGCTTCGTGATCGATGCCAGCGGGCGAGACACCCTGCTGTCGAACCAGTTCGACGCCAAGCGCCGCAACCGCAAGCACGCCAGCGCGGCGCTGTTCGGCCACTTCGCCAACGCCGAGCGGCGGCCGGGCCGCTTCGAGGGCAACATCACGCTGTTCTGGTTCGACCATGGCTGGTTCTGGTACATCCCGCTGAAAGACGGCACCGTGAGCGTCGGCGCGGTGGCTTCGCCCGCGTACTTCAAGAACCGCAAGGGCACGCTCGAAGAGTTCCTGATGGAAACCATCGCGCTCGCGCCCAAGCTCGCCGACCGGCTGAAGAACGMCACGCTGATGGAAGGCGCCACCTCCACCGGCAACTACGCCTACGACTCGGCCTTCTGCCGCGGCGACCGCTTCATGATGGTGGGCGACGCCTACGCCTTCGTCGATCCGATGTTCTCCTCGGGCGTGTACCTGGCGATGAACAGCGGCTTCGAGGCCGCGACCTGCGCCGACCATTGGCTCAAGGGCGAGATGAAGGAGGCCGAAAAGGCCTTCCGCCACTACGAGAAGGTGATGAAGCACGGACCGAAGATGTTCTCGTGGTTCATCTACCGCATCACATCGCCGGCCATCCGGCGCCTGTTCATGAACCCGCGCAACATCTGGCGCATGCAGGAAGCGCTGCTGTCCATCCTGGCCGGCGACCTGTTCCGCAACACGCCCATCGGCCCGCGCTTCTGGGGCTTCAAGGTGACGTACTACGCCTCTTGCCTGGGCATCTTGCCGCAGGCCATCAAGACCTGGGCCTGGCGCCGGCGCAACCTCAAGGAGTCGCTGGAAGCCGCAAAAACCTGATTCTTTCCAGGAACACCGCGGACCCGGCTTTGCCGGGCCGCAGGTGTTGCCCCCGGCGAGGGGGTTGGCGAAGCGACACGAAGTGCGCGAAGCCTGGGGGAGTGCCTGTTCAGTCAGGAGTGACGGTGTGCTGGGCGAGCGCCTCGAGCGCGCGCACCAGCGCCGAGTGGTCGAGCTGGCCGTAGCCCAGTGCCGCGCAGGCGTTCATGAGCTGCGCCGCGCCGGCCGTCTGCGGCAGCGACACGCCCAGCGAACGGGCGCTCTGCATCGCGAGGTTCAGGTCCTTCTGGTGCAGTGCGATGCGAAAGCCCGGCGCGAAGGTGCGCTTGATCATGCGCTCGCCGTGCACTTCGAGGATGCGCGAGCTGGCGAAGCCGCCCATCAGCGCCTGGCGCACCTTGGCCGGGTCGGCGCCCGCCTTCGAGGCGAACACCAGCGCCTCGCCCACCGCCGCGATGTTCAGCGCCACGATGATCTGGTTGGCCACCTTGCAGACCTGGCCGTCGCCGGCGCCGCCCACGAGCGTGACGTTCTTGCCCATCCTGTCGAGCAGCGGCTTCACGCGGCCGAAGGTGCCTTCGTCGCCGCCGCACATGATCGTGAGGCTGGCGGCCTTGGCGCCCACTTCGCCGCCGGAGACCGGCGCGTCGATGTAGCCGGCGCCCAGCGCGGTGATGCGTCGCGCGAAGTCCTTGGTGGCGATCGGGTCGATGGAGCTGCAGTCCACCACGATCTTGCCGCTGGAGCCCTTCAGGCCGTCGGCCACGCCTTCGGTACCGGGCGCGCCGAACAGCACCTTCTCCACGTCGGGCGTGTCCGGCACCATGATGAAGACCACGTCGGCCTGGCGCGTCACTTCGGCCGCCGAGGCGCAGATGGTCGCCTTCGACACGAAGGGCTCGGGCGTGTTGCCGTGCGTGTTCACGAACAGCTGGTAGCCCGCCTCGAGCAGGTGGCCCGCCATGGGCGCGCCCATGATGCCGAGGCCGATGAATCCGATCTTCTGTTGCTGGGTCGTCATGTCTCTTTTTCCTTGTCCGATGTCATTCATTCATTCATTTCATTGCTGCTGCGTGAGCGCATGCCGCCATCCGAGGCCCTCGACCGTGGTGGCGCGCGGCTTGTATTCGCAGCCGATCCAGCCGTCGTAGCCCAGCGAGTCGATGTGCCTGAAGAGCCACGGGTAGTTGATCTCGCCCGTGCCCGGCTCGCCGCGCCCAGGGTTGTCGGCCAGCTGGATGTGGCCGATCCGTGCGAGGTGCTTCGAGAGCGTGTTCCCCAGCTCGCCTTCCATGCGCTGCGCGTGGTAGATGTCGTACTGCACACGCAGGTTGGACGAGCCGACTTCGTCGACAAGCGCCAGCGCCTGGTCGGTGCGCGTGAGGAAGAAGCCCGGAATGTCGAAGGTGTTGATGGGCTCGATCAGCAGGCGCAGGCCCGCCGCTTCGAGCTCGCGCGCGGCGAGGCGCAGGTTGGCTACCACCGTCTTGTGCGCCGCGTCCCTGTCGACGCCCGCGGGCACCTTGCCCACGAGGCAGTTGACCTGCGGGCAACCCAGCGCGGTCGCGTAGTCGATCGCCACGCCGATGCCTTCGGCGAACTCGCCGGTGCGGTCGGGATGGCAGGCGATGCCGCGCTCGCCCTTGTCCCAGTCGCCGGCCGGCAGGTTGTGCAGCACCTGCTCCAGGCCGTTGGCGCGCAGGGCGGCGGCGAGTTCCTTCTTCTCGAAGGGGTAGGGGAAGAGGTACTCCACCCCCTTGAAGCCGGCCTTGGCGGCGGCCTCGAAGCGCTGCATGAAGGGCAGCTCGGTGAAGAGCATCGTGAGGTTGGCTGCGAACTTGGGCATGTCTTTTCTCTTCCTTCTTTTCAATCGAGCAGCGCGGCAACCGCGGTCGGCGCGTCGGCCGGCGTCTCGGCCAGCGGCTCGAACTCGGTGATGTTGTCGATCTCGGTGCCCATCGCGATGTTGGTCACGCGCTCCAGCATCACCTCGATCACCACCGGCACGCTGAACTCGGCCATCAGCGCCTCCGCGCGGCGGATGGCCGGCGCGATCTCTTCCTGGCGGTTCACGCGGATCGCCTTGCAGCCCAGGCCCTCGACCACCTTCATGTGGTCCACGCCGTAGCTGCTCTCGATGCCCGCGTCGGGCGCCGCGTTGATGTTGTCGAACGCGAGCTGCACGCAGTAGTCCATCTCGAAGCCGCGCTGCGCCTGGCGGATCAGGCCGAGGTAGGAGTTGTTGACCACGATGTGGATGTACGGCAGCTTGAACTGCGCGCCCACGGCCAGCTCCTCGATCATGAACTGGAAGTCGTAGTCGCCCGACAGCGCGACGATCTTGCGCGCGGGGTCGGCGGCGCGCACGCCCAGCGCGGCGGGAATGGTCCAGCCCAGCGGGCCGGCCTGGCCGCAGTTGATCCAGTGGCGCGGGTTGTACACGTGCAGGAACTGCGCGGCCGCGATCTGCGAGAGCCCGATGGTGCTCACGTAGCAGGTGTCGTTGCCGAAGTTGTTGTTCATGCACTGGTACACGCGCTGCGGCTTCATCGGCACTTCGTCGAAGTTGGTCTTGCGCAGCATCGTCTTCTTGCGCTCGATGCACGCCCTGGCCCAGTCGCGGCGATCAGTCAGGCGGCCCGCAGCCTTCATTTCCTCGGCCACTTCGACGAAGAGTTCGAGCGCGGCCTTGGCGTCGGACACGATGCCGAAATCGGGCGTGAAGACGCGGCCGATCTGCGTGGGTTCGATGTCCACGTGCACGAAGGTCCGGCCCTTGGTGTAGACGTCGACCGAGCCCGTGTGGCGGTTGGCCCAGCGGTTGCCGATGCCCAGCACGAAGTCGCTGGCCAGCATCGTGGCGTTGCCGTAGCGGTGGCTGGTCTGCAGGCCGCACATGCCGGCCATCAGCGGATGGTCGTCGGGAATGGCGCCCCAGCCCATGAGCGTGGGAATCACCGGCACGCCGGTCGCTTCGGCAAAGCGCACCAGCAGGTCGGATGCATCGGCGTTGATGACGCCGCCGCCGGCCACGATCAGCGGGCGTTCGGCCGCGTTGAGCATGCCGATGGCCTTCTCGATCTGGGCACGCGTGGCGGCCGGCTTGTAGGGCTTGAGCGGCTCGTAGCTGTCGATGTCGAACTCGATCTGCGCCATCTGCACGTCGAAGGGCAGGTCGATCAGCACCGGGCCCGGGCGGCCCGAGCGCATCAGGTGGAAGGCCTGCTGGAACACCTGCGGCACCTGGCCCGGCTCGCGCACCGTGACCGACCACTTGGTGACGGGCTTGGAGATCGACTCGATGTCCACCGCCTGGAAGTCTTCCTTGTAGAGCCGCGCGCGCGGCGCCTGGCCGGTGATGCAGAGGATCGGAATCGAATCAGCCCAGGCCGAGTACAGGCCCGTGATCATGTCCGTGCCCGCCGGGCCCGAGGTGCCGATGCACACGCCGATGTTGCCGGCCACCGCGCGGGTGTAGCCCTCGGCCATGTGCGAGGCGCCTTCGACGTGGCGCGCCAGGATGTGCGCGATGCTGCCGCGCTGGCGCAGCGCCGAGTACATCGGGTTGATCGCCGCGCCCGGCACGCCGAAGGCCTGCGTCACGCCTTCCTTTTCCATCACCAGAACCGCGGCCTGGACCGCTGTCATCTTTGCCATTGTGAAGTCTCCTTTGGGATGGGCTCACTGTAGGAATCCGGGCGGATTCCAAGAAGACGGCTGCGGACCATAAAACCTATTCCAGGCTGGAATAAGTGACTACCATCCGGCCCATGGACAGATTGCTTGCAATGGAAATGTTCGTTCGAGTGGTCGAGACGGGCAGCTTCTCGAAGGCCGCGCGCGAGTTCAACACCACGCAGCCCACGGTGACCAAGCAGATCGCCGCCACCGAGGAGCGGCTGAAGGTGCGGCTGCTCAACCGCAACACGCGCGGCGTGAGCCTCACCGAACCGGGCGCGCTCTACTACGAGAAGTGCAAGACCATCGTGCGCGAGGCAGAGGAGGCCGACAGCATCGTGCAGCTGCGGCAGAACCAGGCGCAGGGGCTGTTGCGCGTGGGCACCTCGGTGGCCTTCGGGCGGCGCGTGGTGGTGCCGCTGGCGCTCGAATACATGAGCCGGCATCCGCAGGTGCAGCTCGACCTGAGCTTCGAGGACCGCTACGTGGACCTCATCGCGCAGGGCATCGACGTGGCCATCCGCATGGGCAAGCTGGCCGATTCGTCACTGGGCGCGCGCTACCTGGGCGTCAACCCGTGGGTGATGGTCGCTTCGCCCGCCTACCTGAAGAAGCACGGCACGCCGAAGCGCGCGCAGGACCTGAGCGCGCACGTGGCGCTGATCTACAGCAGCGTGGTGGGCGACGAGTTCTGGCGCATGCACACGCCCAAGGGCGAGCCGGTCACGGTGCCCGTGTCGGGCCGCTTCCGCTCGAACAACCTCTCGGCCGTGCTGGCGGCGGCGCGCGACGGCCTCGGCATTGCGCTCATGCCGCGCTACGTGGCCAGCGATTCGCTGGCAGCCGGCAAGGTGCGCGAGGTGCTGGGCGACCATGCGCTGCCCGAGCAGGAGATCCACGCCGTCTTCCCTTCGCCCAAGCTGGTGCCGGGCAAGGTGTCGGGCTTCGTCGCCTTCCTGCAGGGGCGTTTCGCCGAAGGCTGGTGGGAGGCCTGAGCGCCTCCTCGCCACGGCTTCAGGCCGGCACGAAGGCGCCGTGAAGGCCCAGCGGCAGGGCGTAGGGCAGCGTGGCCCGCGCCACCGGACCCGCCGCGAGATTGTCGGCCGCGAAGCATGAGAGCACCGTCTTCTGCCGCCCGAAGTCGAACGCCGTGCCCAGCACCCAGCCGGGCCTGGAGCCGTCGGGCACGAAGACATGTTCTTCCACCATGGTCTGCTGGCCGTAGACGAAGCGCTGGCTGCGGCCGGTCTCGACGTCGGTGCGCGCGATCGCGCCGAAGCCGGGCAGGTCGCGCCGGATCTGCGTGGCGTGCACCACCTGGCGATGCCGCAGGCCGACTCTGCGCGGATCGATGCGCGGGAATTCGGCCTCCTGTGCCAGCGCCGTCTGCGTGGCCCGGCCGGTGGCCAGGTTCAGCGTGGCGACAGTCAGGTGCGGCTCGGTGGTCTTCACGCGGCGGGCGCGCATCACTTCGCGGTTGCTGATGAACACTGAATCGGCGTTCTCCGAGCGGACGTAGTCGACGTGGATCCGCGTGCCGCGCGGCGTGTCTTCCTCCCAGGCATTGCCGACGTGGAACAGGAAGCCGGCCGGCAGCGCGAGCATCTGGCGGCGCTCCCAGTTCTGCTTGTCGACCACCAGCGCGCGCATGCCGAGCTCGGGCCGCCATACGTGAGCGTCGAGAAAACTCGTGCCGTCCGTCTTGCGCTTGCCGTCGTAGACCAGCGGCGGCAGCAGGAAAACCAGGTGCCGCGCGGTCACGGCGAAGTCGTGGACCATCGGCATGTCGGCCACCGGCACCACGGCCGCGCGCCGCAGCGTGCCTTCGGGTGCTATCTCGTACAGCGCCAGCAGGCCCTGGCCGGAACTGACGCCGAAGTTCCACACCGTGCCGTCCGGGTCGATCTTGGGGTGGGCCGAGAACGGCATGCCCGCGAGGTCGGTGCGCCAGGTCTTCACGCCCAGCGTGTCCAGCGTGTCCGCGTCGACGCGCGTGGCCGAGCCGCCTTCCCACAGGGCCAGCACCTCGCCACGCATCGGCAGCACGCTGGTGTTGGCGACGTTGATGCTGTCTGCCGAGGTCGGGGGCTCCACACCCGGCGGCATGGTGCCGAAGGCCTCGAACAGGCGGTGGCCGGCCTTCACTTCGGCTACTCGCTTGGGCGTGGCGACATAGCGGCCCTGGTGCCGCACGTCGGTGCCCTCGATCACGAAGCGGTGCACCATGCCGTCGCCGTCGAACCAGTGGTGGTAGCGTTGGCCGCCCATGTCGTGGCCGGCCGGGCCGATGCGAAACAGCGTGCCCGCCACCGCATCGGGAAAGCGCCCGCGCACCGTGGCGCGGGTCAGCGGGAAGTCGCCGGGCGGCGTGGCGAAGCCCGTCTTCCAGGGGGCGGTGGAAGCCTCGAATTGGGCCTGCCAGTCGTCCGCCGTGCCGGCTGCGCGCGCCAGCGGTGCCAGCAGGGGGAGGGCGCCGGCCGAAGCCAGCAGGCGAAGGAGTTCGCGTCGTTCCATGGCAGTCTTCCTTCGTCTTCAGTGCAGGTGGATGACGGTCTGCATATCGGCTTCGACGCTGATCGCCGCCGCATCGAAGCCGGGCGCGGCGCGGTTGCCCTTGGCGTCGTTCGAGAAGCCGTAGCGCTCGGTGGGCATGCCCATGAGGTTGGTGTCGAGCTTGCCGTTGCCGTTCTCGTCGGCGAACACGCGCAGCGCGTAGCGGCCGGGTGCCAGCCCCGTGAACACCAGGCGGGCCTTGCCCTCGCGCATCGGCGCGGTCTGCGAGGCCACCGGCTTGCCGTCGGCGTAGCTGGCGGCGTCGCCATACACGGCGACGTAGAGGGTGGCGTCGGCGGCCGGGCCGTCGGCGACGCTCAGGCTCAGGTCGGCGGCGAGGGCGCCCAGGGGGGCCAGGATCGCGGCCGCGCACAGGGCGCGCGCGGCGGGGCGGAAGCGGAGAAAGCTGGGGTGCATGACGGGCCTCGTTGTTGGTTGGAGGCCCGACGATCCCGCAGGCCGGGCGCGGCGCCCAGCCTCATGCGACGGAATGCGGAATTGCGCGCGCGAAATGCGCGCGTGGGGGGTGGACGGCGCCGGTTTCAGGCCTTGTCTTCAGGGGCGCCCTGCTTGCCCGGCTGTGCGCCATCGGGCAGCTCGTGCCCGGGGCCCACGTGGCCGGAATCGGCAAAGAGACTCCAGGCCGCCATGAACAGCGCCGCGATCACCGGCCCGATCACGAAGCCGTTGATGCCGAAGATCGCCATGCCGCCGATGGTCGACATCAGCACGATGTAGTCGGGCATCTGCGTGTCCTTGCCCACCAGCACGGGGCGCAGGATGTTGTCGACCAGGCCGATCACGAACACGCCCACGAAGATCAGCACGCCGCCCTGCCAGAAATGCCCCGTGGCCAGGAAGTAGATGGCCACAGGCCCCCAGATCAACGCCGCGCCCACGGCAGGCAGCAGCGACAGGAAGGCCATCAGCACCGCCCACAGCAGCGCGCCCTGCACGCCGAGGAACCAGAACGCCAGCCCGCCGATCGAGCCCTGCGCGACCGCCACGGCCACGTTGCCCTTGACGGTGGCGCGGATCACGGTGGTGAACTTGTTCAGCAGGTAGTGGGCGTGCGGCTTGGCCAGCGGCACTGCGTCGCGCATCGTCTTCGACAGCGTCGAGCCGTCGCGCACCAGGAAGTAAAGCAGGTACAGCATCACGAAGAAGCTGACGATGAAGTCGAAGGTGTTCTGCCCGATGGTCAGCGCCTGGCTCGCGATGACCTGGCTGGCCTGCCCGGCGGCCGCCGAGATGCGCGCCTGCCAGGCCGCCATGTCGCCGAGGTTGAAGCGCTCGACCAGGTTCAGCAGCCACTGCGGCGAGGCGTCGAGGATCTGCTGGAAGTAGGCCGCGAAGTTGATCTGCCCCGAACGGATGTTCTGCGTGACCAGTGCGACCTCCTGCACCAGCGACACCCCCACCATGGCCAGCGGCAGGATCACGATGAACAGGCAGATCGCCAGCGTCGACAGCGCAGCCGCGTTGGGCTTGCCGCGCATTCTCCTCAGCAGCTTCTTGTAGAGCGGCGTGAACAGGATCGCCAGCGCCACGCCCCAGAGCACCGCGCCGAAGAACGGCATCAGCACCCAGAGGAAGGCGACGGTCACGGCGGCGAGAAGGGCGAGGAACACGCCGCGCTGGAGTTGGGGTGAGTTCATAAGTGTCTCGGACTGTAGCCGAGCGCAGCGACGGTGGAAGCCGTCCGCCGGACGCGGCTCGTTCGATCGATCGATGACCGGCCGTCCTGGGTTGGGAATATCGAGATAAATCGCACCAAAGCTTGCTCGTTTATTTCGGATGACCGAATTCGCGTCGGCCTGCGTCCTAGGATTTGCTGCAAGAAATAAAAGAGGGAGGTGAGCGTGAGCTCAATTTGCAATTGTTATTCGTGCGTAGCGATCTGCTCGTGGATTTCCTCGTGGATCCGCCCTCGGGCATGCCCGCGGGCTTCTCACCGCATCTGCATTTGTTTGCCCCCTGATGGTCCGCCACGCCGGACTCGAATCCCGTCGGCAGAGGCGCCGTAATTCCGCAAGCCGGAAGCCCGGCATCGCAACCGGTTGCGCGCGCATGCGCGACCGGGCCTCTTTTCTTTTCCGATCGATTTTCAAGACGCGAACAAACGCAGTCAGGGAGACTGGACAATGCAATCAGGCACGCCCCAGCGGCCACCATCGGGCACACATCAAGCCAAGCCCGCACCGACACCGATCGCCGAGCGCGAGCCCCAGACGGCAGTCGCGCCGCTGAACACCATCGCTAAAGAAGACATCGCCGCCGCGAGCAAGGTGGTGGACGAATGGCTGCGGTCCTTCACCGGCGGCTACGTCACGCTCGACCGGCTGACCACGGTGCTGGGCAGCATCCCCATCGTGGGCAACATCATGGCGCTGGTGGACGTGTTTCTCGACATCGTCACCATCCTCGAGAAGAAGTCGAACGATGCCGTCACCAGGTTCCTGAACTGGGCCAGCCTCGGCATCAATCTCATCGGCCTGATTCCCGCGCCGCCCACCATGGCCGCAGCGCGCATGAGCCTGCGGCCCACGCTGCATCTGGTCAAGCAGGAGCTCATTCATGGAGCAAGGAATCTCGGCGGGACCATCGTCACCATGCTGGTGGGGCACCTGAATGCATCCATCGTCGGTGAACTGGAGACCTTCATCGAGGGCGCCATCGCAAGGCTCTCGGGCATTCTGGAAGATTGCGCGAGGCTCTCCGACAGCATCCTGGACAACCTGATCGGCATCCTGCAGCGCGTGCTCGGCGGGCAGGACCTCTTCACCGTCGCCAGGCCGGGTGCCGCGGAGGCCAACGACTACGACCCCAAGACCCAAAGCACATGGAGCGGCATGTGGCGCCGGGCGCTGAAGTACTCCGCGGGCACTGCCAAACGGGCCGCCAACTACGCTGCCAGAAAGGCCGCCGCCTACCTGCCCGAAAGCGTACGGGCCAGGGTCAGCGAGGTGATCGAGAGCCTGATCGCCTTGAAGTCGGACTTCCGCCACCAACTGAGCGACCTCGCCAATCAGGAACTGCAGGGCAGCATCATGTGGCTGCTGCGCCAACTGCTGTTGGCCATGGCACAGAAGAAGAGCCCGCGCGCGGCCATGGTGCAGCCCGGCGCGGGGGGCGAAGCAAGAAGAAGCAGGCCCGACACCCAGGTCGAGCACCTCCGCGTACAGGCGCCGGCCAAGGGGGATCCCGGTTGCAAGAACTGTCCGCTTTCCGGCGCACAGGTTCCCTCCTCAAGCAAGTTCGCCATCAGCCTGGCGACCGGCTGCGAAAGCTTCACCCACGTCGACTTCACGCTGGTTGCGCCGCTGCCCATCACCTGGGCGCGCACATATCGCAGCAATCTCGGCGCTTTCGACGAGGGCAGCCTCGGCGCGAGATGGCTCACGCCCTACAGCACGCGCGTGGACATCGCCGCGCCGGCCCAGGGTCCGCGCTCCGGCGAGCCCAGTCTGATCTATCACGGTGCGGACGGCCGCAGCCATGCCTACCCGCTGCTGGCCGTGGGCCAGAGCTACCGCGATGCCATCGAAGAAGCGACGCTCACACGGCTGAGCGAGACCCTTCTGGCCGTGGATTTCGGCAAGGCCATGGCGGTGGGCGAGGCCGGCGACTGGCGCGAGGTCTACGAGCTGGTGGACACCGCTGCCAGCAAGGTCTCGACGCAGGGCAGGCAGCACTTCCGGCTCGTCGCGCTGCATGCCGGCAAGGAAGCCAGCGTCGGCCTGCGCTACGACCATGTGATCGCAGCCACCGGCGAACAGGTCTTGAGCGACATCATCAGCAAGCAAGGCGACGTCACGATCGCCCATGTGGGCACCCGCCCCGATGCGCGAAGCGGACTGATCACCAGCCTGTGGGAGATCAAGGGCGGCCAGGTGGTGCGCCAGCTCGCCGCCTATGTCCACGATGCCGAGGGCGACCTCGTCTCGGCGCAGGACGAAAACGGCGAAGCCTGGAACTACAGCTACAGCCACCACCTCGTGACCCGGTACACCGACCGCACGAGCCGCGGCATCAACCTTGAATACGACGGCACCGGCGTCGATGCCAGGGCGGTTCGCGAGTGGAGCGATGACGGGAGCTTCGCCCTCAGGCTCGAGTGGGACAGGAACATCCGCCTGACCTATGTGACCGACGCGCTCGGTGGAGAGACCTGGTACTACTACGACATCCTCGGCTACACCTACCGGATCATCCATCCCGACAAGCGCCAGGAGTGGTTCTTTCGCGATGAGGCGAAGAACATCACCCGCCATGTCCACACCGACGGCAGCACCGACGACTTCAACTACGACGCCGACGGCAACCTGCGGACCCGCACGCGGGCCGATGGCACTCAGGTGCACTTTGCGCACGACAAGCGCGGACGCATGACGGGCCTGCGCGACGCCGAGGGCGGTGTCTGGAAGCGCGACTACGACGCCGACGGCAATCTCGTCGAAGAGATCGACCCCCTGGGGCACAAGACCGAATACGCCTACGACAAGGCCGGCCGGCCCGTGCGCATCACCGATGCGAAGGGTGGAATCAAGTTGCTGACTTACACGCGCGCTGGTCAACTTGCCAGCCACACCGATTGCTCGGGCAAGACCACGCGGTGGGAATACGACGAGCAGGGACGCCTGGTCAAGGCGACCGATGCCATGGGCCAGAGCACGCGGTATCGCTACACGACGGCGGACGAACCCGGGAAGGCCTCCGCCGCAGCGAACGCCAACCGACCGGGCCGGCTCGAGGAAATCACCCTGCCGGACAACACCAGCGAGCATTTCGTGCACGACGGCGAGGGACGCCTGCTTGCGCACACCGATGCGCTGGGGCGCAGGACGAGCTACGACTACACGCGCTGCGGCCTCGTGTCCCGGCGCACCGACGCGGCGGGCCACACGCTCAAATACCGCTGGGACTTGCTGGGACGCTTGAGCGAACTGCACAACGAGAACGGCAGCCGTTACGACTTCCGCTATGACCCGGTAGGCCGATTGCTGGAAGAAGTCGGCTTCGACCGGAAGGCCACTCGGTATTGCTATGAAGACTCCACCGGTGTGCTTTCGGAAGTGGTCGAGGGCGGTCACGTCATGCAGCTGCAGTTCGACCCCAACGGGCGCTTGATCGAGCGCACGGCCGGCGGCGTTGCCGAGAGCTTCGCCTACGACCGCAACGGCCGGCTGGTCGAAGCCGGCAACAGCGACGCCAAGCTGCAATGGTTCTACGACCCCGCGGGCAACCTCACGCGCGAGCATCAGCACTACCTGCAAGGCGCCCGCACGGCAGTCTGGCAGCACTGCTACGACGAACTCAACCAGCGCGTCGCGACCATCCGCCCAGACGGTCACGTCACTCGATGGCTCACCTATGGCTCTGGCCATGTGCACGGATTGCTCGTCGACGGGCAGGACATCCTGGGCTTCGAGCGCGACGACCTGCATCGCGAGATTGCGCGCGCGCAGGGCAACGGACTCACACAGGAGCAGCACTACGATCCGGCCGGCCGATTGCTGGAGCAGCAGATCTCCCAGACCAGGCGCGGCGCCCTCGGAGCCACCGGCATTCGCCGCAGCTACCAATACGACAAGGCTGGCCAGTTGATCGCCATCGGCGACAGCCGGCGCGGCAACCTGAGCTACCGCTACGACCCTGTAGGGAGGCTGCTCGAAGCCAACAGCCGACTGGGACGGGAGACGTTCGCGTTCGATCCAGCGGGCAACATCGCCAACCCCGGCGATGCCGGCCCGAACGCCAAAGCACCGACGGACGGCAGCAGCATGGTCGGCAAGCTGATGGACAACCTGCTGAAGGACTACGCCGGCACCCGCTACAAGTGGGATGAGCGCGGCAACCTGATCGAGCGCGTCCGCAACGGCGAAAAGACGGCGTTCACCTGGGACGGCTACAACCGCATGCGCAGCGCCGAGACCTTCGGCGAAACCACGACCTTCAGCTACGACCCGCTGGGCCGGCGCATCGCCAAGCGCACGCGGCATGCGTGCACCTTGTTCGGCTGGGACGGGGACGCGCTGGCGTTCGAGAGCACGCAAAGCATCGAGGGCCAGCAGGAACAGGCATGGCGCGGCGACAGCGTCCACTACATCCACGAACCCGGCTCGTTCGTGCCGCTGGTCCAGATCCGGCAGGCCCAGGCAGTCGTGTTGAGCCAGACGACAGATGTGAAGGCACTGATGGCCGACAACGGCGGTCGCTACGACATCGAACTTGATCCGCTATGGAACGGTGAACAAAGTCGAACGCCTGCGTCATTCGGCAAGGAAGAAATCGCCTTCTACCAGTGCGACCATCTGGGCACACCGCAGGAGCTGACGGATCATGAGGGGCGTGTGGCGTGGTCGGCGAGCTACAAGGCTTGGGGGGAGGCTAGGCAGGCGATCAGTGAGGCGGGGAGGAAAGCGGGGTTTCGGAATCCGATTCGTTTCCAGGGGCAGTATTGGGATGAAGAGACGGGGCTGCACTACAACCGGTATCGGTACTTTGATCCGCAAAGCGGCCGCTACATCAGCCATGACCCCATCCGTTTGGCTGGTGGGATCAATCTGCAAGAGTATGCATTTAATCCGCTGGAATGGATCGACCCACTGGGTTTGGCAAAAACCGGAAAGGCCGGGCGCTATCACGGACCAACGCCTACATATACGAATCCGGGACACCATGACACGACGTCGCCAGATTTTCGTGGAGGCAGAAAAACATCTCGACTTCCTTGCCACCATGAAGCTTTGGCGTCCCGTGCTGTGCCCGATGCTGAGGGACGGCACTGGTATGCAGTCGATAACGAAGGAGTTTTTCATCGATTTGGCAATGGCAACGATGGAACCATGCATTGGAATGGCGACTCGACTCAAAATGGTGGTTTTCCTGTGCCTCCTGGCGTAAAAAAGAGGTTGGACAGCATCTTCAAAGATGGAAAAGCGGTTGAATCAAATTGCCCATGATCATGAAAAGCGTTATTGATATCTGTACTCGAAAATCCAGTGACGGGCGGCGAATTTTCGTGGATCGAATGCTGATATCCATAGATGATGTGATTTTGGGAAGCGAAGATGCGACTTGCCTTTCAGATTTGTTGGTGGGTGAAATAGATCGTCTGATGTTAAATATCGAAAAACAAAAAGATAATATTAATTTTGCAAGAAGCATCTTTGATCAAAGAATGCCCCCCGAATATTTTTTTCAACTTCTGCACAATGCGTGCTGGGTGGAAGGTGATTGGCCAGGAAGTTTAGGCGCAAGTGCGGTCGAGCCTTCTGTATACATCGGCCTCCCAGGTGGCAATGAAATATTTGATGCGGATGAGGTCTATTTTGTTGTTGTCGATTCGATGGACGGTATTTTGCTATGCCGCAAAAGAGGCGGCGGAGAGCTGGTCATGTTGAAAGTTAATGTGCATGACTATGTCGATATTTGGAGGCGTGCGAAATCTGAAATCATTTCCTGAAATCTGGACAAAACACCGCGCAAACGATCGTATGTCGAAGCCGGAATTGCCGATAGCATGACTCCGCGGCCAGCAGTTGATGATGTTGGAAAGGGAGGGCGATTGCCTGGCCTTTGTGCCGCTACAACAATCGATGGGTGGGAGCTGGGTAAGTAAAGACGCCGAGCTGGGCGTAGTGCATGATAAGCCTGATGGGCCCGTCACTGTACAGTCAGCAAAGGATCAAAATGATGAAAAGCTCAAATCTTGGTCCGCCACTCGCAGTGTCGGAAAGCCGAACCTATATACCGACGGTCTGCTTGGGAGTATTCGATTAAGGACAAAAAATAATCTTTTGTGAAGAAGTTCTTGAGAGAAATATTTTGAAGAAACTAGGGCTTTCCTCGTTGGCGTTGGTGCCGTAGTTGGAGGCGGAATCTGATTGTTCGCGGGAGGGCGCATGGCTCATGAGCTATGAATATAGATTGGTTTTTGATGATCCATCGCTGATGCAGAATGTGGTGCGTACGTTGAAATCAAGCGACTCTTTAGTTGAAGATGAAGAGCGGGAGATTTTCCTAAAAGATCAGTTGCTGCAATCGAGCGCTAAATATGATGCTAGACTGATTTTGGAAAACAATTCTTCCATATGGTTGGAAGTGAAATCCAAAGCGGTTGGTCTGTATAGATTAATGATGAGTGCCCTCGAAGGTGGCGTTGTAAGATGCTATGAAGATGGAGATTTGCATGATGAGGTGAGTTTGAGGGAGGTTTTTCGCATTAAGGCATGAAGACTGGCGATCATTGCGATCGGGCTCTGCGCTTTTAAAAGTCGATCCCGGGTAGGCGCGAGATTAAAAAATTGATTCCAGTAAGTTGACTGGCGACCTGCTGCATGAAATCAAAGGAAACGGTGTGTCGTTTATTTAGCGAAATTAGCGGCGCTAGGCAATATACGAGTCGCGAATTGAGTTCCTGGGTGACCTCTGGGTGGTCCGCTCACGGGGAACCGACGAATCGCTCCGGGCGCATTGCTCGGTCGATCCCAGAACAGTCAGGATGCCGGCCGCACTCGCGGTCCAAGTGCACGTTCCCTATGCACTCACCGCCGCGCCCGCGGCAACGCCACCGGCGCCAACGTAGCCCTCAGCCTGCTCGTCGCATCCGGCTCCGCCGCAGCATCCACCTCCAGCGCCCGCTCGACATTGCCGATGTGCTCCAGCATCAGTCGCCGCGCCCCGGCCGTATCCCCGGCCTCCAGCGCCGCGACGATCGCCCCGTGCTCTGCACAGGACTGCCCGGCCTCGTGCTTCGACTGGTAGAGCGTGGCCGCCAGGGTGGTGCGCGCCGTAAGGTCGCGCAACACGTCGACCAGCAGCTGGTGCCCCATCTGCTCGGCGAGGCAGACGTGGAAATCGGCCAGCAGGAAGGCGCGGGTGGCCGCGTCGGCGCCTTCGATGGCGCGCTGCTCGTCGGCGATGTGGTCGCGCAGCTTGCGGATAACCTTCGCGAGCGGCCGGCCTTCGCTGGCCTCCAGGATGCCGGCCTCGACGATCCGCCGGGCCGAGAAGGCGTCTCGTGCCTCTTCGGCCGAAGGCTCCACCACGTACCAGCCGCGGCGCGACTGCACTTCGACAAAACCGCGCGCCTGCAGCTGCATCAGCGCCTCGCGCACCATGGTGCGGCTCACCGAGAAGTTCTCGGCCAGCGCCTGCTCGCCCAGCCGTTCACCCGGCGCGAGCTTCTGCGCGAGGATGGCCTCGACGACGCGTTCGGCGATGACGGTGGGGCTGACGTCGGGGGCGGGCATGTCGGTGGTCCTGGTCTTTCTCGTTTTCTCTTTCAGTGGCTCGCGGTGTGTACCACGGGCGCCGGCTCTGCTTCGGCCAGCGGCTCGTCGTCGGGCGAATAGTTGCCGTCGAGCACCGCATGGGCGCGTTCGCGGTCGATGTCGCCTTCCCAGGCTGCAATGGCCACGGTCGCCACGCAGTTGCCGATCAGGTTGCCGAGCGCGCGGGCAATGCCCATGAACCAGTCGACCGACAGCACCAGCACCAGGCCGATGGCGGGAATCGCCGGAATCGCGTGCAGCGTGGCCGCCAGCACCACGATGGCCGAGCCCGGCACGCCGTGCGCGCCCTTGGAGGTGACCAGCGCGATCGCCAGAATGGTCAGCAGGTCTGCCATCGAGATCGGCGTGTTGGTGGCCTGCGCGATGAACACGGCCGCCAGCGTGATGTAGATCGAGAAGGCGTCGAGGTTGAACGAGTAGCCGGTGGGAATCACCAGGCCCACCGTCGAATCGCGGATGCCCATGCGGCGCAGCTTGGCCATGACCTGCGGCAGCACGCTGTCCGACGAGGTGGTCGCAAAGACGATGGTGAGCTCCTCGCGCAGGTAGCGCAGCAGCTTGATCAGGCTGAAGCCCGACATGCGCATCACCAGCCCCAGCACCACGAACACGAAGATCAGCACCGCGCCGTAGAAGAGGGCCACCAGCATGCCCAGCTGCTTGAGCGAGCCGATGCCGTACTGCCCCACCGTGAACGCGATGGCGCCCAGCACGCCCAGCGGCGCCAGCTTGATGATGATGCCCATGATCTTGAAGAGCACCAGCGAGGTTGCGTCGATCACCGCCGCCACCGGCTTGCCGCGCTCGCCCAGCAGCGTGAGCGCGCAGCCGAAGAGGACCGCGAACAGCAGCACCTGCAGCACGTCGCCGGTGGCGAATGCGTTCACCACCGTGGTCGGGATGAGCTTCATGAGGAACTCGACGGTGCCGCCGCTCGTGAGCTTGTCGGCGTTCGAGGCATAGGCGCTCATCGCGGCCGGGTCGAGCTTGGACGGATCGACGTTCATGCCCGTGCCCGGGTGGAACACGAAGGCCAGCACCAGGCCCATGGCCAGCGCGATGGTCGTCAGCACCTCGAAGTAGATGAGCGACTTCACGCCCACCCGGCCCACGCGCCGGAGATCTCCCGCGCCGGCGATGCCGTGCACCACCACGCAGAACACCAGCACCGGGATGATCATCTTGATCAGCTTGATGAAACCGTCACCGAGCGGCTTGAGCTTGACGGCGTACTCGGGAGCCAGAAGCCCCGCGAGCACGCCGAGCACCAGCGCGATGACCACCTGACCGAAAAGCGACTTGGCGAAGCGGGGCATGAGGTCTCCTGTCTGTCTTGCCTGGGTTTTGCATGCAAGCAATGACACTTCTTGCATGCAAGAAATGTAGGCAAGAAGACTCGGAGGGCGTCAGAGGGTATTCCCGGGCACAGGCCGGCCGGGCGGAGGTCCTGGCGTTCGCCCCTCGGTCCCGCGTCCTGCCGGGTCGTTCTCACGCGAACGCGCCGCGTTTCCCAAGCGGACGCGGCTGTGCAGTTCCTTCCGTCACAGCCGAGGGTGCGGGGGGCGATTCCGGGGCAGCGATGTCACCCCCGCCCGCTCCGCGCGCCCGTCATCGCCGCACGAACACCTCGATCTCCACGCGGCGGTTCGGAGCAAGGCAGCCGATCAGCTCGGCCCGCTTCGCCGTCTGCGCGCACTGCACCTTCGGCTCCGACTCGCCCTTGCCCTGCACGTGGATGGCCTGCGCAGGCACGCCCGCCTGCGCCAGGTAGTCGCGAACGGTCTCGGCGCGCGCCAGCGAGAGCGCCTGGTTGTAGGCGGTGGTGCCGAGCCGGTCGGTGTGGCCCGTGATCCGGATCGACTCCACCGCTGCGCTGCTGCTCCTGATGTCGCTCGCCAGCGCTTCCAGCCTGCGTCGTCCTTCGGGCAGCAGGTCGGAGAGCGAGCGTCCGTCGAAGCGGAAGAGGCCATCGGCGCCGAGGGTGGTCCTCGCGGCAGGAGCCGCCGGCTGGGCGGTGGCGACGGGCGTGGCCGCCGTGCGCGGCGGGCGCAGCAGGTCGGCGCAGCCCGGGCCCTTCCAGTACATGCCGTTGGTCAGCACGTCCGCGTTGAAGCGCACCATGTATTGGCAGGTGAGGTACTCGGGACCCGCGCCGGTGCGGAAATGGAAGATGTAGTTCCACTCGCGCACGCCGCCGAGTCCTTCGCTGAAGTGCGGAAAGCCCAGCAGCTCGCGCACCTGGTCCTTGCCCATGCCGGTGCGCATGGTGCGCAGGGCGTCGAGGCTGGGGAAGGCGCCTTGCTGCCACTTGGCCGAGCCCGGGGCGGGGAAGTCGTCGTCCTTTGGTGGCGCCGGGTTTTCCGATGCGGCGCGGGCCTGCATTTCCGGCGTGACGGTGTAGCTCGGGCTGGCGCAGCCGCCGGCCAGCAGTGCAGCGAAGCAGAGCGCGGAAACAACGGAAGGGGTCCTGGAGGGAAGGAGCTTGTTCATGATGGGGTTCGTCCGGTTCATCTGTATCGCCTTCCCTTCAGTTGAAGACCCATTCCGCGCCGACGGTGGCGCCCACGCCGGCGCGGCTGGTGGCCACGCCGCCGGTGATGCTCCAGGCGTTGTTCTCCGAGGTGCGGCGGAAGCTCACGCCCACCGCGCTCTGGCCCTTGAAGGAACCCGCGCCGATGCGCATGACCGTCTTGCCCGGCACGTAGCTGCCGGGCATCTGCAGCGCCATGGCGGCGGCGACGCCGGCGTACGCGTTTTTCTCGACGCCGTCGAGGCGGTCGCCCAGGGCGTTGATGCGGTTGTTCAGGCCGGCGCTGGTCGCGTTGAGCTGGTTGACGTTGACGGCGTCGGTGCCCGCCACGCCCGGCGCCACGTTGTGCACCGTGACCGGCGCAGTGGCGTTGCTGCCGCCCATGGTCACGCTGTTGTAGTTGGTCGTGCCGTCCGCGTTGGTGTCGTACTTGACCGTCGACTGATCGATCACCGCCACCTGGCCCTGCACGCCCCGAAGCTGCGACACGTTGACTGCGTCGCTGTCGGCCGTGCCCGCCGCCACGCCGGTGATCTGGCGGAACTGGCCGCTGGCGGCATTGCCCACCGACACGGCCGCCAGCGTGCTGGTGGTCGCGCCGATGGCGATGCGCTGCGCGTCGGTCGCGGTGGGCGGCACGTAGCCGGCCACGCCCGCTGCGGTGGACGCCACCGAGCCCGCGCCCAGCGCCACGCCGCCCGCCTGCGTCACGCTTGTGCCCGCGCCCAGCGCCACGCCCTGCACCGCGGCGGCGGAAGACTGCGTGCCCAGCGCGATCGAGTCGGCCAGGTGCGAGGTCGAGCCCTGGCCGATCGCGATGCCGCCGGGCGCGCTCTGCTGCACCACGGCGCCGTTGCCGATGCCCACGCCGTTGTCGCCGTTGACCACCGTCTGCGGGCCGACCGCGACGGATTCCGCGCCGATGGCCAGCGAGTCGGCCGCCGTGGAGTTGGCGTGGAAGTACTGGATCGGCGTGACAGCGAAGGACTGCAGCGCGCCGCTGAGCTGGCGCACCGTCACGGCATCCTGCGCCTGCGTGCCGTCGGCGACGTTGGTGATCTGGCGGTAAGTGGTGGCGCTGCCGACGGAGAGGGCGCCCAGCAGCGTGCGGTCGGTCGTGTTGAATGGGATCAGCGAACTGCCCGCGGGGATGTTGCCGGTGCCGGCGGCGATGGCGCGGTCGGACACGGAGCCCGAGCCGATGGCGACGGAGCCGTCGATCGTCGCGCTGGCATCCTTGCCCGAGGCGATGGCGTCGGCACCTGTCGCGCCATTGTTGTCTTCGTTGCCGCCCCCTGTGGAGTTGACGCTGTAGTACCTGATCTTGTTCGCGGTGACCGTGCTGCTCAGGTTCTCGATCGACTGATTGGTGGCGAACAGCTGCGAGCCGTTGATCGCATCGGTCGAGTTGCCGGAGATCCGGCCGGCCGCCACGTTGGTGATCGTGCGTTCGCCGTTGAACGTGCCGACACTGACCGTGCCCACCGGTGCGATGCCCTGGAAGTTGTAGACCGTGCCGTTGATCGTCGTGCTCGGCGTCGCCACTGCCGTCGCCGTGACCGAGCCCGCGCCCAGCGCCACGCTGTTGGCGGTGCCGGCCGTGGCGCCCAAACCCATGGCCACGCTCGATGCACCCGCGGCCGTTGCGTTCTTGCCCGATGCGATGGCGTCGGCACCGGTCGCGCCGTCGTTGGCTTCATTGCCCCCGCCGGTGGAGTTGACGTGGTAGTACCTGGTCTTGCTGCCGGCCACCGTGGAGGTCAACTGGTCGATGTTTACGGCATCGGTGCCTGCCACGCCGGGCGCCACATTGGTGATCACCTTGCTGCCGGCGTTGATGCCGGTCAGCGTCACGCTCGGACCGCCCACGATGGTCAGGCCGTTGTTGTCGATCTTCGTGTTGCCGGTGGTCACGGAATTGAAGGTCGGATCCGCCACCACATCGACCCTGATCTGGTTGCCCGTGCGCGTGACGGTCGTGTTGCTGCCGTTGGCGAAATCCGCGGTCCCGCCCGGCGCGATATTTTGCGGCGCCCCGCCGTTGGCGCTCAGGTTCCACCCCTTGCCCGCCGTCGTTGCCACGTCGGCGATCGCCGAGTTGGTGGCGGACAACTGCGAGCCATTGATCGCATCGGTCGACGTGCCGGAAATCCTGCCGGCCGCCACGTTGGTGATCGTGCGTTCGGAGCCCACCGCGCCGACACTGACCGTGCTCGTTGGCGTAGTGCCCTGGAAGACATACGGCGTGCCGTTGATCGTTATGCCTGGTGTTCCCACCGCAGTCGCCGTTACCGAGCCCGAGCCCAGCGCCACGTCGCCGGCATTGTTCGCCACCGCCGTGTCGCCGAACGCGACCGCGCCCGCTGCCAGCGCCTTGCTGGTGCTGCCGATGGCCACGCTGCCCTGGCCGACTACGGTGTTCTGGTAGCCGATGCCGACCGCGCCCTGTGCCGGCGTGCCAGGCACGCTCACATCCTGGCCGCCGCCGCCGACTTTGTTGGTATTACCCATCGCCACGGAGCCGTTGCCGGTGGCGGTGTTGTCCAGGCCGTTCGCGATCGCGCCGTTGCCGGTGGCGGTGTTCGGGTCGCCGATTGCAACGGCGCCATTGCCGCTGGCAACATTGCCGGAGCCGATGGCCACCGCCTTGCCGCCGGTGGCCCTGGAACTGTTGCCGATCGCGACTGCATCGGCCGAATCGGCGACGGTGCTGTTGCCCATCGCGATTGCGTTGATTGCCGAGGCCTTGGCGCTGTTACCGATTGCGACTGCCTGGTCGGCGGACGCAGCGGCGAGTGCGCCCAGAGCGGTGGCGTTCTGGCCGCTTGCCGCCGAGCCAAATCCGATGGAAGTTGCACGGGTTAGGGTTGCGGCGGCGTTGTTGCCCATCGCCACGGCACCATCGGCGGCGGCGCTGGCTCCCGACCCCGCCGCAACCGAGCCGATTCCGGCCGACACGGCCTGATTGCCCATGGCCAGCGAGAAGTCCGCCGAAGCGTTGGCGAGATTGCCGAGCGCCGCCGAGCTGGTTCCTGCCGCGTTGGCGAGCGTGCCTACGGCGACGGCATTCTCGGCTGCCGCGTGGGCCTGATAGCCGCCGGCGAACGCGAAGTTCGCGCTGGAGTTGGCGCCGACACCGACCGCGGTGGCATTCCCTCCCGTAACCGTGGCGAAAGTACCGAGTGCGGTGGCTCCGGCCGCAGTGGCCTGGGAGGCAGCGCCAAGCGCAACTGCATTGACATTGCTTGCGATCGTGCCGGACCCCAGTGCCATCGCGCCGCCGGCGCCCGAGGTCGCTGCATTGGGGCCGAGCGCCACCGAGGTTGCCGCATCTGCCTTGCTCTGGAAGCCGATCGCGGTCGCGTTGTCCTTGGATGCCGTCACGTCCGTGCCGATGGCAATGGCCCCCACCGCTGTGGCCCCTGTTCCCGCAGCGGTGCGCGAGCCGATGTAGACCGAATTCAATTGGGTCGCGACCGACTGGAAGCCAACGGCGATGGCATTCTGGGCCGTCGCGGTGGCAGTGGTACCTTGAGCGACGGCATCCAATGCGGCCGCATTCGCTTGGTATCCCTGGGCGACGCTGCGCAGTCCGGTCGCTTTTGAGCTGGCGCCCAAAGAGATGGCGTTGTCCCCGCTGGCAATGGCGAGCAAGCCCGTTGCAACGGCATTGGCGCCGCTGGCAATGGCAACCGAGCCCGTTGCAATGGCATTGGCGCCGCTGGCGGTGACGTCCGTGCCGATCCCGATGGCACCGCCTGCCGTAGCGCCTGTCGTGGGGGCGGTACGAGCGCCCAGATAGATAGAGTTGATGGCCGAGGAATAGGCTTGGAAGCCCAGGGAGATGGAATTCTGTCCGGCGCTCAGGGAGGCATATCCCACTGAGAGTCCGCCGAGCAATTGGGCTTGTGCGCTAGCCCCGAGCGCGGTGGCCCCGATGCCTGACGCTGCGGAGCCAAGGCCCATGCAGGAGGCTGTGCTGTCGTAAGCGTTGTAGGGCGCCGGAGCACAAGTTACTGACTGTGCTTGCGCCAGCGAAGACCACCCGAGTCCACTCATCGCCAACAGTGCGGTCACGATCCCGTTGCGCAGATGCCCCGACGGAGGCGGGATGAGCGCGCTCCCTGCAGCTGCCACCCGGGTTCCGCTGCGTTTTCCTCCGGCGGAAGTGATTTCGGACGCCGCGACCCACGCGCCGAGGGATTCGTTCCACAACGAACGATAAGTCTTGTTCATGAGCCCCGTCCCATCCATTCAAAGGCCATTGAATAGCCAAAAACCATTCAGGCTCCCTGTGCAATTTTTGAAATATTTTTTTGCAAACAAATCTTATGAAACGGGATGGAGGTTGCAGCCTTTGTTGTCTCATTTTGGAGTCATTTTGTTGAATTTATTTGAAATTTAAATCAAGCCAAATGTCCAAATAGTAATGCAAAGATACTCGGTGAATTGAAATTTACAATATTAATTATTTTGATTTACTAGATATAAGTTGTAATCAGTTTCCCAATATGGGTGATTTTTTGGGAGAACATTGATTTTTCATTGAAAAGACGATATCCCGGGCTGCGGCGGCCCGTCACGGGTACGAGCGGGTACCGGAAAAAGACAAAACTCGGTGGACGCCGCGGCTCGTCGCGATAATCCCGGCCGATTCGAAACGGCGATGCCGTGCCAGGCCCTTTTCACCCATTCCTTTCCCGATCGCCCGTCATGTCTTCCCTCCTTTGCCTTCCTGCATTCAGCGCATATGCCGCTCTCTCGTTCAGCCTGGCGCTGGCCTTGCCCGCCACGGCTCAAATCGGTGCATCGGCGCCGCGCGTGCAGTCCGACCTGAAAGACATCCGCATGAAAGCGATCGCCAGCCTGCCCAAGGCCGGCGGAAGCGCCAGCGACCGCGACGGCTGCCCCTGGCGGGTGGCAAAGCCGAAGTCGGCGACGGCGAAACTGGTGGCCGCGCAGGGCTGGGCGGTGATGGCCGACGTGCCGCTGGGCGCCTATCGCGCCGTCGGCTTCGCTGGCCGGATGGAGCCCGGCACCAGCGGCACCTGCAACATCACCCAGGGCAACGTGGCGCTGTTCGACGGCGACAGGCTCTTCGCGCTGGCCTACGGCAAGTCGGCCGAAGACACCTCCATCGGCAACCTGAGCCTGCTGGAAGGCGGCACCGTGCGCGTATGGGACGGCGATATCGTCGGCGCTCCGGTGGGCGATCTGCGCATCGACGCCGACGGCACCGTACGGCTGGGCAAGCTGGCCGACGAGGAGTCGGTATGCAATGGCCGCGCCAAGGTGCCGAACATCTACGGCATGCCTATCGACAAGGCGCGCCAAGCTCTGGCCGGAAAGGGCTGGAAACCCGTGCGCATCAAGCCGGACGGCGAATCGCGCCAGGCCGGGCTCATCAGGCGCGGCATCGTCGAGGCCGAGTCCTGCGCGGGAACGGGCCTTGCCTATTGCAGCTTCAGCTACACAGGGGTGGCGGGAACACTTTCGCTGATCACGGCGGGCGAAAAGGGCCTTCCCGACGCCGTCGGCTACGACGTGAAGTGCCGTTGATCAAAATGAAAACAGCCGCCATGCATGCCGCCTGCATTGGCCTGCGCGTGGCCATCGCGGGCTCAGCCCATGCGATCGACCGCAGCGCCGCGAAGCCGGGCGCGGTGCGCTGAAGTCGGGTGGAGCAGGGCGCTTCACGGCAGGCAATGCCGGCGCGCCCACACGGGCTGTTTTGCCCTTCGCACATCCGCCGGCGCCGCAGCGCAAAAGCATCGGCTCCGGATCGGATTTCGTCTACATCCGGCTGCACGGAGACAAGGAACTCCACGCAAGCGGATATGGCGACGCGGCACTCGAGCGCCGGGCTGAGCGCATCCAAGCATGGAGCCAGGGCCGGCAGGTGGGCGATGCGCGACCGGCTTCGGGCGTCGGTGCGCGGCGGGGCGGGCCGGGGCTGCCCGCGGGCTTGAAGGCCGACTGGAACGCAGCCACCAATGCGGACTAGAACTTTCGCAGTGCCGCTCGCGTTGTTCTTTCGCAATACCCGTATTTCGCCGTGCCGGATGGCGGATCGGCACGCATTCCGATACCTAGAATCGCGCCGTTCCGGGCATCCGCCCGGCTCCATCAACCGGAGAAACCGCGATGTCCTTTTCGTTCGGTGCCGTCGTCGTCACGTACTTCCCCACCGACGGGCAACTGACGAATCTCCATGCGCTTTCGAACTCGTGCCCGCGCCTGTGCGTGGTCGACAACACGCCGGAGCCGGGCGACTGGCACGGCGCGCTCGTCGATGCGGGAATCACCGTGCTGCACAACGGCAACCGCGGCGGCATCGCGGGCGCCTTCAACTGCGGCATCACCGAACTCGAAGCGCAAGGCGCTGAGCTCTTCTTCCTGCTCGATCAGGATTCGGTGCTGCCCGCAGGTTACTTCGACGCAATGCGCCAAGCGGCGGAGACGGCACAGGGAAAGGCTTCCGGTGAAGGCAAGCAAGACGCCGCCTTCCTTATCGGCCCGCTCGTCCACGACACCAACCTCGACGCGCTGATCCCCCAATTCGGCCTGCAGGGCAGCGCGTCTACCAGTTCGACCTGCGCAAGCAATTCCCCGAGCCATTGGCGCGCTGCGCCTTCATGATCTCGTCGGGTTCGCTGATCTCGCGTGGGGCCAGGATCGGCCGCTTCGACGAGCGCTACGTGATCGACCACGTCGACACCGACTACTGCATGCGCGCCCTGCGCAGCGAGGTGCCGCTCTATCTCAACACGCAGGTGGTGCTGCGGCACCAGATCGGCGACCTCGAGGCGAAGTCGCTGTTCGGCTGGAAGATCCACGTCATCAACTATCCGGCCGTGCGGCGCTACTACATCTCGCGCAATGCGCTCGACCTCTCGCTGGCGCACATGCGTGCCTTTCCGGCGATCCTGTTCATCAACGTCTACACGCTCAAGCAGATCCTGCCCATGCTGATCTTCGAGCGCGACCGGCTCAGGAAGAGCATCGCGCTGCTGGTCGGCTGCTTCGACGGCCTGCTCGGCCGGCTCGGCGGCATCCGCGAGGCGCGTCCGCGCGTGGGCAAGTACCTTAGCCGCAGCGGTTGAGGTTGCCGCGATGAGTCCGACCCTCCAGGCACCGCGCGTGCGCCGCGCAGCGCTCGCCTTCATCTTCGTCACGGTGCTGATCGACTTCCTCGCGTTCGGCCTGATCCTTCCGGGTCTGCCGCATCTGGTGGAGCGGCTGGCCGGCGGCAGCACCGCGACGGCGGCGTACTGGATCGCGGTGTTCGGCACCGCGTTCGCGGCCATTCAGTTCGTCTGCTCGCCGGTCCTGGGGGCCCTGTCCGATCGCTTCGGACGGCGGCCTGTGATCCTGCTGTCGTGCCTCGGGCTGGCCATCGACTTCGTGTTCATGGCCCTGGCCGACAGCCTGCCGTGGCTCTTCATCGGCCGCGTGGTGTCGGGCGTGTTCTCCGCCAGCCTCACCACCGCCAATGCCTACATCGCCGACGTGACGGCACCCGAAGACAGAGCCAGGAGCTACGGCATCGTGGGAGCGGCCTTCGGCGTCGGGCTGGTGCTCGGGCCGGTGCTCGGCGGGCAGCTGAGCCACATCGATGCGCGCCTGCCGTTCTGGTTCGCGGCCGGCCTGACGATGCTCAACTTCTGCTACGGGTGCTTCGTGCTGCCCGAATCGCTGCCGCCCGAGCGGCGCAGCCGGAAGCTCGACTGGTCGCATGCCAATCCGGTCGGATCGCTGATGCTGCTCAAGCGCTATCCGCAGGTGTTCGGCCTGGCGGCGGTGATCTTCCTTGTCAACCTCGCGCAGTACGTCTACCCCAGCGTGTTCGTGCTGTTCGCCGACTACCAGTTCCAGTGGAAGGAAGACACCGTGGGCTGGGTGCTCGGCCTGGTGGGCGTGCTCAGCGTGGTGGTCAACGCGCTGCTCATCGGGCCGGGCGTGAAGCGTTTCGGCGAGCGCGTGGCCCTGCTGTTCGGGCTGGGCTGCGGCGCACTCGGCTTCGCCATCTACGGTGTGGCCGAAGCCGCCTGGATCTTCATGCTCGCGCTGCCTTTCGGCACCTTGCTCGCTTTCGCCGGACCGGCCGCGCAGGCGCTGGTCACCCGGCAGGTCGATGCAGCGGAGCAGGGGCGCATCCAGGGTGCGCTGACGAGCCTGGTGTCGGTGGCCGGCATCGTCGGCCCCGCGATGTTCGCCGGCAGCTTCGGCTACTTCATCGGCGCGGACGCGCCGGTGCGTCTGCCGGGTGCGCCGTTCTTCATTGCCGCGCTGTGCCTGTGCATCGGCGCGCTTGTCGCCTGGCGCTGCACGCGGCCGGCGGTGGCGGCCGCAGGCGAAGCGGTGGCCGAGCCAACCTGACCAACCGACGGCGCGCCGGCTGCCGTCTCTTCGGGTCGGGGACCGGTGCAGGCGGCCGCTCCCTCTTACGACTGTGCGATCAAGGTGTACTCGCCGGCCTGCCCGTACGTAATTCCCCTTACGGCTGCGTCAGATTGCAATCAGTTTGGCGCCAGAGCATCGATGGGTCCGGATTCCGTCCGGATGGAGACGATCAGCCCCGGTTTGCCGGTGCCGGTGATTTCGAAACCCATCGCACAAGAAGAGATGAAAAACAGAACCCTTGTCAGAGGCTTGTTCCTCATGGCGATAGCGCTGGCCTTCGGCCTGACCTCGCTTCGCTACCCCATCGGAGACTTGAGCCGCGCAGGCCCCGGTTTGTTCCCCGCCATGATCAGCGCGATGCTGCTGGTGATCGCGGTGTCGACCGTGATCCGGTCGTTCTTCGTGGAGCGCTTGGCACTGGAGTTCAACTTCAGGAACATCTCGCTGATCCTCGGCAGCCTCTGCGGCCTGGCGGTGATCTCCATGTACGTGAACATGATCGCCGGGATCATCTTCATGGTCTTCTGCTCGGGCTTCGCCGCGTCGTCCTATTCCGTGGTGCGCAACGTGAAGATCTCCGCCGGGCTGATCCTCATGGCGCTGGCCCTGCAGAAGCTGCTCGGCCTGAACCTGCCGCTGTATTGAGGAAAGACACGAGATCATGGAAGTCCTCAACAACCTCGCGTTCGGGTTCTCGCATGCCCTGACCATGCAGAACCTGCTGTTCTGCGCCATCGGCTGCACGGTGGGCACGCTCGTCGGCCTGTTGCCCGGCCTCGGCCCGCTGGCCACCATCAGCCTGCTGCTGCCGCTGACCTATTCAATTCCCACCACCGGCGCGCTCATCATGCTGGCCGGCATCTACTACGGCGCGCAGTACGGCGACAGCGTCAGCGCCATCACGATGAAGATCCCGCATGCGAGCAGCATCGTGGCCTGCATCGACGGCTATGCGATGACGCTCAAGGGCCAGACCGGCCTTGCGCTTTTCACCGCGGGCTTCTCCAGCTTCATAGGCGGCACGGTCGCCATCCTGGTGCTGTCGTTCCTCGCGCCCGTGCTCGGCGAAGTGGCCTTCCTGTTCGGCCCCGCCGACTACGTCGCGATGATGCTCGTGGGCTTCGTGTGCGTGAGCTTCGTGACCACCGGCAGCCTGCTCAACGGCCTGGCGATGTGCATGATCGGCGTGCTGCTCGGCACCATCGGCACCGACGTGAACAGCGGCATGCAGCGCTTCACGCTCGACCTGCCGTTCCTGGTCGACGGCGTGGGCATCGTGAGCATCGCGCTGGGCTGCTTCGGCATTGCAGAGATCACCAAGAACCTCGACTCGCGCGAGGAGCGCTCGCCCTTCAACGGCAAGATCAACCTGATCCCGACCTGGGCCGAGTTCAAGCGGATCATTCCTAGCGCCCTGCGCGGCAGCGTTGTCGGCTCCTTCCTGGGCATCCTGCCCGGCGGCGGCCCGACCATCGCCCAGTTCGCCGCCTACGCGATCGACAAGAAGGTCAGCAAGTACAAGCACGAGATCGGCACCGGCTGCATCGAAGGCGTGGCCGGCCAGGCCGCGGCCGACGAGGCCGCCGCGCGCACCAGCTTCATTCCGCTGATGAGCATCGGCATTCCCGAGAACGCCGTCATGGCGCTGATGCTGGCCGCCTTCATCATCAAGGGCATCCAGCCCGGCCCGAACATGATCGCCAGCCACCCCGAACTCTTCTGGGGCCTGGTGGCCAGCATGTGGATCGGCAACGTGTTCCTGCTGGTGCTGAACGTGCCGCTGGTGCGCTACTGGCTGTCGGTGTTCAAGATCCCGTATGCGGTGCTGTTCCCATCGATCCTGTTCTTCTGCTGCATCGGCACCTACAGCGTGAACAACAGCATGGAAGACATCTTCATCACCGCTGCCTTCGGCTTCATGGGCTACATGTTCATGCGGCTGGAGCTCGACGCGGCGCCGTTGATGCTGGGCTTCATCCTCGGCCCGATGCTGGAGGAGAACTTCCGCCGCGCGATGCTGCTGAGCCGCGGCAGCTTCGGCATCTTCGCCACCCGCCCGATCAGCGCCACGCTGCTGAGCCTGGTCGGCGTGTTCATCGTGTGGCAGGTGGCTTCGTTCCTGATCAAGGTGCGCAAGAGCAAGGGCGTGGCCCTGCCGCCGCAGCCCGTGGCGGCGATGGAGGAATAAACAAGCCGAGCCAAGCCTGGTTGCCGCTTCGGCGGCAAGCAATGAGAGACCGTGTTCGCCGCGTTGCCCACCCAGGGTCACGCGGCGAACTGCTTTTGGACGGCCTCGCTGGCGCGCGCCGTCAGTGCATGCGAGCGAACTTCCCCGGCGGCTGCCCCACATGACGGCTGAACGCCGTGCTGAAGGTGCTGGCCGAGCCGTAGCCCACCCGCTCGGCCACTTCCGCGATCGCCAGCTCGTCGCCGCGCAGAAGCTGCTTGGCCAGGGCCATGCGCCACGAGAGCAGGTATTCCATCGGAGGCATGCCGACGGCGCGGTTGAAGCGATCGAAGAAGGCCGAGCGCGACAGCGCGCTCTTGCGCGCCAGTTGTTCCACCGTCCAGCCGCGCGCGGGGTCGCCATGCATGTGGCGGAACGCGGCAGCGAGCCGCTTGTCCGCCAGGCCGCGCAGCAGACCGGGCGGCGCCTCTTCGCCGGAGGTGGTGCGCAGGGCTTCCACCAGCAGCACTTCCACGAGCCGGGTGAGCACTAGCCCGCGACCCGGCTTGCGTTCCAGCGATTCCTCGCGCACCAGCTGGGTCAGCAGCGGCAGCTTCTGCGAACCCCGCACGTGCAGCACGGCGGGAAGCAGCGACACCAGCATCGCCGAATCGGGCGAGTCGAACTCGAAGTAGCCGCCCAGCATCCGCACCTCGGGCCGCCCGCCGCGCGTGCCGTGGCGTATCTCGCTGCCGCTCGTGTCAAGGGCCGCCTCGCGCGCGTCGATGGGCACCGGCGTGCCCGGCTCCAGGCTCGTCATCGTGAAGCCGGGCGTGGTGGGCAGCAGCACGAAGTCTCCCGCGGCGAGCGTCAGCGTTTCCTCTCCATCGACCGACAGCAGGCAGCTGCCTTCGAGCAGCGCGCAGAAGCTCGGCAGGCCGAACTGCGTGTAGCGCACGCCCCAGCGTCCGGCCCCGCTGATCACCTTGGAGAACACCGCCCGGGGCTTGAGCAGCGCGATTACCTGCGACAGCGGGTCGATGGCCATGGCTGGACTTTCGCAAACAAATGATGGACTGATGATTGTAGTTAGTCCGGCAGATCGAGCCTATCGTACGGGCTCCTTCCAACCGTTCATTCACTCATCCACGCAGAGGACCCCCATGAAGACTGTTCTGATCACCGGCTGCTCGTCCGGCTACGGCCTTGCCACCGCGCGCCATTTCCATGCCCAGGGCTGGAACGTCATCGCGACCATGCGCAAGCCGCAAGACGGGCTGTTCGAAGACTCCTCGCGCATGCGCGTGCTGGCGCTCGACGTGACCCGGCCCGAGAGCATCGCGGCCACGCTCGACGCGGCAGGCCCTGTCGACGTGCTGGTCAACAACGCCGGCATCGGCCTGTTCGGCGCCTTCGAGGCCACGCCGATGGCAACCACGCGCGAACTCTTCGAGACCAACACCTTCGGCGTGATGGCCATGACGCAGGCCGTGCTACCCAGCTTCCGCGAGCGCCGCAAGGGCGTGATCGTCAACGTGACCTCGAGCGCGACCCTCGCGCCCATGCCGCTGGTTGCCGTCTACACGGCCAGCAAGACCGCAATCGAAGGTTTCACCGCCTCGCTGGCTCACGAACTCGAGGCATTCGATGTCGCCGTGAAACTCGTCGAACCCGGCTACGCCCCCACGACGCGATTCACCGAAAACGGTGGCGAGCGCATGCAAGGCCTCATCACCGAGCCGTATGCGCCCCTTGCGCAGTCGATCTTCGGCATGTTGACCCAGACCACCCAGCTGACGAAGGAATCCGATGTCGCCGAGGCAGTCTGGCGCGCGGCCAACGATACGACGGGGCAACTGCGCTTCCCGGCGGGCGCCGATGCGGTCGCGCTGGCCAGGCAGGCTGCGGGCTGAAGTAGCCATTCATCGCGGCCAGGCTGTCATCCGGCTGACGCTGTCCGCCGGTTCAATGGCCCGCAGCCGCGCGCTTCGTCCGGACCGCGCATCCTGCTTTTCCACAGCAAGGGGGACCGCCGTGAACGAAGATGCGATCGACGCCTTCAAGGCCAGCCTGGAGCGCACCGCCGCCGAGCGCGAACAGGTGAGGAAACTGGTGGCCGAAGGCCGCTGGCGCGATGCGGAGCCCGACATCGACCGCTCGCGCGCCTATGCGGCGCGGCATCGCACGCTCATGTCGCGCAGCGGCGCGGAGTCCATCACCGGCGACACCGAGGACTTCCAGCGCGCCAGTTTCCTGTCGCAGGGCGCGATCACAGCCCGGGCCGTCGGCTACGTCGAGGTCAACTACGGCACCAAGGCGGAAGTCGGTACGGGCTTCATGGTCAGCCCCGGTCTCTTCATCACCAACCGCCACGTCATCGAAGACGAAGCTGCGGCGCGCGGCGCACAGGTGACCTTCTTCCGCGAGCTCGACGAGCGCGGCGTGCCCCGGCCCACCACGACCTTCCTGCTCGACCCCGACCGCTTCGCGCTGTTCTCGCCCGACGACCAGCTCGACTACGCGCTCGTCGCGCTGGGCCGCCGGCAGTCGGGGCTGGCCGAGGCGGCAGATCTCGGCTTCTGCGCGCTCTCGGACCAGCCCGACAAGCATGTGCTCGGGATGAACACGAACATCGTCCAGCACCCTTCCGGCTGGCCCAAGATGATCTCGGTGCGCAACAACATCCTGACGGCGCGTACCGACCGCACCTTGCTGTACGAGACCGACACGGAGCAGGGCTCCTCGGGCTCCCCGGTGTTCAACGACGACTGGCAGCTGGTGGCCCTGCATCACTGGGGAGAGCCCTTCATCGACCGCAGCGCGCTCGGCGACAAGGTGCCGCAGAACGTGAACGAGGGCGTGCGCATCAGCGCCATCTACAGGGACCTTGCCAGCCGCATGGGCGCGCTGCCAGCCGAATGGCAGGCCTTGCTGCGCCAGGCGCTCGCGGCGGCGGCCAACGCCCCGGCCACGGGGAGCGACCGCCGGCTCTCGCCGCCCCGGCCCTCGGCACGGGAAGCCAGGGCCATAGCCATCACGAACCCAACCACGGAGCAACAGACCATGGCCACCTCGAGCAGCGCTTTGCCTTCCAACTCCATCCGGCTTACCGTGCCCATCGAGCTGACGATCAGCATCGGGCAGGCGGTGCAGGCGCAGCCGGTGGTCGTCGTCGCGCAGTCTTCCGCGCTCGACACCGATGCCGGGCAGCCGAAGGTGCTGGCCCGCGGCGCCGAGGCCGTGCAGGTCGACCAGGACTACGCCAACCGCAACGGCTACGACTCGGGCTTCATTCCCGGGCTGGAGTTGCCGCTGCCCGAGCCTTCCCGCACGCTGGCTCGGCAGATCGCCCCGCTGCGGGCGGAAGAGCCCGACGCCGCCGCCGGCGAGCTGAAATACGAGCACTTCAGCCTGAAGATCAACAAGTCCAGGCGCATCGCCGTCTTCACCGCGACCAACATCGATGGCGAAACCTACCTGGAAATCGACCGCAAGACCGGCCAGCCCAATGCCTCCGAAGGCGAGGTGTGGTTCAAGGACCCGCGCGTGAGCGCGAGCTTCGTGCTCGACCAGACCTTCTACTCGGCATGGTCGACCTACTTCGACCGTGGCCATCTGACGCGGCGTACCGACCCGACCTGGGGCCCCGTCGAAGACGCCTCGCGCGCCAATGCAGACACCTTCCACTTCACCAACTGCTCGCCGCAGCATTTCAGGTTCAACCAGAGCGCGCGCTACTGGCAGGGGCTGGAGCGCTACGTGCTGGAAAACGGCACGCTTGCCGGCGACGTGAGGCGCAGGCTGGCCGTGTTCCAGGGGCCGATCTTCGACGACAAGATCGACCTGTGGGCCGACGACGTGCAGATCCCGTCGTCGTTCTTCAAGATCGTGGTGTGGATGGGGCAGGCTGGCCCCAAGGCCGTGGGGCTGGTGGCCGATCAGTCGAAGCTGCTGTCGGAACCCCGGCGCAGCCTCGGCACGCCGCAGGCGTTGGCTTCGGTGGACGTGAACCAGTGGCGCGTGCCCGTCACCAGGATCGAGGCGCAGACGGGGCTGGACTTCGGCGAGCTGATCCGCTCGGCCGACACCATCGCCAGCGCCGATCAGCCGCGCGTGGGCGAGGGGCTGGTGCTCGTCACGAGCTTCGAGAGCATCAAGCTCTGACGGCCGGCTTCAGCCCGCCGCAGCCGCAGTGGCGGGCGAGGTCTTGTAGCCGTCACCCGAGCGCACGAACAGAAAACCCTGCCGTGCGTTGCCCTCCGCGTCGACCGGAACACCGGCGGCTCGCAGGGCCGAAACTCTCGCGCCGGTTTCCATGTCTCACGGCAGCTTCAAGGCAATGGTTGCGTTGTGGACCATCCGCCTCGCCAAGTTCGTACCCTCATGCTCTCTTGCGGCTCGCTGACCCGAAAAGCTTTCCAGGGGCCCGCGTTTTTATTAATGAGGGAGGCGCGGGCCTCCCGGAAACGTCGTTGCGCTGCTTCCTACTTGTCGTGATGCAGGTAGCTCGCCTGCTTCGGCAGCAGCAGGCTCACGCTGAAGGCCACGACCATCATGGCCGTCACGTACCAGTAGAAGTACGACTCGTGCCCGATCGACTTCAGGCCCAGCGCCACGTACTCGGCGCTGCCGCCGAAGATCGCGTTGCCCACCGCGTAGGACAGGCCCACGCCCAGCGCGCGGATCTCGGGCGGGAACATCTCCGCCTTCACGATGCCGCTGATCGAGGTGTAGAAGCTCACCACCGCCAGCGCGAGGGTGATCAGCGCTCCGGCCACCAGCGGGCTGCCGACGTTCTGCAGGTTGCTCAGCACCGGCACTGTCATCAGCGCACCCAGCGCGCCGAACAGCAGCATGTTGCTGCGGCGGCCGATGCGGTCCGACAGGGCGCCGAACAGCGGCTGCATGCACATGTAGATGAACAGGCAGGCCGTCATCACGTTGCTGGCGGTCTTGATCGACATGCCGGCCGAGTTCACCAGGTACTTCTGCATGTACGTGGTGAAGGTGTAGAAGATCAGCGAGCCGCCGGCCGTGTAGCCCAGCACCACGAAGAAGGCGCGCTTGTGGTGGGTGAACAGCTCGCGCATCGAGCCCGCGCCCTTGGCGGCGCGGGTCTTGTTGCTGGCGGTCTCGGTCAGCGTGCGGCGCAGCATGAGTGCCACCACGGCCGCCACGGCGCCGAGCACGAAGGGAATGCGCCAGCCCCAGGCCTTGAGCTCGGCTTCGTCGAGCACCTGCTGCAGCACCACCACGACCACCACCGCGAGCAGCTGGCCGCCGATCAGCGTGACGTACTGGAACGACGAGAAGAAGCCGCGCTGGCCGCGCATGGCGACTTCGCTCATGTAGGTGGCGGTGGTGCCGTATTCACCACCCACCGACAGGCCCTGCAGCAGCCGCGCGGCCAGCAGCAGCGCCGGAGCTGCCGCGCCGATCTGCGCATAGGTGGGCAGGCAGGCGATGACCAGCGAGCCCACGCACATCATGACCACCGAGGTGACCATCGAGGTCTTGCGGCCCTTGCGGTCGGCGATGCGGCCGAACAGCCAGCCGCCGATCGGGCGCATCAGGAAGCCGGCGGCGAATACGCCGGCCGTGTTCAGCAGCTGCACCGTCGGGTCAGACTTCGGGAAGAAGGCCGGCGCGAAGTAGATGGCGCAGAAGGCATAGACGTAGAAGTCGAACCACTCCACCAGGTTGCCGGACGAGGCGGCGAAGATGGCGAAGATGCGCTTGCGCTTTTCCTCGAAGGTATAGGGCGTGTTGTTGTTGGCGGTGGCGGTTGCCGCGTCGGGGCTGGAAGCGCCGGCGGCCGCGCTTGCGGTGGCGGTCATGAAAGGGATCCTTGTCTCTGGCTGCGGCCCGCGGCGTCAGGAAGAAAATGCCCTTGTAGCCGGCGTCGGCGAGCATCTTCTTGGCCTTGGCGACGTCGGCCTTGCGGTAGGGCTCGGCGCCGGCCGCGGTGTCGTTGGGGCTGCCGCAGATGAAGTAAGTGGCGCAGTAGGCCATGCGCATGTCGAGCGGGAAGCCCATGGCCGCCATGAAGCGCTCCTGGCTCACGGCCTGCAGCAGCGCCTGTCGCACCTTCGGGTTGTTGAAGGGCGGATGCAGCTGGTTCATCACCAGGAAGCCCTGGTAGGCGCCGCCCGAACCGATCTTCACGCCAGGGTCGGTGCGCAACGGCGCGATGTAGTCGGGCGGAAGCTGCTCGATGATGTCGACCTCGCCGCGCTTGAGGGCAGCCACCGCGCTGTTGGCGTCGGGCAGGTAGAGCCATTCGACGCGGTCGAAGCTGCTCTTCTTGCTGCCGGCCAGGCCGCTCGGCGGTTCGCTGCGCGCCACGTAGTTGGGGTTGCGCACGAACACCGCCTTGTTGCCCGGCACCCATTCGTCGCGCTTGAAGACGTAGGGGCCGGAGCCCAGCACTTCGGTCAGCGGCGCGGTGGCGGGCATCTTCGCCAGCCGCTCGGGCAAGACCACCGGCGGAAAGCCCGAGGGCTTGGCCAGCGCGTCGAGCACCATGCCGAAGGGTTCTTTGAGCGTGAGCGTGAAGCTGCGCGCGTCGGTGGCCTTCCACTCGGCGCCGCTGGCCGTCATGGCGCGGCCCAGGCTGTCGCGCGCGGCCCAGCGCTGCAGCGATGCGACCGCGTCGGCCGAGGTGACGGCGCTGCCGTCGGAGAACTTGAGGTTGGGGCGCAGCGTGAAGCTCCACTGCTTGCCGTCCTTCGAGGTGGTGTACTTCTCCACCATCTGCGGCTGCGGCTTGCCGTTCGCGTCCTGCGCGAAGAGCGTGTCGTACACCATGTAGCCGAAGTTGCGCGAGATGTAGGCGGTGGTGAAGGTCGGGTCGAGAATCTTCAGGTCGGCATGCGCCACCACCTTCAGCGTCTTGGGCTGCGGCGTCTGGGCATGCGCGGGAAGGCTCGCCGCGAAGGCGGTGGAAAGGGCCAGGGCGGCGAGAGCGCCAAGCGTCCGTCGTTTCATCGTCGGTTCTCCAGTGTGTGCAGGCAGCAAAAAGAAGGAAGGAAAGAAAGGCTCAGGCCGCGACGCCGATCGGCCATTTGGGCAGGCGGGCCTTGCGATAGGGCAGCGTGTTCAGGTCGAGCGTGACGGCGCCCGGCGCGCCCGCGTAGATGACGTGCTTCGCCACCTTGGAGTACGACGCGTAGAAGTGCTGCGACGACTTCACGACGACGATCTTCTTCGCCGCGAGGTCGCAGCCCAGCTGCGTGAAGAGGTCGGTGCCCATCGCCTGGTTGCGCAGCGTGATCAGCACGATCTCGATGCCGTTGGCTTCGACCAGCGCGCTGTCGCCCATCAGCGTGGGCGTGCCGGCCAGACCGGTCATCACCAGGTCGTGCTTCAGCGCCTTCACGGTGCATTCGACATCGAGCGGGTCGCCCGACAGCGGACTGATCTTGCCGCCGAGGCGCATCGGCAGCTTCGCGCCCACGCCCGCGTCGAAGGCGATGCGCACCGCGATCGGGTCCCACAGCGGGCCCAGCGCCGCATTGGTGATGCCGCGCTCGACCATGCGGCGCAGGATGAAGGTGGAGTCGCTTGCCGCGCCGCCGCCGGGGTTGTCGGCGCCGTCGGAGATCACCACGGGGCCGCCGTCGAAGGCCAGTGCCTCGTCCAGCGATGCATCGATGCCTGGGTAGTTCACCGTGAGGCCGTCGCGCATGGCGATGACCTCGTCGGCGAGCTGGCGCGCCAGCCGGTCGGCCTTGGCCTTGTCGCCGTCGGTGTAGACCAGCACCTTGGTGCCCATCTCGGGAACGTCGCCCCACGAGAAGCCGTGCGTGAGCGAGATCGATAGCACGCCGTCCTTGCCCTCGAGCGACTGCATGCGCTCGACGAAGCCGCGCGCCGGCTGGCGCGAGGTGTGCACCGTGACGATCATGTCGCAGTCGACCACCGCCGCCACCGGCCGCACCTTGCCCTCGACCGTGGCGGCGCAGATGTCGACCAGCTCCAGGCCGCGTTCGAGCACGTCGGTGTGCGGGTATTCCTTGAAGGAGATCATCACGTTCGCGTTGGAGATCATCTCCGGCGTGAGGTGGTTGTGCGGATCGAGCTCCGCGCCGATCACCACGTCGGGTCCGACGATCTGCCGCACGCGCGCCAGCAGGTCGCCTTCGCAGTCGTCGTAGCCGTCGGCCACCATCGCGCCATGCAGGCCGAGCAGCACCATGTCGACCGGCAGCACCGCGCGCAGGTCGGCCAGCAGCTCGTCGCGCAGCGTCTCGTAGGCGTGGCGCGTGGTCGTGCCGCTGGGTTGCGCGCCGGCCACCATGCCTTCGAACAGCGTCCAGCCCTTGTCTGCGCCACGCATGCGCGCGGCCCACAGCGGGCCCGAGAACAGCGTCATCGCCTCGGGGTGCTTGCCGGCGGGGAAGTAGCCGCGGTCCTTGAAGGAGGCGAGGCCCGTCGGCATCGGGCCGAAGGTGTTGGTTTCGGTGGCAAGGGAAGCACTGAAGACGCGCATGGTCGGACCTCGTGGGGTGGGTTTGTGTTTGTTGTCGAGGGTGGGCCGGGCTCAGCCTGCAGCCGTGCGCAGCCGCTGCGGGCCCAGCATTTCGGCCGTGAGCCCGAAGGAGGCGATGCGCTCTGGCAGCGGCAGCCCGCGCGCCAGCGCGGCGCAGGCCTCGCCCATGGCGGCCGATGTCTGGATGCCGTAGCCGCCCTGCGCGGCCACCCAGAAGAAGCCGGGCACGCCGGGCTCGAAGCCGCCGACCAGGTCGCCGTCGGCCACGAAGGAACGCAGGCCGGCCCAGGTGCGCGTGGGGCGGCGGATGGCGAGGGTGGTCGCTTCCTCGATGCGATGCATGGCGATGGCGATGTCCATCTCTTCGGGCTGCACGTCCTGCGGCTCGACCGGATCGGCATTGGCCGGCGAGCCGAGCAGCATGCCGGCGTCGGGCTTGATGTACCAGCCCTCGTCGGCGCCGAACACCATGGGCCAGTGCGCCACGCTCTGGCCATCGGGCGGCGCGAAGATGAACGCCGAGCGCCGGCGCGGCTCGATGCCCAGCGGCGGCACGCCGGCCATGCGGGCGATGGTGTCGACCCATGCACCGGCCGCGTTGAGCACCACGGGCGCTTCGTACACCGCGCCGCCGGCTTCCACGCGCCAGCGGTCGCCCACGCGTTGAATGGCCGTCACGCCCGCATCGCACACCAGCTTGCCGCCCGCGCGCCGCATGCCGCGCAGATAGCCCTGGTGGATGGCGTGCACGTCCATGTCGGACGCATCAGGCTCGTAGACGGCGCCCTGCACCTGCTCGGGGCGCAAGGCCGGCACCATCTCGCGCGCCTCTTCGCCGCTCAGGCGCGAGGCGCCGGTGTTCATGTCGCGCAGCACCTGCCAGTGGGCTTCGAGCTCGGCCATGTGGTCGGCGCCCGCGACCATCATCGCGCCGCGCGGCGTGAGCAGCGGGTGCTCGCTGAAGCCTTCTGGCGGATGTTCGAGGAAGGCGCGGCTCGCCATGGTGAGGGCACGCACCTGCGCGGTGCCGTAGCTTTCCATGAAGAGGGCGGCGGAGCGGCCGGTGGAGTGGTAGCCGGGTTGCGATTCGCGTTCGAGAAGGATCACGCGGGCGTGCGGCGCGAGCCAGTGGGCCACCGAGGCCCCGGCGATGCCGCCGCCGATCACGAGGAAGTCAGCCACGACGGGCTCTGCAGTGCTGGAAGTCATCGACGAAAAGTGTAGGAAGAAATTTGCGGATACGCAAATTTATTCAGGGGTGACAAGGGGAAACCATGATGCACCGTGCCGGTGAAATTTGCGTTCACGCAATTTGCGTATACGCAACTTCCGCGCCTGCGTCACGCGGGTCGGCATGGATGGCGCGCCCCCCGGCTGGCAGAATCTCCGGCACCACAAGAGAAAGCCAAGCGTGAATCCACACACAGGGACCAAGACGGGCACGAAGCCCAGGGACGAGCCGCCCACGCTGGACCGCGCCACCTTCGGCAACCGCCTGCGCGCCGCGCGCAAGCGCTTCGGCTGGACGCTGGCGCAACTGGCCGAGCGCTCGGGCGTGTCGATCACCACCATCTCGCGCGCCGAGCGCGGCCAGCTCGCGCTGGGCTACGAGAACTTCACGGCGCTGGGCCGCGCGCTGGACATGGACATGAACGCCATGTTCGCGGGCGCCGGCATCAAGCCCGCGCAGCTCGACGGGCCGGTGGTCACGCGCGCGGGCAAGGGCGTGGTCTACAAGGGACTTTCCATCGCCTACGAGTTCCTCGGCACCACCGCGGCGGGCAAGCAGATGAGCCCCATCGTCGGCACGGTGCACGCTCGCAAGATCCACGGCCCGGAAGACTTCGTGCGGCACGGCGGCGAGGAGTTCGCCTACGTGCTGTCGGGCGAGATCGAGGTGCACTTCGACAACGGCGAGGTGGTGCGCATGGCCAAGGGCGACTCGCTGTACTTCGACAGCCGCCTGGGCCACGCGTACATCAGCGTGAGCCGCCAGCTCGCGCGCATCGTGGGCATGACCATCGGCGAGAGCGGGCACATGCAGTCGGCGCGCGAGGCGCCTGCGCTGAAGCCCGCGCGAAAGCCGGCCGCCGTGGCAAAGAAGGCCGCACGGCGATGAGCCTGGCGAGCGACGCCGCATTCTGGAACCGGATCTCGCGAAGGTATGCGAAGGGCGCCGTGGCCGACCAGGCCGGGTATGAGCGCACGCTGGAGCGGACCCGCGCCCTGTTGAGCCCGGACGCGAGGGTGCTTGAGCTGGGCTGCGGAACAGGCTCGACCGCGCTGCGCCTGGCGGGCCATGTGGGCGAATACCTTGCGACTGATATCTCCAGCGGGATGATCGCGATCGCCGAAGAGAAGCTCGCCGCCGCACCCGTTCCTTCGCTTGCATTCCGCGCCGCGACCGTGGAGGAGCTGATGCCGGAGGCCGCGCGTTTCGATGCCGTGCTCGGTTTCAACTATCTGCATCTGGTCCATGACCTGCCTGGCACGCTGCGCTGCATCCACGCATTGCTCGCGCCGCAGGGCGTGTTCGTCTCCAAGACACCCTGCATCGGCGACATGAATCCGCTCATCGGGCGCGTCTTGCTGCCAGCCATGCATGCGATCCGCGTGGCGCCCCATGCAGTTGTCTTCTGTGCGACAGAACTGGGCCGGCATATCCACGACGCGGGCTTCGGAATTCTTGCCACCGAGAGCCATTCTTCCAGGGGAAAGGACAAGGACAGGCGGCCCTTCATCGTGGCCCGCAAGCGTTGAGCGGGTCTGGGTTTTCCGGAGTGCGCCGGAGCGTGCCGCGCCGCTATGCTGGCGCTCGCGACTCACTACATGAAAAGAGAAAACTCATGACCATGCGCTCCCTGTCTTCGTCCTTCCTTCCCCTGCGCTCGGTTGCGCTGGCCTGTGGCCTCGTGCTCGGCGCCGCCGCAGTCCAGGCCGCGCCCGATGCGAAGCTGCTCGCCGCCGCCGAGAAGGCACAGCCCGCGGTGATCGACAACCTCAAGGAGATGGTGCTGATCGAATCGGGCAGCCTCAACGTCGATGGCCTGCTCAAGATGGCCGACGTGGTGGAAGGGCGCCTGAAGGCGGCCGGCTTCAAGACCGAACGCCGCAAGGCGACGGCCGGCGCGGGCGCCGACATCGTGATCGGCACGCTCAAGGGCACGGGCAAGCGCAAGATCATGCTGCAGGGCCACATGGACACGGTGTACGCGCCGGGCATCCTCGGCAGCCAGCCCTACAAGGTCGACGGCAACCGCATCTACGGTCCCGGCATCGCCGACGACAAGGGTGGCCTCGCGGTCATGCTGGCATCGCTGAAGATCCTGGCCGACGCCGGCTGGCGCGACTACGACACGCTCACCGTGCTGATGAACCCCGACGAGGAAGTGGGCTCGCTCGGCTCCGGCGAGCTGATCGCGACCATGGCCGACCAGCACGACACGGTGTTGTCCTTCGAGCCGACGGTGGCGAAGTCGGTGGTCAAGGGCGAGTCGCTGCTGCTCGGCGCGGCCGGCATCGCCACCGCCACGCTCGAGGTGAAGGGCCGCGCGTCGCACGCGGGCGCCGCGCCAGAGCTCGGCCGCAATGCGCTGTACGAGCTCTCGTACCAGATGCTGCAGACCAAGGACCTCGCCAAGGACATCCCTGGCGCCACGCTCAACTGGACCGTGGCGCGCGCCACCGGGCCGCTCAACCAGATCACCGAGAAGGCGCAGGCGCAGGGCGACATCCGCATCACGCAGCCCGGCGCCGAGAAGAAGCTCGCCGAGGCGCTGCAAGCGAAGATCGCGTCGGGCAAGCTGATTCCCGACACCGAGACCACGGTGAAGGTGGCAGTGGGCCGCCCGGCCTTCATCGCGGGCGACAAGGGCCGCGCGCTGGCCGAGAAGGCGCAGGCCATCTACAAGGAAATCGACCGCGACCTCGCGCTGACGCCGATGACCGGTGGCGGCACCGACGCGGGCTACGCTGGCCGCTCGGGCAAGGCCACGGTGGTCGAGAGCTTCGGCCTCGCGGGCTTCGGCTATCACGCGCGAGACGAGTACATCGAGGTCGATTCGATCGTGCCGCGCGTCTATCTCGTGACGCGGCTGCTGACCGAGATCGGCAAGAACTGAGGTTGAGGGAAAGCGCCGCCGTCATGCGGCGGCGCGGGCGCGCTACTGCGGCCGGTCGGGTTCGCCGGGGCGGCGTGGCTGGTGCTGCCGCGCGGCGGCCGCCGCTGCAGCCATGCGCTGCTGTTGCTGTTGGGCCTGTTGTTGCTGCTGCGCCTGTTGCTGCGCGCGGGCTTGCTGTTGCTGCATCTGCTGCTGGCGCTGCTGTTGCATGGCCTGCAGTTGTTGTTGCTGCTGTTGCTGCACGCGCGCGGCCTGTTGCTGCTGAGCCTGTTGCTGACGGTGCATCTGCTCCTGCTGCGCCATCTGCTGTTGGCGGGCCTGGTTCCGAGCCTGCTGTTGCTGCATTGCCTGCTGGCGCTGGATCTGATCCTGTTGCCGCTGCGCCTGCTGCTGCGCGCGTGCTTGCTGATCGGGCTGCTGTTGGCGGCGCATCTGTTCCTGCTGGTTCTGCTGGCTGCGTGATTGTTCCAGCTGGGCCTGCTGCTGGCGCCGTTGCTCCTGCGCGGCCTGCTGTTGCTGGCGCTGCTGCGCGAGCTGTGCCTGTTGCTGGGCTTGTTGTTGCTGTTGAGGCTGTATCAGGCCGCGAGCCTGACGTGCCTGTTGCTCGCGCGCCTGCTGCTGCTGGGCTTGCTGTTGAGCCTGTTGTTGGCGCCGCATCTGTTCCTGCTGCGCCGTCTGTTGTTGCTGGCGGGCCTGGTTCTGGGCCTGGTTCTGGGCCTGCTGTTGCCGCATGACCTGCTGGCGCCGCACCTGCTCCTGTTGCCGTTGCTGTGCTTGCTGTTGGGCGCGTGCCTGTTGCTGCTGTTGCGCGAGCGCGGCCTGCTGCTGAAGGCGTTGCTGTTGCTGCTGTTGTTGCGCCTGTTGCTGGGCGAAGAGGGCCCGCTGCTGTTGTTGCTGCAACTGCTGCGCGGCGGCCGGGCCCGCCGCGAAGTTGGGCGGCGCTCCCGGCGGCAGCACGCCGCGTGGCCCTGCATTGTTGTTGTAGACGTTGACGTTGCGCACGTTGTTGACCACCGTGGTCGAACGCGAGATGTAGGTGCTGTTGTTGTAGACCACGGCGGGCCGCGCGAAGGCCGGCCGCGGAGCGGGGCCCCGGTCGCGCCAGCGCGGTGCGCCCCAGTTCATGTTCCACGAATGCCAGCCCCAGTCGTGGCGCTCGAGCGCGGCGCCCACGATCACGCCCGCGCCGAAGGCGAGCGCACCGGCGGCCAGCACCTGGCCGCCGCTGTAGCCCGGCGACGACACCACCTGGACTGGCGGTGCGTAGGCATAGCCCGGATACACCGGCTGTGGCTCGCCGTAGATCACCTGAGGATCGTAGGCGGGCACGTACACCACGTCGGGCTGCACGGGCTCGATGGTGATGAACTCCTGCGGCGCCTCGATCACGGCCGGGCCGGCGTACACGGGCTGCAGGTCGGGCGAAGGTGCGTAGTTCGGCGGCGGCGCGGCGGTGACCACGCGCATCTTGTCGTTGTTCTTGAGGCGGCCGGCCTTCGCGGCGCGCTGGCGCATGACCTGGATCGCGTTCATCACGTCGGTCGGGTCGTTGTAGTAGGCCTGGCCAAGCGCCTGCGTCCAGGGAATGTTGCCGGCCATCTGGTCGACCACGGGGCGGAAGGCAGTGAGCGACTTCACGCTCGGGTCCCAGGGCTGCTGGTTGGCCGCATCGGCCAGCGGGCCGGCCTTGAGGTTGCGGTTCTGCGCGAGCCAGTCGTGCGCGGCTGTGATCTGGTCGGGATAGGTGGCGCCGGCCAGTATCTGCGCGACCAGCTTGTCGGGGTACAGCGCGATGGGCGCGACCAACTCGTAGAGTTTGTCGGCAGTGGGCGGCGTATAGGCTGCCTGTACGGGCGTGGCGGCTGGAGGCTGCTGCTGCGTCTGCGGCACCGACGGCGGTGGCACGGAGGCAGCCGGGTCCTGCGTCGATGCGAGGGGAGCGGGGGTATTGGTAGCAGCCTTGTCGCAGCCTGCGAGGACGAGGGCGCTGATGCACAGCGAGAGCGTCAACAGCCGCGGGGCGTTAGAGAAGTTTTTTGTCATCTGGATTTCCATGAAGACGCCCGGGGGCATACCCGGACTTCTTCAACGGAACTCGGCATCAAGCGATGACAAAGCTTGCGCCGCGGATGCAACGGTCTGTGTCGGTTCCGTGCCGTCAAGCCTGTCGGCGCAGAACCACAGGGCGCGGAGGCTGCGGCCTCTTCTCGGCCGCCTTATCCGCCGCCTTCTACTTGGCGCCGCCGGTGTACTTCGTGACGGTGGCCGCGCTCACGTGATAGCCGCTCACGCCCATCATCGAATCGTTGCGCAGCGTCTGCAGCTTGCCCGTCACCCACACCGTGTCCATCGCGCGGAACTTGGCGCCCTTCTGCGGCACCACGTGCAGGATCTGGTTGGCCGGCGGTGGCGGCGTGTGGATGCAGGCGCCGAAGTAGGGCACCAGCAGGAACTCGGTGACTTCGCCCTTTGCTTCTTCGAGCGGCACGATGAAGCCCGGGATCTTGATCTCGGCGCCGTTCATCGCAGGATTGGTCGGTGCGTTGTTCGACACCTCCTGCATTTTCATGAGCAGTTCGTTGGCGCGCGGGTCGCCGTCGTCGAGCGCGCTCAGGTCCATGCCCTTGAACTCCTTGGCCGGGTCCCAGTCCTTGGGCACCAGCTCTTCCCAGGTGATCTGGCGCGGCTGACCAGGCGTGGCCTTGGCGGCTGCCGGCGCCGCCGCCTTGCCGCCCAGCGGGTTGGTGGCGGTAGTGTCCTTGGGCGCGGGCTCGGCGGCCCATGCGGCTGCTGCGAGGCCGGCACCGGCGATCAGGATTGAAAGCCGGGTGAAAGCTCTGCTCGTGGACGTCGTGGTTCGTACGAAGGGCATGGTTCAAATCCTCGGCGAGAGGCCGTCTGCAAGGGAGAGGCGATAGGCGCGAATGCCGGGCAGGAGGCTTGCCAGCCATCCGGCGACCAGCAGGCTTGCCATCAGCAGCCATTCGTTCAGTGTAGGTTCTGAGAGGCTCAGTGTCAGCCCGAACTGCGACTGCAGCCATGGCGAGAGCAGGGCGATGCCAAGCACCGCCATCACCACGCCCAGCGCCACGCCGAGCACGGTGACCAGCGCGCCTTCGAGCGCGAGCAGCGCCAGCACGTGGCGCAGACCTGCACCGACTGCGCGCAGCACCGCAAGCTCGCGGCGGCGTTCATTGAGACCGGCCATCACCACCGAAACCAGCCCCGCGAGGCTCACCAACGCGACCAGTGCCGACATCAGCAGCAGTGCGTTCTCACCGATGCCGATCACGCTCCAGAGTTCGTCGAGCGCCACGCCGGGCAGGATGGCCATCAGCGGTTCGCCGGTGTAGGTCGAGATCCAGCGCTGCACGCCGAACACGGCCGCACGGTTCTTCAGGCCCACCAGCACGGCCGTCACGTTCTTGGGCGTGAGGTCGAACTTGCGCACCTGCTCGGGCGAGATGTGCACGCCCGGCATCGGCGCGCCGCCCACCCATTCGAGGTGGATCGCTTCCATGGCCGCGAGGCCGATGTGCACCGTGCGGTCAACCGGCGTGCCGGTGCGCGCGAGCACACCCACCACGGTGAAGGGCTTGTCCGCATGCTCGGCTACGTTGAGCTCGCCGCTGCCATGCGAAAGCGTGATCTTCTGGCCCACGTGGTAGCCCAGCTTGTCGGCCACTTCGGCGCCCACCACCGCATCGAACAGCTCGCTGAAGGGCTTGCCCTCGCGCAGCTTCAGCGTCTGTTTGTCGCCATAGCGGAAGTGCGTGAAGTAGTCGGGGGAGGTGGCCAGTACCGCGAAGCCGCGATGCGAATCGCCCAGCGACAGCGGCACCACCCAGTCGACGCCCGGATGCGCCGCGAGCGCCTGCACGCTCTTCCAAGAAATGTTGTTGGTGGCTGCGCCGATGCGGAACACCGAGTACAGCAGCAGCTGCGTCGAGCCGGTGCGCGCGCCCACGATCAGGTCGGTGCCCGAGACGGAGGATGCGAAGTTCTCGCGCAGTTCTGTGCGGATGCGTTCCACGCCCAGCAGCAGGAAAGTCGACAGCGCGATGGAGAACATCGTCAGCGCGAGCGTGAAGCGCCGGTTCCAGGCGCTGCGCCATGCAATGGAGAAAAGTGCCTTCATGCGTCCACTGCCATCGCGCTGGTGGCCGCGCGGTTGATCTCGGGCAGCAGCACATGCCGCGCGAAGCGTTGTGCGATGCGCTGGTCGTGGCTCACGAACACCAGCGCACTGTGGTGCTCGGCGCAGGCCGTCAGCAGCACGTCGAGGAAAGCTTCGCGCCGGTCCTCGTCGAGGGCGGATGTGGGCTCGTCGGCGATCACCACCTCGGGCTGGCCGATGAGCGCGCGCGCGGCGGCCACGCGCTGCTGCTGGCCCACGGAGAGCTGCAGCGCCTGTCGCTTCCACAGGTTGCGGTCCAGGCCCATCTGGTCGAGCAGGTGCTCGGCCTCGCCGCGCGAGCTGCCGTTGCGCGATGCATTGGCCTCGCGCCGCTGCGAGAAGCGGCAGGGCAGCAGGACGTTGTCGATCACGCTCAGGTAAGGCAGCAGGTTGAACTGCTGGAAGATGTAGCCCACGTGCGCCACCCGGCAGCGGTCGCGCTGCGTGCCCGAGAGCTTGGACCAGTCGTGGCCCAGCAGCGTGACGCGGCCTTCGTCGGCCACCAGCACGCCGGCCAGCAGCGATAGCAGCGTGCTCTTGCCGCAGCCGCTCGGGCCATGCAGGAACACCGATTCGCCGGCCGTGATGCGGAAGGCCTCGATGTCGATGCAGGGGGCCTTGGCCGAGGACCATGTGAAGCGCAGCGCCTCGGCCGCGAGCACGACGCGCAGGGCAGACGGGGTCTCCGCCTGTGGATGGGCGCTCACGGCGTCACTTGCCCCAGCTCAGGCGCGCGGGCTGCGAGGCCTGGGCGCCGGCGGGGCGCTTGAGCTGGCGCTTGAACTGGCCCTGCGCGCTGGCGATCTGCGAGTCGATCTGGCGCAGGCCCTTGAACGCACCGAACAGGTTCAGGTCGATGAACTTCGCGGCGGCCGCGTTGGTGCAGTTGAAGGAGAAGGTGGCGTCGAGGTCGGCATGGCCGACGGGCTCGTTCGGGTCGGGGTTGCCGAGGCCCAATGCGCCGGAGCGCAGGTCGACCGGGCCCAGCTTGCAGTTGGCGGCGGGGTCGACGATGAAGAGCTTGTCGGCCGCGCGCAGCTGGGCGACGGCCTCTTCGACGGTCTTTTTCTCGGCGTCGGTCTTGGGTGCGCGCTCGAAGCCCACGATGTTGTCGAGCGGGGATTCCATGTCGATCACCACCGTGGGGCCGTCGACGGCCACATCGAGCTTGATCTGGCCGTGCACGTGGGCGTGCTGCTGCTGGGCCTGTGCGGTGAGGAACGGGGCCGCCGCGAAGAGCGCGGCTGCGATTGCGAGACCGGCGGTGCGTCGGAGTCGGATGTGCTTCATGGTTCAGCGCCTTGCCGGGTCGGCAGCCCCGGCGTGTTGCTCCATTCGCTCCAGCTGCCGGCATAGAGCGCGGTCGTCCCGAATCCCGCGATCTGCATGGCGAGCAGGTTGGGCACGGCGCTCACGCCGCTGCCACACTGGTGGACGACGGTCGCCGCATCGCGTCCCGCGAGCAGCGCTTCGAACTCGGCACGCAATTGCGATGCCGGCTTGAACTTGCCGTCCGGGCCGAGGTTGTCGGCGAAAGGCCGGTTGAGGGCCCCGGGGATGTGACCGGCGATCGGGTCCAGAGGTTCCACCTCGCCGCGGTAACGTGCACCGGCGCGTGCGTCGATCAGGTTCTGGTCAGGCTGGCCGAGCCGGCGCAACACTGTTTCAGTGGTCACGAGCTTCGCGACGGGCTCGCCCGCGACGAAGTTCGACTGGAAGCGCGCGGGCTCCTCGCGGCCGGTGACCTCGCCACCAGCGGCCTGCCAGGCCTGCAACCCGCCGTCGAGCACGGCCACGGCGTCGTGGCCCATCCACTTGAGCATCCACCACAGGCGGCCGCAGTAGTTGGCGCCGTTGCGGTCGTACACCACGGCCTGCATATCGTTGGAGAAGCCGACGCTGGAGAGCCACGCCGCGAACTTCTCGCGGCTGGGCAGCGGATGGCGTCCGCCCGAGGCGGGCACGCCGTCTTCCTGCGCCACGACCACCTCGCCGTGCGCGCCGGGGGCACCGTGCTTCGCGCTGAGGTCGGTGTCGAGGTTGGCGTAGAGCGCGCCCGGAATGTGCGCGGCCGCGTAGAGCTGCGCTCCGGCTTCGGGCTTCATGAGCTCGAAGCTGCAGTCGAACACCATGAAGGGCTGGCCGCCGGCCTGCAGCCGCTGGAGCTGTTCGACGGAGATGAGGGTGGTGTACATGGCGTCTGCTCCTTCGAAATCTGAAAATCCGGCGATGCCGTTGCGTGGTTCGCTCAGTGTTCCTCGGCGGGTGCCTTGGGCACCGCCCGTTGTCGCAACACGGTTGCAGCAATGCCGCTGGCGATGATAAGGGCCATGCCCGCCCAGCCGGCCGCGTCGATGCGGTCGTCGAACAGCACCACGCTGTAGAACGCCGCGAAGACGATGCCCGAATACTGCAGGTTGGCGACGACCAGCGTGCCGGCCTGCGTCTTGGCGGTGGCGTATGCGCGGGTCATGCACAGTTGTCCGAGGGCGGCCAGGAATCCGATCGGCAGCAGCCACAGCGCATGCTGCCACGTCCATGAGGTGTCGCCCGAGAAGCCAGTGAATGCCGTAGCGATGCCGCCCGCCACTGCCGAGCCCACCGCGAAGTAGAAGACCGTGCGCAGTTCGGGCTCGCCGATGCGCGACAGCGCCACCACCTGCATGTAGGCAAAGGCGGCCGTCAGCCCCGACAGCAGGCCCAGCAGGCCGGCGAAGCCTTCGTTGCCGTTCACGCTGGGCTTGAGCATGAGCACCACGCCCACGAAGCCCGCGAGCACCGTCATGGCCAGCGCGCCCTGCAGCGGCGGGCGCTCCACGCGGCCGTCGCGCCCGGGCACCGGCACCCAGGCCAGCAGCGCGCCGCCGACCAGGAAGGCCGCGACCCACACGCTGCTCATGTAGTTGAGCGTGACGGCGGTGGCCAGCGGCATGTGGGCGATGGCATAGAACCACGCGCCCAGCGACACCACGCCGATGGTGCTGCGCCAGGCGTGCATGCCGGGGTAGCGGGTGGCCAGCGACACGCCGCGGTTGCGCGCCAGCAGCCAGAGGAACACGATGCCGATCAGGCCGCGCCCGAGCACCATCTCGCCGCTGTTGAACCACGCCGAGGCGACTTTCACGGCCACGCTCATCGTGGCGAACAGGAAAGCTCCCAGCACCATCCACAGGGCTTGCACTATTGGCTCTCCCCCAGGCTTCGCGCACTTCGTGTCGCTTCTCCTGCCCCCTCACCGGGGGCAACACCAGAGGCCCGGCAAAGCCGGTTCCTCGGTGTTCCCTGAACACCTGCGGGTGTCACTGCGTTCATCGACTCAGGCGTTCTGCATTGCGGTGCGGTACCACTCGTGGAACTGCTGCATGCCGTCTTCCATCGGGCTCTGGTAGGGACCGGTCTCGTTGTCGCCACGCAGCATCAGCGCGCGGCGGCCGGCGTCCATGCGCTCGGCGATCTCGTCGTCTTCCACGCAGGTCTCCATGTAGGCGGCCTGCTGGGCCTCGACGAACTCGCGCTCGAAGGCGACGATTTCCTCGGGGTAGAAGAACTCGACCATGTTGAGCGTCTTCGTCGGGCTCACGGGGTGCAGGGTCGACACCGTGAGCACGTGCGGATACCACTCGACCATCACGTGCGGGTAGTAGGTCAGCCAGATGGCGCCGTACTTCGGCGGCTTGCCCTCGCGGTACTTGAGCAGCTGCTCCTGCCACTTCTGGTAGACCGGGCTGCCCGCGCGGCCCAGGCGGTTGGCCACGCCCACCGTCTGCACCGAATAGCGCGGCTTGAACTCCCAGCGCAGGTCGTCGCAGGTGACGAAGCTGCCCAGCCCGGGGTGGAAGGGGCCGACGTGGTAGTCCTCGAGGTAGACCTCGATGAAGGTCTTCCAGTTGTAGTTGCACTCGTGCAGTTCGACGCGGTCGAGCGCGTAGCCGCTGAAGTCCAGGTCGGCCTGCGGGCCGAGGCCGGCCATGTCGGCCGCCACGTCGGGGCCCGAGCCGTCGGGGTTCTTCTCGAACAGCAGGCCGTTCCACTCGGTGAGCGGGTAGTTGTGCAGGTTCAGGCAGGGGTCCTGCTCGAAGTGGGGGGCGCCGATCAGCGTGCCGGTGGTGCGCGGGTCGCTCGCGGCGTAGGTCCAGCGGTGCAGCGGGCAGACGATGTTGCCGCCCGACTGGCTCTCGAGCTGGCCCCGGCCCTGCAGGATCAGGGCCTGGCGATGGCGGCAGACGTTGGAAATCAGTTCCACGCCCTTGGGCGTGTGGACGAGTGCACGGCCCTGGTGTTCCTGGGGCAGGGTGTGGAAGTCGCCCATCTCGGGCACGGCCAGGCGATGGCCGACATAGCGGGGCCCTCGCGAGAAAAGGTTCTGCATCTCGCGGGCGAAGAGCGCCTCGTCGAAATACGCGGAAACTGGAAGTTGGCTCGCGGCCTGCTGCAGTTGAAGACTTAAATCAGACATGGAGGACCTGACCAAGCTCCCCACAGGGAGAAAAGGAAGAAAAAGAACGGAAGGCGCCGCCGGAAGAATTGGCTGGGCGGCCCGGAGCAGTGTTGAACGTCGTCAACGAGAGAAGTTCGCATTGTACCCGGGGCCGTTTTTTCGTCCCCGGGGCTTTCTATGCCATTTCGCGATGTGCGATGGGGCTTGCGCCACGGGAAACGCGCCACGCGCTCCGGCCAGCCCCCGGGGGAGGTGGGGCGAGCGGGCCGCCACTTGTCCCGGTCACGGTCCTAAAATGCCCCGTTTCACCCACGTTTCGCTTGCATGCCCAAGGTGCCCCCCCCTTCCTCGTCCAGTCCGGCGGCAACGCCCGACACGGGTCCGCTGCCTGCCAGTTACGAAGCCGGGCTCCAGGAACTGGAGCAACTGGTCGCGGAACTCGAATCGGGCCAGCTGCCGCTGGATCAACTGCTCGTCAGTTATCAGCGCGGCGCGGCGCTGCTCGCCTTCTGCCGCGACAAGCTGCAGGCGGTCGAAGACCAGATCAAGGTGCTCGATTCGGGCAGCCTGAAGGTCTGGACGCCTGAATGAGCGCCGCCACGCTGAATTCCGCCCACTGGGACGCCCGCACGCTCGCCGGCTGGAGCGAACCCCATCTGGCGAATGTCGAATCTGCGCTGTCGCGTTGGGTCGGCGTCGATGCCCCGGTGTTGCTGGGCGACGCCATGCGCTACGCCGTGCTCGACGGGGGCAAGCGCCTGCGGCCGCTGCTGGTGCTGGCCGCCAGCGAGGCCGTCGGCGGCAATGCGGCTGCCGCGCTGCGCGCGGCCTGTGCCACCGAACTGATCCACGCCTATTCGCTGGTTCACGACGACCTTCCGTGCATGGACAACGACGTGCTGCGCCGTGGCAAGCCCACGGTGCACGTCAAGTTCGGCGAAGCCGACGCTCTGCTGGCCGGCGACGCCCTGCAGGCTCTGGCCTTCGAACTGCTCACGCCTGAAAGTGACGAAGAAGGCGACGAGATTCCCGCGGCCACCCAGGCCCTGTTGTGCCGATTGCTCGCCCGCGCCGCGGGCAGCCAGGGCATGGCCGGCGGCCAGGCCATCGACCTGGCCAGCGTCGGCATCGCGCTCAATGAGGCGCAGCTGCGCGAAATGCACCGCCTGAAGACCGGCGCGCTGCTGCAGGGCAGCGTCGAGATGGGCGCCGCTTGTGGCTACGTCGGCCCGATCGCCCTGGCTGCGCTGCGCGACTACGGCGCGGCCATCGGCCTCGCGTTCCAGGTGGTCGATGACATCCTCGACGTCACGGCCGATTCGCAGACCCTGGGCAAGACCGCCGGCAAGGACGCCGCCGCCGACAAGCCTACCTACGTGTCGCTGCTCGGCCTCGACGGCGCCCGCACCCAGGCCCGCCAGCTGCTGGCCGATGCGCTCGCCGCGCTGGAGCGCAGCGGCCTCGCCGACACCGCGGCATTGCGCGCGCTCGCCCACATGGTGGTCGACCGCGACCGCTAGGATGAAACTGCCCCCCAGTCTTCGCGCACTTCTTGCCGCTTCGCCAACCCCCTTCCAGGGGGCGATACCAGCGGCCCGGCAAAGCCGGTTGCGCGGTGTCTCCCGACTGAATCGCGGCAGTTTCGTGCGTTGCGGGCCGCACGAAGCGTGATCGAACACTGAGAAAAGAAAATACCTCCCATGGCTGCTCCGCTGCTTCCCACATTCCACGACCCCTCGCCCATCCGCAAATACGACCGGGCCCAGCTGCGCCAGCTGTCCGACGAGGTGCGCGCCTGCGTGCTCGACAACGTCTCCCGCACCGGCGGCCACCTGAGTTCCAACCTGGGCACCGTCGAGTTGACGGTCGCGCTGCACCACGTGTTCAACACGCCGCACGATCGGCTGGTGTGGGACGTGGGCCACCAGACCTATCCGCACAAGATCCTCACGGGCCGGCGCGAGCGCATGCCCACGCTGCGGCAGATCGGCGGCATCTCGGGCTTTCCGCAGCGCACCGAGAGCGAGTACGACACCTTCGGCACCGCCCACTCGTCGACCAGCATCTCGGCCGCACTCGGCATGGCCATGGCCGCCAAGCAGAAGGGCGAGGACCGCTACACCGTCGCCATCATCGGCGACGGCGCGCTGACCGCCGGCATGGCCTTCGAGGCGCTGAACAACGCGGGCGTGTGCGACTGCAAGCTGCTGGTGATCCTGAACGACAACGACATGTCGATCAGCCCGCCGGTGGGCGCGCTCAACCGCTATCTCGCGCAGCTGATGAGCGGCAACTTCTATGCCGCCGCCAAGAATGTCGGCAAGAGCGTGCTGCGCAACGCGCCGCCGTTGTTCGAGCTGGCCAAGCGGCTGGAGCAGCATGCCAAGGGCATGGTCGTGCCGGCCACGCTGTTCGAGCAGTTCGGCTTCAACTACGTGGGCCCCATCGATGGCCACGACCTCGATTCGCTGGTGCCCACGCTCGAGAACCTCAAGCACCTCGATGGCCCGCAGTTCCTGCACGTGGTCACGAAGAAGGGGCAGGGCTACAAGCTGGCCGAGGCCGATCCGGTGGCCTACCACGGCCCGGGCAAGTTCGATCCGCAGGTGGGGCTGGTCAAGTCCACCGCCGTCGCCAAGCAGACCTTCACGCAGGTTTTCGGCCAGTGGCTGTGCGACACGGCGGCCGCCGACGGCCGGCTCGTGGGCATCACGCCCGCGATGCGCGAGGGCTCGGGGCTCGTGGAGTTCGAGAAGCGCTTCCCCGACCGCTACTACGACGTGGGCATCGCCGAGCAGCATGCCGTGACCTTCGCCGCCGGCCTGGCCTGCGAGGGCCTGAAGCCAGTGGTCGCGATCTATTCGACCTTCCTGCAGCGCGCCTACGACCAACTGATCCACGACGTTGCCATTCAGAACCTGCCGGTGGTGTTCGCGCTCGACCGCGCGGGCCTGGTGGGCGCCGACGGCGCGACGCACGCGGGCGCATACGACATCCCGTTCCTGCGCTGCATCCCGAACATGAGCATCGCCTGCCCGGCCGACGAGTGCGAGTGCCGCCAATTGCTCACCAGCGCCTATGAGCAGAACCATCCGGTGGCCGTACGTTATCCGCGCGGCTCGGGTGCCGGCGTGGCGCCGCATCTCACGCTCGATGCGCTGCCCTTCGGCAAGGGCGAGGTCCGCCGCGAGGGCAAGGGCATCGCCATCCTGGCCTTCGGCACGCTGCTGTATCCGGCGCTCACGGCGGCGGAGTCGCTCGACGCCACGGTGGTCAACATGCGCTGGGCCAAGCCGCTGGACGTCGAGTTGCTGCTGAAGGTCGCGGACACGCACGATGCCATCGTCACGCTGGAAGAGGGCGCGGTCATGGGCGGCGCGGGCAGCGCGGTGCTCGAGGCGCTGCAGCATGCCGGCGTGCAGAAGCCGGTGCTGCAGCTGGGCCTGCCCGACCAGTTCATCGAGCATGGCGATCCGGCAAAGCTGCTGGCGGGCATCGGCCTCGATGCCGCGGGCATCGAGGCCTCGATCCGCGAGCGCTTCGCTATCCGGAGCGCAGGGTAAACCCCGGCCGGACACCTGTAAGCGCTTTTTACAATCAAGGAGACTTACCCGAAAGTCCCCAGCGCGGTCACAAGCCGCGTTTCGTTTTTCTAAAAGAACCCGGAGTGAATTCAATGGATCGTCGTTCCCTCATAAAAAACGCCGGCATCGCCGGCGTTTTGGCCGCCGGCATCGCACCCGCCGTCCATGCGCAGACCGCAGTGCGCTGGCGCCTGGCGTCGAGCTTCCCCCGTTCGCTCGACACGATTTTCGGTAGCGCCGAAATGCTGTCCAAGACCGTCAAGGCCTTGTCCGGCGGCAAGTTCGAAATCTCCGTGCACCCCGCCGGTGAACTGATGCCCGCCTTCGGCGTGGTCGACGCTCTGCAGGGCGACACCCTCGAAATGGCGCAGACCGCCGCCTACTACTTCACCGGCAAGGACCCGATCTTCGCGTTCAGCTGCGCAGTGCCCTTCGGCCTGACCGCGCGCCAGACCGACTCCTGGAAGGAATACGGCAACGGCCGCAAGCTGCTCGACGCCTTCTTCGCGCAATACAACTTCCGCACCGCCAGCGCCGGCAACACCGGCACGCAGATGGGCGGCTGGTACCGCAAGGAAATCAAGACGGTCGCCGACCTGAAGGGCCTGAAGATGCGCATGGGCGGCGGCGTGTTCGGCGAGGCGATGGCCAAGCTGGGCGTGGTGTCGCAGAACATGCCCGCCGGCGACGTGTACCAGGCGCTCGAGAAGGGCACGCTGGACGCGGCCGAGTTCGTCGGCCCCTACGACGACGAGAAGCTGGGCTTCAACAAGGTTGCCCCGTACTACTACTACCCCGGCTGGTGGGAAGGCGGCGCCGACCTCGAGTTCTTCATCAACAACAAGGCCTACGCCAAGCTGTCGGACGAGAACAAGGCCATCCTCGACGCGGCCACCAAGGTTGCCGCACGCGACATGATCGCCAAGTACGACGCCTACAACCCGGTGGCGCTCAAGCGCCTCGTGGCCGCCAAGACGCAGCTCAAGCCGTTCCCCAAGGCGGTGATGGACGCTGGCTTCAAGGCTTCGATGGAAGTCTTCGCCGAGCACGAGGCCAAGTCGCCCGAGTTCAAGAAGATCCACCAGGACATGCGTACGTTCCAGCGCGACCAGATCCTGTGGAACCGCTTCTCGGAGTACCCGTTCAACCAGTACATGAACACCGTCAAGATCTGATCCTGCCGCGGTTCACATGAAAAAGGCCGGCCCGTGCGAACGGGCCGGCCTTTTTTTCATGTACGCCCCGGAAGGCTCCGGGGCGCGACGCTCAAGGCTTGGCCTGCTGCTTGAGCGCGTCCTGCATCGCCTTCATCGGGTCGTCGCTGGCACCGCTGTCCGCCGGGGTGGGCTCGGGCGCGGGCGCGGGCGCCGCCGTGCCTTCCGCAGCCGGTGCCGCGGGTTCAGCATCCGGCGCCGGCGCAGGCTCGGGAGGGGCGCCGTAGGGGTCGGCGGGCGTAGCGTCGTTCTCGGGCTGCAGGCTTTCGCGCATCTGGGCACCGATGTCGTCGAGGTTGACCTTGACCTCCTTGTCCAGGCTGCCCGTCACGATCTGCGGGAACGCGATCAGCACGCTCACCATCGTGAGCTGGATCAGCACGAAGGGGATCGCGCCCTTGTAGATCTGCATCGTCGTCACGGGCTCCATGACCTTCTGCGTCACCCGGTCGACGTACTGCTTGTCGGGCGCCACGGAGCGCAGGAAGAAGAGGGCGAAGCCGAAGGGTGGGTGCATGAACGAGGTCTGCATGTTCACCGCGAGCAGCACGCCGAACCAGATCAGGTCGATGCCCAGCTTGTGCGCCACCGGCGCCAGCAGCGGCACCACGATGAACGACAGCTCGAAGTAGTCCAGGAAGAACGCCAGGAAGAACACCAGCACGTTCACCGCGATCAGGAAGCCCACCGGGCCGCCGGGCAGGCCCGACAGCAGATGCTCGACCCAGATCGGGCCGTCGGCGGCCTGGAACACCAGGCTGAACACCGTGGCACCGATCAGGATGAACATCACGAAGCTCGACAGCCTGGTGGTCGAGGCCAGGGCCTGCTTGAGCAGCGGCAGGCTCATGCGACGGCGGATCCAGGCCATGACCAGCGCGCCGACCGCCCCCATCGCGCCGCCCTCGGTGGGTGTCGCGACGCCCAGGAAGATGGTGCCCAGCACCAGGAAGATGAGCAGCAGCGGCGGGATCAGCACGAAGGTCACGCGCTCGGCCAGCCGGGACAGCAGGTTGAGCTTCAGGCCTTTGTTGATCAGCGCGATCACCAGCGCCACGAACACGCCGCCGCACATGGCGACCACGACCTTCTCGTCGGTGGCCACGAAGGTGACGGGTTCGCCCTGGAACCAGGTGTGCACGGCCTCCATGTTGCGTGCCAGCACGACGGCCACGACGGCCGACAGGGCGGTGATGCCGACCAGCGAGGGATAGCCGCCGCTGCCGTTGGGCTCGCGGAAGGTGCGCGCCTCGGACGGCAGCGCAGGCACCTGAGCGGGCTTGAAGATCGCGAGGAACACGACGTAGAGCACGTACAGGCCCATCAGCATGAAGCCGGGCAGGAAGGCGCCCTTGTACATGTCGCCGACGCTGCGCCCGAGCTGGTCGGCCATGATGATCAGCACCAGCGAGGGCGGGATGATCTGCGCCAGCGTACCCGAGGCGGCGATGACGCCGCTGGCCAGCCGCCGGTCGTAGCCGTAGCGCAGCATGATGGGCAGCGAGATCAGGCCCATCGAGATCACCGAGGCAGCCACCACGCCGGTGGTTGCCGCGAGCAGTGCGCCGACGAAGATCACCGCCAGGGCGAGGCCGCCGCGCATCGGGCCGAAGACCTGGCCGACCGTGTCGAGCAGGTCTTCCGCCATGCCGCTTCGCTCGAGGATGAGCCCCATGAGCGTGAAGAACGGCACCGCCAGCAGCGTGTCGTTGGCCATGATGCCGATCAGCCGCTGGGGCAGCCAGGCCATCACCGAGGACTGGAACACGCCCAGCTCGACGCCGACGAGGCCGAAGAACAGGCCGCAGGCACCGAGGCTGAAAGCGACCGGGAAGCCCAGTAGAAGGAAGCAGATCAGCCCCGCGAACATGATCGGGGCGAAATTGGCGACGATGAATTCCATGGTGTTCGGTGCTCGCCTGTTCAGTGCTGAGGCTTGGGCGCGGCGCCCGTTTCGGCCGCGGCTTGTGCGGCGTCCTTTTCGGCCTGCAGGCGCAAGGCCTCGATCAGCTCGGCCTCGGCCGTCTTGTCGGTCAGGCGGCCCATCGGGTCGGGGCCCTGGCCGCGCAGGAAGGCGATGCGCTTGATGAGCTCCGACCAGCCCTGCAGCAGCAGCAGCGTGAAGCCGGCCGGCAGCGCCGCCCACACGGGCCAGCGGATCAGGCCGCCCGAGTTGCCGGACATTTCGCCCGATTGATACATCTGGATGACCACGGGCACCGACAGGTAGAGCACCGTCAGGCACAGCGGGGTCAGGAAGAACGCGAATCCGATGATGTCGATCCAGACCTGCTTGCGCTTGGACAGGCGGCTGTTGAGCACGTCGATGCGCACGTGTTCCCGGTGCAGCAGCGTGAAGCCGGCGGCGATCAGGAACGACCAGGCGAACAGATACCACTGCACTTCGAGGAAGGCGTTCGAACTGGTATTGAGCACCTTGCGCACGATGGCGTTGAGTGCGCTGATCACCGTGGCGGCCAGGATCAGCCATATCGCGTACTTGCCCACCTGGGCGTTGAGCCAGTCGATGGCCCGGGACAGCTTCAGCAAGCCTTGCATCACATCTCCATTTTTGTATTGGATCGCCTCCATATACGAACGCACCCGACGCACCGGCGTTGTGCGCCGGCGGGTCGGGTGCATGAGGCGGGGTGGATTTTATAGGTGCAATCGAAAGTGTCGTTTGGGGGGCTACCCGGGGGAAGGGCCGTGGCGATAATGCCGGATGGCCCACACACCGCGCCTTCCTCCGGCCGCGGCTGCGGCAACGCCGCAGTCCATCGACTCCCCCGACATGTGCCGGGCCGGCCGCGACATGCTGTCGCTGGCGTTGATCGACGCTCGCAACCACACCCTGCACCTGTTGTCGCTCTTCGAGCAGGCGCTGGGGCGGGCAATGCGCGTGGAGCCGATGCCCGACGTGGTGCCGCCCGTCTGGCTGGCCGGCTACATCGGCTGGTTCGCCGAATGGTGGATCGGGCGCAACACGCAACGCTCCTTCGGCAGCGACTGTCCGGTGCGTCCGACCCGGCTGGCGTCCATCGAGCCTGGCGCGGACGACTGGTGGAGCCTGCAGCGGATGCCCCGGGCGCAGGAGCACGCAATTCCGGACCTGCCCGATCTCGCGCAGACCAAGGCTTATCTCCTGGACACGCTGGAGAGCACGCTCGACCTGCTCGACAACGCGGCCGAGACCGATGCCGGGCTGTACTTCTACCGTCTCGCGCTGTTCCACGAGGACATGCGCGGAGAGCAGTTCGTGGTGATGGCGCAGACGCTGGGGCTGCCGCTGGGCGTCGAGCAGGCGCCCATCGCCGTCACCCGCGAGCCGCTGCTGTTGCCGGCCACGCGCTGGGAGCTGGGCATGCCCGAGAGCGGCTTCGCCTTCGCGCAGGAACGCGCCGCGCACCGGGTGGACGTACCCGAATTCGAGATCGACGCGCAGCCCGTCACCTGGAACCAGTACATCGAGTTCGTCGAGGACGGCGGCTACGACCGCGAGGAACTTTGGCACGGCGAAGGCTGGCGCTGGCTCGGCGCGCAGATCGAGGGCCGGCGCGGGCCGCGCCACGTCGAGCAGATCGGCGCGGCGCGCAACGGCACGGGCGGCTCGGTGCTGCAGCGGCGCTTCGGCGCCACCGTGCGCGCGGCCGGCCACCACAGCGTCGTGCACCTGAACTGGTGGGAGGCCGATGCCTGGGCACGATGGGCCGGGAGGCGCCTGGCTACCGAGGTCGAATGGGAGATCGCTGCCCACCACGCCGTGCGGCGCGGCTTCCGCTGGGCCGACGTTCATGAGTGGACCGCGGGCACCTTGCAGCCCTGGCCCGGCTATCGGGCCGATCCGTGGAGCGAGGGTACCGGGTTCGATCCGGCAGCGGGCTTCGGCCGGGCACGCGTGCTGCGTGGAGCGTCGTTCGCGACGCGGGCACGCCTGCGATCGCTGCGCCGCCGCGGCTTCGCGCTGCCGGAGCGCGACGACGGCTTCTTCGGCTTCCGTACCTGCGCGCTCTGACTGTAAAGCTGCTCAGCGCTCGCCGCCGGTCTCGGAGGCAAGCGGCGGCGCCACTTCCTCCAGCGGCTTGCGTTCCGCATCGACCGCGTGGCGCAGCGCCAGCAGCCCCGCCACGATGACCAGTCCGGCCCCGATGCAATAACCCACCATCACGGCGCCGCGGCTGCCGGTCTCGATCAGCAGGCCGAACAGCAGCGGCGCCGCGAAGCCGCCCGCGCCCATGCCGACCGCATAGAAGATCGCGATGGCGATCGCGCGCATCTCCAGCGGAAACACCTCGCTCACGGTGAGATACGCCGAACTCGCCGCCGCCGACGCCAGGAAGAACACCGCCGACCAGCACAGCGCCTGACTGCGTGCGTCGAGCCAGCCCTGCATGAAGGCCCAGCCGGTGAGCGCGAGGCCGACGCCCGCGAGCACATAGGTCAGCGCGATCATGCGGCGCCGGCCCACACTGTCGAACAGCGGCCCCAGCAGCAGCGGCCCCAGCACGTTGCCCAGCGCGAACGGAAAGATATAGAGCGCCACGCTACCCTCGGGCACGCCGTAGAAGCGGGTGAGCACCAGCGCGTAGGTGAAGAAGATCGCGTTGTAGAAGAAGGCCTGCGAAATCATCAGCGCCAGCGCGACCATGCTGCGTTGCGGATAGCGCTTGAACAGCACGCGGGCCACCTGGCGCATCGGCGGGCTGTTCGGTCTGGCGGCTGTGTAGTTCACGACGAAGCCCCGCGGCGCCGGCAGCGGGCCGTGCTGCGCCTCAACCTCTGCTTCTATGCGCTCGACGATGCGTTTCGCCTCGTCGGCCCGCCCGTGCGCAATGAGCCAGCGCGGGCTCTCGGGCACGTGGCGCCGCACCAGCAGGATGGCCACCGCCAGCACCGCGCCCAGCGCGAACCCGGCGCGCCAGCCCCACACCGGGCCGATCACGCGCGCGTCGAGCAGCACCAGGCTGAGCGCCGCGCCCAGCGCGGCACCGATCCAGAAGCTGCCGTTGATCGCGAGGTTGACACGCCCGCGCACCCGCGCCGGAATCAGTTCGTCGATGGCCGAGTTGATGGCCGCGTACTCGCCGCCGATGCCCAGCCCGGTAAGGAAGCGACACAGCGCGAAGAAGGCGAAGTTCGGCGAGAAGGCCGTGGCCAGCGTGCCCACCGTGTAGACCGCCAGCGTGATCAGGAAGAGCTTCTTGCGCCCGAGCCGGTCGGTCATGCGCCCGAAGAGCAGGGCCCCGACCACCGCGCCCGCCACGTACACCGAGCCCGACAGCCCGATCTCGCCGGCCGTGAGCCCCAGCGTGTCGGGCCGCTCCAGAACCGCGCCGATGGAGCCCACCAGCGTGACCTCCAGGCCGTCGAGAACCCAGGCCACGCCCAGCGCGATCACCACGCGCCAATGCCAGCGCGACCACGGCAGGCGGTCCAGGCGGGCGGGGATGTCGCTGCGCAGAGCCGTCATGCGCGAAATTATGTGAAGCGCGCCGGCTCCACGGTTGTAGGACCGGCGCTGCAATGCGCCGGTCGAATGGCTCTGGCGTTCGGGTCCCGGCGTTCAGGCCGCGACGGGCACCGACACCTGCCGGATGCCCATGGCCTCGAGCGTGTCGGCAATGGCCGCCACCGCGCCCGGGATGCCCGCCTMGCCGAAGTGCCCCATGCAGCCGACGCGGAAGGTCTCCACCTGCGTCAGCTTGCCGGGGTAGAGGATGTAGCCGCGCTTCTTGACCTCCTGGTAGAAGGTCTTGAAGTTGTAGTTGGCGTCGTCCGGCGCGTGGAAGGTGATGATGATCGGCGCCTGGATGGCCGGGTCGAGGAAGCTGCGGAAGCCCAGCGCGGCCAGCCCGTCGATGAGCCCCTTGCAGTTGCGCGCGTAGCGTGCGCCGCGCGCCTTCAGGCCGCCTTCCTCGACGTACTGCGCAATGGCTGTGTCGAGCGCCGCGACCACGTGCGTGGGCGGCGTGAAGCGCCATTGCGTGGTCTTTTCCATGTACACCCACTGGTCGTACAGGTCCATGCTCAGCGAGTGGCAGTTGCCTTCGCATTTTTCGAGCGTGCTGCGCTTGATGACCACGAAGCCCATGCCCGGCACGCCTTCGAGGCACTTGCCCGACGCGGCGACGACCGCGTCGAAGGGCGTCTTGCGCGCATCGATCTCGATGGCGCCGAAGGAACTCATGGCGTCGATGATCAGCCCGCAGCCGTGCTTCGCGACGACCATCGCGATCTCGTGCAGCGGGTTGAGCACGCCGGCGCCGGTCTCGCAATGCACCACCGCGACGTGGGTGATGCTTGGGTCGGCCGCGAGCGCGCGGTCGACGTCGGCGGGCGAGACCTGCTTTTCTTCCGTGTAGTCGATGGTGCTCAGCTTGCGCCCGAGCACCTTGCAGATCTTGGCCAGGCGCTGGCAGTAGGCGCCGTTGCTCGGCACCAGCACATGGCCGTCGCGCGGAACCACGGTGCCGATGGCCGCTTCCACCGAGAAGGTGCCGCTGCCTTGCAACGGAACGCATTCATGCGTGCCCGTGCCGTGCACGATGTTCAACACTTCCTTGCGGATGCGCGCGGTGATCTGGTTGAAGTCGGCGTCCCACGATCCCCAGTCGCGCAGCATCGCATTGCGTGTGCGGTCCGAAGTGGTCAGGGGGCCGGGGGTGAGCAGGATGGGGTAGTCGGCTTGACTCATGATGTCTCCAGGCAAGGAAGGGAACGGGGGCAAGGGTTGTCTTGGCTTCAGCCGCGGCTCAGGTTGCGCCAGGCCTGCGTGCGCGACAGCAGCACGCGCGTGAGCAGCGAATAGGCGATGCACACGACGGTCGAGGTGACGACGATCAGGCTGGCCAGCGCCGCCGCCGGGCCGATGTCGCCGGCGTCGTCCAGATGCATGATCGCGACCGAAGCCAGGATGGTCTCCGGCGTGTAGAGAAAGATGGCGCAAGACAGGCTGGCCATCGACACCACGAAGAAATAGCGCCCGATGTCCAGGATGGCCGGCAGGCACACCGGCACCGTCACCCGCAGGAAGGTCTTGAAGAACGGCACCTTGAGCGAGGCCGACACGGCCTCGAACTCGTTGTCGATCTGCTTGAGCGCCGTCACGGCCGTGAGATGGCTCGAGGTGTAGTAGTGCACCACCATCGAGATGATCAGGATCGCCATCGTCTGGTAGAGAAAGTTCAGCGGGTTGGCCGGATGGTTGAAGAACATCACGTAGCCCAGGCCGAGCACCAGGCCCGGCACCGCCATCGACAGCACCGCCATCAGGTGCATGCCCTTGCGCATCAGGCCCAGGTTGCGCGTCTTCTCGATCAGGTAGGCGCCCACGAACACGATGAGCGAGCCGGCCACGGCGGTGGCCATGGCGACGATCAGGCTGTTGGTGTAGGCGTCGGCCATGTCGCTTTCGATCAGCACGAAGTGGTAGTGCTTGAGCGTGAGCGACAGGTCATAAGGCCACAGCGAGATCAGCGAGGTGTAGATCGCCATGCCGATGGTGGCCAGCAGCAGGCCGCACACCACGGTGCAGAACAGCGTCAGCAGCGGATCGGCGAGCTTGCGGCGCTTGGGGCTGTAGGGCACAGAGCGGGCCGTGAGCTGCGCCTTCAGCTTGCGCCGCACCACGTAGTCGATGACGAAGGAAATGATCGACGGAACGAGCAGCAGCATGCCCACCACCGCTCCGATGGAGAAGTTGTGCTGCCCCACCACCTGCTTGAACACATCGACCGACAGCACGTTGAAGTTCCCGCCGATCACCTTGGGTGCGCCGAAGTCGCTCACCACGTAGGTGAAGACCACGGTGGCCGCGCTGATCAGGCCGTACTTGCACGACGGCAGCGTGATGGTCATGAACTGGCGGAACGGCCGCGTGCGCAGCGCGGTAGCCGCTTCGTACAGCCGGCCGTCGGCCAGCGACAGCGCGGTGACCAGGATCATCAGCGCATGCGGAAAGGTGTTGTAGACCTCCGCCATGATGATCCCCGGCGCGCCGTAGATCGACACGCCGCCCAGCAGGAACTTGAGCGCTCCCTGGTTGCCGAACCACTGCACGAAGGAAATGGCCGAGAGCAGCGAGGGCGCCAGCAGCGGAATCAGCGCGATGAGGCGGAACACCGCCTTGAGCGGCGTCGGCATGCGGCTGCGTGTGAGTGCGTACGCGAAGACGAAGGCAGTGGGCACCGAGATCATCACCACGGCAGCCGACACCCAGATCGAGTTCCATGCCGCGCGCAGCAGGCTGGGCGTCTGGAAGTAGGTGATGAAGTGGGTGAGGCCGACGAAGCGGCCCTCCCTGTCCTGCACCGCATGCGCCAGGATGGTCAGCAGCGGCGCGATCAGGAACACGAACAGCATCACCATCACCACGAGCAGGATCGCCCGGGCAATGGTTTCGTCTCGGCTCCAGCGCATGACGGGGCGTGCGTTGAATGCGGCGAGTGCGGGAAGAGGGCGGGCCAGCGTGTTCATGGCTTCGGTGCGCGGGCGGAGAAGGCGCGGATGCGGTTTGCGCGCAGCGCGATGTCGATGGTGTTGCCTTCGCGGATGTCCAGGTCGTGCAGCTGGTTGAGCGAGAAGTGCAGGCCCAGCGCCTGGCCGTGCAGCGCATCGGCTGTGACCTCGGCGATGCAGAGGCCGCCGAGGAACTCGACCTTGGTGACCAGCGCCCGCAGGCGGTTGGCCGTGTCGTCACGCAGGTGCTCGACCGCACGGTCTTCGGGGCGCAGGTAGAGATTGACGGCTTCGCCGGGCTCGAAGGCGCCGTCGCAGGCATCGCACTGCAGTTCCATATCGCCCACCTTGAAGCGCTGGTTGCCCAGCGCCACCGCGCGCAGCACGTTGACCTTGCCGACGAAATCTGCAACGAAGGGCGTGGCCGGCTGTTCATAGACTTCCATCGGCGTGCCGACCTGCTCGATCACGCCGTGGTTCATGACCACGATGCGGTCCGCCATCGACAACGCTTCTTCCTGGTCGTGCGTGACCATGATGGTCGTGATGCCGACCTGCTTCTGCAGCCGGCGGATTTCGCCGCGCAGCCGGATGCGCTCCAGCGCATCGAGCGCCGACAGCGGCTCGTCGAGCAGCAGCAGGCCGGGCCGCGTGGCAAGGGCCCGTGCCAGCGCCACGCGCTGCTGCTGCCCGCCGGAGAGCTGGCTGGGGTATTTGCTGCCCGAGGTCGGCAGGCCGACCAGCTTCAGCAGCTCTTCGACGCGGGCCTTGATCTCGCCGCGCCGGGCACGGCTGTTGACCAGGCCATAGCCGATGTTCTCGGCGATCGACAGGTTGGGAAACAGCGCATACGACTGGAACACGATGCCGTAGTCGCGCCGGTTTGGCGGCAGCCACGAGACGTCCTTGCCGTTTTGCAGGATCTGCCCGGAGGTCTGCGTCTCCAGCCCCGCGATGATGCGCAGCAGCGTGGTCTTGCCGCAGCCCGAGGGGCCGAGAAAGCACAGCATCTCGCCCGGGTTCACCCGCAGGTGCACGTCGCGCAGCGCACTGAAGGATTCGAAGTCCTTGCGCACGCCGATGATCTCGAGCGCTGCGGGAGCGCTAGCAGGCACCGGGCTGGCAATGAACTTGGTGTCGGTCATATCCATTTTTCGCACTCGTCGTTGGCGCACGCCTCGGGAATGGGCGTCGCGGGTTGTGAGAGGGACTACGGGCCTGTCGAACCGATTCGTGGGACACCGCGGAACCGGCTTTGCCGGGCCGCAGGTGTCGCCCCCGGTAGGGGGTTGGCGAAGCGACACGAAGTGCGCGCAGCCTGGGGGCGAGCCCTATTTCGGTTCGGCCTTGCCTTCGTAGCGCTTGCTCCACTCGGCCAGGATGCGCTCGCGGTTCTTTGCCGCCCAGTTGATGTCGTTCTTTGCCAGCAGCTTTTCGTAGTTGTCCGGAATGCCTTCCAGCTTCGAGGCCACGCCGGGGTAGGCCACCACCGCCCACCAGGTGGAAGTGATCTGGTTGGCCTCCTTGCTGGCCATCCAGTCGGCGAAGCGCTTGGCCTGGTCCAGCTTCTTGCTCGTCTTCATGATGCTGGTGGCCTCGATGTCCCAGCCCAGGCCTTCCTTCGGGAAGATCAGGTCGACCGGCGCGCCCGACTTCTTGACCTGGTGCGCGCGGAACTCGAACGAGATGCCGATGGGGAACTCACCCGCGCCGGCCTGCTTGCAGGGCTTGGAGCCCGAGTGCACGTACTGCGCGATGTTCTGGTGCAGCGCGTCCATGTACTTCCAACCCTCGGCGTCGCCCATGTTCTGCAGCCAGGAAGACACGTCGAGGTAGCCCGTGCCGCTGGAGGCCGGGTGGGGCATGGTGATCGTGCCCTTGTAGACCGGCTTGGCCAGGTCCTGCCAGGTTTCCGGCTTGGGCAGGTTCAGCTTCTTGGCCTCTACGCGGTTGAAGCAGATGGTGGCGGCCCACACGTCCATGCCCACCCAGGCCGGCGGGCGCGCGGCATCGGAGTAGGCCGGGTTCAGCTCCTTGAAGCCCTTGGGCTCGTAGGGCAGGAGCATGCCTTCCTGCTGCAGCAGCGCGAGGCTGCTGGCGGCCAGGCCGGCCACCACGTCGGCCTGCGGGTTGGCTTTTTCGGCCAGCAGCTTGGCGGTGACGATGCCGGTGGAGTCGCGCACCCACTTCACCTCGATGTCGGGGTTGGCTTTTTCGAAGGCGTCCTTGTAGAGCTTCATGGCGTCGGTCTCGAGCGCCGTGTAGACCAGGAGCGAGGTCTTTTGCGCCCATGCGGCGCCGCTGGCCGCAAGGCCCAGCGCTGCCGCACACAGAACCGCCGTGAGACGGCGCGTGCTTTGTTTCATCGTCATCTGTTTCTCCTGAGAGGGCTTGCTGTCACTGGAAGGGGTGAGTGGCGGGCTCCGGCAATGGCTGTACCAAGCTCCGGTGAGCAAAATGTAGATTGGTGATTGAAGACTGTCAATAAAAAATTGTTGACAGTTTTCAATTCATCGGGAAAATACGCCCCCATGGTCACCAGCAATCACTCCGCCGCCCTCGCATTCCTCCAGTCCAGCTCGCTGCCGATGCTGATGCAGGAAGAAATCGAGCGTTTGATCATGACGGGCGAGCTTCCCGTCGGTAGCCGCATCAACGAGAGCGAGCTTTCGCAGCGCTTCAACACCAGCCGCGGCCCCATCCGGGAAGCGCTGCGGGCGCTGGAAGAGGCCGGCCTCGTGCGCAACGAAAAGAACCGCGGCGTCTTCGTGCGCGAGATCGCGTTCGAGGAAGCCGACGAAATCTACGAGCTGCGCGAGGCGCTGGAAGAAGTCATCGGTCGGCGCGTGGCGGTTGCCATCAAGCCCGACGCCATCGAGCGCCTGCGCGCCATGCTCGACGCGATGCGTTCGGCAGCCCAGGCGCAGGACGTGGAGCAATACGCGCAGCTCAACCTGCAGTTCCACGAAATCCTGCTCGACACCGCAGGCAGCAAGAAGCTGACCGAAACCTACAAGCGCCTGGTCAAGGAACTGCACCTTTTCAGAATGCGCGCGCTCGACAGCGGCGGCGGCCTGCGGGTCTCGGCCGACGAGCACCGCGTGATCGTCGATGCCATTGCCAGCGGCAATCCCGACATCGCTGGGCAGGCGCTGCGCCAGCACGTCGCCGACAGTCGCGCCCGCATGCACAAGGCCTTCGGCCGCGCCGATTCCGCTCCCATTGAAGCCCCGAACAACCCACCCCAAAAGGAAGTCTGAAATGACACAGGAGACACTCGAAGTCAACGCCCGCAGCTACCGCTGGATGTCGCGCCCGGTGGTCGTGGTGTGCGTCGACGGCTGCGAGCCCGCGTACCTCGACGCGGCGATCGCCGCCGGCGTGGCCCCGTACTTCGACCGCATGAGAAAGTCCGGCGCCGACCTGCTGGCCGACTGCGTGGTGCCCTCGTTCACCAACCCCAACAACCTGTCCATCGTGACCGGCGTGCCACCCGCCGTGCACGGCATCTGCGGCAACTACTTCTTCGACCGCGAACTCGGCCAGGAAGTCATGATGAACGACCCCAAGTACCTGCGCGCGGGCACCGTGCTGGCCGCCTTCGCGGATGCGGGCGCCAAGGTCGCGGTGGTGACCGCCAAGGACAAGCTGCGCAAGCTCCTGGGCCACCGCATGAAGGGCATCTGCTTCTCGTCGGAGAAGTCCGACCAGGTGACGATGGAGGAGAACGGCATCGACAACGTGCTCGACATGGTCGGCATGCCCGTGCCCTCGGTGTACAGCGCCGAACTGTCGGAGTTCGTCTTCGCCGCCGGCGTCAAGCTCATGGCGTCGCGCCGCCCCGACCTCATGTACCTGTCGACCACCGACTACGTGCAGCACAAGGCCGCCCCCGGCAGCCCCGCCGCCAACGCCTTCTACGCCATGATGGACGGCTACCTCGCRCARCTSGACGCCCTGGGCGCCACCATCGTCGTCACCGCCGACCACGGCATGAACGACAAGCACGACGCAGCCGGCGCGCCCAAGGTCATCTACCTGCAGGACGTGCTCGACGGCTGGTACGGCCAGGACGAGGCACGGGTCATCCTGCCGATCACCGACCCCTACGTGGTGCACCACGGCGCGCTCGGCTCCTTCGCCACCGTSTACGCGCCCGCTGAAGCCAGCGTGCCCGGCTGGATCGAGCGCATCAAGGGCATCCCCGGCATGGAGCTGGTGCTCTCGCGCAAGGACGCCGCCGAACGCTTCGARCTGCCGCCCGAYCGCATCGGCGACATCGTGGTGGTCAGCGAGCAGAGCACGGTCATCGGCACCTCGGCCAGCCGGCACGACCTCTCGGCGCTGGAAGTGCCGCTGCGCTCGCACGGCGGCGTCTCSGAGCAGCGCGTGCCGCTGATCTGCAACCGCCCGGTCACCGGCATTGCCRCCGGGCGCCGGCTGCGCAACTTCGATGCGCTGGACATCGCGCTGAACCACGCCCAGTAACGACAACGACTCCCGGAGCACTTCCCCATGAGCCAAGCCATCCTGAAGCCAGGCACCGTCCACCGCGAGGCCCTGCGCATTGCCGGCGAGCGCGTGCACCGCGACCGCACGATCGAGGTGACCTACCCCTACACCGGCGAAGTCATCGCCACCGTGCCCAAGGCGACGCTGGACGACGTGCGCCATGCGCTGCGCGTCGCGCGCGACTACAAGCCCACGCTCACGCGCTACGAGCGCTACAGGATCCTGATGCGCGCGGGCGAGMTCATCGCCTCGCGCCTGGACGAGATCTCGCGCGTCATCACGATGGAGTCGGGCCTGTGCCGCAAGGACTCGCTGTACGAGGTRGGCCGCGCCTCCGACGTGCTGCTGTTCGCGGCCAACCAGGCCCTGGTGGACGACGGCCAGGTGTTCTCCTGCGACCTCACGCACCACGGCAAGAGCCGCAAGGTCTACACGCTGCGCGAGCCGCTGCAGGGCGCGATCACCGCGATCACGCCGTTCAACCATCCGCTGAACCAGGTGATCCACAAGGTGGCGCCGGCCATTGCGACCAACAACCGCATCGTGCTCAAGCCCAGCGAGAAGACGCCGCTGACGGCCTTCCTGCTGGCCGACATCCTGTACGAGGCGGGGCTGCCGCCGCAGATGCTGTCGGTCCTCACCGGCGATCCGGCGGAGATTGCCGACGAGCTGCTGACCAACGCCGACGTCGATCTGGTCACCTTCACGGGGGGCGTGCCGATCGGCAAGTACATCGCGGGCAAGGCGGTGTACAAGCGCCAGATCCTGGAGCTGGGCGGCAACGACCCGATCATCGTGATGGAGGATGCCGATGTCGAGGAGGCGGCGACGCTGGCGGCCAGCGGKTCGTACAAGAACTCGGGCCAGCGCTGCACGGCGATCAAGCGCATGCTGGTGCACGARTCGGTGGCCGACCGGTTCGTCGAGCTGYTGGTGGCCARGACGAAGGCGCTGAAGTACGGCGATCCGATGGACCCGGCCACGGACATGGGCACGGTGATCGACGAGGCGGCGGCGATCCAGTTCGAGTCGGTGGTCAAYGAGGCCATCAAGGCCGGTGCGAAGCTGCTCTATGGCAACGAGCGCCGCGGTGCGCTGTACTCGCCGACGGTGCTCGACCATGTGGACCCGCAGATGACGGTGGCCAGGCACGAGACCTTCGGGCCGGTGTCGCCGGTGATCCGCTTCAGGAACATCGAAGAAGCGATCCGCATCTCCAACGGCACGGCCTACGGGCTGTCGTCGGCGGTGTGCACGAACCGGATGGACTACATCACGCGCTTCATCCGCGAGCTGAACGTGGGCAGCGTCAATGTGCGCGAGGTGCCGGGCTACCGCCTCGAGCTCACCCCCTTCGGCGGCATCAAGGACTCCGGCCTGGGCTACAAGGAAGGCGTGCTCGAGGCCATGAAGAGCTTCACCAACACCAAGACCTATTCGCTGCCCTGGTAGACAACGATGAGCTTGAGCATTCCCGACATCGTCGGCCTGTTCGAAACCAAGGGCGGCGCGCAGTACGACGGCGAGCCGGTCACGCAACTGGAGCATGCGCTGCAGTCGGCGCACCTGGCGGAGCAGGCTGGCGCCGGCAGCGAACTGATCGCCGCCTCGCTGTTGCATGACCTGGGCCATCTGCTGCACGACTTCGGCGGCACGCCGACGCAGCAGGGCCTGGACGACCTGCACCAGTACCGCTGCCTGCCGTTTCTTCGCGCGTTGTTCGGCCCGGCCACGCTGGAGCCGATCCGCCTGCATGTGGATGCCAAGCGCTTCCTCTGCGCCAGGGAGCCCGGCTATCTCGAAGCGCTGTCGCCCGATTCGAAACGCAGCCTGCAGTTGCAGGGCGGCGTGTTCGACTCGGCGCAGGCCAGCGCTTTCGAGGCCCTGCCGTATGCAATGGACGCGGTACGCCTTCGGCGCTGGGACGACACGGCCAAGTGTGCCGATGCGAAGACGCCAGACCTGGCGTACTACGCACGACATCTGGCGATCGCGTCGAAGCCGGCTGCCACGGCACCGGCATGAGCGCCGCGTCATCGGTCGATCTGACCAGACGCCAGGCCACGGCGCAGGACATTCCCTTTCTGCTCGCGCTGAGGCAGCAGACGATGAACGGCCACGTCATTGCGTCAGGGGCCGAGGTCAGCGACGCGCATCACATGGCGCGGCTGATGCATCGCTTCGAGTGCGCCGAGGTCCTGCTGCACGAGGGGATGCCGGTGGGCCTGCTCAAGGTGTCGCGCGACCCGCATGAATGGGTCGTCATCCAGATCCAGCTGGCGCCCGGCTATCAGGGCGGCGGCATCGGCACCGGGCTGCTGGCCGAAGTCATCGACGAGGCCGCACGCGTGGGCGTCGACCTCACGCTCAGCGTTCTGAAGGCGAATCCCGCGAAGTCGCTCTATGAGCGCTTCGGGTTCGTCGTCGAGCGGGAGTCCGAGTTTTCCTACGAGATGCGGCGCAAGCCCTGAAAAAACTGCGAGCCCGACATGCGCCCCTTCTGGATCGAACAGGCTCTCTTCAACGACGGTGACCTTGCGCCCGCGCTGCAGGGCGAGCAGAGCGCCGATGTCTGCATCGTCGGCGGCGGCTTCACCGGCCTCTGGACGGCCATCCAGGCCAAGCTGCAGTCGCCCGCGCTCGATGTCGTCATCCTCGAGAGCGATCTCTGCGGTGCAGGCGCGAGCGGCCGCAACGGCGGCTGCCTGCTCACATGGTCGGCCAAGTTCCTCACGCTGCGCCGGCTGTTCGGCGAGGACGAGGCGGTGCGCCTCGTCAAGGCATCCGAGGCCGCGGTGCAGCACATCGCCGACTTCTGCGCCGCGCACGGCATCGACGCCGAGCTGCGGCAGGACGGCACGCTCTACACCGCCACCTCGCAGGCGCAGATCGGCACGCTCGACCCGATGATGCAGGCGCTGGAGGCACGCGGCATCCATTCCTACCGCACGCTGCCGCCGGAAGAGGTGGCGCGGCGCTCCGGCTCCGCGCGCAACCTGGCGGGCGTGTATTCGCCGATTGCCGCGACCGTGCACCCCGGCAAGCTGGTGCGCGGGCTGCGGCGAGTGGCGCTGGCCATGGGCATCCGCATCCACGAGCGCACGCCGATGCTGGACTTCGGCACCGGCCATCCCGTCGTGGTGCGTACGCCCACCGGCAGCGTGCGCGCGAAGAAGCTGGTGCTCGCGATGAACGCATGGATGGCCAGCACCTTCCCGCAGTTCGAGCGGACCATCGCCATCGTGTCGAGCGACATGGTCATCACCGAGCGGTGTCCCGAGCTGCTGCAGAAGATCGGCCTGACCGACGGCGTGTCGGTGCTCGATTCGCGCACCTTCGTCTATTACTACCGCAGCACGGTCGACGGCCGCATCATGCTGGGCAAGGGCGGCAACACCTTCGCCTGGGGTGGCCGCATGGCCAAGGTGTTCGACGAGCGCTCGCCGTACGAAGCCGAGCTGACGCAGGCCCTGCGTTCCTTCTTTCCGGCATTGAGCGACACGCCGATCACGGCCAGCTGGAACGGCCCGTCCGACCGCTCGGTGACGGGCTTTCCGTTCTTCGGCAGGCTCGATGGCGCGCCGCACATCTACTACGGCTTCGGCTACTCGGGCAACGGCGTCGGGCCGACCTATATGGGTGGACAGATCCTGTCGTCGCTGGTGCTCGACCAGGACAACGCATGGACCCGCAGCCCGATCACGCGGGGGCCGCTGGGGCACTTTCCGCCGGAGCCGGTGCGCTACATGGGCTCGATCGTGGTGCGCAACGCGATCCGCCGCAAGGAACTGGCCGAGGACGAGAACCGCCAGCCGTGGCTGGTGGACCGCATGCTCAGCAAGCTGGCCAACGCCGCGGGCAAGGCCGACAAGGCCTGATGCCCCGCGCGGCCCTGATCTGCTTCAGTTGGTTTCGGCGAGGGCGTCGGCCAGCGCGTTGACCATGCGGTCGATCTCGGCCTTCTCCGCGATGAAGGGCGGTGCCAGCTGGATGGTGTCGCCGCCGTAGCGCACGTAGAAGCCCTTCTTCCAGCAGTTCATCGCGATCTCGTACGGGCGGCGCGCGGGCTCGCCCGGCAGGGCGGCGATGGTCAGGCCGGCGGCCAGGCCGTAGTTGCGGATGTCGGTGATGTGCTTGCTGCCCTTCAGGCTGTGCACCGCGTTCTCGAAGTGTGGCGCCAGCGCCTGCACGCGGCCGATCATGTCTTCCTTCTGCAGCACGTCGAGCGCGGCGATGCCGGCGGCGCAGGCCACGGGGTGTGCGCCGTAGGTGTAGCCGTGCGGGAACTCGAGCATGTAGTCGGGGCCCCCTGCCGCCATGAAGGTGTCGTAGATGTCCTTGCTCGCCACCACCGCGCCCATGGGCTGCGCGCCGTTGGTGATCTGCTTGGCGATGTTCATGATGTCGGGCGTCACGCCGAAGGCCTCGGCGCCGGTGAGCGCGCCGCAGCGGCCGAAACCGGTGATGACCTCGTCGAAGATCAGCAGGATGTTGTTGGCGGTGCAGATCTCGCGCAGGCGTTTGAGGTAGCCCTTGGGCGGAAWGACGACGCCGGCCGAGCCCGCGAAGGGTTCCACGATGACGGCTGCGATGTTCGATGCGTCGTGCAGCGCGATGATGTCGAGCAGGCGATCGGCCAGCTCGACGCCGTTGTCGGCCATGCCGCGCGTGAAGGCGTTCGAGGCGAGCTGCGTGTGCGGCAGGTGGTCGGCTTCCACGCCCTGGCCGAAGAGCTTGCGATTGGCCGCGATGCCGCCGACCGAGATGCCGCCGTAGTTGACGCCGTGGTAGCCCTTCTCGCGGCCGATCAGGCGGGTCTTGCTGGCCTGGCCCTTGGTGCGCCAGTAGGCGCGCGCAAGTTTCAGCGAGGTATCGGCCGCCTCGGAGCCGGAGCCGGTGAAGAACACGTAGTCGAGGCCGGCGGGCGTCATCTCCTTGATCTTGTTGGCCAGCTCGAAAGAGAGCGGGTGGCCGAACTGGAAGGCGGGCGAATAGTCGAGCTTGGCGATCTGGCGGCTCACCGCCTCGGTGATCTCGGGGCGGCCGTGGCCAAGGCCCGAGCACCACAGGCCCGAGAGACCGTCGAAGATCTTGCGGCCGTCGGCGTCGGTGAAGTAGGCGCCCTTGGCTTCCACGACGATCCGCGGATCGGCTTTGAAGTTGCGGTTGCCGGTGTAAGGCATCCAGTGCGCATCGAGCCAGGCGGCGTCGGTGCGCGCGGCGGACGTCGGTTCGATGGCGGGCGTGGCGATGGTCATGGCGTTTCCCGCGCGCTGGCGGGCTCCGGAGGGTGATGGGATGTGCCGATTGTTCGCAGACCCTTCAGTGTGGAGAATGGCGCAATATCAATGTTCACTTGACGTTTTATGCAAGTAAAGGAGATGGCCCCAAATGGTGCCTCCGGCACCCGCAACCGCGCTGTTCTGGGGCAGCTCAGCGACATGGACCTGCGCCTGCTCAAGGTGTTCAGGAGCGTGGTCGACTGCGGCGGCATGGCGGCGGCCGAGCTGGAGCTGAACATCGGCACCTCCACCGTGAGCCGCCATGTGAAGGACCTGGAAACGCGCCTCGGCCTGGTGCTGTGTCGTCGGGGCAGGGCGGGCTTCGCGCTCACCGCCGAAGGGCAGCGGGTGTACGACGAGACGCTGCGGCTGCTGGCATCGGTCGACGCCTTCCGCGGCAGCATCGACGACATCCACAACCGCATGGGCGGGCAGCTCGACGTGGCGCTGTTCGACAAGACGGCGACCAACCCGCAGGCGCGCATCGGCGATGCCATCGCGCGCTTCACCGAGATCGCGCCCGAGGTACGGCTGGCCGTGCACGTGGGCTCGATCAACGCCATCGAGCAGGGCGTGCTGGAGGGCAACTTCCAGATCGGCATCATCCCGGCGCACCGAGCTTCCAAGAGCCTGGTGTACGCCGACCTGTTCGACGAGACCATGCTGCTGTACTGCGGGGCGGGGCATCCGCTCTTCGGCATGAGCCACGGCAAGCTCACCTGGGCACGGCTGCGCGAGCACCATTTCGCGGGGCTGGGCTACCACTCGCCCAACATGGAGCTGAGCCATCGCGCGAAGCTGTCGCGCATGGCCACGGGCTTCGACCAGGAGGCGATCGCGACGCTGATCCTCTCGGGGCGCTTCCTGGGCTTTCTGCCCGACCACTATGCGCAGGTGTTCGAGGAGCGCGGGCTCATGAAGGCGGTGCTGCCGGCGCGCTTCAACTACGCGTGCCGCTTCGTCAGCCTGCTGCGGCGCTCGCCGAAGCCGTCGCGGGCGGTGCTGGCGTTCCAGGAGTGCCTGGAAGAGGCGCACCGGAAGTAGGAGCGAGCGAAAGGGTCAGCGCTGCCCGCTGGGCAGCAGCAGATGCTTGGCGCCGATGTGCGCCTCCATCTCGTGCATGTGCTGCTCGGCGTCGACCATGTGCTCGGTCATCAGCCGGCGTACCTCGTCGGCGTCTTCCTTGCGGTAGGCCGCGAGCAGCTGCGTGTGGTAGTCGACATTCGCCTCGCCGAAGTGGTGATGGTCGAGCGCCTTCTTGTAGACCACGAGGTCGCGCAGCAGGTCGTTGAGGAAGCGGCACATGAAGGAGAGCACCGGATTGGGGCAGCTCTCCGCCAGCATGGTGTGGAAGGCCAGTTCGGCCTCGCGCTGGATGCGCAGTTCGTCCTCGCTGGTCGGTTCGACCGTGCACAGCCGCACGTTTTCTTCCAGCTTCTCGAACTGCTCGGGCGTCAGTTTGCCCACCACGCTCGCGGCCAGCTCGGGCTCCAGCGCCTTGCGCAGCTGGTAGATATGGTGGCCGTCCAGATGATGGAAATGCAGGAAGTTGCGCAGCGGCTCCGACGCATGCTCCACCGACACCTGCTGCAGATAGGCGCCGCCGCCGGGGCCGGTGCGGATGGAGATCAGGCCGCGCACCTCCAGCGCCTTCAGCGCCTCGCGCACGGTGCTCTTCGAATAGCCGAAGAGCTCGATCAGTTCCTTCTCGTTCGGCAGCCGGTCGCCGGGCTGCTTGCGCTCCGCCACGATCCATCGCTTGACGTCTTCGACGATGACGTCCGAGAGCTTCTGCCGCTTAGGACGGTTCTGCCCCACTCTCATTGAAACGCTCCATGCACATCGGGAGATGCGCGGGATGCGCAACAGCGCGCGATCTTAAACGGCGCGCTGCGGGGGATCGGTGTGGTCTTGGGCACAGGGCTTGCTAGCGGGTTTTTACCAGCATATTAATCCAATTTATCCGCTTAAATTCGCCGGCAATCGCAGGCACCCCCGTTTCCTTCATCCCTTTCTTCCCACCAACCTCGACCGGAGAACTCATGCAACGCAGACAACTTCTTCAGCTGGCCGCCCTGTCGGCTGCCCCCGCCTCGCTCCTGGGCGGCCGCGCCGCCTTCGCCCAGTCGGCGGACGCGATCCGATTCGGCTGCCCGGTCCCGATGTCTGGCGCCTTCGCCGCCAACGGCAAGTACGCCGACCTGGGCATGAAGCTGGCCATCGAGCAGTACGGCAGCGTGCTGAAGCGTCCGCTGGCCTACACGGTGCTCGACACCGAAGGCAAGCCGGCCACCGCCGTGCGCAAGGTGCAGGAAGCCTCGCAGCAGCAGGGCACGAAGTTCTTCGCGGGCGGCATCCTGTCGTCGGAAGCGCTCGCCATGGGCAAGGAGGCCGAGAAGGCCGGCGGCCTGTTCATCACCACCGCGGGCGCCGACGAGATCACCGGCAAGGACTGCAACCCCGCCACCTTCCGCTGGTCGGTGCCCACCTTCGGCGCCATCGAGCAGACGGTGCGCCCGCTGATCGCCAGCATGCCCAAGGCCAGGCGCTGGTACACCATCACGCCGCAGTACGTGTTCGGCGACGGCCTGCTGAGCGCCGCCAAGACCATCTTCCAGGAGAAGGGCATCGAGCACGTGGGCAACAGCTACCACTCGCTCAACGAGAAGGAGTTCAGCGGCTACCTCACCAACGCCATGGCCGCCAAGCCCGACGTGCTGCTGCTGCTGAACTTCGGCGCCCAGTCGTCGGCCGCGCTGCGCCAGGCGGTGAGCTTCGGCATGCACAAGAACATGACGATCCTGATGGCCTGGGCCTCGGGCCTGGAGCAGTTCGACGAACTCGGCGCGGACCTGTGCGACGGCGTGTACTTCGGCGCGCAGTACTGGCACACGGCCGACACCCCGCTCAACAAGGACCTGGTGAAGCGCACCGCCGACAAGCTCAAGATCGTGCCCAACTACAGCCTCGCCGGCTCGTACATCTGCACCAAGATCCTGATCGACGGCATCGTGAAGGCGGGTACGGTCGACCAGAAGGCGGTGATCGCCGCGCTCGAGGGCATGAAGTTCGACGGCCTCACCGGCATCGAGGAAATCCGCAAGGCCGACCACCAGGTCATCAAGGACTACTACCTGCTCAAGGGCAAGGCCAAGTCGAAGATGGCGAACCCGGCCGACTATGTCGACGTGGTGAGCTCCGGCAAATCCTTCCTCCCGGTCGACAAGACCGGCTGCAAGTTGGGCTGACCCCCAGGCTTGCCCACTTCGTGTGGCCGCCAACCCCCTTTCAGGGGGCAACACCAGCGGACCGGCAAAGCCGGTTCCGCGGTGTTCCTGGAAGGGGCCGCGCGTGCGGGGCTGCACTCTGCAACTACCTACATCTATGTCCGTCTACCTGCTCCAGACCATCAACGGGATCGGCATTGGCATGCTGTATTTCCTGCTGGCGGTCGGCCTGTCCATCGTGTTCGGCCTGCTGCGCTTCGTGAACTTCGCGCACGGGGCCTTCTACCTGCTGGGCGCCTACTTCTGCTTCCAGGCCATGCAATGGGGCCTGGACTTCTGGGCCGCGCTGGTGCTGGTGCCGCTCGTCGTGGGCGCGCTGGGCTGGCTGGCCGAGAAGCTGCTTCTGCGCCGCGTCTACGCCAAGGCGCATGAATTCCACATCCTCGTTACCGTGGGCCTCGCGCTCGCGGTGCAGGAGATCGTCATCGTGTTCTGGGGCCCGCTGGGCAACAGCGTGTCCACGCCCGACCTGCTGCAGGGCGTGGTCATGTGGGGCTCCTTCGTCTATCCGAAGTACCGGCTTTTCGTGATCGGCTTCACCGCCGTGCTCGCGGTGCTCCTGTGGTGGGTGCTCGAGGGCACGCGCCTGGGCAGCGCGGTGCGCGCGGGCAGCGAGTCGACCGAGATGGTGTCGCTGCTCGGCATCAACGTGTTCCGCGTGTTCAGCCTGGTGTTCGCGCTCGGCGCGGCCACGGCGGCGCTGGCCGGCGTGCTGGCCGCGCCGATCCGCGGCGCCGAGCCTTTCATGGGCGTGGAGGCGCTGGCCGTGGCCTTCGTGGTGGTGGTGATCGGCGGGCTCGGCAGCTTCGGCGGCGCGCTCGTGGGCGGGCTGCTCATCGGCATCGTGCAGAGCCTGATGAGCACCATCTGGCCGCCGGGCGCGAGCCTGATGATCTACATCGCGATGGCGGCCGTGCTGCTGCTTCGTCCCCATGGCCTGCTCGGCCGCAAAGCATGAACGGACACGCCATGCCGAGAAAAATCACTTTCCTCCTGGCGCTGGTCGCGGTGCTGGGCCTGCCGCTGGTGCTGAGCTCGGGTTCGCTCGCGAGCGAGGTGCTGATCTACGCGCTGGCCGCGCTGGGCTGCAACCTGCTGCTGGGCTACACGGGGCTGCTGTCCTTCGGGCAGGGCATCTTCTTCGGGCTGGGCAGCTACACCATCGCCATCCTGCTCACGCGGCTGAGCCTGCCGATGCCGCTCGCGCTGGCCGCGGCCGTGGCCATGGGCGCGCTGGGCGCGGCGGTGGTGGGCTGGGTCGCCATCCGCCAGCGCGGCACCTACTTCGTGATGCTCACGCTGGCCTTCGCGCAGATGTTCTATTTCATCGCCTACACCGCCACCGGCCTCACCGGCGGCGACAACGGCCTGCTCGACGTGCCGCGCCCCGGCTTCATGGACACGCCCTGGAAGTACTACGCCTTCGTGGCCGTGGTGTTCCTCGTCGCGTTCGGCCTGCTGCTGCGCGTGACCGATTCGGTCTTCGGCCGCACGCTGCTGGCCATCCGCGACAACGAGGACCGCGCCGCCGCCGTGGGCTACGACCTCAAGCGCTTCAAGCTGCTGGCCTTCGTCATCTCTGGCGCCGTCACCGGCCTCGCGGGCGGGCTGCACGCCATGATGACCGGCATCGCGCCGCTGTCGAACGCCGAGTACCACACGAGCGAGATGATCCTGGTCATCACCGTGATCGGCGGCACCGGCAACCTGTTCGCATCGGTGCTGGGATCGGCTTTCTACGTGCTGCTGGCCGACTGGCTCTCCACGCTGTGGCCGCGCTGGCTGCTGTTGCTGGGCCTGCTGCTGATCGGCGTGAGCATCGGCATGCAGCGAGGGCTCTGGGGGCTGGGCGAGAGCGCATGGCGGCGCATTTTCCGCAGGGCGGACCCCGGTGCCGTTGCTCCAGTCACACCCCCCGCACAGGGAGAAAAAGCATGAGCGACGTTCTCATCGAAGCCGTCGGCGTCACCAAGCACTACGGCAAGTTCGCGGCGCTCGGCGGGGTCGACCTGAAGATCCGGCGCAACACCGTGCATTCGGTGATCGGCCCCAACGGCGCGGGCAAGACCACGCTGTTCCACATGCTCACCGGCACCGGCATGACTACCGGCGGGCGAATCCTGTTCGACGGCCACGACGTGACGCGCGAGCCCGACCACAAGCGCGTGCAGCGCGGCATGGCGCGCTCTTTCCAGGTGACGGCGCTGTTCGCGAGCCTTCCGGTACGTGAGAACCTGCGCGTGGCGGCGCAGGGGGTCTCGCCGCGCCAGGCCATGAACTGCTGGCGCGCGCCGGTCGGCGAGCTGGCCTGCACGCGGATCGTCGACGAGGTGCTGCAGCGCATCGGGCTGGAGCGGCTGGCGGACACGCCGGCCGGCGAGCTCTCGCACGGCCAGCAGCGCCGGCTCGAAGTGGGCATGGCGCTTGCGGCGAGGCCGAAGGCGATCTTCCTCGACGAGCCGACCTCGGGCATGGGCATCGACGACCTCGACGACATGAAGCAGCTGATCCGCGGCCTGCGCGACGCGCACACCGTGGTTCTCATCGAGCACAACATGAACATCGTGATGGACATCTCCGACACTGTCACCGTGATGCAGCTGGGCCGCGTACTGGCCGAGGGGCTTCCGGGCGACATCCGCGCCGATGCGCGCGTGCGCACCGCCTACCTGGGCAACATGATCACGGGAGGCAAGGCATGAACATCCTCGAAGTCGAGAAGCTGCACGCCCACTACGGCAAGAGCCATGTGCTGCAGGGCGTGTCGATGACCGTGGGCGAGGCCGAGCTGGTCACGCTGCTGGGGCGCAACGGCGCGGGCAAGTCGACCACGCTCAAGAGCATTGCCGGCGCGGTGGCGCCCACCGGCGGACGCGTGCGCTTCCAGGGGGCCGACATCGCGGGCATGCCGGCGCACCGCATCGCCACCCGCGGCGTGTGCCTGGTGCCCGAGCACCGAGGCATCTTCAAGCTGCTGACGGTGGAAGAGAACCTGCTGCTCGGCCTGCGCCGCCAGTCGCCCTGGCAGCTGGCGGACATCTACCGCATCTTTCCGCGACTGAAGGAGCGCCGGCGCAACGGCGGCGGGCAGCTCTCGGGCGGCGAGCAGCAGATGCTGGCCATCGGCCGGGCGCTGATGAACCACCCGCGCCTGCTGATCCTCGACGAGCCGGTCGAGGGCCTGGCGCCGGTGATCGTGGAAGAGATCGTCGCGCAGCTCAAGACCATCAAGGCGGCCGGCGTGGCGATCCTGCTGGTTGAGCAGAACCTCGAAGTCTGCGTGCAGCTGGCCGACCGCCACTACATCGTGGAGCAGGGCGTGATCGTGCACGAGGCCGGCAACGCGGCCTTCATGGCCGACCACGAAGTGAAAGACCGCTATCTGGGCGTGGGCCTTGCTTGAGGCTTCCCGCAGACCCTCCATTCCTTTTCGCAAAGCCATGAAGAACTCTCAAAACGAACTCCGCATCGACGGCCGGCGGCTCTGGAACTCGCTGATGGAACTGGCCCGGCTCGGCGCCACCGAGAAAGGCGGTGTCTGCCGCATCGCGCTCACCGAGCTCGACCGCCAGGGGCGCGACCTGTTCTCGCGCTGGGCACGCGAGGCGGGCTGCGAGCTGCGCGTGGACGCCATCGGCAACATCTTCGCGCGCCGCGCCGGGCGCAACAACGCGCTGCCACCGGTGGCCACCGGCAGCCATATCGACACCCAACCCACGGGCGGCAAGTTCGACGGCAACTACGGCGTGCTCGCCGGGCTGGAAGTGATCCGCACGCTGAACGACGCCAGGGTGGAGACCGAGGCGCCGCTCGAGGTGGCGGTGTGGACCAACGAGGAGGGCTCGCGCTTCGTGCCGGTGATGATGGGCTCGGGCGTGTTCGCAGGCGCCTTCACGCTGGAGCATGCGCTGGCGCAGCGCGACAACGACGGCATCAGCGTCTCCGACGCGCTGGCTGCCATCGGCTATGCCGGCAGCGCTCCCGTCTCGGCGGCGGCGTCGCCGGTGGGCGCGTACTTCGAGGCGCACATCGAGCAGGGCCCGGTGCTCGAAGCCAACGAGCGCGTGATCGGCGTGGTCGAGGGCGCGCTGGGCCAGCGCTGGTACGACGTTGTGGTGCAGGGCATGGAAGCCCACGCCGGCCCCACGCCGATGGAGCTGCGCAAGGACGCGCTGCTGGCCGCTTCCGAGCTCGTGATCGAGGTCAACCGCATCGCGCTGGCCCATGCGCCGCATGCGCGCGGCACCGTAGGCTGGATCGAAAACTATCCCAACTCGCGCAACGTGATTCCGGGCCGCGTGAAGCTCAGCGTCGACCTGCGCGCGGCCGACGACGTGGTGCTGTCGGCGCTGGACGCCGCGCTGAAGGAGACCGTGCAGCGCATCGCCGCGAAGGCCAAAGTGGAGATGTCGGTGGAGCAGGTCGTGTACTTCCCGCCGCAGCCCTTCACGCCCAGGCTGGTGTCGGCCGTGCGCGAGGCCGCGCAGGCGCAGGGCATGAGCTGGATGAACGTGATCAGCGGCGCGGGCCACGACGCCGTGTACCTCGCGCGCGTGTGCCCCACGGCCATGATCTTCGTGCCCTGCCGCGACGGCATCAGCCACAACGAGATCGAGGACGCGCAGCCCGATCACCTGGAGGCCGGCTGCAACGTGCTGCTGCAGGCGATGCTCCAGAGCGCGGGAGTGGCGCAATGAAGGTGCTGATCGCGCGTCTCAACCACGAGACCAACACCTTCTCTCCGGTGCCCACGCCGCTCGCGGCCTTCGGGCCCGACGGCCCGACCTTCGGCGAGCAGGCCTACCGCGACAACAAGGGCATGCGCACCGCGATGTCGGCCTTCATCGACCTTGCCGAAGCGGCGGGCGCCACGGTGGTCACGCCGGTATCGGCCTCGGCCAACCCGAGCGGACCGGTCGATGCGCAGGCCTACACCTTGCTTACCCAGTGCATCGTCGACGCGGCGCCGGGCTGCGACGCCATCCTGCTCGACCTGCACGGCGCGATGGTGGCGCACAACAGCGCCGACGGCGAAGGCGACCTGCTGCTGCGCCTGCGCGCGTCGGCGCCGGGCGTGCCCATCGGCGTGGCGCTGGATCTGCACGCCAACGTCACGCCCGCGATGGTGGAGAACGCCGACGTGATCGTCGGCTTCAAGACCTACCCGCACGTCGACATGTACGAGACCGGCGAGCACGCCGGCCGGCTGCTCTTCGACATGCTTGCCGGACGCAGCAGGCCGCACATGCGCTGGCACCGGCTGCCGCTGATGGCGCACACGCTGCGCAGCGCCTCCTTCACCGGCGCGATGAAGCAGGCCATCGAGGCGGCGCGGGAGGCGGAAGAGTCGGAATCGCTGGCTGTGTCGATCCTCGCGGGCTTCTCGCTGTCGGACATCGAGGCGCCGTGCATGAGCGTGATCGCGGTCGATGCGCATTCGCCCGAACGCGCGCAGGCCACGGCCGACCGCATCGCGGCACAGATGTGGGCGCAGCGCGAAGCCTTCGTCTACCGCAGCGAGCCGCTGGCGGAGTCGATCGCGCGCGCAAAGCTCATCGCCGAGGGCGCGACGCGCCCGGTGCTGCTGCTCGACCATGGCGACAACTGCATGTCGGGCGGGAGTTGCGACACCATGGACGTGCTGCAGGAAGCGCTGGCCCAGGGACTGCACGGCATCGGCGTGGGGCCGCTGTGCGACCCGGAGGCGGTGGCGCAGCTTGTCGCGGCGGGCGAGGGCGCGCAGATGACGGTGGCGCTCGGCAACAAAGTCTCGCTCGCGGGCATCGGCCTCGAGAAGACGCCGGTGCGCCTGACGGGCATCGTGCGCACCATCGGCAACGGCGAGTACGTCATCACCGGGCCCACCTACACCGGCCAGCGCAGCAGCATGGGCCGCACGGTGCTCTTCGACATCGGCGCGGCGCGCATCGTGGTGACCGAGCGCACGCAGGAGCCGTGGGACATCGGCGTCTTCGAGTGCGCGGGGCTCGATCCGCGCAAGGAGCGCTTCCTGCTGCTCAAGTCGCGCATGTACTGCCGGCCGGTGTTCGAGCCCCTCTCGGCGGCGCTGGTGGAGTGCGACAGTCCGGGCGTCACGAGTTCGGACTACGGCCTGTTCCCGTTCAGCAAGGTGTGCCGGCCGGTCTTTCCCCTCGACGCCATGTGATTGCGAGGAGCGGTGAGGGAGGAGGGGCTCCGGCAGCCGCATTCCATGACCTGCGAGGTCATCGACCCGTTTCGCACGCGGCGCGACCATTCCTTCACCCCGCGATGTTGCGGGTCGACACCCCGAAAGGAATGGTCAACATGAACACTGCCGCACACGATGCCACCACCATCGCCCAACGCTACATCGCAGTCTGGAACGAAACCGATGCCGAGCGCCGCGCCGCGCTGATCGAAGCCGGCTGGACCGCCGACGCTCACTACGTCGACCCGATTGCGCAGGCCAGCGGACGCGAGCAGATCAGCGCGCTGGTCGGCGCGGTGCATCAGCGCTATCCGGGTTTCCGCTTCAACCTGCTGGGCAAGCCCGATTCGCACGGCGAACACCTGCGCTTCTCGTGGACATTGGGACCGAGCGGCGCCGAAGACATGATCCAGGGCACCGACTTTGCGCGGATCGATGCGGGCAAGCTGCGTTCGGTGACGGGCTTCCTGGACAAGGTGCCGGTCGGCGCCTGATCGGCGAAGACTGAACGAAAACTGAACGAAAACTGAACGGAGAAGGCCTGCTTCAGTCCTGCGCCCCGGCAGGCCGCCCGCGCCAAAGCTTGCGGTAGACGGTCGCGCGGCTGATGCCCAACGCCCGTGCCGCTTCCGCCACATTGCCGCGCGCATCGGCCACCGCCTTTCGGATCAGCGCGGCTTCCACGTCGCGCAGCCGGGGCCGCCCGTCGGCGGAAACGGCGGCGCAAGAGGCGCTGGCATTGCCACCTCGCTGAGGCCGCACCTGCACCCGCAGGCCGGACCACAGCGGCACCTCGAGCACGGCGTCGCCGCGACGGGCCGCGTCGAACATCATGTGAAGGGGCAGGGCGAACAGGTCGTTGAAGTTCAGGGCGTGGTCGCTGTGCGGCAGCGGCTGGTGCAACATCTGCCGGGCCGCTGCGTTGGCTCCCGTCACGGTGCCGGCCGCGTCGATGCACAGCAGCCCTTCGGTCGCTTCACTGCCCGAACTGCCCGGCCATGCCAGGTGCAGCAGCAGTTCGCAGGGCTCGCGCATCACCAGCATGTTCTCGATGTTGCGCGCGGAGAGAGTGGCCAGGTGGCGCAGTTCGGGCCGCTCGACCACCTGCACGCCGGTCAGGTCGAGCATGCCGATGCAGTCGCCCCGGGGGCCGAAGAGGGGGGCGCCGGCGCAGCTGTAGACGCTGGTGTCGTCGAAGAAATGCTCACCGCGGTGCAGCCACACCGATTCCTGCTCGGCCAGCGCGGTACCGATGGCGCTGGTGCCGATGGCGCGCTCGGACAGATCGACTCCGATTCGTCCGATGTCGCGCGCGTAGCGGCTCGCCGCATCGGTGCCGTCGGGCAGGTTGCCCACGTCGACCACGATGCCCTCGGCATCGGTGAGCACGGCGAAATAGCGGGTGTCGGCGATGGCACGGGAGAGTTGCTCGATCACCGGCCGGGCCGCGGCGACCAGCGCCCGGTTGCGCTCGACGATGTCGATACTGGCCGATCGGCTCACCGGCTCGAATGCGACGCGCTGCTGCGGCCGCCGGCCGGCCTCGATGCAGCGCTGCCAGGAGCGGGTGATCCATGAATCGATGCGGGCGGCCCCGCGTGCCCGCTGGGGCGCCTCGCCCTCGATCAGTTCGCGGCGGGCTTGGGCGATTGCCAGGGAGCGCTCAGGAGGCGGCGAAACGATTGATACGGACATCGTGGTTTTTCGCGCTTGTACGCGGGCTTTTCCTGGCCCGCCGGACGGCAAGCTGTTTCATTTTGAGAATTTCGCGCGCTCTGTGCAAGTGTCAAGGGTTTTGCCTAGGATAGTGCGAAAGGTCGGCATCCAAGATGCTTTCGCTGAAACAGCCATCACCTTTTACGGAGACAGCCAAATGCAGGTCGCATTCAAGGTCAACGGCCGCCAGGTCACGGTCGACGCCCCTCCCAACACCTTCCTCGTCCACGCGCTGCGCGAGCATCTCCATCTCACCGGAACGCACGTCGGCTGCGACACCGCCCAATGCGGCGCCTGCACCGTCCACGTGAACGGGCGCGCGGTCAAGTCGTGCAACGTGCTGGTGGCCCAGGCGGCCGGCGCCGAGGTCACCACCATCGAGGGCATCGCCGAGGCCGACGGCACGATGCATCCCATGCAGGCGGCGTTCAAGGAATGCCACGGTCTGCAGTGCGGCTTCTGCACTCCCGGCATGGTCATGAGCGCCATCGACCTGTGCACCCACCATCCCAAGTCGAGTGAAACCGAGATCCGCGAGCTGCTCGACGGCAACCTCTGCCGCTGCACGGGCTACCAGAACATCGTCAAGGCAGTGAAGATGGGCGGCGAGGCGATGGCCTCGGGCACTCCCGTCAAGACAACCGTCACGGCGTGAAGGGAGCGACATCATGGGTGCTTCCGACTTCTCGAACCTGCCCCACATCGGCGAGGCTCTGCGCCGCAAGGAGGACTACCGCTTCCTGACGGGCGCCGGGAACTACACCGACGACATCACGCTGGCCAACCAGAGCCATGCGGTCTTCGTGCGCTCGCCGCACGCCCACGCCGTCATCAAGTCGGTCGACACCGCCCAGGCGCTGAAGATGCCCGGCGTGGTCGGTGTCTTCAGCGGCAAGGACATCGAGGGCAAGATGGGCGGCCTGCCCTGCGGCTGGCTCATCAACAACCCCGACGGCACCCCGATGAAGGAGCCGATGCACCCGATCCTGGCCATCAACAAGGTGCGCTACGTGGGCGACCACGTGGCCATGGTGGTCGCCGAGACGGTGGAGCAGGCAAGGAACGCCGCCGAGGCGGTGGTGGTCGACTACGAGGTGCTCCCCGCGCTCGTGAGCGTGGCCGACGCCGCGAAGAAGGCCGGCGGCGTCACGCTGCACGACGAGGCGCCCGACAACCAGTGCTACAAGTGGGCGCTGGGCGACAAGGCGGCGGTCGATGCGGTGTTCGCCAATGCCGCGCATGTGACGAAGCTCGACCTCGTCAACAACCGGCTGGTGCCCAACCCCATCGAGCCGCGCGTGGCCATCGGCAGCTACAACCGCGCCGGCGACGACTACACGCTGTACGTGTCCAACCAGAACCCGCACGTCGAGCGCCTGCTGATGACGGCCTTCGTGCTGGGCCTGCCAGAGCACAAGGTGCGGGTGATCGCACCCGACGTGGGGGGCGGCTTCGGTTCCAAGATCTTCCTGTATGCCGAGGACGTGTGCCTGACCTGGGCAGCGAGACAGCTCAACCGCAACATCAAGTGGACGGCCGACCGTTCGGAATGCTTCCTGTCCGACGCGCATGGCCGCGACCACGTGAGCCACGCCGAGATGGCGATGGACAAGGATGGCAAGTTCCTCGCGCTGCGCGTGCATACCGACGCCAACCTCGGCGCCTACCTGTCGACCTTCTCGACGGCGGTACCGACCATCCTCTACGCCACGCTGCTGGCGGGCCAGTACACCACGCCGCAGATCTACGTCGAGGTGGATGCCTGGTTCACCAACACCGCGCCGGTCGACGCATACCGCGGGGCGGGGCGGCCCGAAGCCACCTACCTGCTTGAGCGGCTGGTGTCGCGCTGCGCGTGGGAGATGAAGCTGGGGCAGGACGAGATCCGCAAGCGCAACTTCATCACCGCCTTCCCGTACCAGACGCCGGTAGCGCTGCAGTACGACACCGGCGACTTCCATGCCTGCATGGACAAGGCCCGGGTGCTGGCCGAGGTCGACGGCTATGCGGCGCGCAAGGCGGCCAGCGAAGCCAACGGCAAGCTGCGCGGCATCGGCTACTCGAGCTACATCGAGGCCTGCGGCATCGCGCCGTCGAACATCGCGGGCGCGCTCGGTGCGCGCGCGGGCCTGTTCGAGTGCGGCGAGATCCGCGTGCATCCCACGGGCAGCGTCACGGTGTTCACCGGCTCGCACAGCCACGGCCAGGGCCACGAGACCACCTTCGCGCAGGTCGTGGCGGCACGGCTTGGCATTCCGGTCGAGAACGTCGACGTGGTGCACGGCGACACCGGCCGCGTGCCCTTCGGCATGGGCACCTACGGCTCGCGTTCCATCTCGGTGGGCGGCGCGGCCATCATGAAGGCGCTGGACAAGATCGAGACCAAGGCCAAGAAGATCGCCGCGCACCTGATGGAGGCGAGCGACGCCGACATCGAGTTCGCCAACGGCGAGTTCACGGTCAAGGGCACCGACAAGAAGATCCCCTTCGGCCAGGTGGCGCTCACGGCCTACGTGCCGCACAACTACCCGCTCGACAAGCTGGAGCCGGGCCTGAACGAAACCGCCTTCTACGACCCGACCAACTTCACTTTCCCGGGCGGCACCTACATCTGCGAGGTCGAGGTCGACAGGCAGACCGGCGAGGTCAGGGTCGACCGTTTCACCGCGGTGGACGACTTCGGCACCATCATCAACCCGATGATCGTCGAGGGCCAGGTGCACGGCGGGCTGGTGCAGGGCATCGGCCAGGCGCTGCTGGAGAACTGCGTCTACGACAACGAAACCGGCCAGCTGCTCACCGGCAGCTTCATGGACTACGCCATGCCGCGCGCCGGCGACTTCCCGCAGTTCAAGCTGGACACCGTGTGCACGCCGTGCACCCACAACCCGCTGGGCACCAAGGGCTGCGGCGAGGCGGGGGCCATCGGCTCGCCGCCGGCCGTGATCAACGCCGTGCTCGACGCGCTGGCGCCGCTGGGCGTCAAGGATTTCGACATGCCCGCTTCTCCCGCCCGCGTGTGGGAAGCGATGCAGGCTGCAGCCGCCAACCCCTGAACCAAGACGAAGAACAAAGAAGGAATCACACCATGTACGCCTTCACACTTGAACGGCCCGCCTCGGTGGCCGACGCGGCAAGGCTCGCGGCCGCCGGCGCCAAGCCGCTGGCCGGCGGACAGACCCTGCTGGCTTCCATGAAGCTGCGGCTTTCTGCGCCCGAGCAGCTCGTGGACCTGAGCGGCATCAAGGAGCTCACCGGCATCACGAAGACCGGCGACGCCATCACCATCGGCGCCATGTCGCGCCACCTCGACGTGGCGAACAACGCCGACGTGAAGGCCGCCTACCCTGCGCTGGCCGACCTGGCTTCGCGCATCGGTGACCGGCAGGTGCGCGCGATGGGCACCATCGGCGGCTCGGTGGCCAACAACGACCCGGCCGCGTGCTACCCCAGCGCGGTGCTGGCCTCGGGCGCGACCATCGTCACCTCCAGGCGCGAGATCGCGGCCGACGACTTCTTCCTCGGCCTCTTCACCACGGCGCTGGAAGACGGCGAGCTGATCACCGCGATCCGCTTCCCGGTCCCGAAGCGCGCCGTGTACGAGAAGCTGCGCCAGAAGGCGTCGAACTTTCCGCTGGTCGGCGTGTTCCTCGCGCAGTACGACAGCGGCGTGCGCGTGGCGGTCACCGGCGCGGGCAACGGCGTGTTCCGCCATGCCGGCCTGGAAGACGCGCTCAACAAGAGCTTCACCGCAGCCGCTGCCGCGGCCGTGAAGATCGACGCGAGCGATCTGAACAGCGACCTGCATGCCTCGGCCGCCTACCGCGCGAACCTGATCAGCGTGCTGACGCAGCGCGCAGTCACCAAGGCCCTGGGCTGAAGAAGCCGGGGTCGTTGTTCGCTCACCGGAAGACGCGACAGCTTCGCGTCTTCCGCTACGCTTCGCCATGATCTTCCCGAGCATCGACTCCCTCTCCGCCGGACTGATGCAGGCCGGCTACTTCGCCGACCGGCGCCTGGCCACGGCCGTGTTCCTCGCGCTCAAGCTGCAGCGCCCGCTGCTGCTCGAAGGCGAGCCCGGCGTCGGCAAGACCGAGCTGGCGAAAGCACTGTCGACCGCTCTCAACCGCGAGCTGCTGCGCCTGCAGTGCTACGACGGCCTGGAGCAGCGCGAGGCGCTCTATGAATGGAACTACGCGGCGCAGCTGTTGCATATGCGCGCCGCGGAGGCCACTGGTGCCGCCCGCGACGTGGAGGCCGAGGTCTACCAGCCGCACTACCTGATCCGCCGCCCGTTGCTGCAGGCGCTGCAGACGCCGCTGCCCGGCGCCGTGCTGCTGATCGACGAGGTGGACCGCGCTGATGAGCCCTTCGAGGCCTTCCTGCTCGAATACCTGGGCGAGTACCAGGTGAGCATTCCCGAGCTGGGCACGGTGCGCGCGGTGGTGTCCCCCGTCACCATCCTCACGAGCAACCGCACCCGCGAGCTCAACGACGCGGTGAAGCGCCGCTGCCTCTACCACTGGCTCGACTACCCCGAGCGCGAGCGCGAGCTGGCCATCGTGCGCGCGCAGGTGCCCGAGGCTGGAGAGAAGCTCTCGGCGCAGGTGGCCGCCTTCGTCGCGCGGCTGCGTGAGACGCCCTTCGCCAACGCCTTCCAGCGCGCGCCTGGCATCGCCGAGAGCGTCGAATGGGCGAGGGCGCTGATCGCGCTCGACACCGTGGAGCTCGACCCCGAAGTGGTGGTCGACACCGCCGGCATCCTGTTCAAGCAGCGCGACGACGTGGCCGCGCTGACGCAGGAGCTGGCGTCGGATCTGCTCAAGCCCGAGGCTTGATCGACCGATGGCCAGCACCGGTGTCCAGCAGCTAGGCGACGTCCGCAGAGGCAAGCTCGCGGGCAACATAGCAGCCTTCGGCCGTGCGCTGCGCCGTGCAGGCGTTCGCACCGATGCCATGCGCATCGCGCTGGCCGCCGAAGCGGCCTCGCTGGTGGGCGTGGAAGACAAGCTCGACCTGAGCGCCGCCATGGAAGCGGTGATGGTCAGCCGCGAGCAGGACCGCATGGTGTTCCGCGAACTCTTCGATGCCTGGTTCCGCGACCCGGAGCTGGCCAACAAGCTGCTCGCCCAGATGCTGCCGAGCGCCGAAGGCAAGGCCGAGCCATCGAAGCGCCGCCCGCGCGTGCGCGAAGCGCTCAGTGCGCCGCGCAACGCCGCGAAGCCGCTGGAGCCGGCCAGGCCCGACCGCGAGATCGAGTTCGATGCCGCCATGACGTCGAGCGACCGGCAGCGCCTGCAGCACGCCGACTTCAACGCGCTCGGCGCCGCCGAATACCGGCTGGTCGAGCGCCTCGCGCGCGACATCCGCCTGCCCATTCCCGAGCTGCCTTCGCGCCGCCTGCGCCCCGCCGGCGACGCGGGCCGGCAGCATGCGCGCATGCACTGGCCGGGCGTGCTGCACGAGGCGGCGCGCACCGGTGGCGAGATCCTGCGCCTGTCCCGGCTGGCCCGGCGCGAGCAGCCGTTGCCGTTATTGGTGCTGGTCGACGTGTCGGGCTCGATGGAGCGCTATGCGCGGCTGCTGCTGGCCTTTCTGCATGCCGCGACCCGGCGGGCCGGCCGGCGCGACGTGTTCGCCTTCGGCACCCGGCTGACCGACCTGACGCCGGCCTTCCGGCTGGCCGACACCGACGCGATGCTGGGCGCCGCCAGCCTCGCCATCGACGACTTTGCGGGCGGCACGCGGCTCGGCGCCTCGCTGGCCGAACTGCGCCGCGCCCATGCCCGCCGGCTGACCGGCCGCCGCACGCTGGTGCTGGTGATCAGCGACGGCCTGGACACCGGCGAGCCCTCCGTGCTGGAGCAGGAGCTGCTGTGGCTCAAGCGCCATTCGCGCCGCCTGCTGTGGCTCAACCCGCTGCTGCGCTTCGAGGGCTACGCCCCTCTGGCGCGTGGGGCCGCCGTGCTGCACCGGCAAGCGGGTGCGATGCTGGCGGTTCACAATCTCAGCGCACTCGAACAGCTCGCAGCGAGCCTGGCCGCCCTGATGCGGTCCGGCCGCTAGCGGTGCCAAGGAAGGAAGACAAAGGAAACCCACCATGGAAATGCTCGGAAACCGCCGCCTGGGCGTCACCCAACAACAGGCCTGGGAGGCGCTCAACGATCCCGAAACGCTGAAGAAGTGCATTCCCGGCTGCGACAAGTTCGAGCTCACGGGCGACAACCAGTACAGCGTCGCGCTTGCGGTCAAGATCGGCCCGGTCTCGGCCAAGTTCAACGGCAAGGTGATGCTGTCGGACATCGTGGCGCCCGACGGCTACAAGCTCACCTTCGAAGGGCAGGGCGGCGTGGCCGGCTTCGCCAAGGGATCGTCGAGCGTCACGCTCAAGCCAGTCGCTTCTGAAGCGGTGGCTGCTCCTGATGTCCCGGCCGATGGCGGCGCCATCGCGCACGAGGCGGATGCCGCGACACCGCCCGCCGCCCCCGCAGGCTGCGAACTCGACTACACCGTGCAGGCCCAGGTCGGCGGCAAGATCGCCCAGCTCGGCCAGCGCCTGATCGACGGCGCGGCCAAGTCCACGGCCGACGATTTCTTCAAGCGCTTCGAAGCCGAGATGCAGAGCCGCTACGGCCCGCCGCCCGCGCCGGCCGCGGAGCCTGCCGAGGCGCCGGCGGAGAAGGCCGGCATGATGTCCGGGCTCATGAAGAAGATCGGCCTGGGCAAGAAGGACGACAAGGACGCGCCCGCCGCACCCGGCGGCGACGCCGCCTGAAACCCCGGACCGCACCGTCATGGAAAACCTCGACGTCATGGTGCTGCGCACGCTGCGCGACTGGCGGCGTGCCGGCAAGCGCGCGCTGCTGGCGACGGTGGTGCGCACCTGGGGCTCGTCGCCCCGGCCCGTGGGCTCGATCATGGCCCTGGCCGAAGACGGCGCGGTGGTCGGCTCGGTCTCGGGCGGCTGTATCGAAGACGACCTGATCGCGCGCTACAGCCATGCCCACGGCAAGGCGGAAGACGTGCCGCTGGGCGCGCCGCCCGCACTCGTGAAATACGGCATTACCGCCGACGAGGCGCACCGCTTCGGACTGCCCTGCGGCGGCACGCTGGAACTGCTGCTCGAATACGCGCCCGACGCCGGATCGCTCGAACTGCTGGTGGCGCAGCTGGAGCAGGGCAAGCTGATGCAGCGCACGGTGACGCTGGCCACCGGCGCGGTGCGCATCGCCGAGGCGACGGCGCCCGACGAGCTCACGGTGAACGACACCGAGCTGACGAACACCTTCGGCCCCGAATACCGCATGCTGCTGATCGGCGCCGGCCAGCTCGCCGAATACCTCGCCACCATGGCCAAGTTCAGCGGTTTCGCCGTGACCTTGTGCGACCCGCGCGCCGAGTACCGCACCGCATGGTCGCTGCCCGGCGTGCACATCACGACCGAGATGCCCGACGACGCGGTGACCGCCTTCAGGGCCGACCGCCGCAGCTGCGTGGTCGCGCTCACGCACGACCCCAAGCTCGACGACCTTGCGCTGCTGGAGGCGCTGCGAAGCGACGCCTTCTACGTCGGCGCCATCGGTTCGCGCCGAAATGCCGACGCGCGGCGCGAGCGCATGATCGAGCACTTCGACCAGACCGAGGAGTCGCTCGCGCGGCTGCGCGGGCCCATCGGCATCTACATCGGCAGCAAGACGCCGCCGGAGATCGCGGTGAGCGTGATGGCGGAGATCCTCGCGGTGAAGAACGCGGTGACGCTGCCGCGCGAGATGGAAGTGGCGCAGGCCAAGGAGCGGCTGCTGGCCGCCTGAGCCGGCGGCGCGGCCTTCCTTCGTCGATCAGCCCTCGTAGGGCGGGATCGGTCCCTGGTCCGAAGGCGCCGGCGGCGGCACGTCGCCGTTCTTCTGCCGCTCGCGGAACAGCGCGGCGCGCATCAGGAAGATGGTGGTGACCGGCGTGGTGAGCGCCACGAACAGCACGATCAGCACCGCGTGCATGAAGAGGCTGTGGCCCTGCGCCGAGAAATACACGATGGTGGCGACCGTCATCGACCACACGCCGCCGGTGGCGCCCAGCGTGGGCGCGTGGATGCGGCGGAAGAAGGTGGGCAGGCGCACGAGGCCGAAGGAGCCGATGGCCGCGAAGGCGGCGCCCAGCACCGCGAAGACGGCGGTGACGATCTCGGCCCACAGCGGCAGCGGACCCGCGATGAAATCGTTCATCGGAATACCTCCGTGCTTCGCACTGCGGTGCGAGCTTGCCTGGGGCGGCCCGGCGCGGCGCTCATTCGATCACCTCCCCGCGCAGCAGGAACTTGGCCATCGCCGTCGAGCTCACGAAGCCGAACAGCGCGATCAGCATCGCGGCACCGAAGTACACGTCGCTCGCATAGACGATGCCCAGCACCAGCATCATCAGCATGCCGTTGATGTAGAGGCAGTCCAGCGCCATCACGCGGTCCTGGGCGGATGGGCCGATCAGCAGGCGCGCGACGGCGCACAGCATCGCCACCGCCAGCAGGAACAGCGCGAACTTGAGCGACCAGAAAAGGATGGGCGTCATGATTCGAAGATCTCCATCAGCGGACGTTCGTAGCGGCTCTTGATCTGCGCGATGAAGGCCGCCTCGTCCTCGAGGTCGAACACGTGGATCAGCAGGGTGCTGCGGTCGAAGGCCACCTCGCCCCAGGCGGTGCCGGGCGTGAGGCACATGATCATCGCGAGCACCGCGAGGCCGTTGGGGTCGCGCATGTCCAGCGGTATGCGCAGGAAGCTTGCCTGGATCTTCTCGCTGCGGCGCGTGAGCAGCGCGCGCGACACCGCGAACACCGACACCGACATGTCGTAGAGCACGACGCCGCACAGCCGCAGCGCCACGCCGGGCCGGCGCATGCGTACCGTGGCGGGGCGCAGGCCCTTGGTCAGCAGCGGCACCGCGATGGCGAGCAGCACGCCCGACAGCAGCGTGCTCGCCTCCAGCGACTGGTTGAGCAGCAGCCAGATGACGAACAGCGCGAGCGACAGCGGCGGAGACGGGATCAGGCGCCTCATTGCGAGCCTGCCTTTTCTTCGGCCTTGGCGGCGGCCACCGGGTTCGGCACCTGCCGCGCCTCCATCACCGCCGCGCGATAGGCCGTGGGCGTACGCAGGCCCTCGGCGGTGGCCATCGCGTGGCGCATCACCGGCTCGGCCCAGACCGTCAGCGCGATGCAGGTCGCGATGAGCCCGGCCACCGGCAGGACCTCCAGCGCCGGCAGCGAGGGCAGGTTGCCGTGCGGCTGGGTCCAGAAATGGCGGATGCCGGTGCGGCTCAGCGCGATCAGCGCGATGAAGCCCGAGGCGATCAGCAGCACCAGGAAGGTCCAGCCGGCAGTGCCGATGGCACCGCTGCCGTTCATCAGCCCCGAGAGCATCGCGAACTTGCCGACGAAGCCCGACAGCGGTGGCAGGCCGGTCAGCAGCAGTGTGCAGATCATGAAGCTCAAGCCGAGGAAGGCGACGCCCGCCGGAATGGCCCGGCCGTAGAGCGCCTGCGCGTCGTCGTCGAGGTTCACGTCGCTCAGCGCGCTCAGGTCTTCGGCCAGGAAGGGCGCCGTGCCCGCGGCCTCGTGCGGCGCCACGCTCATGCCGGCATTGCGCCAGCGCTCGATCATGTCGGTCAGCAGGAAGAAGGCGCTCACCGCCAGCGTGGAGCTCAGCAGGTAGAAGAGCGCGCCGGCCCACACGGCCGGCTGCCCCAGGCCGACGGCGGCGAGCAGCGTGCCGGCCGACATCAGCACGCTGAAGCCCGCGAGGTTGGAAAGCCGCTGCGTGCCGAGGATGCCCAAGGCCGCCACGAAGAGCGTGGCAATGCCCGCGCCCACCAGCACCGGCTGGCCGAAGGCGGCCGATGCGCCGGTGTCGGGTGCGAACAGCACCGTCCACAGCCGCAGCACGGTGTAGACGCCCAGCTTGGTGAGCAATGCGAACACCGCGCCCACCGGCGAGACGGCCGCGCTGTAGGCCGGCACCAGCCAGAAGTTGAGCGGCCAGGCGCCTGCCTTGGCGAAGAAGGCGGTGAAGAGGATGGCGGTGGCCGCATGCACCAGCCCGCGGTCGCCCGGCGAGAGCTCTGCGATGCGCAGCCCCAGGTCGGCCATGTTGAGCGTGCCGGTCACGCCGTAGAGGATGGCCGCGCCGATAAGGAACAGCGAAGAGGCCGCGAGGTTGATCGCGATGTAGTGCAGACCCGCCTGCACGCGCAGCCGGCCCGAACCGTGCAGCAGCAGGCCGTAGGAGGCCGCGAGCATCACTTCGAAGAACACGAACAGGTTGAACAGGTCGCCCGTGAGGAAGGCGCCGTTCAGGCCCATGAGCTGCAGCTGCAGCAGCGGGTGGAAGTGCACGCCCGCGCGGTCCCAGCGCGAGGTGGAGTAGATCGACGCGGCGAAGGCGATCACGCCGGTGAGCGCCACCATCATGGTCGAGAGCCGGTCGGCCACCAGCACGATGCCGAATGGCGCGCGCCAGTTGCCCGGCAGGTACACGCCGATGGAGCCGGGGCCGCCGCCGGTGTCGGGCGCGTTCACCCAGCGCAGCAGCGCCAGCGCGGCCAGCAGGCCGACCAGGCCCGAGACCACGCTCAGGGCCGACTTGGCGCGCCGGCGGTTCTCGCCCAGCAGCAGCATGAGCGCGGCAGTGAGCATGGGCACGAGGACCGGTACCGCCACCAGGTGCGGCATGCTGAACTCGAGCAGCTGGTCGAGCAGATGAAAGACGTCCTTCACTCTGCCTCCTGCCGTTCTTCACCGTCCACATGGTCGGTGCCGGTGAGGCCGCGCGAGGCGAGCATCACGACGAGGAAGAGCGCCGTCATCGCGAAGCCGATCACGATCGCGGTGAGCACCAGCGCCTGCGGCATCGGGTCGGCCGTGTTGGCCAGTGTGGCGGTCAGGCCCTTGATGAGCACCGGCTCGCTGTCGACCTTGAGCCGGCCCATGCTGAAGATGAAGAGATTGACTGCGTACGAGATCAGCGTCAGACCCATGATGACCTGGAAGGTGCGGGGGCGCAGCAGCATGTAGACACCCGAGCCGGTGAGCACGCCGATGGCAAGTGCGAGCACGATTTCCATCAGCCAGCTCCTCCCTCGGAGGTGGCGGCGGCGGTCGCCTCCGCCTCTTTTTCTTTTTGCTCGTCGGCCCAGCGGTGGCTTCGTATCGACTGGTGGGCCAGCGCGGTCAGGATCAGCATGGTGGCGCCGAGCACCAGCGCGAACACGCCGGTGTCGAAGAAGAGGGCGCTGGGCACGTGCACCTCGCCCAGGAGCGGCAGGTGCAGGTGCGCGGTGTGCGTGGTGAGGAAGGGATAGCCGAGGAACACCGCGCCGACGCCGGTGGCAAGCGCCAGCAGCAGGCCGATGGCGATCCAGCGGCGCGGGTAGATGCGCAGGTGCTCCTCCACCCATTCGGTGCCAGAGACGATGAACTGCAGCACCAGCGCGACCGACATCACCAACCCCGCGACGAAGCCGCCGCCCGGCGCGTTGTGGCCGCGCATGAAGAAATAGACCGACACCAGCACCGAGACCGGCAGCAGCAGGCGCACCAGCACGGCCGGCACCATCAGGTAGCCGACGGCGGTGTCCTTGGCGCGGCGCGGGTTCAGCAGGTCGCTGCTGCCGTCGTCGGCCTGCAGCCGCTGCTGGATCGGCAGCGCCATCGACTCGATGGCCGGGCGGAAGCGCCGCAGCAGTGCGTACACCGTGAGCGCCACGATGCCCAGCACCGTGATCTCGCCGAAGGTGTCGAAGCCGCGGAAGTCGACCAGCATCACGTTGACCACATTGGTGCCGCCGCCCTCGGTGAGCGCGCGTTCGAGGAAGAAGGGCGAGATGCTCTGCGGGAAGGTACGCGTCATCATGGCCCAGGCCAGCGCGGCCATGCCGCTGCCGGCGATGGCTGCGATCAGCAGGTCGCGCCCGCGCCGGCCCCACGGCTTGAGCCGTGCGCGCGCGGGCTGCACCACGTCCTTGCTGCGCATCGGCAGCCAGCGCAGCCCCAGCAGGATCAGAACCGTGGTGACGGCCTCGACCACCAGCTGCGTCAGCGCGAGGTCGGGCGCCGAGAACCAGATGTAGGTGACGCACGAGACCAGCCCCGCGGCCGCGGCCAGCATCAGCGCCGCCAGCCGGTGGAACTTGGCCTGCCAAGCGGCGGCCACCGCGCAGGTGCCGCCGATGAGCCATGTCATGGCGAACATCGGCGAGAAGGGCAGCCGCTCGCGTGTGCCGGGCGCGGCGGGTGTGAGCCAGAGCGAGGCGGTCGCGCCGGCGACGGCCACCACCACCAGCAGCAGCAACTGCCACTGCATGCGCTTCGTGCCGAAGAGGCGGCGGCTGCGCCGGCCGGCCTCGCTCAGCAGCGCCATGATGTGTTCGAAGATGAGCTGGCCATCGAAGCGGTGCAGCAGCGGCGTGTGTTCGAGCCCGCCGCTCGCGCGCTGTCGGCGGTGCAGCAGGTACAGCGCGGCGCCGCCCGCCAGCGCCACGAAGCTCATCAGCAGCGGCAGGTTGAAGCCGTGCCACACGGCCAGGCTGTACTCAGGCAGCGTGCCGCCAACCACCGGCGTGGCCGCGGCCGCGAGCATCGGGCCGACCGACCAGGCCGGCGCCACGCCCACCACCAGGCACAGCAGCACCAGCAGCTCGACCGGCACCCGCATCCAGTGCGGCGGCTCGTGCGGATGCTTGGGCACCTCGTCGCCGCAGGGCGGGCCGAAGAACACGTCGAACACGAAGCGCGCGGAGTACGCCACGCTGAAGATGCCCGCCACGGTGGCGATCAGCGGCAGGCTGACGTCTACCCACGGCGTGGCCTGGATGAACACCGTCTCCGCGAAGAACATCTCCTTCGAGAGAAAGCCGTTGAGCAGCGGCACGCCGGCCATCGAGGCGCTGGCGATGATGGCCAGCGTGCCGGTGATGGGCATGAGCCGCATCAGGCCGCTGAGCTTGCGGATGTCCCGCGTGCCGGTCTCGTGGTCGATGATGCCCGCCGCCATGAAGAGCGACGCCTTGAAGGTGGCGTGGTTCATCACGTGGAAGACCGCCGCCACGGCCGCGAGTGGGCTGTTCAGCCCCAGCAGCAGCGTGATGAGCCCGAGGTGCGAGATGGTGGAGTAGGCCAGCAGCGCCTTCAGGTCGCGCTGGAACATCGCGATGAAGCCGCCGAGCAGCAGCGTGATGGCGCCGGCGCCGCCGACCATCCAGAACCACTGCTCGGTGCCCGAGAGCACCGGCCACAGCCGCGCCATCAGGAACACGCCCAGCTTCACCATGGTGGCCGAGTGCAGGTAGGCCGACACCGGCGTGGGCGCGGCCATGGCGCGCGGCAGCCAGAAGTGGAAGGGGAACTGCGCGCTCTTGGTGAAGGCGCCGAGCAATACCAGCGTGAGCGCGACGGGGTAAAGCGCGTGCGCGCGGACGAGGTCGCCAGAGGCCAGCACCACGTCGAGTTCGTAGCTGCCGGTGATGCGGCCCAGCACCAGCACGCCGGCCAGCAGGCACAGCCCGCCCGCGCCGGTGACGGTGAGCGCCATGCGCGCGCCGCGCCGCGCGTCGCGGCGGTGGTGCCAGTAGCCGATCAGCAGGAAGGAGAACAGGCTGGTGAGCTCCCAGAACAGCACCATCTGGATCAGGTTGCCCGAGAGCACCACGCCCATCATCGCGCCCATGAACGCGAGGAAGAACGCGAAGAAGCGCGGCACCGGGTCGGAGGCCGACATGTAGTAGCGCGCATAGAGCACCACCAGTGCGCCGATGCCCAGCACCAGCATGCAGAACAGCCATGCGAAGCCGTCCATGCGGAACACGAGGTTCAGGCCGAGGGCGGGCAGCCATTCGATCTGCTGCCGCAGCACGCCGCCGTTGGCGATCTGCGGGAAGAACCATGCGGCCTGGATGGCGCAGCCCAGCGCGACCAGCCCCGCCAGCGTCGACTCCCTGTTGCGTGCGTTGGACGGCATCAACGCGGCCAGCACGCTGGCGATGAAGGGGAGGGCGACGAGAAAGACCAGGGGCATTGGGGTCGATTCTATCGGCGGGCCTTATGGAAAGCCTTATCTATAACCGCAAGACATAAGGCGGATTTAGCGCAGCTTTCACCGGACTCAGGATGAAAACGCCTGCACCGTGCGGACGCCCAGCCAGGTGAGGAAAAGCGATCCGCCCAGATGGGCCGCGGCCGTCACCATGGCCACGCCCAGCCTGCCCTCGAGCAGCATCGTCGTGACTTCGGCCGAGAAGCTCGAGAAGGTGGTGAGGCCGCCGAGAAAGCCGGTCACCAGCGCGAGCCGCCAGACAGGATCGAGGTTGGGCAGCAGCTGGAAGGTGGCGATGGCAAGGCCGATGAGATAGCCGCCGATCAGGTTGGCCGCCAGCGTGCCCCAGGGCATGAGGCCGCCGGCGCCGAACCAGAGGGCGAGGCCCCAGCGGGACAGGGCGCCGATCGAGGCGCCGATGCAGATCGCGAAGATTGGAAGGAGCATGCCCCCGATTGTCAGGGCGCCATCTGCTGCGGCAGCCACGTCACCAGCTGCGGCACGAAGTAGATGATGAGCACCGCCGTCACCATGAGGAAGAACATCGGCAGCGTGACGCGCGCGATGTAGAGCAGGTCCTTGCCCGTCATGCCCTGCAGCACGAACAGGTTGAAGCCCACCGGCGGCGTGATCTGCGCCATCTCGACCACCACCACGACGAAGATGCCGAACCAGACCGGGTCGATGCCCGCCGCATTCACCGTCGGCATGATCACACCCATGGTCAGCACCACCATCGAGATGCCGTCGAGGAAGCAGCCGAGCACGATGTAGAACACCGCCAGCATCAGGATCAGCTGGAACTTCGACAGGCCCAGCGAGCCGATCCATTCCGCCAGGTGGCGCGGCAGGCCGATGTAGCCCATGGCCAGCGTGAGGAAGGCCGCGCCAGCGAGGATCAGCGCCATCATGCAGTACAGGCGCGTTGCGCCCAGCAGCGCTTCCTTGAAGCTGTTCCAGGTCAGCGAGCCCTGCGCGCCCGAGATGACCATCGCCCCCACCACGCCCACGGCGGCGGCCTCGGTGGCCGTGGCGATGCCCGCGTAGATGGAGCCGAGCACCGACAGGATCAGCAGCGCCACCGGGATCAGCGACATCGACGCCCTGAGCTTCTCGGCGAAGGGCAGCTTCGCGTCGGCCGGCGGCACCCGATCGGGATTGCGCAGCGCCCAGAACACGATGTAGCCCGAGAACAGCAGCGCCAGCAGGATGCCGGGAATGACGCCCGCGATGAACAGCCGCGCGATCGATACGTCCGCGCTCACGCCGTAGACGATCATGATGATCGAGGGCGGGATCAGCAGCCCCAGCGTGCCCGCGCCCGCCAGCGTGCCGATGACGATGTCGTCGGGATATCCGCGCCGCTTGAGCTCGGGCAGGCTCATCTTGCCGATGGTGGCGCAGGTGGCCGCGCTCGACCCCGACACCGCCGCGAACACCGCGCAGCCCACCACGTTGGTGTGCAGCAGCCGGCCCGGCAGGCTCTGCATCCAGGGCGCGAGGCCCTTGAACATGTCCTGAGAGAGCCGCGTGCGGAACAGGATCTCGCCCATCCACACGAAAAGCGGCAGCGCGGTGAGCGTCCAGCTCGAGGCCGATCCCCAGATGGTCACGGCCATGGCGTCGCCGGCGGGGCGAGACGAGAAGATCTGCATGGCGATCCAAGCCACGCCCGAGAGCGTGAGGCCGATCCAGACGCCGCTGCCGAGGATGAGGAACAGCACGGCGATCAGCACGCCCGCGATGGCGATGTCACTCATGGCGAAGCGCCTCCGTCTCGGCAGCCTTGGCGGGGCGGCCGCGCCACTCGATCACGAACTCGTCCAGCGAGGCGACCGCGAAGACGATGGCGCCGAGCGCCATCGACAACTGCGGAATCCACAGTGGGGTGGCGTCGTTGCTGGTGGAGATGTCGTGGTAGCCGTAGGACTGCCAGGCCAGCCGCATGCTGTACCAGGCGAACAGCAGCGCGAGCAGCGCCGCCGCGCCCATCGCCCAGCGCTCGAGCCAGCGCTGGGCGGCGGGCGGCAGGTTCTGCAGCACCAGTGTCACGCGGATGTGCTCGCCGCGCTTGAGCGTGTGCGCGAGCGCCATGAAGCCCGCGCCGGCCATCAGGTAGCCGGCGTAGGCGTCGATGCCGGGAATGTTGAAATGAAGCTGCCGGCCGAGGATGGACAGCAGCACCATCACCAGCAGGCCGATCATGAAAAGCGCCGCCAGCGCGGCGGCGCTCATGTAGAGAAGATCGAGCGTCTTGCGCATCGGGTGCGTTCGGTTCAAGTCCGCATCACATCTTCTTGTAGGCGTCCAGCACGGCCTGGCCTTCGGCGCCGGCCTTTTCGGTCCACTCCTTGATCATGGTGTCGCCGACCTTCTTCATGTCGGCCTTGAGCTGCGCGGAGGGAACGTGCACCGTCATGCCGTTCTTCTTGAGCAGCTCGAGGTATTCCAGGTTCTTCTTCTTCGACAGTTCCCAGCCGCGCTTCTCGGCGTCGGCCGCGGCCTTGAGCACCGCGTCCTGCGTGGGCTTGTCGAGGGCGTCGAAGGCCTTCTTGTTCATGAGCACCGCGTTCTTCGGCAGCCAGGCCTGGGTGTCGTAGAAGTTCTTGATGTACTCGTAGGTCTTGGTGTCGTAGCCGGTGGAGCCCGAGGACATGTACGACTCGATCACGCCGGTGGCCATGGCCTGCGACAGCTCCGCCTGCTGCACGGTGACCGGCTGGGCGCCGACGAGCTCGCCGATGCGCGCGGTGGCGGGGCTGTATGCGCGCCACTTCACACCCTTGAGGTCGGCGGCCGATGCGATCTCCTTCTTCACGAAGATGCCCTGCGGCGGCCATGCCACGGTGTAGAGCAGCACGATGCCCTGTTCGCCCAGCTTCTTTTCCAGCGCCGGCTTCTGCGCCTGGTAGAGCTTCCACGCGGCGTCGTAGCTGTCGGCCAGGAATGGAATGCCGTCCGCGCCGAATATCTGCCATTCGTTCTGGTAGTTCACGAGAAGGATCTCGCCGAGCTGCGCCTGGCCGCCCTGCACCGCGCGCTTGATCTCTGGGGCCTTGAACAGCGAGGCGTTGGCATGCACCGTGATCTTGAGCTTGCCTGCGCTGCCCTTTTCCACATCACTCGCGAACTGGGTGATGTTCTCCGTGTGAAAGTTGCTCGCGGGGTAGGCGGTGGGCAGGTCCCACTTGGTTTGCGCGAAGGCTGCGGCGCCGAGGGTCAGGCCAGCGAGGGCAATGCCGAACTTGTGATTCATGAGCTCTCCAGAACGTTTGGAATTGAGGACGCAAATGAGCTTACGTGCAAATTCCGGGCCACTTGCTGAGGCCTTTCCCTGCCATTCGCATACGTTCCGCCTTCCATCCGCCTGCCATGGCGCGAATGAAAAAGCCGCCCGAAGGCGGCCTTGCATATTTCTATCCGAGTGGAATCAGGGCTTGGCCTTCGCTCCCTTCGATGCGGCAGGTGCCGCGTCGCCGAAGCTCTTGCCGTTGACCGTCAGGCCTTCAGCCGAGAGCTTGGCCGCCTTCTTCTCCTTGACGCCCTTCACGCGCTGCATGAAATCGGGCCAGTCCTTGAACTCGCCCTGCTTGCGCGCGTCGAGGATGCGCTTGGACATCGACGGGCCGACGCCCTTGATGCCGTCGAGATCGGCTTCCGTACCCTTGTTGACGTCGACGGCCGCGGACGCGGCGATCGCGAACAGCATGGCGGTGGTGGCCAGGATCTTCTTGAACATATTTTTTACTCCCTCTATTCGTTGATGAATGACAGCCGACGGAATCGTCGGCCCGCGCTCAACGAAGTACCGGAAGAGGGCGTTGACCCACGAGGGCCCGGCAGGCCTTCATGTGACCATTGTTCAGGAACGTGATCAGAGTTCTTCGACGCGGCGCGGCGGATAGCTGTCCCATGCCTGGCAGCCGGGGCAGTGCCAGAAGTACTGGTGCGCCTCGAAGCCGCAAGCCGCGCAGCGGTAGCGCATGAGCGGCCGCGTGGCCTGGTCGAGCGCTCGTTGCACCTGCGGATGGAACTGCTCGTGCTCGAAGTGTTCGCCCGCGAGCCAGCGGGAGGCCGCGACCAGCGAGGGCTGCTGGGCGAGGTGCGCGATGTAGCCGTCGCGCGGCGTCGGGTTCGGCTCCTCGGCCGTGGCGCTCGGCTTGCCCCCCAGTGCCATCAGCGCTTCGAGCACGTCGATGGAGGGCGATTCGACATAGCGGCGCTGCAGCAGTTCGAGCGCGTCGGCTTCGCGGTGCGCGGCCACCGCGGCCTGCTGCAAGGTGGCGGCATAGAGCGGCAGCGCCAGCGGTGCGGTGTCGCTCAGGGCCACGAGTGTGTCGAAGGCTGCGTTCGCCTCACCCTTGCGCAGTTGCAGGTTGGCGGTGTCGATGGCCGGGCGCGGGGCCTGCGGCGCGAGTTCGACGGCCTGTTCCAGCAGCTTGGCAGCGCCGGGCAAGTCGCCCGCCGCCACGCGCTCGGTGGCCTGCTCGCAGAGGTGATGCGCGCGGCGCGTGCTGTAGCTGGCCTGGTCGGACTCGTCGAGCTTCTGCGCCACGTCGGCCGCCTGGGCCCATTCGCGCGAACGTTCGTAGATGGCCAGCAGCGCGAGCCGCGCCTCGTTCTCGTAGCGCGTGCCCTCGAGCTTCTGCAGAGCGGCCTCGGCCCGGTCGAGCAGGCCGGCGCGGAGGAAGTCCTGCGCGAGCGCGTGCTGTGCGCGTTCGCGGTCGCTGCGGCTGAGGTCGCCGCGGCCCAGCAGGTGCTCGTGCACGCGCACCGCGCGCTGGTACTCGCCGCGGCGGCGGAACAGATTGCCGAGCGCGAAGTGCAGTTCCTGTGTGTCGGGGTCGTTCTGGACGGCCTCGATGAAGGCGTCGATGGCCTGGTCCTGCTGCTCGTTGAGAAGGAAGTTGAGCCCGCGGAAATAGGCCTTGGGGGCTTGCCTGTTCTCGAGCTTGAGCTGGCGGATGTCGAAGCGCGATGCGAGCCAGCCCAGCACGAAGGCGATGGGCAGGCTGATCAGCAGCCAGCTGGGATCAAAGTCCATGTTGACGTACGGCGGGGAGATCGGTGGCGGAAATGGATGGCACCGGCGCGGTGGCAGCTGCGGCCGCGGGTGCCGCGGTAGGCGGTGTTTCGGAAGGAGCGGTGGGCAGTTGAGCCGCGGCGGCGCGGTGCTTCCACCAGCCCGGCAGCATGCCCAGCGCGCCCACCACGAGTCCGCCCGCAAAGGCCGCGAGCACGACCAGCACCAGCGGCGCTCGCCAGTAGGTGCCGAAGAAGAAGTAAACGGTCGCGTCGTGCTGGTTGTTCAGCGCGAAGGCGAAGAGCGTAAAAAAAATGGCTGCCTTGAGCAGCCACAGGAGGTATTTCATAGCCGTTCCCGTTGCCGGGAGCATTCTACGTTTGCGGGCATTCCGGTCGTCCGCGCATCAGGCCTTGCGGCCCTTGGTTTCCTTGCCCGCGTCGAGCTCGGCCGTCTTTGCGTCGACCGCTTCGCGCAGCGCCTTGCCGGGCTTGAAGTGCGGCACCCGCTTCTCGGGGATCTGCACGCTCTCGCCCGAGCGCGGGTTGCGGCCGATGCGCGGCGGGCGCCGGTTGACCGAGAAGCTGCCGAAGCCGCGGATCTCGATGCGGTGGCCGCGTACCAGTGCGTCGCTCATGGCGTCGAGGATGGTCTTGACGGCGTATTCGGCATCGCGGTGCGTGAGCTGTGCAAAGCGGGCTGCGAGTTCTTCGACGAGGTCCGAGCGTGTCATAGGCCAAACATAAACGAAAAACGTGGGCGAAAAAAAAGACAGAGCGGCCCCGGGGCCTGCTCTGTCTTCCGGCTCAGCTTACTTGCTGTCGTTGTTGTCCAGCTTGGCGCGCAGCAGGGCGCCCAGGCTGGTCGTGCCCGCGTTCTCGCGTGCCGACTGCTGGCTCAGGCTGGCCATGGCGCCTTGCTCGTCGACCATGTCCTTCTGCTTGATCGACAGCTGGATGTTGCGGGTCTTGCGATCCACGTTCACGACGATGGCCGTGACTTCGTCGCCTTCCTTCAGCACGTTGCGGGCATCTTCGACGCGGTCGCGCGAGATTTCCGAAGCACGCAGGTAGCCGACGATGTCTTCGCCGAGGTCGATTTCAGCGCCGCGGGCGTCCACGGTCTTGACCTTGCCGGTCACGATCTGGCCCTTGTCGTTCACCGTGGTGAAGGTGGTGAACGGGTCGCTGTCGAGCTGCTTGATGCCCAGCGAGATGCGCTCGCGGTCGACGTCGACAGCCAGCACGATCGCTTCGACTTCCTGGCCCTTCTTGTAGTTGCGAACGGCGGTTTCGCCGGCTTCGTTCCACGAGAGGTCGGACAGGTGAACCAGGCCGTCGATGCCGGCAGCCAGACCCACGAACACGCCGAAGTCGGTGATCGACTTGATCGGGCCCTTGACGCGGTCGCCACGCTTCGTGTTCTGAGCGAACTCTTGCCACGGGTTGGCCTTGCACTGCTTCATGCCCAGGCTGATGCGGCGCTTGTCTTCGTCGATTTCCAGGACCATGACTTCGACTTCATCGCCCAGCGAGACGATCTTGTTCGGAGCGATGTTCTTGTTGGTCCAGTCCATTTCGGAGACGTGCACCAGGCCTTCGATGCCGGGTTCGAGTTCGACGAACGCGCCGTAGTCGGCGATGTTCGTGACCTTGCCGAACAGGCGGGTGCCTTGCGGGTAGCGGCGCGAAACGCCCATCCACGGGTCGTCACCCATTTGCTTGAGACCCAGCGACACGCGGTTCTTTTCGGTGTCGAACTTGAGGATCTTGGCGGTGATTTCCTGGCCGGCCTGAACGACTTCGCTCGGGTGGCGGACACGGCGCCATGCCATGTCGGTGATGTGCAGCAGGCCGTCGATGCCGCCGAGGTCCACGAACGCACCGTATTCGGTGATGTTCTTGACCACGCCGCGCACCACTGCGCCTTCCTTCAGCGTTTCCATCAGCTTGGCGCGTTCTTCGCCCATGCTGGCTTCGACCACGGCGCGGCGCGACAGCACGACGTTGTTGCGCTTGCGGTCCAGCTTGATGACCTTGAATTCGAGGGTCTTGTTCTCGTAGGGGGTCAGGTCCTTGATCGGACGCGTGTCGATCAGCGAGCCCGGCAGGAATGCGCGGATGCCGTTGACCAGGACCGTGAGGCCGCCCTTGACCTTGCCGCTGGTGGTGCCGGTGACGAAGTCGCCCGATTCCAGGGCCTTCTCCAGGGCGAGCCACGAAGCCAGACGCTTGGCGGTGTCGCGCGAGAGGATGGTGTCGCCGTAGCCGTTTTCAACGCTGCCGATGGCAACGGAAACGAAATCGCCGGCCTGAACTTCGAGTTCGCCCTTGTCGTTCTTGAACTCTTCGATCGGCACGTACGCTTCGGACTTCAGGCCGGCGTTGACGACGACGTGGTTGTGTTCCACGCGCACGACTTCGGCGGTGATGACCTCGCCCGTGCGCATTTCGGAACGCTTCAGGGACTCTTCGAACAGATCGGCAAAAGATTCAGACATGTATGTTTCCTTCCGTCAGGCAGGGTTGGCAGGCGCTCTTGCGAAATTGCGTGCGGCTGCTGTGGGTCTGTAGACGGCGGTTTTGTGGGCATGAGCCCGGTTGGTTGAACAACCAGCAGGCCGGTGCGCTGTCGCGCGGAAGGAGCCTGCTGGAGCGGTATGCGCCTACGGATATGCCGTTGGGCGCCAGCTTTTCAAGCGGACCTGAAAGGCTGTCACTTCAAGCCGCTCAAGCGGGCTTGAACGGCTGAATCTGCTGCCACCAGTCCAACACCGTGTCGATCGATTGCTCGATGGACAACTGCGAGTTGTCGAGGTGGCGGGCGTCCTGCGCCGGCTTCAGGGGGGCGACGCTGCGGGACGAATCCCTGGCGTCACGGGCCTCCAAGTCGGAGCGAAGACTGTCGAGTGTAGTCGAAATTCCCTTTGAAATCAACTGCTTATGGCGCCGTTCGGCCCGCTGGGCGGCACTGGCCGTGAGGAAGACCTTGAGCGCCGCATCGGGGAAGATCACGGTGCCCATGTCGCGGCCGTCGGCCACCAGGCCTGGGAGCCGGCGAAACCGCTGCTGCAGCGCCAGCAGTGCCTCGCGCACGGCCGGCAGCGCGGAAACGCGGGAGGCGTCCATGCCGGCGGCTTCGGTGCGGATCTCGTCGCTTACGTCTTCCCCGTCCAGCAGGACCTTGCCTTCGGTGAACTGCAGGGGCAGGGCGGCGGCCAGGGCCGCAACTTCGGCCTCGTGTTGCGTGTCGGCGTTCAGGCCGGCGCGGCGCACCGCGAGGCCTGTCACCCGGTAGAGCGAGCCCGAATCGAGGTAGTGGTAGCCCAGCAGGCGCGCCACCTCGGCGGCCAGAGTACCCTTGCCGGAGGCGGTCGGGCCGTCGATGCAGATCACGGGCACTTCGGCGGCCTCGGCCACGCAGAAGAGTGTCTCGAAGTAGTCGGGGAAGGTCTTGGCGACGCAGTGCGGATCGAGGATGCGCACCGGCACGCCCGCCGGATTGAACGCCGCCAGCGAGAAGCACATCGCCACGCGATGGTCGTCGTAGGTGCGGATGCTCGCGGGGCGCCAGCCGGCCTGCGCCAGCGGGTGCACCCGGATGAAATCGGGCCCGGCCTCGACCGTGGCGCCGAGCTTGCGCAGTTCGTTGGCCATGGCGTCGATGCGGTCGGTTTCCTTCACGCGCCAGCTCGCGATGTTGCGCAGCGTGGTGGGGCCGTCGGCATAGAGCGCCATCACGGCCAGCGTCATCGCGGCGTCCGGAATGTGGTTGGCGTCGAGGTCGATGGCCTTGAGCGGCCAGGCGCCCCGGCGGATCTCGAGCCAGTTCGGCCCGCTGTCGACCAGCGCGCCCATCTGGCGGGCGGCGTCGATGAAGCGGATGTCGCCCTGGATCGAATCGGCGCCCACGCCCTCGATGCGGATGCCATCCTTGCCCGAAACGCCGGTTGCGATGGCGCCGAGCGCGATGAAGTAGCTGGCGGACGAGGCGTCCGCCTCGACGTGGATGTCGCCCGGCGAGCTGTAGCGGCTGCCGGCGGGGATGGTGAAGCGCTCCCAGCCGTCGCGGTGAACCTGGATGCCGAAGCGCGCCAGCAGGTTCAGCGTGATCTCGATGTACGGCTTGGAGATCAGCTCGCCGACCACCTCGATCACGATGTCGTTGGCGGCAGCCAGCGGCAGCGCCAGCAGCAAGGCGGTGAGGAACTGGCTCGACACGTCGCCGCGCACGCGGATCGGGGCGTCGAGCGCCAGATCGCCATGCGGCACCGGGTGGATGCGCAGCGGCGGGTAGCCGGGGTTGCCGAGGTAGTCGATGCGGCAGCCGAGCTGGGTCAGCGCATCGACGAGGTCGCCGATGGGGCGCTCGTGCATGCGAGGAACTCCGCTGAGTTCGAACTCGCCGCCCAGCAGCGACAGGGCGGCCGTCAGCGGGCGCATCGCGGTGCCTGCATTGCCAAGGAACAGCGGCAGCAGCGCCTCGCTGGGCTTCAGCTGCCCGCCGAGGCCGGTGATGCGCAGCGTGCCGCCGGCCGGATCGACGCCGCAGCCCAGGGCGCGCAGCGCGTCGAGCATCACGCGGGTGTCGTCGGAATCCAGCAGGTCGTGGATGGTGGTGGTGCCGCTGGCGAGCGCCGCCAGCAGCAGCACCCGATTGGAAATGCTCTTGGAACCCGGCAGCCGGACCGTGCCGGCCGCGCCCGTGAGGGGCGGGAGGTCGAGGAAAGTCGTCGAGAACATCTCAGTTGTCCTGCTGCTGCGACGAGGTGTCGGTGGCCGGCTTCCAGGCTGCCCGCGTCTTGCTGGCGGCGGCGATCGAAAGTTCGAGGCCCTGCAGGTCGCTTGCGGTCATCATCGTCTCGAAATTGTCCAGGGCCTTGCGGAAGGCGCGCGACTGTTCGAGCACGTGCTCGCGGTTGGCCAGCAGCACGTCGCGCCACATGACCGGATCGCTCGCGGCGATGCGAGAGAAATCGCGGAAGCCCGGTCCCGCGAGGCTCAGGAAGCGCTCGCCCTGAGGCTGCGCGGCCAGGCCGTTGATGTACGCGAAGGCCAGCAGGTGCGGCAAGTGGCTCACGGCGGCGAAGGCGCCGTCGTGCTCCTCATGCGTCATGGTGACGACGTTGGCGCCGATGCCGCTCCAGACCTGCGTGGCCCGCTGCACGTTGGAGCGCAGCGTGGTCTTCACCGGTGTCAGCACCACCTGCCGGCCGGTGAAGAGCGATGCCTCGGCATGCTCGATGCCCGAAAGCTCCTTGCCGGCGATAGGGTGCGCGGGAACGAAGCTCGCGAACTGGCGCTGCAGGCCGTTGCGCGCCGCCTCGATCACGTCGCCCTTGGTCGAGCCTACGTCCATCACCAGCGTTTCGCTGGAAATGCCGTGGCGGATGGCCTTGAAGGTCGCTTCGGAAGCCGCCACCGGCACCGCCAGCAGCACGATGTCGGCGCCCGACACCGCCAGCAGCGCCGAGGGCGCCGCCACATCGATCACGCCGAGCTGGCGCGCCCGTTCCGTGGTGGAGGGAGATTTGCTGTAGCCCACCACGCGTTTCACCAGCTTCGCGCGCTTGAGTGCGAGCGCGAAGGAGCCGCCCATCAGGCCGCAGCCGATCAGTCCAAGTTGTTCGAACATGCTGTCTCTGTGTGTCAGCCTGCCGTTCAGGCCTTGACGGGGTAGGCGCCGAGCACCTTGTAGAAGGCGCAGAGCCCGCGCAGCTCGGCCAGCGCCGCGGCCACGTTGGGCTGCGAGGGGTGGCCGTCGAGGTCGATGTAGAAGTAGTACTCCCACTGGCCGGTGCGCGCGGGGCGCGATTCGAAGCGCGTCATCGAGACGTTGTTGACCTTCAGCGGCACGAGCAGGTCGTGCACCGCGCCGGGACGGTTGGGTACCGAGACGATCAGGCTGGTGCAGTCGCGGCCGGAGGCCGGCGGCATGGCCAGCGTCTGCGGCAGGCAGATCACCGAGAAGCGGGTGCGGTTGTACGAGTCGTCCTGGATCGCGTGGGCCACGATGTGCAGGCCGAAGCGGGTGGCGGCGCGTTCTCCGGCCAGCGCCGCCCAGTTGGGGTTGGTGGCCGCGAGGCGCGCGCCCTCGGCGTTGCTCGACACGGCGCGGCGCTCGGCGTTGGGCAGGTGCTTGGACAGCCAGGTCTGGCACTGAGCCAGCGCCTGCGGATGGGCCAGCACTGCCTCGATGCCATCGAGCGAGTTGTTGCTGCGCAGCAGGTGGTGGCGCACCAGCAGGCTGACTTCGCCGACGACGTGCGTGGGCGAGTGCAGGAACAGGTCGAGCGAGCGAGTGACGACGCCTTCGGTGGAGTTCTCGACGCCGACCACGCCGTACTGGGCGCTGCCCGCGGCGGTGGCGTGGAACACCTCGTCGAAGCTGGCGCAGTAGATCAGGTCGGCGGCACCGCCGAAGTACTCGATGGCGGCCTGTTCGCAGAAGGTGCCCTCGGGGCCCAGCACGGCCACGCGCTGCGGCGATTCGAGCGCCAGGCAGGCCGACATGATCTCGCGCCAGATGGCTGCCACATGAAGGTCCTTGAGCGGGCCGCCATTGCTCTTCTGCATCTTGTCGATGACCTGCGCCACGCGATCGGGGCGGAAGTATGGCGTGCCTTCGCGCTTCTTGACCTCGCCGACCAGCTCGGCCACGTGGGCCCGCTCGTTGAGCAGGCTCAGCAGTCGCTGGTCGAGCGAGTCGATCTGCACGCGCAGATCGGCCAGGCTTTCGGAATTGTCGGGAAAGGAGGAGGGCGGTGTGGGTGCGGAGGCGGTCATCGGTGCGAGCGGCTGGGCATGCGCCTAGGCATGCGATCGCTCGAATTCTCGCATGTAGGCCACGAGAGCCTGCACCCCTGCCAGCGGCATGGCGTTGTAAATGCTCGCGCGCATGCCGCCGACCGACTTGTGGCCCTTGAGCTGCAGCAGCCCGGCTTCGCGCGCGCCGGCCAGGAAGGCCTCGTTGCGGCCTTCATCGGCCAGGAAGAACGGCACGTTCATCCGCGAGCGGCAGCTTGGGTCGATCCGGTTGGCGTAGAAGTCGGAGCCGTCGATGAAGTCGTACAGCAGCTTCGCCTTGGCGATGTTGCGCTGCTCCATGGCGGCGACACCGGTGTACTCGCCCTCGGTCTGCTGCAGCAGCCACTGGAACGTGAGCCCCGCCATGTAGATGCCCCAGGTCGGCGGGGTGTTGTACATGGAGTGGTTGTCGGCCACGGTCTTGTAGTTGAAGGCGCTCGGGCAGATCTCGAGCGCATGGCCCAGCAGGTCGTCGCGCACGACCACGATGGTCAGGCCGGCGGGGCCGAGGTTCTTCTGGGCGCCGCCGAAGGCCAGGCCCACGCGGCTCCAGTCGACGCTGCGCGAGGCGACGTGCGAGGAGAAGTCGATGACCAGCGGCGCATCGCTGCCGAGCGCGGCCAGGTCGGGCAGTTGCTGGAACTCGATGCCGTTGATGGTCTCGTTCGAGCACACGTGCACGTACGAGGCATCCTTGGAGAGCCGCCAGGTCGACGGATCGGGCAGCTTCGTGTGCTGGTCGTCGGCGTTGCTGGCCGCCACGCGCGCGGCGCAGTAGCGCTGCGCCTCCTTGTGCGACTTGGTGCTCCAGCTGCCGGTGATGACGAAGTCGGCGGTCTTGCCGCGCGACAGGTTCAGCGGGACGATGGCGTTCTCGCCGAGCCCGCCGCCCTGCATGAACAGGATGTGGAAGTGCGAGGGAATGGCCAGCAGGGTGCGGATGTCGGCCTCGGCCTGCGTACAGATCGAACCGAATTCCTTGCCGCGATGGCTCATCTCCATCACGCTCATGCCGCTGCCCTGCCAGTCGAGCATTTCGGCGGCGGCGCGCTGCAGCACCGCCTCCGGCATGGCAGCCGGACCGGCCGAGAAGTTGTAGGGGCGCTTGCCGGCTGGCGTCTGCTGCTGGGTCACGTTGCTCTTACTTCTTGGCGGGAGCCTTGGCAGGTGCCTTGGCGGGGGCTGCGCCGCCGTCGGTCGGGGCGCCGAGCGCCTTGGCGACGGCAGTGTCGAGGGCCTGCATCTTGGGCTCGACCGTGGCACGCGTCTCGGTCACCAGCTTTTCGGTGAGGGCGGTCTGCATCTTGGGGTTCAGTTCCTGGTACTTCTTGCTCAGCGGCGAGTTGATCCAGGCCAGCAACTGCTTGAGCTCTTCTTCGCTGAAGTTCTGCTCCATCAGCGGGGTCAGGGCGCCGGGTGCCAGCTGAACGGCCTTGTCGCGCACGATGGGGTAGGTTTCGTCGAAGTATTTTTTCAGCTCGGCGTCGGCGGCCTTGGCGGCGGCTTCGCGCTTGGCCTCGGGCACCTGCGTCTGCAGGTATTGCGAACCCGCCTGCGCGATCGGGGCACTCGACTGCTCGACCAGACCACGAGCCAGCGACTCGATGCCCGGGCGCTGGATGTCGATGAACTGCTTGATGAGCGTGGCCTTGTCCTGGGCCAGGGCGGCCATCGAGGTGCTTGCCAGGGCGACCGCCAGAAGTGCGAGTTTGATTTTTTTCACTGAGGATTCTCCGTTGAAGATGAGGAAGTATCGTCTGCGTCCGGCTCGGTTTCGCCGTTCGCGTCGTTTTCGACGATACGTTGTAGCCCGCTGAGTTTGGCGCCTTCGTCGAGCCCGATCAGCGTAACGCCCTGCGTCGCGCGACCTAGTTCACGAATTTCGGCAACCCGGGTGCGCACCAGCACGCCCTTGTCGGTGATGAGCATGATCTCATCATCCGCATGCACGAGAGTGGCGGCAACGACCTTGCCGTTGCGCTCACTCTGTTGAATCGCGATCATGCCCTTGGTTCCCCGGCCATGGCGGGTGTATTCGGTAATGCTTGTTCGCTTTCCGTAACCATTTTCCGTGGCGGTGAGTACGCTCTGCTGCTCATCCTCGGCCACCAGCATCGCAATCACGCCCTGTCCGGCTTCGAGCGACATGCCGCGCACGCCGCGCGCATTGCGGCCCAGCGGGCGCACATCTTCCTCGTCGAAGCGCACGGCCTTGCCGCCGTCGCTGAAGAGCATCACATCGTGCTTGCCGTCGGTGAGCGCGGCGCCGATCAGGTAGTCGCCCTCGTCGAGGTTGACGGCGATGATGCCGCCCTTGCGCGGGTTGCTGAACTCGTCGAGCGCGGTCTTCTTGACCGTGCCCATCGAGGTCGCCATGAACACGTACTGGTCGGCCGGGAAGTTGCGCTTCTCGCCGGTGAGGGCGAGAGCGACGTTGATCTTCTCGCCTTCCTGCAGCGGGAACATGTTGACGATGGGACGCCCGCGCGAGCCGCGCGAACCCGCCGGCACTTCCCACACCTTGAGCCAGTAGAGCCGGCCGCGGTTGGAGAAGCACAGGATGTAGTCGTGCGTGTTGGCGATGAAGAGCTGGTCGATCCAGTCGTCGTCCTTGGTGGTGGTCGCCTGCTTGCCACGGCCGCCACGTTTTTGCGCACGGTATTCGCCCAGCGGCTGGCTCTTGATGTAGCCGCTGTGCGAGAGCGTGACCACCATGTCGGTCGGCGTGATCAGGTCTTCGGTCGAGAGGTCGTAGGCGCTGTGTTCTACCAGGCTGCGGCGTGCGCCGATCTTCGACTGGCCGAACTCCTGCTTCAGGGTGCCGAGTTCCTCGCTGATGATGGTCGAGACGCGTTCGGGCTTGGCCAGGATGTCMAGCAGGTCGTCGATCTCGGCCATGACTTCCTTGTACTCGGCCACGATCTTGTCCTGCTCGAGGCCGGTCAGGCGCTGCAGGCGCATCTGCAGGATTTCCTGGGCCTGGGTTTCCGACAGGCGGTAAAGGCCATCGCTGCCCATGCCGAATTCGCGCTCGAGGCCTTCGGGGCGGTAGTCGTCGGCGTTGACCACGCCACCGTCGGCGCGGGTACGCGTGAGCATCTCGCGCACCAGCTTGCTGTCCCAGCTGCGCGTCATGAGCTCGGCCTTGGCGACCGGGGGCGTCGGCGATTCGCGGATGATGCGGATGAACTCGTCGATGTTCGCCAGTGCCACCGCCAGACCTTCGAGCACGTGGCCGCGCTCGCGAGCCTTGCGCAGATTGAAGACCGTGCGGCGGGTGACCACTTCGCGGCGGTGCTGCAGGAAGACCTCGATGAGGTCCTTCAGGTTGCACAGCTTCGGCTGGCCGTCGACCAGCGCCACCATGTTGATGCCGAAGGTGTCCTGCAGCTGGGTCTGCTTGTACAGGTTGTTGAGCACCACCTCGGGCACTTCGCCGCGCTTGAGCTCGATCACCAGGCGCATGCCCGACTTGTCGGACTCGTCCTGGATGTGGCTGATGCCTTCGATCTTCTTCTCGTGCACCAGCTCGGCCATGCGCTCCTGCAGCGTCTTCTTGTTGACCTGGTAGGGAAGCTCATCAACGATGATCGCCTGGCGCTGGCCGCGGTCGATGTCCTCGAAGTGGCACTTGGCGCGCATCACGACCTTGCCGCGGCCGGTGCGGTAGCCGTCCTTCACCCCGTTGATGCCGTAGATGATGCCGGCGGTGGGGAAGTCGGGCGCGGGTACGATCTCCATCAGCTCGTCGATGCTGGCCTGGGGATTGCGCAGCAGGTGTAGGCAGGCGTCCACCACCTCGTTCAGGTTGTGCGGCGGGATATTCGTGGCCATGCCGACCGCAATACCGCCCGAGCCATTGACCAGCAAATTCGGCAGCTGGCTCGGCAACACCTTGGGCTCCTTTTCGGAGCCGTCGTAATTGTCCTGGAAGTCGACAGTTTCCTTGTCGATATCGGCCAGCATCTCGTGCGCAATTTTGGCCAGCCGGATTTCCGTATACCGCATTGCGGCCGCGTTGTCTCCATCGACGGACCCGAAGTTGCCCTGGCCGTCGACGAGCATGTGGCGCATCGAGAAGTCCTGGGCCAGGCGCACGATGGTGTCGTAGACCGACTGGTCGCCGTGCGGGTGGTACTTACCGATCACGTCGCCCACGATACGGGCCGACTTCTTGTACGGACGGTTCCAGTCGTTGTTGAGTTCGTGCATCGCGTAGAGCACGCGGCGGTGCACCGGCTTGAGGCCGTCACGGGCATCGGGGAGCGCTCGGCCCACGATCACGCTCATGGCGTAATCGAGATAGCTGCTGCGCATTTCCTCTTCGAGACTGATGGGCAGGGTTTCTTTTGCGAAGGAGGTCATGAGCAAGGGGCTGGCGGCAGGAAGGCGAAATTTTACGCTGTGAGGGGTGTCGCACCGCCGCAACACAAGGCGCCTATTCCGCCTCCGTCCTACGCTTCCGGGCCGTCCGGCGGCCTGTTTGCCAAAGACCCTATGGCACAATCGCCTCAACGTTTTGGGTGGTGGTCACTTAAAGCGTCCTTGATTCGCAGCGCGGCTGCGGCTTTTTCCCCAAGAGGAGAACCATGAAGAAACTGAATAAAGTGGCGATGATGTTTGCAGTCGCTGCGCTCGCCACTGCCGCCGGCGCGCAGACCCGTGTCACCGCTGCGGACGGCGGTCCTACGATCGACAACTGGCAAAACGGCACCGGCGAACTGGTTTGGAAGAACGGCACGAATGAACTGTGCTGGCGCGATGCCAACTGGACGCCTGCTACGGCTGCCGCTGGTTGCGACGGTGCTCTGGTTCCTGCGGCTCCCGCTGCCGTGGCTCCGACCCCCGGCGCCCCGGCCCCCCGGCCTCCCGCTCAAGTCGCCGCTTCGAAGGTCACTTTCGCAGCTGACGCCTTCTTCGACTTCGACAAGTCGGTGCTGAAGCCCGAAGGCCGCGCCAAGCTGACCGACCTGGTCGAGAAGATCCGTGGCGTGAATCTGGAAGTCATCATCGCTGTCGGCCACACCGACTCGATCGGTACGGACGCCTACAACCAGCGTCTGTCGGTGCGTCGCGCCGAAGCCGTCAAGGCCTTCCTGGTCTCGAAGGGCATCGAACGCAACCGCGTCTACACCGAAGGCAAGGGCAAGAAGCAGCCCGTGGCTGACAACCGCACCAAGGAAGGCCGCGCCAAGAACCGTCGCGTGGAAATCGAAGTGGTCGGCACCCGCGCCAACTAATCGATCGATTCCCATCGACAATGAAACCCCGCTTTGGCGGGGTTTTTTTATGGCTGCCGAATTCGCGATTGATCTTCGGTAAAGGCCGTGCTGTGTTTATCGGACACCGCCCGTTTCATAATCGCTTCATGACAGAAAACCTGAATGCGGATCCGGCCGAACTGGCCAAGTTTTCAGAACTCGCGCATCGCTGGTGGGATTTGGAAAGTGAATTTCGGCCGCTGCATGAAATCAATCCATTGCGCCTGGAATGGATTGACGGTATTGCCCCGATTTCACAGCGCCGCGTGCTCGATATCGGCTGCGGCGGCGGAATCCTTGCCGATTCGATGGCTCGCAAGGGAGCCGATGTTCTCGGCATCGATCTGGCCGGCAAGGCGCTCAAGGTCGCGCAACTGCATGCCCTCGAGGCGGGAACGCGTGGTGTGAAGTATCGCGAGATCAGCGCCGAGGCGCTGGCGGCCGAGCAGCCGGCAAGCTTCGATGTCGTGACCTGCATGGAGATGCTCGAGCACGTCCCGCAGCCGGCCTCGGTGATCCATGCCTGCGCCACGCTCGTTAAGCCGGGCGGCTGGGTATTCTTCTCGACGATCAACCGCAACCTGAAGTCCTTCATGCTGGCGATCGTGGGCGCGGAGTATGTCCTCGGCATGCTGCCTCGCGGAACCCACGAATATGCAAAGCTGATCCGGCCCAGCGAGTTGGCTGGCTATTGCCGCGCGGCCGGCTTGGACTTGAGGCATGCGCGCGGGATGGAGCACAACCCCTTGACCAAGCGCTATTGGCTCAGCGGCGACACCAGCGTCAACTATATGTTCGCCACGCAGAAGCCAGGGCCGCAAGGATGATGGGCATCGAAACGAAAGCCGTGTTGTTCGACCTCGACGGCACGTTGATCGACAGTGCGCCTGATCTCGGCGCCGCGGCCGACAAGATGCGCATCGATCGAGGTCTCGATTCGTATCCGCTGGAGCGCTACCGTCCCATGGCTGGGGCAGGCGCGCGCGGCATGCTTGGAGTGGCGTTCGGCATTACGCCGGAGTCGCCCGAGTTTCCGGAACTACGCGAAGAGTTCTTCGTCGCCTACGAGCGCCGCATGCTGCTCAACACACATGTGTTCGATGGCATCCAGGCGCTTGTCGAGGCGCTGCGGGCGCGCGGGTTCCTGTGGGGCGTCGTCACCAACAAGTCGATGCGTTTCACCGATCCGCTGACTCAAGCCATTCCGCTCTTTGCCAGTGCGGGGGCAGTGGTGAGTGGCGACACGACGCCGTTCGCAAAGCCGCACCCCGAGCCCTTGCACGAGGCCGCGCGCCGCCTTGGCGTGCCCTCCGAGGCATGCATCTATGTTGGCGACGACGAGCGGGACATCATCGCCGGGCGCGCCGCCGGTATGCGCACGGTCGCGGCAACCTACGGTTATATGGGGCCGCAGGCCGACTCGACGCTCTGGAAAGCCGATGCTTCGATCTCTTCTCCCTTGGAGCTCTTGAAGTTGCTCAATAACGCCTAAAATGCTGTCTCTTGGGGCTGCACTGGTTTCGACGTGGGTTCGGAGTCGCAGCGGGGCATGTCGAGCTGAATGCGCTCGTAAAACAGATTCAAACAAACTAACTGCAAACGACGAACGTTTCGCACTCGCTGCTTAATTGCCAGTGAGCCTTGCAACAGTTGGCCGATGGGCTGGGCAAGGGGGTCTGGAGCAATCCTGACCTCCCGGCTGCAAGGATAACTACATGGGCTGGCTCCGATCCGGGTACCTTGGGTCGGGGCGAGAAAATAGGGTGCTGGCGTCCGGTTTAGCGTGTGACTGCGCGACTCCGGAAGCGAGACTCAAAACAGATCACTAAACATGTAGAACTGCGCGATGAAGGCTTGCGGACGGGGGTTCAAATCCCCCCAGCTCCACCAACATAACGTCCGAGGGCGTTCACTGAAGTCCGGTGAACGCCCTTTTTCATTGGGAGATCGCCTGTTGGCGGTCCGATGAAATCCGACAAGGTCCATTGGCAGCCAAGCCAAAAGCGGGGAACAGACCAGGGAACATAGGGCAGAACTTGAGACTTTTGGAGTATTTGTTCCCCGGTTGCTCTGATCTTCGGGCTGCCCCACCCATGTTGACCGACAAACACTGCAAGAACGCCGCCCGTCCGCCAGACAAGAAGCGTGCGCGCCTCACCGACTCCTCTGGCCTGTATCTGGAGGTGAGTCCTGCCGGCTCGAAGCGATGGTTCTGGAAGACCTATGCGAATGGGAAAGAGGGGCGGATGGCTCTGGGCAGCTATCCGACGATGAACTTGGCGGAGGCGCGAAAGGCCCGAGACACCGCCAAGCTTCAGAAGGCGGACGGTATCGATCCGATCCCGGCGCGTAAGGTGCAGAAGCTCAAGGCGACCGACCCCGCCGGCGACCTTCAGCGTGGTTGCCATGGAGTGGTGCGGGAAGCAGAAGGATCAGTGGAGCGCCGGCCATGCGGAGCGTGCGCTGCGCCAGTTCGAGCGTGATCTGTTCTCTTGGCTGGGTGCGCGTCGATTGGCCGAGATTGAGCCTGTGGAGCTTCTGGCCACGCTGCGCAAGGTAGAGGCGCTTGGCGCGATCGAAATGGCTGATCGAGGCCTGATGCTGGCTCGACAGGTGTGGCGTTAAGGAGTGGCTACCGGTAGGGCGAGTCGCGACGCCGCTGTCCTTGTATTTCGGAAAGCTTGAGTACTTGCACAAGGGGCGCGCCAGTACCGGCGCTTTGGTCGTCGAATCCAGCTTCGTCGCCACGATGTTCTGTGTGGAGGGCTTGGCGCCACCCTCTCGCCACTTCGCGACCGCGTCCACAAGGTCGACGGTGTCGGGGCCGACACCGCCGGTGCAATGCTGAACGCCCGGCTGAAGGAAGAATTCCATTGAGGCATCCCGCGTGGATGCGCCGCCGACCGTGGTGGCTACATCGTTGAAGCACTTGATCTACCCATATTCGATCCCGCGGCCACTGACGCCGTCGTCATTCCGGTCAGGAACGCTTCTGCTCCTCGCGCGACAACCTGACTTGCGCGGCCTTGCGACGCCCACCTGTGGCCGTTGCCGGTTGGCGCTGCGTCGCGGCCAATCCGGTCTCGAGCACGAGCATCGCAGTATTCAGCACCTTGCCGCGCGTTGCCTCGTCGAGCCTGAAGGCGTCGTTGCGCACGGCCAGCGTCAGCATGCCGTTGAACATGCCCCACAACGCGGTCGCCATTGCGGCGGCATCGATGTCGCCGCGGATCTCGCCGCTCGCGATGCCATCGCGCAACGCCTGCTCCAGCTTGCCGTTCATCTCGGCCACCAGCGTTGTCAGTGACTTGGCGGCTTCCGGGTCGTCCGGAGGCGAGGCGAGCAGGAGGAACTGCGCCGGCTGCTCAAGCGCGAACTGCCGGTAAGCGTCGCCGGCGCGCAGGATGCGCTCGATGGGCGAGCCGGGTGCGGCATACGCCGCCTCCATGTGCCGACGGTTCTCGATCAGCGCCGACTCAGTCGCGGCCGCGAGCAAGGCGGCTTTGCCGCCGACCCGGTTGTAGACCGTCTGCGGGGCAACGTCGGCGCGACGCGCCACCTCTTCGGCACTCAGTGCAGCCGAGCCGCCTTCGGCCAGGATCGCCGAGGCGATCTCCACGATCGTTCGACGCATCTCCTCGGTGCGTCGCTGCGTGCGCGTCATGTTCTGCTTAAGCATGGGGTTGACTGTAGCAAACCCCAAAGGTAGAGTTGACTCCAATATTAGAGGAGACTAACGTGCCGCACTGTTCCGAAGTTCACTTCAATTCCGAAGGCCATCGCTGCGCTGCGTGGCTTTATCTGGCGGAGTGCAGCGCGCCCGCGCCAGTCATCGTGATGGCGCATGGGCTCGGCGGCGTGCGCCAGATGCGGCTTGATGCGTTTGCCGAGCGTTTCCAGGCAGCCGGCTACGCCTGCCTTGTCTTCGACTACCGGCACTTTGGTGGCAGCGAGGGTCAGCCTCGGCAACTGTTGGACGTGCGCAAGCAGCAGGCCGACTGGCGATCCGCCGTGGCGTTCGCGCGCGGACTGCCCCAGGTCGACGGGCAGCGCGTGGTCGTCTGGGGCACGTCGTTTGGTGGCGGTCACGCCATCCACACCGGCGCCACCGTGCAAGGCGTCAGCGCGGTGATCGCGCAATGCCCGTTCACCGACGGCGCGGCCTCCGGGCTGGCCATGAATCCGATCACCGCGCTGCGCGTGAGTTCGCTGGCGATCGCTGATCAGTTGCGCGCCTGGCTCGGCGCGCAGCCGCTCATGGTGGCCACCAGCGGATCCCCGCGATCCGCCGCCCTGATGACGGCGCATGACTGTCTCAGCGGTTATCTGAATCTGGTGCCGCACGGTGGTGTGCCGTTCGAGAACCGCGTCGCCGCGCGCGTGGCGTTGCAGATCATGGCCTACCGCCCGGGCCGGCTCGCTCGGCGCCTGCTGTGCCCCTCGCTGTTCTGCGTCTGCGAAAACGACACTGTCGCCCCGGCAGCCGCCACCTTGCGCCATGTGCGCAAAGCGCCACACGGCGAAGTCCGCCTGTATCGGGACGGTCATTTCGACATCTACGTCGGCGAAGCCTTCGAGCGGGTCGTGGCCGATCAGCTCGATTTTCTCCGGCGCCATATCCCCCTGAAAGGATGAGCCATGTCGAAATATGATTTGACCAATCGAGTCGTGGCCATCACCGGCTCTACCGGCGGCTTGGGATCAGCGCTCGCCGTGGCGCTACGCGCCAAGGGCGCCCGCTTGGCATTGTTCGATCTGGAATTGGCCAAGGTCGAGGCGCAGGCGAAGACCTTGGGCGGCCTCTCCCTAGCCCGCGGCTGGACCGCCAACGTGCGCAGCATGGAGAGCCTGGAGGCGGCCATGGCGGAAGCCACGGCGCATTTCGGCCACATCGACGTAGTGATCGCCAACGCAGGCATCGACACCATGGCGCCCATGGCTACGCTCAACCCGGAGGCATTCGAGCGCGTCATCGACATCAACCTCAACGGCGTCTGGCGCACCTTCCGCGCCGGCCTGCCCTACGTGCAGAAGCGGCAGGGCTACCTCATGGGCATTTCGTCGATGGCTGCCTTCGTCCATTCGCCGCTCCAGGCGTCCTACACCGCCAGCAAGGCAGGAGTTTGGGCCCTGTGCGACAGCGTCCGCCTGGAATTGCAGCATCTGGGAGTCGGCGTCGGCAGCGTGCATCCCACCTTTTTCCCCACACCGATGATGGACGACGTAGTGGCTGATCCTGCAGGCCGCGCCTTGTGGGGCGGAAATGACCAAGGCCTTTGGAAAATGGTGTCGCGGGAAGCAGTCGTGCGCGACATCGTGGCCGGCATCGAGCGGCGCGCGGACATGATGGTCGTGCCCAAGCGAAATACCATCATCGCAAAAGCGCCCGGACTCTTCCGGCGCTTTATCGAGCGCGCCGGCTTCCGTGGCAAAAACATCCAGCAAGCCATCGAGCTGGCATCGTCCTCCGGATGGAACTTCCCAGCAAAAGCTCATGAGGGGCATTCCGGGCTTGAGCGAGAGAGCAAGGCCGGGTGTGGCGTTTGACGTCACCGACGCTGCGGCAACGAAGGCTGTCATCCAGGAGGCGATCCAACGCTTTGCGCGCCTAGATGTGGTTTTTGCCAACGCTGGCATTTCGTGGCGTAGTGGCGCCTCAACAATTGCCAGTTGCGATGAGGCCGAGTTCGAGAAGATCGTAGAAGTCGATCTGCTTGGCGTCTGGCGCACGATTCGCGCGGCGCTGCCGGAGATTATTCGCAACAAAGGCCGAGTCCTAGTCACGTCTTCCGCATACGCTTTTCTCAATGGCATGGCGAATGCACCTTATGCCGCATCGAAGGCAGGGGTAGAAATGCTCACACGCCGCTTGAGAGCAGAGTTCGTATATGGCGATGGGTCAGCCCAACCACTACGTTGGAGCCCAGCACTTGCGGGCAACTACCCCGAGGGAAGGTCTGATGACTTGTACGAGAAATGCAGACCGGGCGGAGTCGATGGATTGCAATTGCTGATTCGATGGAATCCCGACCTGCCTTCAAACTACAGTCATCGTCAAAAAAGGCCCCTCGATCATCGAACCACAGCAATCTGCGAACGGATTCCGCCCTTGTACGTGAACAAAGTCAGCGCGCCGTTCCTGATGTCTCCCTTTTCGTCGAAGGCGATGGTTCCGGTCAGCCCCTTGTATTTCACCTTGCCTAGTTCAGGCAGATACACGGAAGGCTCCGGCGAGCCGGCCTTGACCATCGCATCGGCCAACACGCCTATCGCGTCATAGACGTACGGTGCGTAGATCTGCACGTCTACACCGTTCTTTTCCTTGAATCTGGTTTTGAACTCCTCCAGCGCTTGCCTGGCGTCGTCATCGACGCCCCCCGCCACGGCGCATACAACCGCCCCCTCGCCCACGGCATCCCCAGCGAGCTTCGGAAGTTCGGTGCTGCACATTCCGTCGCCGCCCATGAATTTCGCGTCAATTCCGAGCTGCCTGGCCTGCTTGAGCATCGGGCCGCCGACGGCGTCCATGCCGCCGAAGAACAGCACGTCGGGCCTGGCTGCCTTCAGCTTGGTCAAGATGGCGTTGAAGTCGGTCGACTTGTCGGTGGTGAACTCGTGGCCCACGATGGTGGCGCCAGCAGACTTGGCCGACTTCTCGAACTCCTCGGCGACGCCCTGGCCGTAGGCGGTGCGGTCGTCGATCACGGCGATGTTCCTGGCCTTGAGCGTTTCGACGGCGTACTTGCCCAACGTGCTGCCGAGTTGCATGTCGTCGGCCACGACGCGGAAGGCGGTCTTGAAGCCTTGGCGCGTGTACTTAGGGTTGGTTGCCGAAGGCGAGATCTGCGGAATGCCGGCGTCGCTGTACAGCCTGGAGGCGGGAATGGTCGTGCCCGAGTTCATGTGACCGACCACGCCTTTGACGTTTTCGTCGATCAGCTTCTGGGCCACTGCGGTGCCCTGCTTCGGATCACCTGCATCGTCTTCGGGCACCAGTTCGAATTTGGCGGTCCTGCTACCGATCTTGAGCCTCTTTGCATTCAGGTCTTCGATGGCCATCCTGGCGCCGAGCTCGTTGTCCTTGCCGAGGTGGGCGATGGGGCCGCTGGTCGGGCCGGCGTGCCCGATCCTGACGATCAGCATCTCTCCGTCCGGGGCCATTGCTGCAGGTGCCACGGCTTCTTCTTTCTTGCCGCAAGCCGTCAGGGTGAGTGCGGCCAAGACCGCAATCCATTTAAATTGCATAAGAGCTCCAGAGCATGGTGGGGAAAACAAGTCGAAAACCGTAGTGCGATTCGGCGTTCAGGCTGCTCAAGCTTCTCTCCGCCAACCAGCGGCACCCTCGTGCTTGCCCGGCGTCGTTGACGGAGGAGCCGATCGAAAGACGCTGCTCAAGCGCAGCAGGCGTATCAGAGCGCCATCTTGTGGGACACGGTCTTCACCACGGTGTAGTGCAGAAGACCTTCCGCGCCGCCTTCACGACCAAATCCACTGGCCTTGACCCCGCCAAAAGGCGTTTCGGCAACCGATGCCTCCAAGGTATTGAAGGAGAGATTTCCCGTTTCGATTCCGTCGATCATCCGATCCACGTTGGCCGCTGAATGCGTGAGCCCGTAAGCGGCGAGGCCGAAAGGCAGCGAGTTCGCCTTTGCAATGGCCTCATCCAGGGTGGAGACCCTGTTGATGATGGCGATCGGCCCGAAGGGCTCCTCCTGCATGACCTTCGCGTTGTCAGGAACGTCCGCCAGGACCGTTGGCGCAAAGAAGTACCCCTTGCCTCCGATCCGGTGCCCCCCGGCAAGTGTTCTTGCGCCTCTGGCAGCCGCATCTTCCGAAAGGGCCGTCAGCGCTTCGATGCGCCGGCCGCTGGCCACGGGCCCCATCCCGGTTTTCTCCTCGATGCTGTTGCCAACCACGATTGCCGCCGCATGCGCGGCGAAAGCATCGGCAAAACGATCGAAGACTTTCTCGTGGACGAAGAAGCGCGTTGGCGAAGTGCACACCTGTCCCGCGTTGCGCATCTTCCTCGTGGCCGACAGCACGCCGGCCTTGTATGGGTCCACGTCGTCGCAAACGATCACCGGTGCATGGCCGCCCAGTTCCATGAGCACCGGCTTGCCATGCCGTGCGGCGAGTCCTGTGAGGTGCCGGCCGACGGCCGTCGAACCCGTGAAGGCGACCATCCGCACCTGGTCGTGCGGGATCAGATAACTCGAAATCTCGGCCGGAATGCCGAACACGAGGTTCAGGACACCAGGGGGAAGCCCCGCATCATGGAAGGCGCGTGCAATATGCACAGCGCCGCCCGGGGTCTCTTCGGCCGCCTTCAGGATGATCGAGCAACCGGAAGCCAGGGCGCCCGCCACCTTGCGCGCAGGTTGGCTCATCGGAAAATTCCATGGCGAAAAGGCTGCGACCGTACCGATGGGCTGATGCACCGTCATGTACCGGATCCCGGGCTCGCTTGGAATGACGCGGCCATACATGCGCTGTGCCTCGCCGGCATCCCATTCAAAGAATTCGCAGCCACGGATCACTTCCATGCGCGCCTGCCTGATCGGCTTGCCCAACTCCGAGCTGATGGCGTAGGCGATCTCTTCATTGCGCTCGCGCAGGAGCGCACTGGCGCGCATCATGATTTCAGCGCGTTTTCGCGGTGCGGTACGGCTCCATGTCTTCAAGCCTTTTGCCGCGGCTTCGAGCGCATCGTCGAGGTCGGATTGCCGCGCAACGGGCAACGCACCGATGGTGGATTCGTCCGAGGGGTTGATGACCGGCATCGTCTCGGACGCGGAGCGCCATTGTCCGTCTATGTACAGTTTCAGATCGGGATAGGTAGGCATGGTGTGCTCGGCAGATGGAAGGCCCACGGCTGCCGGATGAATGAGTGTTGAATGGATGAACGTTGAAGCCGAAGCGCGGCACTCAAGCGCCGCGCGCCGTGTGCCAGGCTTGCCAATCCCGTCCCGGATGCACCGCGCCGCACGAGGGGCAGCGCCTCTGCTCCGGCGCCGCGCCGTAGAAGCTTTCATAGACGCGCGGCAGGTCGTTGACGATGCTCTGAAGCTGGATTTCCGTGCGATTCACCAGATGACCGCATTCCGCGCAGTACCACTCGAAGGCATCGATGGTGCCCAGCGGCCTGGTGCGCTCGATCACCGTGCACAGGCTGTTGGGCTCGGGACGCTGGGGCGAGTGGCGAACATGGGCGGGCAGGAGGAAGATGTCGCCCTCGTGCAGGTCGATGCGTTCGAACTTGCCGCGGTCTGCCACCAACAGGTGTGCATTGCCTTTGAATTGGTGAAAGTATTCCTCGAAAGGATCGTCGTGGAAGTCCGTCCGCTGATTGGGTCCGCCGACCACGGTCACGATCAGGTCCGTGTCTTTCCAGATCTGCTGGTTTCCGACCGGAGGCTTGAGCAGGTGCTGGTTCTCGGCAATCCACTTGGGGAAATTGATGGTTTTCAAGATGGGGTCTCCATGGAAATAGAGGGCGCTCAGATCGCCATGGCGGCGCTACGGTTCAGGATGGTCCTGAGCACGCTATGCGCCGTCATGACGGAGGTGCGTGCGTTGCCGACGTCGGGTTGACCGGCGATCCGAGTGACCATGCTCCCGCCCGCCGACGTCGCCTCGATCTCATGCACGTTGACGGACGCACCCGGGTCTGCGATCAATTCGACTTGCGTTGCGTCCAGGCCCAAACCGGCTAGAGCCACGGTGGCTGCAACATTTGCGTTTCGAGGGTAGAGGGCGGCGGCTTCGCGCGCGCTGCCTTGAAAAAAAGTCGTCGGGCTTGCGAGCGAAGCCAGGTCCACGCTTCTTTCCGCAACACTGCCAGCCCACGCCTGCGAAGGCTTGGACGCGCGATAAACCACGCGCGTGAGTCCTGCCGTGCGCGCCGCGCCGAGCCAGTCGATGCCGCCGATTGCGCCCGACGGCACGAGGATCTGGCGGCCCGCAGCGGCGGCCGCGTCGCGCAGCCGTTGTTCGCGCGAGGCATCCGCGAGAGCACCACTCGAGACCAGCACCAGATCGATGCCTGCATGCAGGACGGGGGCTGCGTATGTGTCCACCGCCTGATGGCCCGCGCATTCCACGACCATGTCGAGAGCGGCGTTCAGCATGGTGTCCAGGCTCTTCGTTACCGCGAGCAATGAACCTTGGACATGCGGTTGAACGGATTCGGGCTTGGAGACGAGGATGGCGGCCACTTCCACCGAAGCTTTTGCATGTGACAGCAGAAGCTGATGCAGCGCGCGACCGATGGCGCCATAGCCGATCAAACCGATGCGCTGCATTCAGTGCTCCTTTTCTTCCATGGTCCGGCTCAGACCTGCTTGAGACCGCTGCGGGCGAACGCTTCGCGTGCTGCTGCCTTCTGCCCTTCGGTCAAGTTCAGAAGAGGCCGGCGCACCGGGCCTCCGACCTGGCCCAGCAGCTCCAGCCAGTACTTCGAGTACGCCTGGGGTGTGCCGCTCGGGCGTGCCGCACGGAAAGCGGTGCGTGCGGGTTCCAGGCTGTCGCGTATCGCACGCGCCTCGGCCAGCTTGCCTTCGAATGCGAGTTGTGTGTAGGCATTGATGCGCTGGTCGACCGCGGTCTGCAACAGGAACGGCGGGGTAGAGCACAGGTACAGCCGCCAGCCGAGTTCGACGATGTTGTCCAGCCATTCCTCCTCCGAGGCTGTGCTGACGAGGATCCTGTCGCCGGCCAGCCGTGTCAGTTCACGGTACAGCACGCGATCGACGCTGTACTTGATGGCGACGATGTTGGGCAGCTCCGCGATGCGCGCGCACAGCTCGGGGCTCATCACATAGCCACAATCCGGGTGATTCCACAAGGCGATGCCGATGTCCAACTGCTCGCTGAGGTAGCGGTAGTACTCGTAGACCGTTTCTTCGACGTCCTGGTGGAAGTGCAGGACGGGGCTGTGCACGACGATGTAGTCGGCGCCGATGTCCTGCGAATGGCGAGCCAGGGCAAGCACAACGTCCAGATTGGCATCCGAGCAGGAACTCACGATGCCGCAATGGCCAGCCGCTTCCTCGACAGCGATCTCGAAGCTTCGTTTGCGCTCTGCCAGCGACATGGAGAAGAACTCTCCCTGCTTGCCGGTGACGAACAATCCACCCAGCCGCAGCGTGTGCACCCAATGGCGCAGATTTCGGCGGAATCCCCCTTCATCGAACGACAGGTCTTCGCGGAATGGCGTGACGGTCGCGGCCCAGACGCCACGGAAATGTTCGCGGGCATAGGCCTTGGCATCTTGCTTGCGGTACTTGCGGTTCATGGAGCTGCTTTCTTGAAAAGGGTTGTTGCCTATCGCACCGGATGTGTTGCGGCGGCACAGAGCGCATCGGGGCGGAGTCGACCGGCGGCATGGGAATCTGCCCCGCCAGGCGGCGAAGTCGGGGCCACACGCCGCCTCCTTTTTCCCGCTCCGCACTCTTGGTTGCGATGCGTCGGATTTGGCCGTCTTGTGGGCGTCACAACAAGCGAAATACTTTGAAGGATTGCTCAGCGTTTCTGCAAAGTCGCCAAGGTCCGTTTCGCCTCGGGCGCTGCATTCACCGTGATGTCGGGCGAGACGGGAGGGCGCTGTCTCGATGCGTGCCGGAGGCGCGGCGCATGACACGGGCGAGACCAGTCGCCGACGTCACCATGCACGCCGGTCGTTGCGAGCTGCCGCGAAATGCAAGAGCCGAAGCAACGAGCCGCCCCCATCGCGGCCCGCATAGGTAACTTCCTTATTCGGGAATCGGAACGCCGATCGCCGCTTTCACTTCCTGCATGGCGAAGCTGCTGCGCAGCATCTTCACGCCCGGCAATCGCCTGAGCTTGTGCTGCATCAGCGTCGAGTAGCGCTCAAGATCCTGTGCGACGACAAGCAGGATGAAGTCCTCCGGACCGGACACGCCGTAGCAGGCAATCACCTCCGGGATGTCTTTCACGCTTTGCTCGAACTGCATCGAGTGCGCTTCGTCCTGGCTGTCGATGCTGATCGTCACGAACACAAGCACTCCCCATCCAAGCGCTCGCCGGTCCAGCCTTGCCTGATAGCCCGCGATGACTCCTGCTTCTTCCAGCCGCCTGACGCGCCGCCAACTCGGTGACTGCGAAAGATGAGTGAGCTCCGCCAGCTCGGTGCTGGTCAGGCGACCGTTCAGCTGAAGCTCCCGCAGCACCAGACGGTCGATTCGATCCAGATCTATTTGCATGATTTATCCAATCGTAAAGAGATATTGAGATTGATTAGTCGTGATGGGCGGTATTCAGGCGCCATAAAGCCTAACAAATGCGCATCATGCTGCATACACTTTCTTTCCCATGAACACCCCTGAACCTACGAAATCGATCCCTTTGACGCGAGAGTTCTGCCTCGGGTTGGACATCGAAGACCCTTTGTCCGCGCACCGTGCACGCTTTCAGTTGCCGCAAGGCGTGATCTACCTGGACGGCAATTCGCTGGGAGCCCTTCCCAAGAGCGTTCCGCAGAGGCTCCGCGAGGCCGTGGAGGTGGAGTGGGGGGATGGATTGATCCGCTCGTGGAACGACGCCGCCTGGTATCCCGCCCCGCAACGTGTGGGCTCCCAGATCGCCCGCCTGATCGGCGCGGGACCGCGCGAAGTCATCGCTGCCGACTCGACATCCGTGAACCTGTTCAAGGTCTTGTGTGCGGCTCTGCGGATGAGGCCGGGGCGCAATGTCATCCTGGGAGAGAAGGACAACTTTCCGACCGATGCATACATCGCCGATGGCGTGAGCAGGCTGATGGGAGCGCAGTTCCGTGCGGTCGAGGCTTCGGATGTTCTCGACGCCATTGACGAGACCGTCGCCATTGTTTCGCTCACCCACGTGAACTACCGCACGGGGCGTCTCTACGACATGGCGGCGATCACCGCGCGCGCCCACGAGGCAGGCGCGCTGGTGGTATGGGACCTGTGCCATACGGCCGGGGCGATGCCCTGCGACCTGAATGGCTGCGGTGCCGACTTCGCGGTGGGCTGCGGCTACAAGTACCTTAATGGTGGCCCGGGCGCTCCGGCGTTCGTCTTTGTCGCCGAACGCCATCAGGAGGCTTTGGATCAGCCGCTGTCGGGTTGGCACGGCCACGCGAAGCCTTTCGAATTCGTCCAGCAGTATCAACCGGCGACGGGCATCGACCGGATGCTCGTCGGCACGGCGCCTCAACTGGGGCTGATCGCGCTGGAGGAAGCCCTGCATGCGTTCGACGACGTCGACATGGCCGCTCTGCGTCGCAAGAGCGAACGGATGACCGAGCTCTTCATCGAGCTTGTAGACCAGGAACTGGACGGTTTCACCGTGGCGACGCCGCGCGAAGCGACCCTGCGTGGCAGCCAGGTGTCGCTGGCGCACGAACACGGCTACGCGATCATGCAGGTCCTCATCGAGCGAGGCGTCATCGGCGACTTCCGTGCACCGAACATCCTGCGCTTCGGATTTGCGGTGCTCTATCTGCGTTTTGCCGACGTGTGGGACGCCGTGGCGCAGATCAAGGATGTGATGGCCACAGGCGCGTGGAAGAGCGACCGGTACATGGTGCGCAAGGCAGTCACGTGAACTTGTTGCCACCCGTCTCTCGTGTGTTTTGCCATGTCCTCGGTTGCAGCGATGAACAATGACCTTCCAGGTCGGCTGGTCGATCTCCTGGGAGCGTCGGCCGTCAAAGTCGGCGACGCCGTTCCACCTCATCACGCGACGGATTGGAGCGGCATGGTGCCAGTGAGGCCCCTTGCACTGGTCATGCCATCCAGCACCGAAGAGGTCGCCAGCGTCCTGCGGCTGTGCCATCGTTTCCACACACCCGTGGTGCCGCAGGGAGGGCTCACCGGTCTGGCCGGCGGTGCGAGGCCCGTGGCCAACGGCATTGCGCTTTCGCTGGCGCGGATGAGCGCCATAGGCCCGATCGACAAGCAGGAGTCCTGCGTGGAGGTTCAAGCAGGCGCGACGCTCCAGGCCGTACAGGAGGCCGCGCAGGCAGAGGGTCTCTCGTTCGGGATCGATCTGGGCGCGCGCGGCTCCTGCCAGATCGGCGGCAACCTGTCGACCAACGCCGGCGGCATGGGAGTCATCCAGTCCGGGATGATGCGCGAACAGATGCTGGGCCTGGAGGTCGTGATGGCCGATGGCGGCATCCTGAACATGCTGCGGCCCATGTTGAAGAACAACACCGGCTACGACCTCAAGCAACTCTTCGTGGGCGCCGAGGGAACTCTTGGCGTGATCACGCGTGCCTTGCTCAAGCTCCGTCCCGAGGTGCGTTCCAGGACGACCGCTTTTCTCGCGCTCCCTGACTACAACAGCGCGATCGTGTCATTGAGACGGCTGCAGACCAGCTTTCCGGGCGCCGTCGCGGCGTTCGAGCTGATGTGGGAAGACTTCCATCGGCTCGCCATCGCCTGGAACGCCATGGCGCCTCCCTTCGTCGAGCGCTACCCTCTGTTCGCCTTGATCGACATCGATGGCCATGAGGACGCTTCGACGACCGCTCAGCTGGAGAGCGTCCTGGCTTCGCTGATGGAAGCAGGTGCGGTTGCGGATGCCGTCATTGCCCAGGCCAGCGCGCAATCGCGCGCGCTCTGGCGCGGCCGCGAGATCCCGGCCGAGTTCCATTCGCGGATGCACCCCATCAGCTTCGACATCAGCCTGCCGGTGTCGAAGCTCGGCGATTTTGCGGAGAGCTGCGTGGCAGCCATGTCGCAACGGTGGCCCGGCCATCGAACGGTGCGCTTCGGCCATCTCGGCGATGGCAATTTGCATCTGACGACGGATGCGAGATCGATCGACGCCTCTCCCGAAGAAGCCGAACGCACGGTGGAGCACTTCGTTTTCGATCTCGTGGCGCAGATGGGAGGCAGCGTGTCTGCGGAGCACGGGATCGGGCTTTTGAAAAAGCCATACCTCCGCTTCAGCCGCACCGAGAGCGAGATCGCCGCAATGCGTTCGGTAAAGGCGGCATTCGATCCACTGAATCTGCTCAATCCCGGAAAGATCTTCGATCTGTCCTGAGCCCCTTGCCTTTGTCCCTGTTCGACATGAACCTACCGAGAAAAATCAGATGAAACTTGCGGCCCGGCTTGTCCAGCAACTGAGCGTATCGGCGTTGATTGCATTCGCGCTTGCACCGACTTCGACATTTGCGCAGAGCGATTCCCCCATCCGGATACTCGTGGGCTTCTCTCCGGGCGGGAGCACCGACATGATTGCGCGCCACCTGGCCCTTGGACTTCAGCGGGAACTGGGGCGGCCCGTGGTCGTCGACAACAAGCCGGGCGCGGGTGGCCAGATCGCGGCCCAGGCGCTCAAGCAGGCGAAACCCGACGGGCTCACGATCTTCCTGTCCAACAGCCACGCCATTTCGATGATTCCATTGACAGTACGGCAGCCCGGCTACGACCCCGCCAAGGATTTTTCTCCTATCGCGCTCGTCGCGCTCATCCCCGACGTGCTTGTCGTGAGCACCAGGAGCGTGCCGAGTTCTACGCCGAGCCTCAAGGATTTTGCTGCCTGGGCCAAGGCCAATCCCGGCAAAGGCAATGTCGGCGTCCCCGCACCCGCCAGCGCGCCGGACTTTGCGGTATCGATGATTTCTGCCGAGATTTCGGCACAGCTCGTATCGGTGCCCTATCGCGGCGAAGCGCCGTTGATCCAGGACTTGATCGCAGGCCAGATTCCAGCGGGCATCGGCTCCATCGCCGCGACGCTGCCGGCCGCAAAGGAAGGCAAGATCCGGATCGTCGCGATCAACGGGATGGCGCGCTCGCCGAGCTTGCCCGACGTACCGACCTACGGCGAACTCGGCATCGCAGGGTACGAGACCGTCGGATTCACCGCGCTGTACGCACCCGCGGGAACATCCGACGCACTGGTGAAAGCCTATGCTGCTGCAGCTTCGAAGGTCGTGGGCTCGAAGGATTTCTCCGAGAAGATGACAGCCCTCGGCGCCACCGCGGTGCAGGGCGCACCCGAAGACGTAAAGAAGATGATGCACGCCGCCGACGCCAGCTTTGCATCGATGGTCAAGCGCACGGGGTTCCAACCACAATGAGCACGGACATCGAATACCGCATGACCTTGGCTGACCGGGAGCGGGAATACTCCCCCAGCTCTTGCATCGGCGGCAACTACCAACCGTTCCTGGACGAATACCGGGACCGGAGCGAGGAGGCCATGCAACGCCATGCGGTGGTGCTGAATCTCTCCTATGGCGAGAAGGCGTCGAATCGGCTTGACTTCTTTCCTGCACCTGTAGCAGCGACCTTGCCGCCGTTGCTGGTGTTCATTCACGGGGGTTACTGGCAGGAGCTGACGAAGACATCCTCGCTTTTTCCCGCGAATGGTTGCGTGCCCGAAGGCATCGCGTTCGCTGCCATCGACTACACGCTGGCCCCGGAAGCCAGCGTGCTGGACATCGTCAGAGAGTGCAGGGCCGCCCTGCGCTGGCTGCATGCGCAAGGCGCCGCACTCGGCTTCGACCCACAACGCATCGTGGTCGCCGGCAGCTCGGCGGGTGCCCATCTCGCGGCCATGTGCTGCCTTCGGGGCTGGTCGAGCGACCCGGATCTCCCACCTGGATTGCCGCAGGCGGCGGTGCTGGTCTCGGGCATCTACGTGCTCGAACCGCTCATCGGCACATCGATCGACGCGGCCTTGTCGCTGAATCCCGATGAAGCGGCACTCGTCAGTCCTGGCTTGCTGCCGTTGGACGGGTTTCCGCCGGCGTTGGTGTGCTGGGGCGAATTCGAGACAAGCGAGTTCAAGCGTCAAGGCGCGGAATTCGCGTCGCGCGTCGACCGAGCGCGATCAGGTTCTGACACCGGCACTGGCGTCAGCGCGTTCGAAGTGCCGTCGCGCAATCACTTCGACGTCATCCTGGATCTCGCCCAACGCGACACGCCGCTCGGAGACGCGGCCCTGGCGTTGCTCACCCGCCCCTGAACCCTTGGAGAAACACGATGCCCGCTTATCGCCCTCAATTCCCGCACATCGTCGACATCAGCGGCGTCAACGCCTCCGCTGAAGCCCGGCCGATGCCCATGACGACGGACACGACCCGGGCCGAAACCGCCCAGTCGACCGGAGGCGCACCTCTCGTCGACTTCGCAGGCACGAGCAACCCCTACGTCGACTACCAGAGCATCGATCTGCTGCTGTCGTTGCAGCACCCCCGCAGCCCCGGCTATGACGAGACATGTTTCTTCATCATGGGGCAGGTCAAGGAGTTGCTGTTCAAGGCCTTGCATTTCGAGCTGTACAACGCGCAACTGCAACTCGCGAAGGATTGCGTGGAAAACGCATGCGAGATCCTGGCGCGGGCCAAGGCCTATGCGCAGTACATCACCAGCTCGTGGGACGTGCTTTCCACCATCTCGCCTGCGGGATTCAACGAGTTTCGCGATTACCTGGGCACGGCCTCGGGCCAGCTTTCGTTCATGTACCGGCACGTCGAGTTCGTGCTGGGCAACAAGAGCGCGAGGCTCGCAAGTGCCTTCAGGAACATGCCCCATGTCTGGCCCGGAATTCACGCCGCCTTGCACTCGCGCAGCCTCTACGACGAAGCCATCGCGCTTCTTGCCAGGCGTGGTCACGCGATCGACCAGGCGGCGCTCGAGCGGGATTGGTCGCAACCCTACAGCGTGAATGCTTCCGTGGAAAAGGCCTGGAGCAAGGTGTACGAAGACCCCGCTCCCGGCAACGACCTCTATCGACTCGCAGAAGCACTGGTTGCGGTGGGCGACCAGATCAGCCAGTACCGCTGGAGGCATTTCGTGTCGGTCCAGCGGCTGATTGGATTCAAGGCGGGAACGGGCGGCTCTGCGGGCGTGGGCTGGCTCCAGCACGTCACGGAGCATCGCCATTTTCCTGAGCTGTGGTCGATTCGCACGGATTTCTGACGGATAGGGGGCAAACAAAGTGAGCGTGCGCATGCCGTCACTTCCGCCCTCGGCAGTGACCATCCGGCAGTTGCGCGCATTTATCGCGGTTGCCCACGAGGGCAGCATTACGCGCGCGGCGCAACGCCTCTATCTCACGCCTTCGGCCTTGTCCATGTTGATCAGTGCGCTGGAAGGCGAACTCGCTGTTCGTCTGTTTGACCGGACAACACGCAAGATCGCACTCACGGAGGCAGGCCAGGAGTTGTTGCCCTCGATTGAACGCGTATTCGAGAATCTCGAGAGCGCATTCGAGGGCCTTCGTGGTTTCGTCGAACGGCGCGCGCATCGTTTCGCCGTTGCGACCTCCCCTCTGCTTGCATCCACGCTGGTTCCATACCTCCTCGCGAGTTTCAAGAAGCGTTTCCCGCAGGTCAGGGTAGAGATACTCGATCTACCGGTGGACAGCGTTGCCGCGGCAGTGCGTAGCGGGCAAGCAGCCTTTGGCATATGCACTTCGGATCTGAGTGCACAAGATCTCTCGACCACGACTCTTTGCCAGGATCGTTTGATGCTCGCTTGCCCGGCGGATCACGCTCTCGCATCGCTTCGTGAAGTGCGATGGTTCGATCTGTGCGATGAACCGCTTGTGCTGCTACGCCAAGGCAGCGGCCTGCGCGTACTGGTCGAACAGGGTTTCGCCGAAATCGGAGAAACGTTCAAGCCCGCTTATGAAGTAGCGCAGGTAACCACCGCCATCGGACTCGTGCGGGCCGGCCTCGGCATATCGATACTTCCGTCCTTCGTACTTTCGTGCGCGTTGCCAGCCGGCGTCGTGTTGGTTCCTTTGGGGGATCCCGTGATAAAGCGAGCCGTTGTAGCCATTTCCAGGGCTGAACATAGCCTGTCCGAATCCAGCGAAGCGTTCTTCTCGCACTCCTGCCATGAATCAAAAAAGATGTTCAGCTCGTGACGGGAAAAAGTAACTGGCCTGGTTAGGCCTCAAGAACAGCTGATAGTCGCGAAGAGCCTCGGCCACCCGCTGGAGCAGCTGGGCGGAAGCCCCCCATGAGCGAGTGGAGAAGATGAAGGCCAGCATTCGAGCCAAGGTCGAGCACCCGTTCATCCCGAGGCAACCTGGGCGAGTAGCCGACTCCCTATTTGACATCAGTCGCCGGTTCGGTAAGTTGGCCGCCCCAAGCTTCAACCAGCTGCTGAACCAACTCCGCGACAACGCGGCTCGCCGGCGAGAGCTTGCCCTGCTTGGGAAAAGCCAACGTCACATGCTGTTGGCGGCGGTGTAAATCCGCTGCTATTCGGCGGTGAGGATGCGGTTTTGCAGGTGGTTGAGGCGCAATGGAAGAGGGCCCCTTGCGGGGCCCTGGTTGGGTGAGCGGGGTTCAGAACGGCTCGTCCGGATCGAAGGACGCAGGCGGCTCGTCGTGCACGAGCTGGTCGTACCAGGCCTGCTGGACGTCGCGGCCGTAGATTCTCCACAGCTGCTCGCGCAGCACGCGCAGGCACTCGAAGACGGCCAGGGCCTGCTCGGCAGTCCAGTTGGTGGGAAGCGTTGGTGGTTGTTCGCGCTCGGACATCTGGGCTGCTGCCGGTTTCAAAGACACCTTGTTAAGGTGTGAAATGAAACCGGAGGTGGTTCATGGGAACGAGAAGGCAATTCAGCCGAGAGTTCAAGCTTGAGGCTGTCAAGCTGGTGAAGGAACGAGGCGTGTCGGTGGCGCAGGCTGCACGCGACCTCGATGTGCACGAGAACGTGCTGCGCAAATGGGTACGTGAGGCGACTGCGGACCCGCAGCAGGCGTTCCCTGGTCATGGCGTGATGAAGCCCGAACAGGCTGAGCTGGAGCGTTTGAGGAAGGAGAACGCCAAGCTGCGCATGGAGCGTGACCTGTTGAAAAAAGCGGCGGCCTACTTCGCCAAGGAGTCGATGTGAAGTTCGGCTTCGTTGCGAAACACCGAGGGACGTGGCCGTTGGCAATGATGTGCGAGGCGCTCGGTGTCTCGCGAAGCGGCTTCTATGCGTGGCTTAGCAGGCCCCGAAGCCAACGCAGTCTGGAAGACGAGGTGCTCGGCAGCCAGGTGCGTCAGAGTTTCCTGGGCAGTGACCGCACCTATGGTGCCCGGCGCGTGTGGCATGACGTGCTGGCACTCGGTCAGCGATGCGGATTGCACCGCATTGAACGGCTCATGCGTCAACAGGCCCTGCGTGCGAGGCCACGACGCAGAGGCTTGCCGCAAGACCGAGGCCAGCGCAGCGCTATCGCCGACAACGTGTTAGACCGGCAGTTCCAGGCTGATGCGCCCAACCAGAAGTGGGTGGCCGACTTCACGTACATCTGGACGGCCGAGGGCTGGCTGTATGCCGCTGCGGTGCTCGACCTGTACTCGCGTCGCATCGTCGGCTGGTCGATGCAGGACAGCATGACCTCGCAACTCGTGGCCGATGCGTTGATGATGGCCGTGTGGCGCCGGGGCAAGCCGGTCGCGTTGCTGCATCACTCCGATCAAGGAAGCCAATACACCAGCGAGCACTTCCAGGAGCTGCTCAAGGAGCAAGGCATCACCTGCAGCATGAGCCGCGCGGGCGAGGTCTGGGACAACTCGGCCATGGAGAGCTTCTTCAGTTCACTGAAGACTGAGCGCACGGCTAGAAAGGTGTACCGGACCCGGGAACAGGCCCGCGCTGATGTGTTCGATTACATCGAGCGGTTCTACAACCCGACGCGTCGTCACTCGACGCTCGGCTACGTCAGTCCGATACAGTTCGAGAAAGCTCAAAAAGCTTAGGTCGGTGTCCACGAAACCGGCAGCAGCCCAATCATGACTTCTTGCTCCTGACAGGTTTGCCTGCGCGCTGCCTGGAACGCGCAGCCAGGCGCTCCTGAGCTTCCTTGGCGCGATAGGACTGGCCCTCGATGCGCACGACCTCGGCGCGGTGCATGAGGCGGTCCACGAGCGAGACGACGCACCCTGCGTTGGGGAAGACCTCGCCCCAGTCGGCAAACGCCTTGTTCGTTGTGACCACGGTGCTCTTGTGCTGGTAGCGGCGGCTGACCAGCTCGAAGAGCAAGTCGGCGTGGCGGTTGGAGTAGGACAGGTAGCCGACCTCGTCGATGAGCAGCAGATCGGGCGCGGCATAGCGGCGCAGCCTGCTGCGCAGGGCCGAGTCGCTGTCCAGCGCCGCGAGGTCGCCGAGCAACTGCCCGGCGGTGACGAACAGCACCGTATGTCCTGCCAGCACGGCCTGGTAGCCCAGGTTGCAGGCGCACATCGTCTTGCCCACGCCGTTGGGGCCGGCGAACACGACGTTGGTGGCATCGGCGAGGAACTGCAGCGTCATGAGCTCCTCGATGGCTGCGCGATCGATCTGCGTGGGCCAGCTCCAGTCGAAGTCGGCGACGGGCTTGAATTGCCCGATGTGCGCATCGCGAAGGCGCCGCTCCAGGCTTCGTCGGCCGCGTTCCTGGAGCTCCCAGCGCAGCCACTGCGCGATGCGCTGCGCCGCATCGGCGTCGGCCATCACCTCGGACCAATGGGCCAGAAGCCCATGCAGACGGAGGCCCTGGGCCTGTTCGCGCAACTCGGCGGCGTTCATCGGTGTCTCACTCATCGCGGCGATCTCCTTGGTCGGGCTGTGAGGCCTGCACGATCTGGTCGTACGACGCCAGCGCGTGCGAGCGCACCGGCGCGTCGCGCCGGGCGACCTCCTCGCTCAGGCGCAGCTCGGTGGGCGGCGGCAGGCCCTGCTCCTCGCGGGCGCGCTCCAGTGCCAGGCGCACGGCGTTGGGGTGTGGCACATCGCGTTTGAGCGCTTCGCCGATGGCCGCCTGCAGGGGCGCGGCGCCATAGCGATCGAGCAAGCGCAGCAGCGCGGCCGTGATGGTGCCCAGGTTGTGGCCGCGCGCGGCCGCCGCCTTGAGCAACGCGAGCGCCCCCGGCGCAGCATGGGCGAGCCGATCGGTGCCGCGATGCGCATGGGCGGCGCGCTTGCGCTCCACCAGCGCCTGGATATGGGCCAGATCCTCGATCTGTTGGCCGCTGTCATAGCTGCGCGGGTGCGAGGCGACTTCCTGTGCCCCGTCGAAGACGCGCATGCGCCGGTCATCGGCAAGCACCGACAGCGTGCGCCGCACATGGGTGTGCGGCACCGTGTAGTCGTTCAGGTCGAACCGCACGTAGGGTGTCTTGCCCACCTGCACGGCCACGCGCTCGCCCAGCGGGTACTCGCGCTCGGGCAACGCCAGCAGGCTCGATCGCTCGACCTCGAAGGCATCGTTCACGCTCAGGCGTGAATCCTCCGGCCAGCGCCGCTGCGACGCCTGGCCCTCGCACCAGGCGCGCGCCTGAGCGTTCAGATCGTCCAGGTCGATGAAGGCACGGGCGGCGAAGAAGCTGTCGCGAACGTAGCGTATGGCGCGCTCGACCCGGCCCTTCTCGTTCCCGCGCGCGATGGCCACCGGGCGCGGCTCGAAGCAATGATGGGCGGCGAACTTGAGCAGCTCGGGGTTGAAGCGCACGGCGTCGCCTACGCGCTCGAGTACGGCGCTCTTGAGGTTGTCGTAGAGCAGGACCCTCGCGCACCCGCCATAGGCGATAAAGGCCTCGGCATGGCCGCGCAGGAAGCTGTCCATCCGGGCATCGAGGAAGAACCTCAGGAAGATACGCCGCGAGTAGCTCAGCACCATCACGAAGGCCATCAGCGGTCGGCGTGCACGGCCGATCTGCAGGTGACCGAAATGAGCCCAGTCAACTTGGGCGGCCTCACCCGCAAGGGTGCGCAGCCGCAGGAAGGCCTCGGCCGCTGGGCGCGGGCGCATGCCGGCAATGACATGGCGGAAGTGCTCAGGGCTGCCGCGGTAGCCGCGTTCGTGGACCATCGTGAACAGCCGCGCGGCGGTGAGCGTGGGGAACTTGACCAAGGTCGCGAGGACGAAGTCGCGGTACGGATCGATGCGACTGGGCCGCAGCGGCGAAGCCGGCGCGGGATCGCCGGCCTGCGCGAGCACGCGCCGCACGGTATCGCGATGCACATGCAACTGGCGGGCGATGGTGCCTACGCGCCAGCGCTCGGCGCGGTACAGACGCAGGATCTGCGCACTCAGATCGGCATGGATAACCAAGGTGTCTCCTTCACGGACAGGGATCGATGAGGCGAGCAGGCCAGCGTGAAGCGCGGGCGTGACGCAGGAAGCCCTGGCGAGTCCAGGGCGACAGCGCCGCGGCACAGCGCCGGCAGCGCCAGGCGATCGGCGTCGCATCGGACACGGAGGGCGCGCGCACGTGGGCTTGCTCAGGCGCGGCCAGTGGAGCACCGAGGGCCGGGATCGGGGAACCCTGATGCGTCACGATGTTGGTGGCGGCAGTGTCCAACGCGGCCACTGAGTGGCACGGCCGCTCGCGTTCGCGGCGTCGCTGGCGCCAGCGGCGTGCGCGCTCGGCATGCGCCATGCGTCCGGCGCGGCCTGCCTGGTAGCGCCGTGCGGCCTCGCGCTGCGAGTCCTGGCGTGCTGCGCGAGAGCACGCCGGGCCGCAATAGCGCTGGCCGCGATCGCAGCGACTGCACAGCAGCACCTGTGCACGGCAGCGCGCGCACACGAACAGGCGGGCGGGATGGTCGACCAGTTGCCAGGCTCCTCGGGGTCACTCCCGAGGACCTCGCCGCTCAGAGCGGCGCCCCGCTGCTGCGAGCGGGCCCGGCCCGTTCGCAATACACTGGCGCTGCATCCGCTTCGGCGTGTTGTAGGGCACGGCGTGCGGAATGAAGCTGCCAGGCCAACGGCCGCCGCCGTGCCCGCCTACGACTCGGGCATGCCCCGAGTTCTACCGCACTCGCAGCCCACCCTCCCAGAGGACCGTGGCCGTCACGACGCGCCGCCGCGCAGCAGGCCGCCCTGCAGGGCGGCCTGCTGCGCGACCCATCCCACACGAACGATCACTGCAAAACCGCCGCCTCGCCGCCGGTCACGGAAACGGCACCTCACCGCCGATGAACAAAAGCGCCTTCTCACCGCCGAATAAGCGCGCTTCCTGACCGCCGTTCACACATGCCGGACCAGATCGGGCTTCACCAGCTTGCTGGCTTGCAGACGGCCACTCTGCAACTCGGCAGTCATCGAGTACGGACCGAGCACCGAGTACAGGCCCGGCGTCCGGGCCACCAGTTCCTTCTGCACCGTCAATGAGTCCGCTTCGGCGACGGATACGAGCTTGAATCCGAGGCTGCGTGCCGCCTCGTCGAGTGCTTCGCGCCAATGACTGGGCCTGCGCGGAAGGACCAACTGCAGTCCGGACAGACGAGAGAAGTTCACAGTGGACTCCCGCGTGATCTCGTCGCCAGGGGCAGAGACCAGGTACGTATGCGCAACGCTCAACAGCTTCTCCTCTCGGCCGCTCGGGCGGTTGAAGCGAAAGAGGACCGCCATATCGACAGCACCGCTGTCCAGCAGCGTGTCCAGTTCAGTGCCTTGAGACTCGGTAATGTTGAGACGGATACCCGGGTGCTCCGAGCGCAGCCGCTCGAACAACCGGGTCACCAGTGGATGTGCGCCTGAAGGAATGATGCCCATCCGGACTTCACCGAGCAGCTTGCCTGACTCCGTGCGCAGTTCCTCCGTAAGGCGTTCCGTTTCCTGCAGCCATGAGCGCAGTCGCACCACAGCCCTTGCGCCCAGTTCGGTCAGGGTCACACCACGGCCGGTGCGGCGAAAGAGCGGGCCGCCCAGTGCGGCTTCGAACTCGCTGATCTGGCGACTGACATGCGATTGCACCGTCTGGCGGCGTGCAGCCACCTTGCTGAGGCTACCGGCCTCGACCACTTCGAGGAAGAGCCTGACGCTTGCGACGTTCATAGGGATTTCCCTTAAGAGCCATGCCTAAATTGGCAACTCTGAAACGCCTGAATTCTATCTAGGCGGATGGCTCGCCAATTTCTACATTTGGTCCAGCGCTTCGCTAGGGCATACGAAATTCCAAACCCGCAGAGATCCATCCCAAGGAGATACCTTGAAACTCGCCAGCTTCAAACACGACGGACGAGCCACCTACGGAGTGGCACAGGCAGACCGCTATCTGCAACCCCCTGCCGACTTTCTGAACCGCTATCCGGACCTCGCCGCAGTGCTGCGCGCTAATGCACAACGCGAGCTCGAGCACGCCGCGATCAGCAGTGGTATTTCAATTCAGGCCGCAGCGACGCAGGCCCTGCCGGTCCTGCCCACCCCGCAGAAGTTCATCTGCGTCGGCCTGAATTACAAGACCCACGTCGCTGAGACCAAGCGCGACGACAGCGCATACCCCGCCCTATTCGTGCGCTTCGCGGATTCACTGGCCGCGAATGGGGACGTCGTGCATCGCCCGTCTTTCTCGGAGCGCTTCGATTGGGAGGGCGAGCTCGCCGTCGTCATCGGCAAGGAGGGGCGTGCGATCTCTCAGGCACAAGCCTTCGACCATGTTGCCGGCTATGCGTGCTTCAACGACATCACCGTGCGCGACTGGCAACGCCACACGCATCAGTGGACCCCGGGCAAGAATTTCCCCGGCACCGGTCCGCTGGGCCCTTGGCTCGTGACCGCCGATGAAGTCCCGGACGTCAACGCGTTGACCCTCGAGACCCGCCTCAATGGCGAAATCATGCAGAAGGCATCGCTTGCCGACCTGATCTTCACCATCCCGGTGCTGATCGAATACATCTCCCGCTTCACCCCCCTGTCCCCTGGTGACGTGATTGCCACCGGCACGCCCGGTGGCGTGGGCGACCGCCGCACGCCGCCTGTGTACATGAAGGACGGCGATGTGGTCGAGGTCGAAATCACTGGCCTCGGCATTCTCAAAAACCGCATCGGTACTGCGGCCTGACCGCACGAAATCACCATGGCAAACAAATCTCAGGCGGTGCCTCCCGTCAGCGCCAAGCTGCGCATAGCCGTCGACATCGGCGGCACGTTCACCGACATGGCGGCTTTCGATGAAGTCTCCGGCAAGCTCCTGTTCGGCAAGGCGCTGTCCACGCACGGGCAACTCGTCGACGGCATCCAGCACACGCTGGACAGCGCAGACATCGACGTGCACAACGGCAATCTTTTTCTGCACGGCTCGACCATCGCGATCAACACGCTGCTTGAGCGCAATGGTGCCAACACAGCGCTGCTGATTACCGAGGGGTTCCGCGACATCTACGAGATCGGCCGCGTCAATCGTCCGGACGCGTACAACCTTTTCTTCAACAAGCACACGCCGCTGGTCAAGCGCTCCTTGCGCTTCGAGGTTGCGGAAAGGCTGCGCGCCGATGGAAGCACGCACAAGCCGCTCGATGAGGCGGCCGTGCGCGAACTCGCGCGAGAACTGCGCGGACAGGGCATCGAGGCGGTGGCCGTGCTGCTGCTGCACTCCTATCGCAACCCCGCGCACGAGCAGCGCGTCAAGCAGATCCTGCAGGAGGAACTGCCGGGCGCGTTCGTGAGTGCCTCGCACGAACTCTCACAGGAGTACCGGGAGTTCGAACGCGTCTCCACCGTCGTGGCGAATGCCTACGTCGGACCCCGCGTGTCGGCCTATCTCGGCGAGTTGGAGAAGCACCTTGCCAAGGGCGGGTTCGAGGGCGACTTCTACGTCGTGCAGTCCACTGGCGGGCTCTTTCCCAGCGAGCATGCCCGGCGAGACTGCGTGCGCATGCTGGAGTCGGGCCCGGCGGCCGGCGTCATCGGCGCGCAGGCCATCTGCGCTCAACTGGGCATGGGGGATGCGATCGCCTTCGACATGGGTGGCACTACAGCCAAGGCCGGCGTGATCAGCGAGGGGCGCCCTCTGACGACAGGCTCGGCGCTGATCGGTGGCTACGAACGCGCGCTGCCGATCCAGATCCCGATGATGGACATCCACGAAGTGGGCACCGGTGGCGGCAGCATTGCGCGCGTTGAAACCGGCAGCGCACTGCGCGTCGGCCCCCAGAGCGCCGGCTCGATTCCCGGTCCTGTGGCCTACGGCCGCGGCGGCACCGAACCCACGGTGACGGACGCCAACCTGCTGCTGGGCCGGCTCGACGCCGACCACTTCCTGGGCGGCGAACTCAAGCTCGACATGGCCGGCTGCGAACACCAGATGCGCGAGCGCGTCGCCGGGCCGCTGGGGCTGGATCCGACCGAGGCGGCCGACGGCATCCTTCGCATCGCCGTGACGCAGATGTCGCATGCTGTGAAGGCAGTGACCACCGAGCGCGGCCTTGATGCCGGCAGCTTCACCATGGTGGTCTACGGCGGTGCGGGTCCGCTGCACGCTTCGGCCATTGCGCGCGAGATCGGCATCCGCAAGGTGCTCATCCCCTTCGCTCCCGGCTACTTCTCGGCCTACGGCATGCTGTTTTCCGATCTGCGCTACGACTACGTGCGCTCGGTGTTCCGCAAGCTCAACGACGTGTCGTTCGAAGAGATCGAATCGCTCTACCAGGGGATGGAAGACGAAGGCCGCGCCGCGCTGGCGCAGTCCGGTGTCAAAGCCGACGGGATCGTCATCGAGCGCGCCGCCGACATGCGGTATGTCGGCCAGGAACACGCAGTGACGGTCGACCTCCCAATGGCCTTCTTCGAGAGCAAGGACCGTTCGGCGATCAAGCGCCAGTTCGACGAACTTCACAAGGTGCGCTACGGCACCTCTGCGCCGAAGGAACCTGCTGACCTGGTGAGCCTGCGCGTCACGGTGCTGGGCACCATGAAGAAGCCGCCAAAGCACAGTGTCGAGACGGGCTCCGAGCAGCCCGAGAAGGCAGCCCTGCGCGTCGTCAAGCCGGTGTACTTCCGTTCGGGAGGCTGGGCGGACACGCCGGTCTACAAGCGCGACCTGCTGCTCTCGGGCAACGTCGTGGCAGGGCCTGCGCTGATCGAGGAGCACGCCTCCACCACCGTTGTGCAGCCGGGCGATGAATTGCGCGTCGACGAACTGGGCAACCTTCAAATTTCCATTGGGAGCGACAGGACATGAGCAACCCGCACGACAAGCCGATCGACCCGGTCACCGTCGAGATCATCCGCAACGGCCTGTACGCGGTCACGGAGGAGATGAAGACCAACCTCACGCGCACCGCCTACAACCTCATCATCTACGAGGCGCTGGACTTCACGGTCGGCCTTTTCACCAAGGAGGGCGACACCGTCTCGATCGGCCTGGGCCTGCCGATGTTCATCCGAGGCATGTCCGAGACGGTCAAGGCGAAGATCAAGCACTTCGGCTACGAGAACATCCTGCCTGGCGACATCCTCGTCACGAACGACGCGTACACCACAGGCAGCCATCTGAACCACTTCACGTTCACGATGCCGATATTCCACGAGGGCAAGCTGGAAGGCTTTACCTGTTGCATGGCACATTGGCTGGACGTGGGCGGCACGCTCGGCAATGTGACCACCGATATCTTCAGCGAAGGGATCCAGATTCCCATCCTGAAGTATCAGCGCGAGGGCGTGGTCAACCAGGACCTGATCGACATCATCGCGATGAATGTGCGGCTGGCCGAGCGCGCCCTGGGTGATCTGCGTGCCCAGATCACGGCCATCACCACCGGGGAGCGCCGCTACGTCGAGCTGCTGCAGCGCTATGGCGCCGAGGCGGTGAATGGTTCGATCCGCCAGATCATGGATTCATCCGAAGCAGTGGCGCGCAAGAACACGCTGTCGATTCCAGACGGAGTCTACGAGGCCGAGTCCTTCATGGATGACGACGGTCTGGAGATCGGCAAGCGCATTCCGATACGTGTCAAGGTGACGGTCGCGGGCGACGAGATGACCGTGGACCTGTCGGACGTCAGCAAGCAGGTGCGCGGTTTCTACAACTCCGGCTTCACGACCGGCATCGCTTGTGCGCAGGTGGCCTACAAGTGTCTGACCACGCCCACCGACTACCCGGTCAACGACGGCAGCTTCCGGTCGCTCAAGGTCATCATGCCGATGGGCACGGTGATCAGTGCCGAGCGGCCATACCCCATGCGGGTGTGGATGACGTTCCCGATGACGGTGATCGACACCATCTTCAAGGCACTCGCACCAGCCATTCCCGACCGCTCCATTGCCGGCCACCATGCCGACCTGGTGTTCCCCAATATCCACGGCATTTCGCCGGAGGACGGGAGACTGTTCATCGTGGGCATTGGCCCGCTGGGCGGCGGCTGGGGTGCCAAGAGCACCGAGGACGGCGTCTCGGTCACCGTCTGCATCAACGATGGCGACACGCACAACAGCCCGACCGAGCAGCTGGAAGCCAAGTACCCGGTGCTCGTGGAGAAGTACGAGATCCGCAGGGACAGCGCCGGCGCCGGCAAGTACCGTGGCGGGCTGGGCGCCGAGATGGTGGTGCAGGCGCTGTCGCCGTTCACCGTCACCACGCGCATCGACCGGGTGCATTGCAAGCCCTGGGGGTTGGAGGGCGGTGGCGATGCCATGGGCAACGGCCTGGCGGTACGCCACAAGGGCGAGTGGAAGACCGACCACCTGAACGCCAAGATCTTCAATGTGCGGCTGGAGCGCGGAGACGCCTACAAGATGCTGTCGGGCGGCGGCGGCGGTTTCGGTGACCCGTTGGAGCGTGACGTCGACCTGGTGGCCGAGGACGTGCGCGAAGGCTATGTGAGCGCGGAAGTCGCTCGCGAGGTCTACCGTGTGGCGCTGGATTCGCGCGGCGAGGTGGACGGGAACGCCACGCAAGGTCTGCGCCGCGCTCCCGGGAAAGCCGCGAGCATCCCGTCGCCTGCGGTCGCCTGGGACGGTCAGTGATCGCAGTCATGGCCGACGAGGTCTCGCAGCGCGCCGACCGCCTGTTGTCGCTGTGGAGCGAACTGTCGATGCTCCATGTGGCATTGGGCGGTGCCTGTGCTTGCGGTACAGGCGGCATCAGCCTGCGGCTCGATGACTTCGAACTGGACATCGTCGGCTACCTCGAAGACAACGGCTTGCGGTCAGGCATTGCGGAGGTGGTCGATTTCTTCGGCGACCTGCAGAAGGCAGGAATGCCACCGCAACCGTTGCGCCAGATTCTGGAAGATGCTCGCAACGACCAGCTCTCGGCGGCAGTGGCCGAATGGCTGCTGCCCAAGTTGGAGAAGACCTTGCGCTCCTTCGCAGAGCTGCACGGACCCAAGGCGCGGGACTGACCATGGGCGGACATTTCTCTTCCTTGCTGGCCGAGCCTGAAGCGCGTGTCGCCCGAGTGCCGGTGACCGTGCTCACGGGTTTCCTCGGCAGCGGCAAGACCACGCTGCTGAACGCACTGCTGCGTGAGCCCGAGCTCCATGGTGTCGCCGTCATCGTCAACGAATTCGGCGAAGTGGGGATCGACCACGACCTGATCGCACAAGCCCATGACGACACCGTGCTGCTCGCCAACGGCTGCCTGTGTTGTGCCGTACGAGGCGATCTTGTCGACGCGCTGGGCCGGCTCGCCGCGCGAACGGATCGCCCATTGCGCCATGTGCTGATCGAAACCAGCGGCTTGGCCGACCCCGGTCCGATCATCCGCACGCTGACGGGCGACGCCGGAATCCGCGCCCGATTCGCACTGGGTCGGCTGGTGTGCACCGTCGATGCGGTGCTGGCCATGGGGACACTGGACCGTCACCCGGAATCGGTTCGGCAGATCGCGGTCGCGGACGACCTGTTCCTCACGAAGACCGATTTGCTGGAAGCCGCAGCGCCTCCAACAGCCCTTCTCGAGCGCGTGCGTGGCATCAACACCGCGGCGCCGTGGCATACCAGCCGCGAGGAACAGCTGCGGTTACTCGTTCATCTCGTTCGCAAGGCCTCAGGCAGCGATGTGGATGTGAGCGAGACGCCTTTCTACAGGCCGGCAGCGCAGGGCGCGCAGCCTGCCACACGGCACAGAGATGGCATCTCGTCGTTCATGGTGGTTCGCGATGTCGCGTTGCCGCGCGCTGCGTTCTCCGCCTGGATGGACATGGTCATCGCGATGCGCGGGGAGGACCTGCTGCGCGTCAAGGGGCTGGTGCAGCTTGCCGAAGAGCCCGATCGCCCCATGGTCATCCACGGCGTGCAGCACCTCTTTGCGCCGCCGGAGTTTCTTGCGACCTGGCCCAGCCCGGATCGGCGTACGCGGATCGTCTTCATTACCCGTGGCGTCGATGCGGCGTCTCTGGACGAGACGTTGGACGTGATGGTGCGCCGGCATATCCGGCGAGACGGGCCCAGGTTAGCAGGCGCGCCGCCCTGATCCGCGGCTCCAACACTCAAACAGAAAAGATTCCGGAGACAAGATGACAGTCGATTCGACCCAGACGGGACAGAGCAGGGGCGCCATTCAACAGGCTGCCGGACTGCTGTTTCGCATCGAGAACGTGCCGTTCAGCCGCTGGCACACCAAGGCCCGCATCATCATGGGCAGCGCCACTTTCTTCGACGCGTTCGATGCGCTTGCATTGGCGTTCGTGCTGCCGGTCCTGATCGGGCTCTGGCACCTCTCGCCCCTGCAGGTGGGCATGCTGATCGCCTCCGGCTACGCGGGTCAGGTCATCGGTGCTCTCCTGTTCGGATGGCTCGCGGAACGCTACGGCCGGGTGCCGAGCGTCACCGCGACCGTGGCCCTCATGTCGGTGATGAGCATCGCATGCGCGACGGCCGGCAGTTTCGACGTGCTGTTTGCACTGCGCTTTTTGCAAGGGATCGGCGTCGGCGGCGAGGTGCCTATCGCGGCCGCCTACATCAACGAACTCTCCCAGGCGAAGGGACGCGGCCGCTTCTTCATCCTCTATGAACTGATTTTTCCTTTGGGGCTGCTCGCGGCGGCCCAGGTCGGCGCATTCGTCGTGCCTCGCTTCGGCTGGGAATACATGTTTCTCGTCGGCGGCATTCCGGGCTTGCTCATCCTGGTCTTCATGGCGCGTCTACCGGAATCTCCCCGCTGGCTCACCTCGAAGGGAAGGTTTGCCGACGCCGAGCGCGTGATCGCCGGCATCGAGGCGAGCACCACGAAGAGGAGCCTGGATATCACGCGAGAGAAGGACCAGGTCGAGGCTCGAGTCGCTGCCCTCGCGACCGGGTTGGCCAGCACCCGAAAGGGATCGTGGAAGGAACTGTTCTCACCGCTGTACCGACCGCGCACGCTGGTCGTCTGGGTGCTGTGGGCATCCTCCTACTTCGTCGCCAACGGCATCAACAACTGGTTGCCCACGCTCTACCGCACGGTCTATCACCTGCCGCTGCAGGAGTCGCTGCGCATGGCGTCTCTGACGAATGTTCTCAGTACCTGCGCCGTGTTGGTATGCGCCTTGATGGTCGATCGCGTCGGCCGGCGCCGATGGGCGACCTCCAGCTTCCTGGTCAGTGGCCTGTTGCTGGGCCTCCTCGCCGCGATCGGCGCCGGCAGCCCTTGGTCGGTGGTGGTGCTGGCGTCCACGGCCTACGCGGTGATGGGCACGACCACCGTGCTGCTCTATCTCTACACGCCGGAGATCTACCCGACCCGGATGCGCGCGATCGGAACGGGATTGGCGACATCGTGGTTGCGCGTGGCATCGGCTACCGCTCCCGCCATCGTCGGGATCGTCCTGACTTCCCATGGCATCGCGACGGTCTTCCTGATGTTCGCGCTGGCCAACGTGGTCGGATTCTTCGCGGCGCAGCGCATGGTCGAAACGGCCAACCGCGCACTCGAGGAGATCTCGCCATGACCCACCCAAAACGAACTGGAGACATGATGAAAATCCCAAGCCTGATTGCCCTCGCTACGATCTTTGCGGCACCCGCGGGCGCGCAGACTGCCAAGTTTCCGGATCGAATGATCCGGATCATCGTTCCCTTTGCCGCAGGCGGCGGGGTCGACTCTACGGCTCGGCTGGTCGCCAACAGGTTGCAAACCCAACTCGGCGTCTCAGTGATCGTGGAGAACCGCGCCGGCGCGAACGGGGTGCTTGGCGGCAAGGCAGTGCAGACGGCGGCCAACGATGGCTACACGCTGCTGTTCTCGGCGGCCACCCATGTCCTCGCCAAACAGGTGCTGAGCAACGCACCTTACGACCCGGTCGTCGATTTCGCTCCCGTGGCACGCGTCGCCGAGGCGCCGTTGATGCTGGTGATCGCGCCGCAACTCGAAGTGCAGAAGCTGCCGGAACTGCTCGCCGCCGCGAAGCAGACGACGTGGACGGCCGCGATCCCGGCGGCTGGCGCGCCGAGCCACCTGGCCACGCTTCTGCTGGCCAAGCAAGGCAACGTCACATTCAGCTTCGTTCCCTACAAGGGCACGCAGCCCGCGCTGGTTGATGTCGCGGGTGGCCATGTGCAGCTGATGCTGGACTCGATGATCTCGGTGCTGCCGCTGGCGAAAGCCGGCCGCGTCAAGCCGGTCGCGATTACTTCGCCGAAACGCAGTCCGCTCGCGCCGGAGGTGCCGACAGCGCAAGAAAGCGGGTTGCCCGGCTTGACCTATGCGTCCTGGTACGGCATCTGGGCGCCGAAGGGCACGGCACCGGAGCGTGTGCAACTTCTCAACAAGGCGATCAACGCCTCCGTCAACGAGCTCACCAGATCCGGCGCATTTGCAGGTCTGGGCATCGACCCCGTGAGCCAGGATGCAGATCAATTCGCTCGCTACATCACAGGGTACGTAACCCAGAGCGCCGACCTCCTGAAAAGCGCGGGCTTCAAGCCCGAGTGACGTTCCCTTGTTTTTTTCCCGCCCACCAGAAAAAGGAGACATCCATGAAAACCGCCCTCGTGGCAACAGCGCTGCTGTCCTCTGCCGCCGCTGCTTCCGCTCAATCGTCCGTGACGCTCTTTGGCGTTGTGGACGCTGCCATCAGCCACTACACAGCTCGAAGCGAGTTCTACAACGACTCCGGCCGCATCGTTCCGCTCCCCGCGAATGGCAATGCGGTCACCCGAACTCAAACGGTCCTGTCCAATAGCGCCAACTCGAACAGCCGGCTGGGATTCCGCGGAACCGAAGACCTGGGCGGAGGCCTGGCCGCCAGCTTCTGGCTGGAATCTCCACTCGCCAACGATTCGGGCGCTGGCGGACTGACCAGCTTCTCGCGTCGCTCGACAATCAGTCTGTCCGGCGGCTTCGGTGAAATCCGGCTGGGGCGCGATTTCACGCCGACCTTCTGGAACGATTCGGTGTTCAGTCCGTTCAGCACGATCGGCGTCGGGGCGAACGTGATATCCACGGTAGGGACGAATCTGGCCATCGCCAGGGGACCGGGTTCCGCTGTCGCAGCTTCCGACAACTACCTGCGCACCAGCAACAGCATCGGATACTTCCTGCCGCCCAACCTCGGTGGTTTCTACGGCCAGCTGCAATATGCGCTGCACGAGAACGTTGCACAGAGCGGCTTGGCCGGAAGCCCGACACGAAAAGGGCAGTTTGCCGGCGGGCGTTTCGGCTATGCCTCCGGACCTCTCGATGTCGCTGTGGCCTATGGGCAAAGCACCGCGGCGGATGCCACTGCCGTGAATGCGCTCGGACTCCCCACCGGCGTGGGAGCGAACGAAAAGATCAAGACGTTCAATCTCGGAGCTTCCTACAACTTCGGGGTTGTCAAACTCTTCGGTGAACTGTCGCGGGTCAAGGATCAGTCGACCACGACAGCGCCATCTGGTTTAGGGGGCCTGCTCGTCGTCCGCGACGTCGACAAGTACAACGGCGGTCTCGTCGGGGTCACGGTTCCGGTGGGCCCCGGGTTGATCAAAGCAGCTTATTCCCGGGTCAAGTTCGACAACGACCTGGGGCCGCTGGCGACGCCATTCACGCCGCGTCGCGACGCTTCCGTCAGCAAGTTCGCGATCGGATACGAACACAACCTTTCCAAGCGGACGGCACTGTATGCAACGGCTGCCTGGATCCGGGCTAAGGATGCCCAGAACAATGCCGCGATCATCGGCGCGGCCACCGGAACTGCTCCCTATCTGTCGACCGGTGCGGTCGGCGGCTCGGGCTACGCACCGCGGCGGTCTATGGGATACGACATCGGGATCCGGCACACGTTTTGAGGTTGCATCTTGCTCAGGCTATCGCTCGTCGCCCCGACGCTGGGCTGTTTCAGCCTGGTGGAGGCGGTGAGTACAGCTTGCACAGTCTGCGGACGCTGTGCTCGCCTTTCTAGCGCTCGATGAACGCGTACTTCGGACTGCTTGGCAAAGTACGCGGCGGCCTTTTTGGATGTCGCGCTCCTCGGTCACGCGCTTGAACTCGGCTTTCAGCCGCCGCGGTTCGTCTGTCTGCGACATCTGCGCGTGCCGATCACCGTGACGATCTGCTCGAGAACGCGCGTGGCATGGCGGTGAATACGGTTTCAAGGCCTGCGCGGACGAGTTGAGTTCATATGTGCCCGGCAAGACAACCAGGCACTCGCCGGCGAGCGTGGATCAGGGGGGGAGGCCGAGACGGCTGGCCCCCGGTCCGGGCCGTTCGGGGGGTGTACTTCCGGTTGCTTGATCGATCGGCTGTACATCGAGCGGATCGCAAGGGCTGCTGATCTGGTTTCCGTCGAACTTAACTCGCAGGAACCTTCCGCTCGCTCCGGCTACCGTGCCGAACCTGCCGTCACACAATACGCGGCTTCCTCGTTCGAGATCGAGCCCGTGCAGCCGGCAAATCTCCTTGATGGTCATCTTTTTTGCTCACGGCGATAGTTGTCAGCAAATTGTTTTCGGATGACATGGGCGCGTCTTCTTCCAGGATTCGTCCGCTTGTGTAGGACGACCGCGTGGGCGCTTGAAGTCGTGCACCGGGTCTGGCAGCGTCAGCTCAGTTCGACGCTGTCAATAGCACTGGAAGAGGACGCCCTGTTCCGCAGGAGCCTTGCCCAGCCAGCGCGGCGTCTTGTCGCGCGCATCGCAATAGTCGGATGCCTGGACATAGGTCATGGCGCGCAGGACCCCTTCACGGACTTGCGTCACCTCGTTGGGGGGAGTGGAGCAGCCGGCGACGAGGACCAGGGCGAGCGGAAGCAGTGTGCGCCAAATCATCGGGGCATTCTAAGACCGGGGATCGTTGGAGCTGCGCCCGCGACCCGGGTAGAGATACCTGAAGTATTCGCCCGACCGGCCGAACAATTGCCTTGCAAGCTGGACCGGATCTTCGTCCTTGTGCTTCTCATAGAGCACCGGTCCCCAGATGATGAAGCCGTCGATGCTGAGGCTCCTGGGTGAAGGCTCGATGGCCTTCCATGCATGTGCGAACTTCGAGATCCAGGCAAGCGCTTCCTTGAGCGGATAGTTCGGCGGGGCGGTCGTTTCGTCGGTCGACGGCATGGCGGACTTCCTTGTTGAAAAGACTGTACAAATATACAGTAAACTACTCCCATGGAAAACATGCCCGCCACTCTCTGGATCGCCGCCTGCGCGCACCGGTTGCAGCAGCGGTGGCACACGGTGGACGCCCTCGATCTGGAGGACGTCGCACGAACCCTGTGGCGCGACGCGCGTCTGCGTGCGATGTGGCCGGAAGACGCTGCGGCGGATTGGCTCCGCCCGGTCGCCCGCCCCGAGGAAAGCGGCGAATGTTCTTCCGATCCCGGTCTTTTCCATCCCAGTTTCTCCTTGACGGGTAAACCGTCCCCCGCTGGTCAACCTGTGCGGGGGCCTTGACGCAATGCCAAGCAGATAGGCTTTTCACGCCCGGCCAATCGGCCGGGCTTTTTTATTGCGCCACGGCCTGTGGTCACGGCTATAGTCAGCGAGCACTGTCACATCGCGGTCACTGTCTGCGATCGTCTCTGCGCTCCTTCCTGCCACTTGCCCAGATCCCGAAAAAGGACGCCCGTGCCGGATTCCCTGACTTCCGAGTTGACCAGCTATTACGACACGGTGCCCTACGACTCGCATCCGTTCCCGCAATCGGCGATGGAGCACCTGGAAGCGCTGGCCTTTCTTTTCGGTCTCGACGTTCCGCTCCCCGCAACGGCCCGCGTACTGGAGCTCGGCTGCGCCGCTGGCGGCAACCTGATTCCCTTCGCTGCCCGTCATCCCCAGGCGCGCGCGGTCGGCGTCGACCTGTCGACCGTGCAGGTGGACCAGGGCATGGCTGCCATCGAACGCGCGGGGCTGTCGAACATCGAGCTCAAGGTGTTCAACCTGGCGGAGGTCGATGCCTCGTTCGGCCAGTTCGACTACATCGTCTGCCACGGCGTCTACAGCTGGGTGCCGGGCCCGGTGCAGGACGCGATCTTGCGTGTCTGCAGCGAGAACCTCGCACCGAACGGCGTGGCTTACATCAGCTACAACGTCTACCCAGGCTGGAAGGCGCGCGAGATCGTGCGCGATGCCATGGTCCTGCGCGGAGGGCCGCGCGACACGCCCGAAGAAAAGCTCTCCTACGCGCGCGGCATGCTCGACTTCCTCGAACAATCGGCCCGCCCCGACAGCGTGCTCAAGAAGACGCTCGAGGAGGCCATGCCCATCGTGCGCAGCGCCAACAGCTCCTACCTGCTGCACGAGTTCCTGGAGCCCTGCAACGCGCCATGCTATTTCAAGGAGTTCGTCTCGCGCGCACAGGCCCGCGGCCTTGCATACCTGTGCGACGCGGAGCCGTCGACGATGTTCGTGCAGAACTATGGCGAGAAGGTGCGCGATCCGCTGCTGCGCGAGTGCGGCGGCAGCCAAGTGCTCATGGAGCAGTACCTCGATTTCCTGGTCAACCGCACGTTCCGCCAGACGCTGCTGGTGGGCCAGCCGCACGCCAGGGACATCCGTTACAAGCTGCAGCCGGCGCGCATCCGCCAGCTCGAACTCGCGGGCATCTTCAAGACCGAGGACGGCACCGCGCTCGCCCTCGACGCGCGCGAGCAGCCCTGCAATGCGCAGCGCGGCCTCAAGGTCAGGCTGCGGCATCCGGTGCACAAGGCGGTGGCGCATCTGCTTGACACGCGCTATCCGGCCTCGATGCCCGCTGGCGCTCTCATCGGGGCCGTGGCCGGTCTGGTGGGGCAGCCCGTGGCGGTGGTCGAGCCGGTTGTGATGGCCATGGTCGAGGAACTGCTGATCCTCGGCGCCCTGCGCTTCAGGCGCTCGCCGGTACTCACTGCCGAGACGGTTTCCAGCCTGCCGCAGACGCTGGCCGCGGTACGAGGTGCGGTGGCCCTGGTGGAGGGCGCCGGCGTCACGGCCAGCACGTGCAATCAATGGCACGAGCACGTGACGGTGTCGCTGCTCGAACGCAGCCTGCTGCCGCTCCTCGACGGCACCCATTCGCATGAAGCGCTGGCCGAACATCTCGAAGCCGAGGTGCGCAGCGACCGGCTGCGCTTCGTCAAGGACGACAAGCCGTTGACCGAGCCGGCGGCCGTCAGGGAGTTTGCGCGCCAGCAGGTCGCGCTTGCGCTCGATGCATTGCGCCGCAAGGCACTGCTCACGGCCTGATTCGATCAACACAACAGATTCTTCAACACGCCCTAGAGGAGACTTCAACATGCAACAAATCCACTGGACTCCGAAACTGAGGGGCGCCGTCGCGGCGGTCCTCGTGCTGGCCGCGGCCGGCGCGACGAACGCGGCGTCGGTGGCGCCCGTCGCCGCCGAGAACGGCATGGTCGTGAGTGCGCAGCACCTGGCCAGCAAGATCGGCGTCGACGTGCTCAAGCGCGGCGGCAACGCGGTCGACGCAGCGGTGGCCGTGGGCTACGCGCTGGCGGTGGTGTATCCCGCAGCGGGCAACCTCGGCGGCGGCGGCTTCATGACCGTGCAGCTGGCCGACGGCCGCAAGACCTTTCTCGACTTCCGCGAGAAGGCGCCGCTGGCCGCCACGGCCAACATGTACCTCGACAAGGACGGCAACGTCATCAAGGGCCTGAGCACCAAGGGCCACCTCGCGGTGGGCGTGCCGGGCAGCGTCTCGGGCATGGAGTACGCGCGCGAGAAGTACGGCACCATGAAGCGCGGCGAGTTGCTCGCCCCGTCGATCCAGCTGGCCGAAAAGGGCTTCACGCTGCAGCAAGGCGACATCGACCTGCTCGGCACCGCCACGGCCGACTTCAAGGAAGACCCGGCTTCGGCCGCCATCTTCCTGAACAAGGGCGAGCCGTACAAGGTGGGCGACAAGCTGGTGCAGAAAGATCTCGCCAGGACGCTGCGCGAGATCAGCGCCAAGGGCACGGACGGCTTCTACAAGGGCTGGGTCGGCAACGCCATCGTGGCCTCCAGCCAGGCCGGCAAGGGCCTGATCACGCAGGCCGACCTCGACCAGTACAAGACGCGCGAACTCGCTCCGGTGGAATGCGACTACCGCGGCTACCGCGTGGTATCGGCGCCCCCGCCGAGCTCGGGCGGCGTGATCATCTGCGAGATGCTCAACATTCTCGAGGGCTACCCGCTCAAGGACCTGGGCTACCACTCGGCGCAGGCCGTGCACTACCAGATCGAGGCCATGCGCCACGCGTACGTGGACCGCAACAGCTACCTGGGCGATCCCGACTTCGTGAAGAACCCGCTCGACCGGCTGCTCGACAAGGGCTACGCCGAGAAGATCCGCGCCGTCATCGATCCGAAGAAGGCCGGCGTCTCCAAGGACATCAAGCCCGGCGTCGCGCCTCACGAAGGCAGCAACACCACCCACTACTCGATCGCCGACAAATGGGGCAACGCGGTCTCGGTGACCTACACGCTGAACGACTGGTTCGGCGCCAAGATCACCGCCGCCAAGACCGGCGTGCTGCTGAACGACGAGATGGACGACTTCACCTCCAAGGTGGGCGTGCCCAACCTCTACGGTTTGGTGCAGGGCGAGGCCAACAAGATCGAGCCGGGCAAGCGCCCGCTGAGCTCGATGAGCCCGACCATCGTGTCCAAGGACGGCAAGCCGGTGATGGTGGTCGGCACGCCGGGCGGCAGCCGCATCATCACTGCGGTGATGTTGACCATGATCAACGCCATCGACTACGGCATGAACGTGCAGGAAGCCGTCGACGCGCCGCGCTTCCACCAGCAGTGGCTGCCTGACGTCACCAACGTCGAGGCCTACGCGCTGAGCCCCGACACCCGCAAGATCCTGACCGACATGGGTCACAACCTGGGCGTTCCGCAGCCGGCCAACCACCTTGCGGCCATCATCGTCGGCGCGCCGTCGCTGGGCGGCAAGCCGGTGGGCAACAACCGCTTCTACGGCGCCAACGACCCGCGCCGCAACACCGGGCTGGCGGCAGGGTACTGATCCTGCGGCAAACTCGAAGGCGGCCGTACCCTTGGCGGGGCGGCCGCTTTTTTCTTTTCCCATGCATCTGCAAGACATCCTCTACACCCAGGGCTTCGGCACGCGCCGCGTGTGCGCGGGGCTGGTCCAGCAAGGCCACGTGAGCATCGGCGGCGAGGTGGTGGACGACCCGTTCGCCGACCTGGAACCCGAAGGACTCCACTACATCGTCCAGGGCACCCCGTGGGAGTACCACGAGAAGGCCTACCTGATGCTGCACAAGCCGGCCGGCACCGAGTGCTCGCAGAAGCCCTCGACCTACCCGAGCATCTACACGCTGCTGCCTTCCCCGCTGCGGCTGCGGCCCAACAAGGGCGCGGTGCAGGGCGTGCAGGCCATCGGCCGGCTCGACCAGGACACCACCGGCCTGCTGCTCCTGACCGACGACGGCCAGTTCATCCACAAGATGGGTTCGCCCAAGCACCATGTGCCCAAGGTCTACGAGGTGACGGCCAAGCACCCGGTGGACGAAGCGCAGATCGCGAAACTGCTGGCCGGCGTGGTGCTCGACGACGATCCGAAGCCGGTGCGCGCCGCCGCCTGCGAGTCCGACAGCCCGCTGCACCTGCGGCTCACCCTCACCGAGGGCAAGTACCACCAGGTCAAGCGCATGCTGGCGGCGGTCGGCAACCGGGTGGAGGGGCTGCACCGCTCGCGCATCGGCGAGCTGGCGCTGCCCGCCGAGCTCGCGCCCGGGCAGTGGCGCTGGCTGACCG
>NZ_JASMRZ010000040.1 GCF_030462475.1 Variovorax sp. CAN15
TGTTCAATCCACTGCGCAGGCAGGCTGCCTCGCACGACTCCCCACTGCTCGGGCGTGGCGTATTGATGGGTCTCGCACAGGTACTCTTGCAGCAGCATCGGCCGTCCGCCGGCCTCGTCCGGGCTCGGCTTTGTTCATACAGCCTGCACTGTACAAACAGCGAAGGCCCCGAAGGGCCTTTGCTTAACTGAGCGGCATTGCGCTTGCGCGGCCCTTTGCATTGAAAACCCGAAAGACTCAGGCAGAGACAACCGGCGCTTCGCCGTAGTTGTTGGGCTGGGGCTGCGACGGCTGAACGTAGAAGTAGATCAGCACGAGGTTGACGATCGGGATGATCATCAGGAGCTGCAGCCAGCCGCTCTTGCCGATGTCATGCAGGCGGCGGGCGCCGACGGCCAGCGCGGGCAGCAGGAAGGCTAGGGCTGCGATGCCGTAGACGTACTGGTGGATGAGGCTGGCGATGATCAGGACGATCACCTCGGCCAGCACGAACCACCAGTATTCGGAACGCGACGCGCGGCCGTTGAAATCGGCGTACTTGCTGAAGCAGGTCTTGACTGCTGTTTGGAAATCCATTGATCGACTCCTCTTTTGTGACTGGTCCCAGGGAAATTTCCCCGGGCCATCATATCGACGCGTCTTTCAACGGCAAATACGGCCGGAAGCCATAGCCTGGCTTAAAACAAAAGACCCCGGATCAGCGTCCGAGCCGCTTCAGCAGCCCTGCGGTCGAGGCATCGAGCCCCGTGACATCGCCCGATGCGAGGCGCGGTTCGATGTCTTTTGCGAGCACCTTGCCGAGTTCCACGCCCCACTGGTCGAAGCTGTTGATGCCCCACAGCGCGCCGCTGGTGAACACACGGTGCTCGTACATCGCGAGGAAGGCGCCCAGCGCCTCGGGCGTGAGCTTCTCGAACACGAAGAAGCTGCTCGGCCGGTTGCCCGGAAAGTTCCTGTGGCCGCCCTCGTCGAGCTTGCCCACCATCAGCGCCTGTGCCTGCGCGAGCGCATTGGCCAGCAGCTTCGGGTGGTGGCCTTCGAGGTCGTGCGAGGCATCGCGCACCGCCACGAACTCGAGCGGCGTCACGTCGGTGCCCTGGTGCAGCATCTGGAAGTAGGCGTGCTGGCCGTTGGTGCCGGGCTCGCCCCACAGCACCGGCGAGGTGCCGAAGGCCAGCGGTTTGCCGCCTGCGTCGACCTGCTTGCCGTTGCTTTCCATCTCAAGCTGCTGAAGGTAGGCCGGCACGCGCTTCAACGCGCTGTGGTACGGCGCGATGCTGCGGCTCGTGAACTTGTGGAAGTTGCGATACCAGACATCGAGCAGCCCGAGACGCACCGGCAGGTTCCGCTCAAGCGGCGCGGTGCGGAAGTGCTCGTCCATCGCATGCGCGCCGGCGAGCAGCCTGCGGAAGCCCTCTGCGCCGATGGCCAGCGCGATCGGCAGGCCGATGGCCGACCACAGCGAATAGCGCCCGCCCACCCAGTCCCAGAAGCCGAAGGTGGTGTCGATGCCGAACTTCTTCGCCGCTTCCACGTTGGTGGTGAGCGCCGCGAAGTGGCCCGCGATGTCGGTGCCGCCCGATTGCTCGTACCAGCGCTTGGCGGAAAGCGCATTGGTCATCGTCTCGGCCGTGGTGAAGGTCTTCGAGGCAATGAGGAACAGCGTGTGCTCGGGCGCCAGGCCTTGCAGCACGCCGGCCAGCTCGTGGCCATCGACGTTCGAGACGAAGTGGAAGCGCTTGCCCGGCGCGGCGAACTCGGCCAGCGCCAGCACCGCCATCTGCGGGCCGAGGTCGGAGCCGCCGATGCCGATGTTGACCACGTCGGTGATCGTGTGGTCGGCGCGCACCTTCTCGGCATAGGCCAGCATCGCGTCGAGCGTGGCGTGCACTTCGCGCAGCTCGTTGGCCGTCTTCGGGCCCGTGGGCGCATCGGCCGGCGCGCGCAGCAGCGTGTGCAGCACGGCGCGGTCCTCGGTGTTGTTGATGTGCTCGCCGGCGAACATGGCGTCGCGGTGCGCTTCGAGGCCGCATTCGCGGGCCAGCTTGAAGAGCAGCTCTTCGGTGCGCGCGTCGATCAGATTCTTCGACAGGTCGGCGAACACATGAGGCGCCTCCTGGCTGAAGCGCTCGAAGCGGCCGGCGTCGTCCACGAAGGCATGGCGCAGGTCGAACTGGCGGCCCGCGGTGTCGAAGCCGGCCTGCAGTTGCGCCCAGGCCGGCGCGCGGTCGCAGCGAAGGGTCATGGCCATCTTTACTTGCCGCTTTCCTGCATGAGCTTTTCGAGCTTCACGGCGTCGGCCGCGAAGGCGCGGATGCCTTCGGCCAGCTTCTCGGTGGCCATGGCGTCTTCATTGAGCGCGAAGCGGAAGCCCGCCTCGTCGTAGCTGACCTTGGCGATGTCGGCGCCGGTGGCCTTGGCGTCGAGCGCATGCTGCAGCGGCTCGTTGCTCGCGGCCAGCTCGGCCAGCAGTTCGGGGCTGATGGTCAGCAGGTCGCAGCCGGCCAGGGCCTTGATCTGGCCCGCGTTGCGGAAGCTCGCGCCCATGACTTCGGTCTTGATGCCGTGCTGCTTGTAGTACGCGTAGATCTGGCGCACCGACTTCACGCCGGGGTCGTTGGCACCGGAGCTTTCGGCTTCGTTCCAGCTGGCGCCGGCCGACTTCTTGTACCAGTCGTAGATGCGGCCCACGAAGGGCGAGATCAGCTGCACGCCCGCCGCGCCGCAGGCCACGGCCTGCGCGAAGGAGAACAGCAGCGTCAGGTTGGTGCGGATGCCTTTCTGCTCGAGCTGGCGCGCGGCCTCGATGCCTTCCCAGGTGGAGGCCACCTTGATGAGCAGGCGCTTCTCGGTGTCGATGCCTTCGGCCTTGTACAGCGCCACGATGCGCTCGCCGCGCGCGATGGTCGCGGCCGTGTCGAAGGACAGGCGGGCGTCGACCTCGGTGGAGACGCGGCCCGGGATGATGGAGAGGATTTCGGTGCCGAAGCGCACCAGCAGGCGGTCGATGACCTCGTCGAGCGGCTTGCCTGCGTGCTTCTTCACGGTCTCGTCGAGCAGAGGCCGGTACTCGGGCTTCTGCACGGCCTTGAGGATCAGCGACGGGTTGGTGGTCGCGTCCTGCGGCTTGGAAATGCTGAGCTGTTTGAAGTCACCGGTGTCGGCGACGACGGTGGTCCACTGGCGGAGTGCATCGAGTTGGTTCATGAAATCATTATCCTGTGCCGGTTGTGACAAGACCTGCACGCAGTTGCGCGCCGGCCGATGTTTTCATGCGCACCGTAGCACGGGTTTCCGCGCGGCTCCATCGGCCTGCCGCCGGTGGGGTTGTCGGACTTCCGCGCCCCCTGCCTCCCCCGCCCCGCGCCCTACATGGCCTGTGGTCCATGGCTGACGGCCACGCGCACCGCCCCTGGCTAGCCTGAGGCTTACGCCGAACGTCTTCATCCTCAGGAGTGCCCCCATGACCCAACGCCCGCGCCCCGGCGCCACCGCCGTCCAGCCTTTCGACGACCGCCGCACCAGCCATGCGATAGGCGCGATGGCGACGGCATTCGTCGTCGGAGGCGTGGCCGCCTGGTTCGCGATGGGCGCGGCACGCAGCGCCACCCGCGCCCGCCTTGCCGGCCCGGCCGATGGCGCCCCGCTGATGCGCGCGCCGCTGCAGGTGGTGGCGCCCGTCGACCTGCAGCGCTATGCCGGCATCTGGCACGAGCAGGCCCGGCTGCCGAACCGCTTCCAGAAGCAATGCGCTGGCCCCGTCAGCGCCGAATACACGCCGCAGCCCGACGGCACCGTGCAGGTGCGCAACCGCTGCCTGCGGGAGGACGGGAATTTCGACGAGGCCGTCGGCACCGCCCGCGTGGTGCCGGTGGCAGGCCAGCCCGGCGCGGGCCGTCTCGAAGTGCGCTTCGCCCCGGCCTGGCTGGGCTGGCTGCCGATGGTCTGGGGCGACTACTGGATCCTGAAGCTGGACCGCGACTACCAGGTGTCGCTGGTCGGCACGCCCGACCGCGAGTACCTGTGGGTGCTCTCTCGCGCCCCGCGCCTGGAAGACGCGGTGCTGCAGGCCGAGCTGGACTATGCCCGCAGCCTGGGGTTCGACACCGGCAAGGTGATGCTGACCGGCAGGTAGCGCTGCAGTTGCGAGGGCAGCATGGCCGGCGAGGTGCAGTGGATGGCCTGCCAGCCGAAGGCGCGCGCCGCCTCCACGTTGGCGGCCGAGTCGTCGATGAACACGGTCTGCGCCGGATTGAGGCCATGGCGCATGGCCAGCACCTCGTAGATCTCGCGCTCGGGCTTGAGAAACTTCACGTCTCCCGAGAACACACCGCCGTCGAAGCGACCCATGAAGGCGTGCCGGCGCTCGATGGCGCGGGCGTAAGGCGCGGGCATGTTCGACAGGTAGTACAGCTTCAGCGGCTGTCCGGCGTCGCGGTGGGCGATCAGCTGTTCGAGCATCTCGACCGTGACGCCGATGGGCTCCAGCCGCTCGCCCAGCCCGTCGAGCATGGCGAAAAGCGGCTCGGGCGGCAGCGCCAGCCGGGCCGACATGCGGGCGACGGAATCGGCCAGCGTGCGGGTGCCGCAGTCGAAGCTGGTCCAGTCGTCGTGATGGAAAAGCGCGCGGCCCATGGCCGCCGCGGCGGCTTCAGTGGGTGCGTGTGGGGCGAGATGGGCCTGTACCAGCCGGGTGGGCTCCCATGCGAACAGCACGGCGCCCAGGTCGAAAACCACGTTCATGGCGCCATTGTTTCATGCGCCGGGCACCACGCTCACGCCATGGGCTCCGAGGGACAGGGTGGCCCGCGCGCCGGCCGCCAGCGGGCTGGACAGGTCGGTCGACACCACGAAGACCGGCCCCAGCGTGGTGTCGAAGCCGTATTCATAGAAGCTGCCGAGGTAGGCCGCCTTGCGCAGCGTGGCCGGCAGGCCGTCTCCAGCATCGGTGGCGCCGATCCGCCATGCCTCCGGCCGCACCGCCACCTTCACCGCGCCGGGTGCCACCGCATGGCGCGGCCGCAGGCGCAGCGGGCCCAGCGCCACGCTGCCGTCAGCCTCGGCCACCGCCGGGAACACCATCGCCTCGCCCATGAAACCGGCGACGAACTCGCTCTCGGGCCGGCCGTAGAGCTGCTCGGGCGTGCCGCGCTGGGCGATCACGCCGTGGTCCATCACGATGATCTGGTCGCTCACCGCCAGCGCCTCGCTCTGGTCGTGCGTGACGTAGGCCACCGTGAGCTTCAGCCGCTGCTGCAGCGCGCGGATTTCCTCGCGCATCTCGCGGCGCAGCCGGGCGTCGAGGTTCGACAGCGGCTCGTCGAAGAGCAACACCGCCGGCTCCAGCACCAGCGCGCGCGCCAGCGCCACGCGCTGCTGCTGGCCGCCCGACAGTTCGCTGGGCAGCCGCTCGTCGAAGCCGACCAGCCCCACGCCGCGCAACGCCTCGCGCGCCCGCGAAGTGGCCTCGTCCTTCTTCACGCCGCTCATGCGCAGGCCGTAGGCCACATTGCCGATCACGTCCATGTGCGGGAACAGCGCGTAGCTCTGGAACATCATGCTCACGTTGCGCTCGGCCGGCCCCAGCGTGGTCACGTCGCGCCCGCCCATGAAGATCGATCCCGAAGTGGGAGATTCGAGCCCCGCGATCATGCGCAGCGTGGTCGTCTTGCCGCAGCCCGAGGGGCCGAGGATGGTGGTGAGCGTGCCCACCGGCACTTCGAAGCTGATGCCCTTGACGGCCAGCGGCGCGTTCTTGTCCGCGCCGTAGCGCTTGGTGACGTTGCGGAATTCGATTCCGTTGCTCATGGATTCTTCTCTCGTTTCAGTGCACGGGCGCGGGCACCACGGGTGTCCCCGCCTTTCGCCGCCCCAGCTTGCGCTCCCCCACCACCCACTGCACCAGCGCGATGGCCAGCGACATCAGGATCATCAGCACCGTGCAATACGCCAGCGCGATGCCGTAGTCGCCATTGCCCACACGGCCGATGATGTAGGTGGTGGCGAGTTCGTTCTCGGCCGTGACCAGGAAGATCACCGCGCTCACCGTCGTCATGGCGCGCACGAAGCTGTAGACCAGCGCAGCCACCAGCGCCGGCTTCAGCAGCGGCAGCACCACCCTGAAGAGCGTCTGCGAGGTGGAGGCGCGCAGCATCAGCGAGGCCTCGTCGAGCGAGCGGTCGAGTTGCTTGAAGGCCGCCGTGCCGGCGCGCACGCCCACCGGCAGGTTCCGGAACATGAAGCACAGCACGATGATCAGCCCCGTGCCCGTGAGCTCGAAGGGCGGCACGTTGAAGGCCAGGATGTAGCTCACGCCCAGCACCGTGCCCGGAATCGCGAAAGCCAGCAGCGCGCCAAACTCGAACAGCCCCTGCCCCTTGAACTCGTTGCGCGCCAGCAGCCAGGCGATGAGCAGGCCCAGCGCGGCGGTGATCGGCGCCGAGATGCCCGCGAGCTTGAGCGTGGTGATCAGCGAGTTCCACGCCGTGCCCGCCCACACCAGCCCGAACTGCCCCCATTCCAGCGCGAAAGCGCTCTTGAAATGGTTCAGCGTGAAGGTGTAGTCGCGGCCCCAGGTCTGCACGAAGCCGCCCGCGAAGGCGAACAGGTAGACCACGGCGGTGAACGCGATCCACGGCAACGCGATGCACAGGATGGTGCGGCGCACGCCTTCGGGCAGCGCCATCGGGATGCCGGCATCGCCCTTGCCGCTGACGGTCGTGTAGTTCTGCTTGCCCAGCAGGCCGCGCTGCAGCGCGAACACGCCGAGCGCGAAGAGCGTGAGCACCCAGGCCAGCGAGGCGGCACGGCCCTGGTCGTACTGCGCGCCGACGATGGCGAAGAAGATGTCGGTCGACAGCACCGAGAACTGCCCGCCCACCACCACCGGATTGCCGAAGTCGGCAATGCTCTCGATGAAGCCCACCAGGAAGGCGTTGGCCAGCCCCGGCTTCAAGAGCGGCAGCGTAATGGTGAAGAAGGCCCGGCGGCGGTCGGCGCGCAGCATCTGCGCGGCCTCCTCCAGGCTGGGCGCGATGCCCTGCACCACGCCGCGCATGATCATGAAGGCGATGGGCGTGAAGGCGAAGAGCTGCGCCACCAGCACGCCCGGCATGCCGTAGAACCAGCGCGTGGGCTCGATGCCGAAGGCACTTTCCAGCACCTGGTTGACGATGCCCGCGCGGCCGAACAGCAGGATCAGCCCCAGCCCCACCACGAAGGGCGGCGTGATGATCGGCAGCAGCGCCAGCACCCGCAGCGCGCCCTGCCCGCACTTGCTGCCGCGCTCGGCCATCAGCGCCATCAGCGTGCCGAGGAAGGTGGTGCCCGCCGCCGTGAGCAGCGCCAGCACCAGCGTGTTCCAGGCCACGCCGCAGCGCACGCCGCCCGCGAGGCAGCCCAGCCCCCAGATGCGCTCGGTGAACACGCGCGCGAAGAAGGCGGCGACCGACCACTGCCCGTCTTCATCGAAGAAGGCGCCCGAGAGCGCCTTGCTCACCGGATAGGCGATGAAAAGCGCCATCAGCACGCCGCAGCCGACCACCGCCGCCGAGACGAACAGGTCGCCCTTGAAGAGCCCCAGCCGCGCGATGCCGAAGGCCGCCAGCAGCACCAGCGCGGTGAGCGCCACGAAGCCGCCCGCGCCGATGCCGAACTGGTTGACCGCCAGCTCGCCGAACTGCGTGTTGAGCGCCGCCACGCTCCAGCCGCGCGCGCCGATGGTGAAGCCCGCAAGGGCGAGCCCCAGCGCGCCGACCAGCCCGCCGGCCAGCAGCCAGCGCCCCTGCGCCCTGCCGGCCGGAAGCCACGCGCCCACGGCGCACAGCAGCAGGCCGGCCAGCCCCACGAAGAGCCAGGCACGGCCCTGCGTGGCCGCCTGCATCAGGCCGTTGGCGCCCTCGCCCTGGCCGAACACCTGTGGAACGGCCTCGTACCAGGTCGAATCCTGGATCGCATACCAGGGCAGCAGCAGGTAGGCCGCAAGCCCCAGCACCACCCACACCCAGACCCAGCGCCGCGAGCGCCGGGCCGCCGCCAGCGACGCCGGGTTGACCGGCGCGCCTTCGATAGCGCGTGCTTCCACTTAGCGCGGCAGCGAGTTGACTTCCTTCTCCCAGCGCGCGATCAGCCGACGGCGCTCGGCGCTGGCGCCGTACTTGGCATAGTCGTAGTTGATGAACTTGATCTTCTTGAAGTCGGGAATGCGCGGGTCGAGCTTGGCGTTCACGTTGCTCGGCAGCTGGAACTGCTTGTTGGCGRCGCCCAGCTCCTGCGCGGCGGGCGTCAGCGCCCACTCGTAGAACTTCTTGGCGGCGTCGAGGTTGCGCGCGCCCTTGACGATGCTCATGGAGCCGATCTCGGCGCCGGTGCCGTCGCTGGGCGTGATGGTCTCGACCGGGAAGCCCTGCATCTTCTCGCCCGGGCCGTCGTGCACGAAGCTGATCGACACGGCCGTCTCGCCGCGCGCCACCGCCTTGATCGGGCCGGTGCCCGAGCGGGTGTACTGGCCGACGTTCCTGTGCAGCGCCTTCAGGTAGTCGAAAGCCTTGTCCTCGCCCATGAGCTGCACCAGCGTGGCGATCATGGTGTAGGCCGTGCCGCTGGAGGCCGGGTTGGCCACCTGGATGTCGCCCTTGTACTCGGGCTTGAGCAGGTCGGCCCAGGTCTTGGGCACGGGCAGCTTCTTCTTGGCCAGCAGCTCGGGGTTGTAGCCGAAGCCCAGCGGGCCGGAGTAGATGCCGACGGTCTTGTAGCCCGACTGTTTGGCCTGCTGCTGCGCCCAGGGGTGCAACTGCGGCAGCGTGGGCGACTTGTATTCGAGGGTGAGCCCCTGTTCGGCCGCCTGCAGGTGCGGGTCGCCGGTGCCGCCGAACCAGACGTCGGTCTTGGGGTTGTCCTTCTCCGCGATCAGCTGGGCCAGGGCCTCGCCCGAGCCCTTGAGCGCCATGTTGATGCGCACGCCGGTGGTGCGGGCATAGACCGTGGAGATCACGCTGCACCATTCGGCCTGCACCGAGCAGATCACGTTGACGGTCTGGGCCGAAGCCGCGGCCGACAGGCCCAGCAGCGCCGCTGCGGCAAGAACCTTGTTCTTTTTCATCTGGTCTCTCTTCCTCCGAGCAATAAAAAAAAGGCCTCGCGGCCGTCAGGCAGCGTAGCTTTAGTACAGGCCGGGCGAATCCGTACAAGTACCATCGTGGCTGGCGCAGTCGCTTTCTCGACCAGGGTGGCGACCAAGGCCGCGACCAGGGCAGCCTGGCCAGGCATTCAGACAAGGAAGGAAAGTTTTCTCATGAGCTTCGATCTCGTTCTGTTCGGCGGTACTGGCGATCTCGCGTGGCGCAAGCTGATGCCCGCGCTGTTCCAGGCATTCCGCCACGGCAGCCTGCCACCCGACGGGCGCATCGTCGGTGTGGCGCGGGACGACCTGTCGGACGACCAGTACCGGGAACTGATCCAGTCGCGCTTCAGTGCCGTCGAAGGCGCCAAGCGGCCCTCGCCCGAGGAATTCAAGAAATTCGCCTCCATGCTGCACTACCTGCGCATGGACCTCTCCAAGCCCGACGACTACGCCCGTCTGGCCGGCCTGCTCAATCAGCGCGACGCCAAGACGGTTGTGATGTACGTGGCCACGGCCCCGGCGCTCTTCACCCAGGTGGTCGAGCAGATCGCGGCGGCGGGCCTGAACGGCCCGCGCACCCGCATCGTGCTGGAGAAGCCGCTGGGCCACGACCTGGCCTCCAACCGCGCCATCAACTCGGCCGTGGGCAAGGTGCTCGAGGAGAAGCAGGTCTTCCGCATCGACCACTACCTCGGCAAGCCCTCGGTGCAGAACCTGTTCGCGATGCGCTTCGGCAATGCGCTGTTCGAGCCCATCTGGCGCCGCGAGCACATCGCCAACATCCAGATCACCATCGCCGAAGACCTTGGCGTGGAAAAGCGCGGCGCCTTCTACGACCAGACCGGCGCGCTGCGCGACATGGTGCAGAACCACGCGCTGCAGCTGCTGTGCGCCGTGGCCATGGAGCCGCCGATCAACGCGCACGCCGACGCCATCCGCGACGAGAAGCTCAAGGTGCTGCGCGCCCTGAAGCCCTGGACGCCCGAGAGCCTGGGCCTGCACGCGGTGCGCGGCCAGTACACGGCCGGCACGGCCTACGGCGAGCGCGTGCCGGGCTACCGCGACGAGCCGGGCGTGAACCCCGACAGCCGCACCGAGACCTTCGTGGCGCTGCGCACCGAGATCGCCAATTGGCGCTGGGCCGGCGTACCCTTCTACATCCGCACCGGCAAGCGGCTGGCCTCGCGCGACGCACGCATCGAGGTCAACTTCAGGCCGACGCCGCACGCCATCTACCGCGCGCCGGCCGGCAACGTCAACAAGCTGGTGATCAACCTCCAGCCCAAGGACGGGCTGGAGCTGCACATGCTCGCGCAGGCCCAGGACAACCGCCAGCGCAGCAACGGCAACCAGAGCGCGGCCGCGCAACTCGCGCCCGTGCAGCTCGACCTGGACTTCGACAAGCGCTTCGGCGCAGAGCGCGTGGGCGCCTACGAGCGCCTGCTGCTCGACGTGATCGACGGCCGCCTCAACCTGTTCGTGCGCAGCGACGAGCAGGAAGAGGCATGGCGCTGGGTCGAGCCGCTGATCGACAACTGGGAATCGGACGGCGGCCCGCGCCCCTACGCGGCCGGCACCTGGGGGCCGAGCGCATCGAGCGCAATGATCGCGCGCGACGGTTTCTCGTGGGGCGAGGAGCAGTAAGCCCCCGCCCTTTTCTCCGGCCCGCTCAGCCGAACTGCAGGCAACGCATGCTGAGCGTGCCCGACTGGAACCCCTCGTAGACGGTCTTCGCGCGCTCGCCGCTGCCCGCCGCGCCCAGCGCGTAGAGGAAGGGGTAGTAGTGATCGGGCATCGCCACGGCGGTGGCCGCGCCCTCCAGCTTCGCGTAATCGACCAGCGCCCGGTCGTCACGGCCCGCCAGCGCCGACTTCACGGCATCGTCGAAGGACTGCGCCCATGGCCGGCTGGCGCTCGGGCCGTCCGGCGTTCCACGGTCGGTGGCGCGCAGGTTGTGCACCACGTTGCCGCTGCCCATCACCAGCACGCCCTTGTCGCGCAGCGCGGCCAGGTCGCGTCCCACCGCATAGTGGAATGCGGCCGACTTGTCGTAGTCGATGCTGAGCTGGAACACCGGGATGTCGGCCTTGGGATAGAGGTGCTTCAGCACCGTCCACGTGCCGTGGTCGAGGCCCCACTGGTCGGTGGCGATCACCGGCGTCTGCTTCACCGCGTCGACGGCCTCGCGGGCCAGCGCCGGATGGCCCGGCGCGGGGTACTCGACGTCGAACAGCGCCTGCGGAAAGCCGCCGAAGTCGTGGATCGTCTTCGGCCGCTCCTGCACGCCGACGCCGGTGGCGCCCCGGCTGAGCCAGTGCGCCGACACGCTGAGGATCGCCGACGGCCGCGGCAGCTCCCTGCCCCACGCCGCCAGCCGGCGCGTGAAGGGGTTGTCGGCGATGGCGTTCATCGGTGAGCCGTGGCCGATGAAGATCACCGGCATGCGCCGCGCGGGCGAACCCGCGGCCTGCACGCTGCAGGCCAGCGAAGCCAGCACGGCGGTTGCGCCGAGCGCGGTGCCCATCAGGAAGCCGCGGCGGCCGAGGTCGGAGGTAGCGAGGGTCGTGGTCATGGGCATCACCCGACTCTGCAGCGGATCGCGGCGCAAGGCCGTGCCTTTACGCACACTTTTCCGCAAGCCGAAGAAACGGCCGCTAGATGCGCCCCTCTTCCACCGCATGGCAAGCCACCTGCACGCCCCCGATGCTCGACAGCTTCGGCCGCTCCGACGAGCAGCGCGCGTTCGCATGCGGGCAGCGCGGATGAAAGGCGCAGCCCGCGGGCGGGTTCAGCGGGTTCGGCACCTCGCCTTGCACCGGGGTGCGGGCGCGGCCGGTCTGCTTCATCTGCGGGATGGCGTCCAGCAGCATGCGCGTGTACGGATGGCGCGGCGTCGAGAACAGGTCCCGCTTGTCCGCCACCTCGACCAGCCGGCCCAGGTACATCACGCCGACCTGGTCGGCCACGTGGCGCACCACGGCGAGGTTGTGCGAGATGAAGAGGTAGGTCAGGCCCTGCTCGCGCTGCAGGTCCTTCATGATGTTGAGCACCTGTGCCTGCACGCTCACGTCGAGCGCGGAGGTGGGCTCGTCGCACACCAGGAACTCGGGTTGCGTGGCGAGTGCGCGCGCGATGGAAATGCGCTGGCGCTGGCCGCCCGAGAACTGGTGCGGGTACTTGCTCATGTCCAGCGGCGAGAGGCCGACCGACTTCAGCAGCTCGCCCACGCGCGCGCGCAGCGCGGCCTTGTCGCTCAGGATGTCGTGCTCGCGCAGCGGCTCGCCGATGATGTCTTCCACGATCCAGCGCGGGTTGAGGCTCGCGTAGGGGTCCTGGAAGATCATCTGGATGCGGCGGCGCAGCTTGCGGCCTTCGGCGGTCTTGAAGGCGGCGTGCGCGTCCTGCCCGTCGAACTTCAGGCCGCCGCGCGTGGGCGCGTAGAGCCCCACCAGCAGGCGCGCCACGGTGCTCTTGCCACAGCCCGACTCGCCCACCAGTGCCAGCGTCTTGCCGCGCTCGATGGAGAAGCTCACGCCGTCCACCGCATGCAGCAGGACGCGCGGCTTGCGTTCGAGCACGCGGTTGAGCCAGGGCGCAGAGACGTCGAAGGTGCGCGCGAGGTCGTGGGCGACGACGAGCGGTTCGCCCGCCACGGTGCTTGCTGCGGCGCTCATCGCGTCACCTCCACGATGGTCTCCGCCGCCTCGGGCGTGGCGCGCTCGCCGGCCGCCATCGCGTCGTGGTGCTTCGCGGCGATCTCGGCCTGACCCGCATGCGGATCGGCCGCGTCGTGCAGCCAGCAAGCGGCGCGCGTGGCGCCGGCGTGCATGAGCTCGGGCCGTTCGACCAGGCAGCGCGCGAAGGTGCGCGGGCAGCGCGGGTTGTAGGCGCAGCCGGTGGGAATGGCATTGAGCCGCGGCATCGCGCCGTCGATCTGGTTGAGGCGCTCGCGATCGCTGGTCATGTCGGGAATCGAGGCCATCAGGCCCGAGGTGTAGGGGTGCGCGGGCTGGTGGATGACTTCGTGCACCGGGCCGATCTCGGCGATGCGGCCCGCATACATCACGGCCACGCGGTCGCAGGTCTCGGCGATCACGCCCATGTCGTGCGTGATCAGCATCACCGCCGCGCCACGTTCCTTGCAGACCTGCTTGAGCAGCTGGATGATCTGCGCCTGGATCGACACGTCGAGCGCCGTGGTCGGCTCGTCGGCCACGATGAGCTTGGGCTCGGCCGCGAGCGCGAGCGCGATCACCACGCGCTGGCGCATGCCGCCGGAGAACTGGTGTGGGAAGTGGTCGATGCGCTGCTCGGCGGCCGGGATGCCGGTGTCCTGCAGCAGGCCGATGGCGCGCTTGCGTGCCTCGGACTCGGTCACCGGCAGGTGCGCGCGGATGGTTTCCACCAGCTGGCGGCCCACGGTGTAGAGCGGGTTCAGCGAGGTCAGCGGGTCCTGGAAGATCGCGCCGATCTTGCGGCCGCGAATGGGGCGCATCGCATCGAAGCCGAGGTTGTCGATGCGCTGGCCCTCCAGCAGTATCTCGCCGCCGGCCACGCGGCCCGGCGGCTCGAGCAGGCCGATGATGGCCGCGCCGGTGAGCGACTTGCCGGCGCCCGATTCGCCCACCACGCCGAGGATTTCACCGGGCGCGATGTCGAATGAAATGCGGTCCAGCGCGCGCAGCGTGCCGCGGCGATGGGGAAATTCGACGACGAGGTCTTTGACTTGCAACAGGCTCATGGCGCTACCTCTCTCATCGCAGCCGGGGGTTCAGTGCGTCGCGCAGCCAGTCGCCCAGCAGGTTCACGCTGAGGGCGATGAGCACCAGCATCAGGCCCGGGAACACCGTGATCCACCATTCGCCCGAGAACAGGTACTGGTTGCCGATGCTGATGAGCGTGCCCAACGAAGGCGAGGTCGGCGGCACGCCCACGCCCAGGAAGGACAGCGTCGCCTCGGTGATGATCGCCGTCGCCACCTGGATCGTGGCCAGCACCATCACGGGCCCCATCACGTTGGGCAGCACGTGGCGCAGCATGATGCGCAGCGGCGCCACGCCGGTGACGCGCGCGGCCTGCACGTATTCCTTGCTGCGCTCCACCAGCGTGGAGCCGCGCACCGTGCGCGCGTACTGCACCCAGCCCGTCAGCGAGATGGAGATGATCAGCACGCCGAAGGCGAGCGACTCGTGCGCGCCGGGAAAGAGCGCGCGGCCGACGCCCGCGATGAGCAGCGCGACCAGGATGGGCGGGAACGACAGCATCACGTCGCACACGCGCATGAGGAAGGAGTCGAGCCAGCCGCCGAAGAAGCCGGCGAGCAGCCCCAGCAACACGCCGACCGCCACCGACAGCACCACCGACACGAGGCCGACGATCAGCGAGATGCGGGCGCCGTAGATCACGGCCGAGAGGATGTCGCGGCCCTGGTCGTCGGTGCCCAGCAGGTATTTGGAAGAGCCGTCCGCGCTCCATGCGGGCGGCAGGCGCGCGTCACCGAGTTCGAGGGTGGCGAGGTCGAAGGGGTTGTGCGGAGACACCCATCCTGCGAACACCGCGCAGAACACGCAGACCAGCGCGATGAGCGCCGCCGCCATGGCCACGGGCGAGGTGCGGAAGCTGTAGCCGACATCGCTGTCGAGCCAACGGGCGAGTGTTTTTTTCATCGCCGGGCCGCTCCAAGGTGAAAAGCGGCCGCCTCGGGGGGCAGCGGACCTTGCGCAGCAAGGCGAGCGTGGGGGTTATTTTTCATCGTGAGGCAAAAAGGAATGGGCCCGCAAGAAGCGGGCCCATGGTCAGGCCGCCGCGCGAGCGGCCCGCTGTCTTACGGCTTGATGCTCATCCACTTGAAGGGCATGTAGTTGTCGGCCATCTGCGTGAGCGACACCTTCTTGCTGACGCCCCAGGCCAGCGTCTGCTGGTGCAGCGGCAGGTGGCCGATGTCGCCGGAGTGGATGTCGAATGCCTCCTTGATCATCGCGTCGCGCTTGGGCTTGTCGGTTTCCGACTGGATCTTCTTCGTCAGCTCGTCGAGCTTCGGATTGCAGTAGGCGCCCAGGTTGAACTGGCCGGCACCGGTCTTGTCGTCGGGGCACGCCATCAGCGCGGTCAGCGCGTTGTGCGAGTCGTAGGTGGTCGGGGTCCAGCCCAGCATGTAGAAGCTGGTGTCGCGACGCAGCACCTTCGGGAAGTAGGTGCCCTTGGTCTCGGCCGCAAGGTTGATCTTGACTCCGATCTTCGCCAGGTTGGCGGCCACGCTCTGGCAGATCTGCCCGTCGTTCACGTAGCGGTCGTTCGGGCAGTTCATGGTGACTTCGAAGCCGTTCGGATAACCGGCTTCGGTCAGCAGCTTCTTGGCGGCCTCGACGTCGTAGGGCAGGCGCTTGTCCTGCTCGGCCGTCCAGCCGTTGATGCCGGGGCCGACCATCAGTGCGGTCGGGCGCGAAGCGCCGCGCATGACGGTCTTCTGGATGCCGACGATGTCGATGGCCTGGTAGAAGGCCTGGCGCACGCGCTTGTCCTTGAACGGGTTCTTGCCCTTCACGCTGGAGTAGAGCAGTTCGTCGCGCTTCTGGTCCATGCCCAGGAAGATGGTGCGCAGCTCGGGGCCGGCGATGACGCGGGCCGTGGGGCTGGCGTTGACACGCGCGATGTCCTGTACCGGCACGGGCTCCATCACGTCGACCTCGCCCGAGATCAGCGCGGCGACGCGCGTGGCGGGGTTGGCGATGGGCGTGAAGATGATCTCCTGCGCGTTCCCTTCGATCTTGCCCCAGTAGGTCGGGTTGCGCGTGAACACGGTGCGCACGTTGGGCTGGCGCTCGCGCACTCGGTACGGGCCGGTGCCGTTGGCCTTGAACGATGCCGTGTTCTCGATGCCCTTGCGGCGGTCCACGGGCGTGACGGCCTTGTTTTCCTCGCACCATTTCTTGCTCATGATCATGAGCTGCGTGATCACGTCGGGCAGGATCGGGAACGGCCCCTTGGTCTCGATCTCGATCGTGTGCGAGTCGACCTTGCGCACTTCCTTGATGTCGGTGGTGTTCGACTTCATGTCCGAGCCTTCACCCGAGGCGCGCGCGAAGCTGAAGAGAACGTCGTCGGCCGTGAACGGCGTGCCGTCATGGAACTGCACGTTCTTGCGCAGCTCGAAACGCCACACCGTGGGCGAGGTCTGCTTCCAGCTGGTGGCCAGCAGCGGCGCGACGCTCAGGTCCTTGTTGCGCCCGACCAGCGTTTCATACACGTTGGCGGTGGTGCTCAGCTGCAGCGACTCGTTGAGCGAGTGCGGGTCCAGCGATAGCGCATCCCCCTGGTTCGCGATGCGGATGGTCTGCGCGCCGGCGACCATGCTGACGGCGCTCAGGGCGCACAAAACGGCGGCCGCAGCCACATTCTTCTTGGTGAAACTCATGGGAACACTCCTCGGGTTGGAATCGAACAAATCACGTCGCCGCGGTGGCGGCTGCTTTCCCTGGCTGCGCACCGCGGGTAGCGGCAAGCGGCATGCCCTGCTCGATCAGGCCGGCATGCAGCGCGGCCCCGAGCGGCAGGATCTCGTCGTTGAAGTCGTAGCGGCTGTTGTGCAGGTAGGCGCCGTCGCGCACGTCCTGCCCGATGCGCAGGTAGGCACCGGCCTTCTTCTGCAGCATGAAGGAGAAATCTTCGGCGCCCATGCTGGGCTCCATGCTGCGCTCGACATTGCGCGCGCCGACCAGCGACTCCGCCACGTCGGCGGCGAACATGGCCTCGGGCGAAGTATTGATGGTGGCCGGGTAGATGCGCTCGTACTTCACGCTGGCGGTGGCGCCGAAGCCGGAGGCAATGGCCGCGCAAAGCTCGTTGAGCCGCTGCTCGACCTGCGCCTGCACGCGCGAGCTGAAGGTGCGCACGGTGCCGACCAGCGTGGCCTCTCCGGGCACCACGCTCATCGCGCCCAGGTCGCCGGCCTGCATCGCGCAGATGCTGATGACGGCGGCGTCGATGGGGCGCACGTTGCGCGAGATGATGGACTGGGCCGCGGTGATGATGTGGGCCGCGACGATCACAGGGTCGACGGTCTGGTAGGCATGCGCACCGTGGCCGCCCTTGCCCTTGATCTCGATGGTGATGCGGTCGGCCGCGGCCATCATCGCGCCGCGGTTGATGCCGACGGTGCCGGCCGGCATGGCGGGCCAGTTGTGCATCGCATAGACGGCGTCGACCGGGAAGCGGTCGAACAGGCCGTCCTCGATCATCACGCGCGCGCCGGCGAAGCCTTCCTCGCCAGGCTGGAAGATGAGCACCGCGGTGCCGTCGAAGTCGCGCGTCTCGGCGAGGTAGCGCGCGGCGCCGACCAGCATCGCGGTGTGGCCGTCGTGGCCGCAGCCGTGCATCAGGCCGTCGCAGGAGGAGCGCCAGCCGAAGTCGTTGTCCTCGCGCATGGGCAGCGCATCCATGTCGGCGCGCAGGCCGATCATGCGGCCGCTGGCTGTCGAGCGGCCGCGGATGACGCCGACCACGCCGGTCTTGCCGATGCCCTCGTGGATCTCGTCGACACCGCAGGCGCGCAGGGCCTCGCGCACGCGCCCGGAGGTGTAGACCTCCTCGAAACCGAGCTCGGGGTGTGCGTGCAGGTCGCGGCGGAAAGCGGTGATCTCGGGGTAGTAGCTGGCGATATGCGCGAACGCGCGGCCGGAAGCCTTGAGACGCGGGGCCACAGCTGTCGTCGTCATCTCAGTGCCCTCCCGCCTTGCCGACGCGCAGGCGTGGATCGACCACGAAATACAGCAGGTCGACCACGAGGTTGATCACCACGAAGATCAGCGCGATGAGGCACAGGTAGGCGGCCATCACCGGGATGTCGGCGAAGGTCACGGCCTGGATGAAGAGCAGGCCCATGCCGGGCCACTGGAACACCGACTCGGTGATGATCGCGAAGGCGATGAGGCCGCCGAGCTGCAGGCCGGTGATGGTCATCACGGGCACCAGCGTGTTCTTGAGCGCATGGCCGAAGTGGATGGCGCGGTTCGACAGGCCCCGTGCGCGCGCGAACTTGATGTAGTCGGTGCGCAGCACCTCCAGCATCTCCGCGCGCACCAGCCGCATGATCAGCGTGAGCTGGAAGATCGCCAGCGTCACCGCCGGGAGCACGATGTGCTGCCAGCCGTCGACGCTGAAGAGGCCGCTGGTCCACCAGCCGAACTTGACGGTCTCGCCCCGGCCGAAGCTCGGGAACCAGCCCAGCGTGACCGCGAAGACAAGGATCAGCAGGATGCCGATGAGGAAGGTCGGCAGCGACACGCCGAGCAGCGATACCGTCATGAACACCTGGCTCATGAAGGTGCCCCGGCGCAGCGCGGTGTACACCCCCATCGGAATGCCGATGAAAAGCGCCAGCACCGCAGCCACGAGCGCGAGTTCGAGCGTGGCCGGAAAGCGCTCGCCGATCAGGCGCGACACCTTCGCGCCCTGGCGCAGGCTCAGGCCGAACTCGCCCTGGGCCGCATTCACGAGAAAGTGCCAGAACTGCACGAAGAAGGGTTGGTCGAGCCCCAATGCGGCGCGCAGCTCGCGGATCTGCTCGGGCTTGGCGTCCTGTCCCAGAAGGAACACGACGGGGTCGCCAACGTATTGGAAAAGAAGGAAGGCGATGAACGCGACCGCGATCATCACGATCACGGCCTGGATCAGGCGGCGCAGTACAAAGGCGATCATTCAGCAAGCAAAGTGAACGGGCATGCTAGCAGTGCAAGGTGCGTGCCCGCACGGTGGTTCCCCGGGGGTGCACATCGTGATTTCCCGAGGGAATACGGGGAAGGTCCGGACGAAAAAAAGCCACTCGACTTTCGTCGAGTGGCTTTTGACTTTTCAATCGAAGCTGGCTTGCGCCAGCGTCAGATTAGAAAGCGTGACGGATACCGAAGTCGTAGCCGGTGGAGCTCTTCGGGGTGAAGGCGCCAGCTGCGTTGTTGTAGAAGGCCGGGCCGCCAACCGTCAGGCCAGCACCGTTCTTGTTGCTGACGCGAGCGATCGTGGCGTACAGAGCCGTGCGCTTCGACAGGTTGTGCACGTAGCCCAGAGCGATCTTGTTAGCCTTCGGATCAGAGTTGTTGACCGCGAACGGGTTGAACGGCTGGTTCGTGTCGTACTTGACGTGCGACCACGAAGCGCGGATCAGGCCAGCGCCGACCGGCACGGTCACGCCGAGCAGGTAGCCGGTCAGATCGATGTCAGGACGGCCGCCCAGGAGAGGCGTCACTTCGTAGTCGATCTTGTTCTTGGCCTTCGACAGTTCACCGAACAGCTTCACGGGACCGAAGTCATACGAAGCGCCCAGGTTCAGGGTGTTGACCTTGGTGGTCGTGCCAGCGTAGTAGTTGTCGCCGACCGTGCTGCTGCCGTAAGCCAGCGCAACGTCCAGAGGACCGTTTGCGTAGCCGAAGCGGCCGCCGATGTAGCGACCTTGACGCTGGCTGTTGGCCACGTCAGGCGTGTAGATGCCCGAGCTGTACTTGGTCTTCTCGGCCATGCCGTACTGGAACTGGCCATAGAAGCCGCCCAGGTTCGGGGGCAGGAAGTAGCCGATCGTGTTGCTGGCGCGCACGTAGTTGCTGGAACCGACGTTGCTGAATGCACCGGTCGAAGCAGCAGGCGTACCGAAGGCGCCGAACGTGCCATTGGCCGTCGAAATCAGGTTGGTGCCAACGCCGTTGGTGCCGAACGGGTCGAACACGGTGTCGTTCCAGAACGTCGGGGTGTAGTCACGGCCCAGACGGATTTCACCGAAACCGCCCGACAGGCTCACGGTCGAACGACGAGCGAACGTCGCGATACCTTGCTGGCCGTCGTCGTTGGAGATCGGGGCTTCGAGCCAGAAGCTGGCAGCCAGGCCGCCGCCCAGGTCTTCCGTGCCACGGAAGCCGATACGGCTCGAGTTGTAACCCGAGTTAGCCAGTTCACGACGGCTGGTCTTGACCGAACCTTGGTTCAGGTAGACGGGGATGCCGAAAGCATTGGGGAACACGGTCGCGCGGTCGTCGCGGGCGGTGCTCGAATAGCCGCTGATCGACGCGTCGACCACACCAAACAGCGTGACGGACGACTGAGCCGAGGCAACACCGGCAACAGCCAGGGCAGCCAGAGCAACTAGAGATTTTTTCATTGCAAGTTTCTCCAAGGTTAAACATAGGGCTCCGGTGCGAAGGGCTCACCGTGACTGGCACTTTTGTGCTCCCACCGGACCCCGGGCCAACCTCCTTTTGGGAAGTTGATGCTATTGCACCAGAGCCGCTGCGGCAGGGCAAAACAAATCTCCCGAAATCTTGGGTGGCTCGCGCGTTTCGTTGCACGCCTGCAACAAAGGACTTAGCCCCTGAAACACCACATTATGGAATTCAGAGCGGATCGCCAAGGCATTCCGCAGGTGCGTTCAAATAGGCGCATGACGTTCATGATCGACCCCGTCCTTGCCGTGGCGGACTCGGCGTTGCGCACGCTTTTCGCCCGTCCCCATGCCACGCGCGACCTGCCAGTCCCGTCCCAAGCCCAGGGTGAGCTGACCGACGCCGATCGCCGGAAAGCCGGCGCCCTGATGCGGGTAAACCACGTGGGCGAGGTCTGCGCCCAGGCGCTTTACACGGCGCAGGCGGCCGTGGCGCGCGATCCCGCCCTGCGCGCCCATTTCATCGAGGCAGCGCACGAGGAAACCGACCATCTGGCGTGGACTCGCCAGCGGCTGGACGAACTGGGGGCGCGTCCCTCCATCCTCAATCCGCTCTGGTATGCGGGAGCTTTAGGGCTGGGCCTCATCGCAGGGAGACTGGGAGACCCTTTGAGCCTCGGTTTCGTGGCAGAAACGGAACGGCAGGTGGAGGCGCATCTCGACAGCCATCTGGACCGTCTTCCGGTCCAGGACAGCGCATCCAGGGCGGTGGTCGAGCAGATGAAGCTCGACGAGGCCCGCCACGCGTCGCAGGCAGTCGATGCCGGGGCGGCGGAGCTCCCGGCGCCAGCCAAGGCCTTGATGCGCGTGGCTTCCCGCGTGATGACCACACTGGCGCACCGCATCTGATCCAGCCGTTCTCCTGCTCAGGTTTCGATCAGTTCGAAACTGGTTGTGATCTCGGCCGTCTTGGCCAGCATGATGCTGGCGGAGCAATAGGTTTCGTGGCTCAGCGCAATCGCGCGCTCCACGGCAGAAGCGGGGATTCCCTTGCCAGCCACGGTGAAATGCATGTGGATCCTGGTAAAGACCTTGGGATCCTTCTCGGCGCGCTCGCTGGTCAGCTTGACGCTGCAGCGCTCGACGCGATGCCGCCCACGCTTCAGGATCAGCACCACGTCGTAGGCAGTGCACCCTCCCGTACCGGCCAGAACGGTCTCCATCGGCCGCGCCGCCAGGTTCTGGCCGCCGTTCTCGGGCTTGGCGGCGTCGGGGGCGCCATCCATCATCAGGACGTGGCCGCTGCCCGTCTCGGCAACGAAGCCCATGGCCGATCGCGTGCCCGCGTCGCCGGTCCAACTAACTGTGCATTCCATGGTTTTCGGGGTTCCAGGTCGAGGATGCCGGGCAAAATGCACGCCAACATCCATTTGTGTGTGGGAAAAGCATCACTCGCTTGTTGCATCGCAACAAACAGCCGATATACTTTATTTCATTGCGCAAACGTATGCGCACCCAGTTGTCTCCTCCACCCTTCCAATTGGTGGATTTAGCCCCGAGCTGCAAAGCTCGGGGCTTTTTTCTTTCCGAACTACCCTCCAGAGTGCCCCAGTTCGTCCCGTCGCCACTCTAGTTTTCGCGCCGGAAGGGCAGTTGCTCTGGCTGCCCTGGCTGTTGCCGGTGTTGCCTCGGCTCAGTCGTCCGTCACGCTGTTCGGTGTGGTCGACGCATCGATCAGCGGTTACTCGTCCAGTTCGCGTGACCTGAAGCCCACCGTGCTGGCCAACAGCTTCGGCGCTCCCACCTACACGAACCGGGGCAGCGTCAAGGTCAGCCGTACGGCACTGGCCCACTCGGGCTACAACACCAGCCGGCTGGGTTTCCGTGGTACGGAAGACCTGGGTGGTGGCCTGGCAGCCAGCTTCTGGCTCGAAGCGCCCATTACCAATGACGACGGCGCCACCGGCGTTTCGACCTTCGCCCGTCGCTCGACCGTGAGCCTGTCGGGTGGTTTCGGTGAAATCCGCCTGGGCCGCGACTACACCCCGACGTTCTGGAACGACACAGTGTTCGACCCCTTCGGCGCCAGCGGTGTGGGCGCCAACCTGATCAACACTGCCAACGGCTACAACGCCGAGACCTATGGTGCCAAGGACACCGGCGGTTTCGGGGGCAACCAGAACTATGCCCGCGCCAGCAACTCGATCGGCTACTTCCTGCCGTCCAACCTCGGTGGCTTCTATGGTCAGGTGATGTACGCGTTCCACGAGAACGACAAGTACAGCAACGGCGGGTTCACGCCAAAGGACAGCAGCACCTCGAAGAGCCGCGCCGGCCGCTACATCGGTGGTCGCTTCGGCTATGCGAACGGCCCGCTGGACGTGGCGGTGTCCTATGGCAACAGCACGGTCGCCGATCAGTACTACGCAGGCACCACGGACTACGTGAAGACGTTCAACCTGGGCGCTTCGTATGACTTCGGTCCCGTGAAGCTGTTCGGCGAACTGTCGCGCGCCAAGAACTCGCGGGACTATGCAATCACGCCCATCATCGGAGCCCGCCCGGACGTGGATCTGAACGGCTACCTGCTCGGCGTGACCGTGCCCGTCGGCCCGGGGCTCATCCGTGCAGCTTACTCGGCCGTCAAGTACGACTACAACCAGCCGTTCAATCCGTTTGGCTTGAACAACCCCGATCCAAAGGCGAACAAGCTCGCGCTGGGTTACGTGCACAACCTGTCGAAGCGAACGGCTCTGTACGCGACCATCGCTCGCGTGAGCAACAAGAACGGCGCATCGCTGACGGTAGGCGGCCCCGGCTTCTACAAGGCCTCCGAGAACGTGTTCAAGCCGAAGACGTCGACGGGCTACGACTTCGGCATTCGCCACGCATTCTGAGCGTCGAACTCTTCAAGTTCTTTGCCTGACCCCGATGCTGGCTCCTGCCAGTTCGAAGCGGCAACCAAGCCTCAAGTCGCCCGGCTCGCGCCGGGCGGCTTTTTGCCGTTCTGCCCGTTCCGTTTCAGTTCGTCCGGCTTCGCCGGCTCTGCAGCAATCCCACATTCATTTCTCCGCTCAGTACCGACGCGTAGAAACGCTCGACCATGTTGACGCTCGTGCGCGCGTTGCGCGCCAAGGTCAGCATGTCGATTCCCTGCCCGTACAGCAGCCGCAACGTGATCGCGGTGTGGCGCAGGCAGTACAGGGTTCGCGATTGGCCCAGCGGTCCCTTCTCGAGCCCCGCTTTCTCGAGCACCCAGTGAAAAAAGAAGTTGAGCACCGCCAGCGCATGCTCGCGGTTCTTCAACTGCGGCATGAAGAGATAGTCCTCCGCACCGCCATATCCGTGCTGTGCACGGTAGTCGAGCAGGCATTCGTAAACCCGCACGGCGGGGCACAGACTCACGATGGGCTGGCTGTGCCGCTTGGTCTCCGGCAGGTTCATCCGCAGATAGACGTGCTTGCCGCGCACCACCTCGATGTGCTTGTGCTTCATGAACTTGATGTCGCTCGGCCGCACGAAGGTGTTGACCATCCAGCGGACGAGCCACGGCAGTTCGTCCGGCATTGCAAGCAACTCGCGCGCGATCCAGAAGCGTTCGCCCGCCGCGAGCTGATCGAGCACGGGGTGCGAGTGCCCACGCAGGCTACGCGCCGTCTTGATGATCGCGCGGTACTCCGCAACGCTGAAGCTGCCACGCGGCTGGCTGCGCACCTTGACCTTCGGAAAGGCAGGCGCATCCCGAAGCAAGCCAATGTGGACGCCGTGCATCACCACCTTGCGCAGCAGCACAAGGTACTGGGCAATGGTCGTGCTGGTGAAGCCCTGCTCGCCAAGGTGATCGATCAAGCGTTGCGCGTCGGCAGTCGCGAACGACTGCACCGGTACATCGCCCAGCAACGGAACGATGTGCGCACGCAATCTGTTGCCCATCACCTGCCATGTGGCACGCCCGATTTCTTTTCGCTGAACGCGCGCGGCCTCCGCCTGCATCAGCTTCTTCGAAAGGTCGCTGACAGAAATTGATAACAGATTTTGCTCATTTGTAATTAGATCGGCGGCCGTTTGGATCGCGGGATAGGTGCGTCCAAAAAATCCCGAATCATTTGCAGCTGGGGCCTTGCGGAAGAGGTTTATGACATTTGTGTCCATGCCATATCTCGCATGCAATCTCGATGCCTCTTATCATCGGCAGTTAGCAAATGAAAACTCCCTCGGAAAAAATCGTGCAAGACGCACCTCTTAAAACAAAACTCACGCCCGCCGACTATCTCAGAAAAATACTCAATGCCCGGGTCTATGACGTCGCAGTCGAATCCGCGCTCGAGAAGGCGCGCGCGCTCAGCGAACGACTGGGCAACACCGTTCTATTGAAACGTGAAGACCAGCAGCCGGTTTTCAGCTTCAAGTTGCGCGGGGCCTATAACAAGATGGCGCATCTGAGCGCCGAGCAATTGGCAAGCGGCGTGATTTGCGCTTCGGCCGGCAATCACGCGCAAGGCGTTGCATTGGGCGCTCGCAAGCTCGGCACTCGCGCGGTGATCGTGATGCCGGTCACCACGCCCAAACTCAAAATCGATGCGGTGCGTGGTTTCGGTGGAGAAATCGTGCTGCACGGCGACAGCTATTCGGATGCTTATCTGCACGCGCTCGATTTGCAGTCAAAGCAGAACCTGACCTTCGTCCATCCCTTCGACGATCCCGACGTCATTGCCGGCCAGGGCACCATCGCCATGGAGATCCTTCGTCAGCATCAAGGTCCGCTGGATGCGGTGTTCGTCGCAATCGGCGGCGGCGGCCTGATCTCCGGCGTGGCCAACTACATCAAGGCGGTGCGTCCCGAGGTCAAGGTGATCGGCGTACAGATGAACGACTCCGACGCGATGATGCAATCGGTCGCTGCGCGCCAGCGCGTGAATCTTCCGGATGTCGGGCTCTTCTCGGATGGCACGGCCGTCAAGCTCGTCGGGGAGGAAACCTTCCGCATCGCCAGCGAACTGGTCGACGACTACATCGCCGTCGATACCGATGCCGTGTGCGCCGCCATCAAGGACATCTTCGTGGACACGCGCAGCATCGTCGAGCCGGCAGGCGCGCTGGCGGTCGCGGCCATCAAGGAATACATCGCGCAGCACGGCCGGCATGGGGAAACCTATGCGGCGATCCTGTGCGGCGCGAACATGAACTTCGATCGGCTGCGTTTCGTCGCCGAACGCGCCGAGGTCGGCGAGGAGCGCGAGGCCCTCTTCGCCGTCACCATGCCCGAGGAGCGCGGCAGCTTCCGCCGCTTCTGCGAACTGATCGGCGAGATGCCCGCCAGCGAGTCGGAAGCGCCGGGCACCGGCGGCGGCGCGCTGCGCAACGTGACCGAGTTCAACTACCGCATAAGCGATGCAGCCAAGGCGCACGTGTTCGTCGGCCTCACGACCTCGACGCGCGGCGAATCGGCCGTCATCGCACGCGCCTTCGCCGCGCACGGCTTCGACGCGCTCGACCTCACACACGACGAACTCGCCAAGGAGCATCTGCGGCACCTGGTGGGCGGGCGTACCGGCCTCGCGCACGACGAGCGCCTGCTGCGCTTCGTGTTCCCCGAGCGACCGGGGGCACTGCTCAAGTTCCTGAGCCTGATGCAGCCGAGCTGGAACATCAGCCTGTTCCACTACCGCAACCAGGGCGCGGACTACGGCCGCATCCTCGTCGGCATGCAGGTGCCGGCCGGCGAATCCGCCGAGTTCGACGCTTTCCTCAAGACGCTGGGCTATCCCTACGTCGAGGAAACGGCCAACCCGGCATACCGGCTCTTCCTGCAGGCCTGAAAAAGCAGAAGCCGGCGCAAGGCCGGCTTCGCTTCATCGATGCGAGATCCCGAAGAGGCTATTGGGCAGCCGGTTGTTGCTGCTGCTGGAGCAGCGAGCCGCCCGGCGGCTGGGGCTGCATCTGCTGTTGCTGCGGCATCTGCGGCGGAGCCGCAACGGCTGGCATCACCGGTGGCGGCACAGCCACCATCGGTGCCGCTGCCAGCGGAGGGCTGGAAACACTGATCGGCGCACGCACCGGCAGTTGCAGCGTGAAGGCCGCCGGTCCGTCGGCATGCATGCCGATCGTCGCGGAGCGCAGGCCCACCGACTGCAGCACATAGCTCTCGCCGACCGTCGAGCCGACGCGGAACGGCCGTGGCGGCTTGCCATCGATGGAAATAAGCGCCGCACCCCACTTGGAGGGATCGGCCACCACACCCGCAAGAGCGAACCGGCTGGCAGCCTCCGGGGCCACAGGCGCCGTGCGGGACTCGGGCAGCACACCCAGCAGTCGCGCCACCGAATCCGAATCCGCCGCCACCGAGGGCCTGGGCATGGTCGCGGCCGCCGCAACGGCGTCGGTCGGCGACGCGAGCCGGAGTACCCAGAACACCGCGGCACCAGCCGCCAGCGCCCAAAGCCCCGTCGTTGCAAGTGGGGCATGCCAGCGGGCAGCGGAATAAGGACTTGTCATGGCCGCGGATTATCATGCAGCGCGCCTTCCGAATCATGTCTGCCCAAGCTATGAACAAATTCCTCCGTGCCGCTACCCGTACCGCCCAACGCGGCTTCACGCTGATCGAATTGATGGTGGTGCTGGTCATCATCGGCGTGCTCGCGGCACTCATTGTCCCCAACGTGATCGAGCGCGCCGACGACGCCCGTGTGACGGCCGCCCGGACCGACATCAACAACCTGATGCAGGCGCTCAAGCTCTACCGCCTGGACAACCAGCGCTACCCCACCGCCGAGCAGGGCCTGCAGGCGCTGCTCACGCGCCCCACCACCGGCCCGGCCGCCCCCAACTGGAAGCCCTACGTCGAGAAGCTGCCCAACGACCCCTGGGGCCATCCCTACCAGTACCTGAACCCGGGCATCAAGGGCGAGATCGACGTGCTCTCGTTCGGCGCCGACGGCCAGAGCGGCGGCGAGGGCAAGAATGCCGACATCGGCAGCTGGCAGTAGCAGCGGCAGCACGGGCGCGCAGCAGCCCCGCAACCCGCACCCACGCCTTCGCCCACCCCGTTCCGGCGGCTTCACGCTGCTGGAGCTGATCGTGGTGATCGCCATCATCGCGATCGCCACCGCTGCCGTGAGCTTCGCCATCCGCGACACCAGCGCCGCCAACCTCGACCGCGAAGCCGACCGCCTCGCGGCCCTGCTCGAATCAGCCCGCGCCCAGTCGCGCGCCAGCGGCATCGTGGTGCGGTGGCGGCCCGTCGAAGGCAGCTTCAGGTTCGACGGCCTGCTGCCCGGCTCGCTGCCCGACGGCTGGGCCGCCGAGGGCATCACCGCCCAGGTCTCGCTCGCCAACGGCACGCTGATTCCCGCGCTGCAGCTCGGACCCGACCCGATCATCGCGGCGCAGCAGGTCGTGCTGTATTCCGCCGGTCCGCCCGCGCGCGCGCTGCGCATCTCGACCGACGGGGTGCGCCCCTTCACCGTCTCGGCTGTTCAATGAGAAAAACGCGGCGCCCGTTCACTTCGCGCTCCCGCTGCGGCGGCTTCACGCTGATCGAGGTGCTGATCGCGCTCGGCATCGTCGCGATCGCGCTGGCCGCGGGCTCGCAGGCCACCATGTCGCTCACGCGCAATGCGCAGCGCCAGTCCGACCTGGTGCTGGCCGACCTGTGCGCCGAGAACGAGCTTGCCAAGGCCCGACTCTCGCGGCAGATGCCGGCGGTCGGCGACTCGGGCTCGATCTGTCTGCAGGCCGGCGTCTCGTTCAACGTGACCACCTCGACCATCCCGACGCTCAACCCGAATTTCCGGCGCGTCGACGTGCAGGTTCGCGACGAGGCCGACTCGCCCATCCTGCGCATCTCCACCGTGGTGGGGAGGTACTGAGCGATGCGGCAACACGCTGGCACCCGCACCACGCGCGGCTTCACGCTGATCGAGCTGCTCGTGGCGATCGCGGTGATGGCGCTGCTCTCGCTGATGAGCTGGCGCGGGCTGGAAAGCATGTCGCGCGCCACATCGCAGAACCAGCAGCGCGCCGATGCCGTGCTCACGCTGCAGGCCACGCTGGCGCAATGGGGCGCCGACCTCGACGCCGTGACCACGCTGGCGCAGACCCGCCCTATCGACTGGGACGGCCGCGTGCTGCGGCTCACGCGCCGCGGCAGCGACGACACGGCGCCCGCGGTGCAGGTGGTGGCCTGGACACTCAAGTCGGGCCCCGACGGCGTGCGCTGGCGGCGCTGGCAATCGTTGCCCTTCACCACGCGCGGCGAATGGCAGCAGGCCTGGAATCTCGCGGCCGCCTGGGCGCAGGACGGCGGCGCCGGCTCGAACGGCGGCTACAGCGACGTTGCGCTGGTGCCGGCCAACAGCTGGCAGATCTTCTTCTTCCGCGACAACAGCTGGGTGCCGGCCAGCCAGCTGCCCGTGGTCCAGCCCAATCCCAACAACCCCTCGGGCTCCGTCGTCGCCATGCCCGACGGCGTGCGCCTCGTCATCACGCTGCCGCCGGGCGAGGGCCTCTCGGGCACGCTCACGCGCGACTGGGTCAAGCCGACCGTCGGAGCGCCCAGAACCTCATGACGACGACACCCGAAAAAAGAGCAGCCGAAGGCGCACGAGGCAGTCAGCGCGGCGCCGCCCTGCTCGCCGCGATGCTGACGGTGATGCTCGTGGCCACCTTCGCCGCCGCGGCGCTGTGGCAGCAGTGGCGTTCGGCCGAGGTCGAGGGTGCCGAGCGAGGGCGCGTGCAGGCGGCCTGGGTGCTGATCGGCGCGCTCGACTGGTCCCGCCTCATCCTCGGGGAAGACGGCCGTGCCGGCGGGCCCGACCACCTGGGCGAACCCTGGGCCGTTCCGCTGGAGGAAGCGCGGCTCACCAGCTTCCTGTCGGCCGAGAAGAACGTTGCGAGCGATAACCTCGAAGGGCTGCCCGACGCCTTCCTCTCGGGCCGCATCGTCGATGCGCAGTCCAAGCTCAACGTGCTCTCTCTGGTGGACAACGGCAAGCCGGTGCCGGCGGCCGTCGCCACTTTCACCCGGCTGTTCAACCTGCTGGGCCTGCCCGTGTCGGAGCTCAGCCTGATGACCACCGGCCTGACCGCCGCGCTTGCCACCGGCACTTCGACCGATGGCAGCAACAGCGGCGGCGATTCCAGCGCTGCGCCGCTGATGCCGCAGCAGGTCTCGCAGCTGGTGTGGCTGGGCCTGTCGGCCTCGACGGCCGCGGCGCTCGAGCCCTACGTGACGATCCTGCCGGTGAAGACCACGCTCAACCTCAACACGGCGAGCGCCGAGGCGATCAGCGCCAGCATGGAGTCGCTCAACATCGCCAGCGCGCGCCAGTTGGTGGATCGCCGCTCGCGCGCCTTCTTCAAGGACATCGCCGCCGCCAACGCCGCCCTGCCCAGCGGCAGCGCGCCCTTCAACGCGGCCCAGCACGGCGTGGGCACCCAGTTCTTCGAGGTCTACGGGAAGCTGCGGCTCGATCGCACCTACGTGGAGGAACGCTCGTTGCTACGGCGAAGCGGTGTCACGGTGACGACGATCTGGCGCACGCGCGGCGCTGGCGCAACGGTCACTCCGGTCAAACCCTGATTTCGATGCATTATTTGTAGCCAAAAAGCCTTCCAAAGCGCGTCACATCAGCGTGATACGCTATTAAAAACAGAGCGCATTCGTGTCAGACGCGCACCTACAATCACCGGCTTTTCCAAGATCCACATGACTCCGCTGCTGCTCATTGCCCCTCTCCCTCCGGCCGATGCCGCGAGCGAGTACGACTGGGCCCAGGCAGGCGACGACGGCATTGCGTTGCGCAACCAGGGCCGGGCGTTGCTGGCGCTGCTGCCTTCGAGCCCCGAGGTCATGCTCGGCATTCCTTCGGCGGCGTTGTCCTGGCATCGCATCACGCTGCCGAAGGGCAGCATGGGCAGCGCCTCGAAGCTGCGCGCCGTGCTCGACGGCCTTCTCGAAGAACACCTGCTCGACGATCCCGAGGCCCTGCACTTCGCGCTCGAGCCCGACGCCAAGGCTGGCGCGCCCGTGTGGGTCGCAGCCTGCAACCGCATCTGGCTGCGCAGCATCGTGCACGGACTCGAAGCGGCCGGCCGGCGCGTGGTGCGCATCGTTCCCGAATTCACGCCTCAGCCGGCCGACGGCCCGCCGCAGCTGCTGGTGACGGGCGAGCCCGAGGCACCTCGGCTCACCGTATGCGATGCCGACGGCGTGGTCTCGCTGCCGCTGGCCGGCGCGGGGCAGGCGCTGTCGGGCAGCCTGCCGCTGGACACTGCCGTCATCTCCACAGAGCCCGCCGTGGCCGAGGCCGCCGAGGCCCTGCTGCAGCGCCGCGTGCCCATCGTGCAGTCGCCGCAGCGCTGGCTGCAGGCCGCTCGCACGCCCTGGGAGCTCGCACAGTTCGACCTCGCGGTCACCGGCCGTGCGCGCGCCGGCAAGAAGTTCGCCTCGGTGGTGCAGACGCTGCGCTACGCACCCGAGTGGCGCGCGGCGCGCTGGGGCGTGGTCGTGCTGCTGCTGACCCAGGTCATCGGTCTCAATGCCTGGGCCTGGAAGGAACGCAACGCGCTCGAGTCGAAACGCCAGGCCGCCAAGGCAATGCTGACCCAGACCTTCCCCTCCGTGAAGATCGTGGTCGACGCGCCGGTGCAGATGCAACGCGAGGTCGCGTCGCTGCAGCAGGCCGTGGGCGACGTGGCGAACAGCGACTTCGAACCCATGGTCGGCGCGCTTGCCGCCGTGCTCCCGCCCGGCAAGGTGCCGAGCGCCGTCGACTACAGCGCCGGCCAGTTGCGCCTGCGCGGCCTGGGGCTGCAGCCATCGGAGGTTTCCCAGATCACCGGCGCGATGGCGCCACGCGGCTACAACGTGCGCACCGAGGGCGACCTCCTGCTGGTACAGGCCGAGGCCAACCGATGAATTTCAGCGAACAGCTCAAGGCCCGCTGGGCCACCCTGGAAGTGCGCGAGCGCCGCATGGTCTACGCCGCCGCCGCGCTCGTGGCGCTGGCCCTGCTCTGGTGGATCGCGCTCGCTCCCGCGCTGCGCACCCTGTCGGCGGCATCGGCCGAGCACGCCCAGCTCGACGCGCAACTGCAGCAGATGGCCACCCTGCAGGCCCGCGCGAAGGCGCTGCAGTCCCAGCCGCGGCTGAATCGCGACGACGCGATGCGCGCGCTCGAAACCTCCGTGCGCGAAGGCCTGGGCGCGAGCAACGCGCAGCTCATGGCATCCGGCGGCGACGGCGCCGCCACCGTCTCGCTGCGCGCCGCGCCCGCCACCAACCTCGCCCAGTGGCTCGGCCAGGCGCGCGGCAATGCGCATGCGGTGCCACGCGAAGTCCACCTGACACGCGCACCGGCGTCGTCGCCCGCATCATCGTCGGCGCCCGCCGCCAAGGACGCGCCGAAGACGCCGCAGGTCCGATGGGACGGCACCGTCGTCATGGCGCTGCCCGCCGCCCGATGAGGAACTGCAGACCCGCATGCTGAGCCGCCATCCGCCCCCCGAACCCCGACCACGCCGCGGCTGGCGCTGGGCCCTGCTGGGCGCCGCCACCGGCGTGCTGCTGGCGGTGGTGCTGTTCGCGCCGGCGCGCTGGCTGTCGGCGGCGCTGTCGAACTGGAGCCAGGGCCGCCTCGTGCTGACCAATCCGCGCGGCACCGTGTGGAACGGCACGGCCGCCGTGGTGCTCGCCAGCGGCGCGGGCGGCATGCAGGCGGTGTCGCTGCCCGGCCTGCTGCACTGGCGCATGCGCCCGAACTGGAGCGGCATCGCCGCCAGCCTCGACCTGCCGTGCTGCGCCGCGCAGCCGCTCGAACTCAAGGCCAGCCCGCGCGCCGGCGGCATGTTGCTCGCCTGGCAGGACAGCCGCTCCCGCTGGCCCGCCACCCTGCTCATGGGCCTCGGCGCGCCCTGGAACACGCTCAAGCTCGAAGGCGCGCTCGACCTGAGCACCAAGGGCTTCTCGATGCAGTGGGATGGCCCCACGCTGCGCATCGCCGGCCAGGCGACGCTCGACGCCACCGATGTTTCCTCCAGCCTGTCGACCCTGAAGCCGATGGGCAGCTACCGGCTCACGCTCGAAGGCGGCAGCCGCCCCACGCTGCTGCTGAGCACGCGCGAGGGCAGCCTCGAACTGAACGGCAGCGGCAGTTGGACCGGTACTTCCTTCCGCTTCAACGGCGAAGCCAGTGCGGCGCCCGGCCGCGAAGACGCTCTTTCCAATTTGTTGAACATCATCGGACGGCGCGACAACGCGCGTTCGATCATCACCCTGGGTTGATCCTCATGATGAAGCCACTGTTTTCGACCGGCACCGTCGCGCTCGCCGTGCGCGTGCTGATCGCCGCCACGTTCCTGCAGGCCGCGCCTGCCGCATTCGCGCAGACCGGCGACGCGCCGCGCCGCGGCGAGCCGATCACGCTGAACTTCTCCAACGCCGACATCGAGGCCGTGGCCCGCACCATGGCGGTGGTCACCGGCCGCGACGTGGTGGTCGACCCGCGGGTGAAGGGCACGATGAACCTCGTCACCGACCGCGCGATCCAGCCGGCGGCGGCCTTCAACCAGTTCGCCTCGGCGCTGCGGCTGCAGGGCTTCGCGGTGGTGGAGGCCGACGGCCTCTACAAGGTGGTGCCCGAGGCCGACGCCAAGCTGCAGAGCAGCACCGTCAACACCTCCATCGGCGCCACGGCGTCGAACGGCAGCAACCAGATCGTCACGCAGATCTTCAGGCTCAACTACGAATCGCCGAACAGCCTGCTGCCCGTGCTGCGCCCGCTCATCCCGCCGAACAACACCATCAACGTGAACCCGGGCAACAACTCGCTCGTGATCACCGACTACGCGGACAACATGCGCCGGCTGGCGCGCATCATCGCGTCGCTCGACGTGCCTAACGCCTCCGACATCGAGATCATCCAGCTCAGGCATTCGGTCGCGACCGAGATGGTGCCGCTGGTACAGCGGCTGGTCGACGGCGGCGGCTCGGGCGCACCGGGGGCGCCGGCGGCTCCCGGCGCGGCGGACGCGTCGTTCCGCACCACGCTCATGGCCGATCCGCGCAGCAACTCGCTGATCATCCGCGCGGCCAATCCGGCGCGCGTCGCGCTGATCCGCGCGCTGGTCGACAAGCTCGACCGCCCCGCCGTCGAGGGCAGCAACGGCGCGGCCGGCAACATCTACGTGGTCTACCTGAAGAACGCCGACGCGGTGCGCCTCGCGGCCACGCTGCGCGCCGCGATGGCTGCCAACCAGGTGAACGCCACGCCGGGCACGCCGGGTGCCACGGCCAGCGCCGTGCCGCAGCAGAGCGCGCCGCAAGCGATGCAGGTGAACCTGAGTGGCGGCAGCCAATCCGGCGCCTCCGCCGCCGCCAGCGCGCCGCTCAACAACGCGAACCAGCCTTCCACCGGAGGCCAGATCCAGGCCGACCCGTCGACCAACTCTCTGATCATCACCGCGCCAGAACCGCAGTACCGCCAGATGCGCGCGGTGATCGACAGGCTCGACGGCCGGCGCGCGCAGGTCATGATCGAGGCGCTAATCGTCGAGGTGGGCGACACCGCCGCCGCGAAGTTCGGCGTGCAGTGGCAGAGCGCGCTGGGCAACAACGCCGTGCTCGGCACCAATTCGTCGGTGGCGGGCGCCAACCTGCTGACGCTGACGCAGGCGCTGGCCACCAGGAACCCGGCCAACCTCAACCTGAGCTCGGGCCTGAACCTGGGCGTTGCCGGCAAGATCGGCGGCCAGTACATCCTGGGCGCGATTGCCAGCTTCTTCGACAGCGACAAGGACGCCAACGTGCTGTCCAAGCCCAACCTGCTGACGCTGGACAACGAGGAAGCCAAGATCGTCATCGGCCAGAACGTGCCCTTCGTCACTGGCCAGTACGCGAGCACCTCGGGCTCCGTGGGCGTCAACCCGTTCACCACCGTCGAGCGCAAGGACGTCGGCCTGACGCTGCGCGTGCGCCCGACCATCAACGAGAACGGCACCGTGAAGCTGACGATCTTCCAGGAGACCTCCACGGTCGACCAGACCACCGTCAACAACCCCAACGGCCCCACCACCAGCAAGCGCTCGATCGAATCGAGCGTGCTGGTGGAAGACGGCGGCCTCGTCATGCTCGGCGGCCTGCTGTCGGACACCTACAACAACACGGTCGAGAAGGTGCCGGTGGCCGGCGACATTCCGGTGCTCGGCAATCTGTTCAAGAGCCAGGCCCGCACGCGCGAGAAGATCAACCTCATGATGTTCCTGCGTCCGGCGGTGATGCGCGACGCGAACGCCACCGAGGCCTTCGCGTACGACCGCTACGACGAGATCCGCGGCATGCAGCAGCGCTCGCAGCCCGACACCTCCAACGTCATGCTGCGCGGTGTGGACGGCTCGAACATCCTGCCCGAGCTGCCACCTTCGCGCGCCCTGGCGCCCACCTCGGCAGCGCCCTCTGCCGCCACCTCCGCGCGCGGCGGCTCCCGCCTCGAGGGCACGCAGCTGATCCCGCCGCCGCAGCCCGCCGCCGACAGCCGCAAGCTGGCGCCCAGCCCCCTGCGCGGCGCCCTGCCCCCCACCGCCGACCCGGTGAGCGCGCGGGAACTGCCCTGATACTGCCCCGATGTCCATGCGCTACCCCCTGCCCTACGCCTTCGCACGCAGCCAGCAGTTGCTGCTGGAGGAGACCGACGACGGCCGCTACACGCTTTGGATGTCGAGCCACCCGGCGCGCAGCGCGGTCGGAGAGGTCTCGCGCAAGTACGGCGTGCAGGCCTTCGAGGTGCTGGCCGACGGCCCCCTGGCGCAGCGCATCAGCGCGGCCTACGCGCAGGGCGAATCGAGCGCCGCCGCGGTGGTGAGCGAGGTGCAGAGCGACGCCGACCTCTCGCGCATGATGCAGGAGCTGCCGGCCGTCGAAGACCTGCTGGAGAGCGCGGGCGACGCGCCCATCATCCGCATGCTGAACGCACTGCTCACGCAGGCCGCTCGCGACGGCGCCAGCGACATCCACATCGAGCCCTACGAGCGCACGTCTTCCGTGCGCTTTCGCATCGACGGCACGCTGCGCGAGGTGGTGCAGCCGAACCGCGCGCTGCACGCGGCGCTGATCTCGCGCCTGAAGATCATGGCCGACCTCGACATCTCCGAGAAGCGGCTGCCGCAGGACGGGCGCATCTCGCTGCGCATCGGCACGCGCGCAGTCGACGTGCGGGTGTCGACGCTGCCGAGCGCGCACGGCGAACGCGCGGTGCTGCGCCTCCTGGACAAGAGCGAATCGAAGCTCACGCTCGAATCCGTGGGCATGCAGGGCGACACGCTGGAGCGCTTCGAGAAGCTCATCGCGCAGCCGCACGGCATCATCCTCGTGACCGGGCCCACGGGCTCGGGCAAGACCACCACGCTGTACGCCGCGCTCGCCCGGCTCGACGCCAGCCGCAGCAACATCATGACGGTGGAAGACCCGATCGAGTACGAGCTGCCGGGCGTGGGCCAGACGCAGATCAACGCCAAGATCGAACTCACCTTCGCCAAGGCCCTGCGCGCCATCCTGCGGCAGGACCCGGACGTGATCATGATCGGCGAGATCCGCGACTTCGAAACCGCGCAGATCGCCATCCAGGCCTCGCTGACCGGCCACCTCGTGCTGGCCACGCTGCACACCAACGACTCGGTCAGCGCCGTCACTCGCCTCACCGACATGGGCGTGGAGCCCTTCCTGCTGAGCTCGTCGCTGCTGGGCGTGCTCGCGCAGCGCCTCGTGCGCAAGGTCTGCACCTCGTGCGGCGGCGCGGGCTGCGATGCCTGCGGCCAGACCGGCTACCAGGGCCGCACCGGCATCTTCGAACTGCTGGTGGCGGACGACGAGGTGCAGGCGCTCATCCACGGCAAGGCGGCCGAGAGCCAGCTCTTCGAGGCCGGCGAACGCGGCGGCCTGCGCTCGATGCGCGAGGATGGCGAACGGCTGGTGCAGGCCGGCATCACCTCGCGCGCCGAGCTGCTGCGCGTCACGCGCGAGTAGCGAAGAACCGAGATGCCCGCCTACGCATTCGAAGCCATCGACGCCAGCGGCCAGTCGCGCGAAGGCGTGCTGGAGGCCGACACCGCCCGCAGCGCGCGCAGCCTGCTGCGGGCGCAGGCGCTCATTCCGCTGTCGGTCAAGCCGGTGGGCAGCGAGCATGCCGGTGGTTCCAGCCAGCGCAGCGGTCTCGGCCGCTGGCTCGGCGGCGGCAAGCGCGTGTTCAATTCGACCGGGCTCGCCGTGTGGACGCGGCAACTCGCGGGCCTCGTCTCGTCGGGCCTGCCGCTGGAACGCGCGCTCACGGCGCTGACCGACGAAGCCGAATCCGAGCCTCAGCGCAACCTCGTCGCCTCGCTGCGCGCCGAGGTCAACGCAGGCTCGCCGTTCGCTCGCGCGCTGTCGGCACATCCGCGCGAGTTCTCGCCCATCTACACGGCCGTGATCGGCGCCGGCGAGCAGAGCGGCAACCTCGGCCTCGTGCTCGACCGCCTCGCCGACGACCTGGAAGAGCGCCAGGCACTGCAGCAGAAGCTGATCGGCGCGGCGCTGTACCCGGCCATCGTCACGCTGGTGGCGATCGTGATCGTGATCTTCCTCGTGAGCTACGTGGTGCCGCAGGTGGCGCAGGTCTTCGCGGGCACCAAGCGCTCGCTGCCTTTCCTCACCACCGTGATGCTGTCGCTGAGCGCCGGCGTGCGCAACTACGGCTGGTGGATGCTGGCCGCCGTGGTGCTCGCGGCCATCGGCACGCGGCTCGCGCTGGCGCAGGAGGCGCTGCGCCTGAAATTCGACGCCGCATGGCTCAAGCTGCCGCTGGTGGGCAAGCTCGCGCGCGGCTACAACGCGGCTCGCTTCGCGAGCACGCTCGCCATGCTGGCCACGGCCGGCGTGCCGATCCTGCGCGCGCTGCAGGCCGCTTCCGAAACGCTGGGCAACCGCGCGATGCGCGCCGACGCGCTCGACGCGCTGGTGCTGGTGCGCGAAGGCGCGCCGCTGGCCTCGGCACTCGCGCAGAAGAAACGCTTTCCGGGCCTGGTGTCGATGTTCGCGCGCCTGGGCGAACAGACCGGCACCCTGCCGCTGATGCTGCAGCGCGCCGCCAACCAGCTCGGCGCCGAAGTGCAGCGCCGCGCAATGCACCTCGCCACCATCCTCGAGCCGCTGCTGATCGTGGCGATGGGCGGGGTGGTGATGCTGATCGTGCTGGCGGTGATGCTGCCGATCATCCAGCTCAACCAGTTCGTGAAATGAGGCAGCCCCCCAGGCTTGTCCACTTCGTGTGGCCTCCAACCCGCTTGCAGGGGGCTGCCGCGCTCGGCGCACCTGCTCGAAGAAGACAGATCCGCAAGGAAGCGCCATGCCGGTGACCCTCGAAGACAAGCTCGTGGTCGCGATCTCCTCGCGCGCCCTGTTCAACCTCGAAGAAGAAAACAAGGTCTTCGAGGCCGGCGACAACGAGGGCTACATGAAGCTGCAGCTCGACCGCATCGACGTGCCGGCCGCGCCCGGCATCGCCTATTCGCTGATCCGCAAGCTGCTGCGCTTCAACGAAGACGGCGTGCAGCGCGTCGAAGTGGTGATCCTGTCGCGCAACGACCCGGTCTCGGGCATGCGCATCTTCAGGTCGAGCGCGGCGGCCGACATCAAGCTGCAGCGCGGCGTGTTCACCCAGGGCCGCCCGCCCTTCGGCTACCTGCGCCCGCTGCGCGCGCACCTGTTCCTGTCGGTCAATGCGCAGGACGTGCGCGAGGCGCTCAACGCCGGGTTTCCCGCCGCGCGCGTACTGGTCGAGTCGGTGAAAGCCAGCGACGCATGGCCGAACGAAGTGCGCATCGCCTTCGACGGCGACGCGGTGCTGTTCTCCGACGAGGCCGAGCGCGTGTTCCAGGCCCAGGGCCTCGACGCCTTCCAGGCCCACGAACTCAGCAAGGCCGACCTTCCGCTGCCCGAGGGCCCCTTCAAGCCGCTGCTGGCCGCGCTGCACCGCCTGCAGATGGCCGGCAACGCGAAGATGCGCATCCGCACCGCGCTGGTCACCGCGCGCAGCGCACCCGCGCACGAACGCGCCATCCGCACACTGATGAAGTGGAACATCCGCGTCGACGAGGCCATGTTCCTCGGCGGCCTGCCCAAGGGCGAGTTCCTGCGCGAATTCGAGCCCGACTTCTTCTTCGATGACCAGACGGGGCATGTGGATGCGGCCTCGCGGCATGTGCCGGCGGGGCATGTGAGTAGCGGGATCAGCAACGAGTCTTGAGGGCCGCGACAGCCGCGCCGACAAGTTGGCGGGACGCATCGTCGGGTGTCCAGATCTACCGTCGGAACGTACGATCGCCGAACTGCGGAGGGCTTACCAGGTTCACTCCTTGATCTTCAAGAGTTTGCCGCCCATTTGGCGCAAATCACGATATTTACGATCTAGTTAACAACTATTAGCAGCCTCACTTGCCTGAGGGATTTGCTGAACAGATTCGCCGCCCGCTGGATGTATTGATCTGAACCGTGACCGGCAAGGTTTGCCGGCTCGACCATCAGGGGCCCTCACAGGTTCTTGGTCGCCAGTTGGCGGTTCACCGTACATCAGGTGAAACCGTCATGGTTGCAATCGTCAGTGGAAACAGTCTGGGTCTGAGCTTGAACTCTTTGTCCATTTTGGGCCAGCGTGGGGTTCTAGGCTCCTCAACTCAAGGGCGCGGCGGGGAGCAATCCTTCGTCAACATTGCCAACGGCAACCTCGTCCTGCAAGACCTCGACGACAAGCTTATCGGGCGCGGCCTCGACATCAACGTCGTTCGTACCTACAACAGCCAGGGCCTGCTGAACGACGACAACGGCGATAACTGGACAGTCGGCGCATTCGGACAGCGTGTGGTGCTCACCGGCACCGTGGCCACTGCCGGCAGTACCTTGGCGCGCACTGATCGCGATGGCGCCAGCGCCACATACACCTGGGATGCGGCGAGAAACCTGTACGTTAGCAGTGCAGGTGCAGGGGCATTCGACACCATCGGCTACGACTCCACCAACGCTCGATACACCTGGACCGACGGTGCAACCGGCCTTGTCGAGCGCTACGAAAGCACTGGTTCGGGTCGGCTGATTTCGGTGACCGACCCTGCCGGCAACACCGTCAGCTATGCGTACAACGCCAATGGCACGCTGCAACGCATGGTCGATGCCAATGGCGAAACCATCTGGTTCGACTACAGCGGCTCGAACCTGACCCAGGTGCGCACCGCGGCCACCGATGGCACCGTGCTCACGCGAGTGCGCTATGCCTACGACACCACCAACCGTTTGTCGAGCGTCACCGTCGACCTCAACCCAGCGGACAACAGCATTGCCGACGGCAAGGTCTATGTCACCACATACACCTACGACGGCACCAGCAAACGCGTTGCCTCGGTCACACAAACCGATGGCACCAAGCACAACTTCAGTTACGTGGAGGCTGGCGGCGTCTACAAGGTTGCCACCGTTACCGATGCACTGGGCGCAGTCACGCGCTTCAGCTACGACATCACCCAGAACACCACCACCATCACCGATCCCCTAGGCGCGCAGAGCACCTACCTGTATGACGCCCAAGGCCAACTCCTGCAGATGCGGCAAGGCGTCACCGCTGGCAATCCTTCGGGGCTGTCGCAGATCAGCTACCGCTACGACGCCGCCGGCAACGTCACCGGCGTGACCGATGGGGAAGGCCGCGAAGTCGCCTACGAGTACGACGCCAATGGCAATCTGCTGAAGGAGACCGACTCCGCGGGCAACCTCCACACTCGAACCTACAACGCGGCCAATCAACTGCTGACCGAGACCGTCTATGCCGACGCGGCCGTCAGTCGTGGTGCATTCAGCCAACCCGCATCGCTGCCGGAGATCACGCGCTACATCTACGCTCAGGACAACCCCCGTCTCCTTCGCTTCGTCCTGAGCCCTCAGGGCGGCGTCACCGAGCACCGCTACAACAGCTACGGTCAGGCCTTGGCAACCGTCCGCTATACGGGCGGCAGCTACAACGTCACCCAGCTAGGCGCGAGCGCCGTGCCCACGGAAGCGCAAATGAGCGCGTGGGTGGACAGCCAGGACCTGCGACGCACCGAGCGCACCGACCGCGCCTACGATGCGCGCGGCGCGTTGAGCAGTTCCACGACGTACGGTGAGGTCGACGCATCGGGCGCGGGTGTCGCCGCCACGGCGGCCAAGACCCAGTATGTGTACGACCAGCATGGTCAACTGCTCAAGAGCATCGACCCGGGCGCGGGCACCACCACCTACATCTACGACGGCCTGAGCCGGGTGCTGTCGATCAGCGCACCTTCGCTGGATGGCGGCGCAACGCCCAACACCACGATCACCAGCTACGACGACGCCAACGGCAAGACCAGCGTAAGCATCGCCAGTGGGCTGGTCACCGTCTCGGCCTATGACAAGGCGGGACGCCTTGTGAGCGTGACTCAGCAGAGCGTCGGCAGCGGTGTCCTGGGCACGACCTCGAACGCCTACGACAAGGATGGCAACCTGCTGATGACGCAGGATCCGACGGGTGTGTGCAAGTGGATGCTCTATGACGCGGCGAACCGGAAGATCGCCGATATCGATGCGACGGGTGCGTTGGTCGAGTATGTCTACAACGCCAGCGGGCAGCTGCGTCAGACCGTTGCCTATGCGACAAAGCTCAGTGCCGCAAAGCTGGCGCAATTGGTAGATGGAGCAAATCTACCGACCACGGCGTGGAGTGCGTCGAATACGACAACCAGTCTGGCGGCACTGCGGCCAGCGGACGTGGCTCAAGACCAGAAGGTCTGGCGGTTCTATGACAACGCAGGTCGTCTGACGTGGCAGGTGGATGCGTTGGGGTATGTGATACAGACCACCTATGACGGGGCTTCGCGCGTGCTGGGCGTCACACAGTTGGCTAATCCGATCGATGTGACTCCGCTGCTTCAGGGTGCCGATGTCGATCTTGGCGTAGATCCAACTACCCTTGGAGGGATCGCGCTTAAGATAGACAACGCCGCACCAGTGCCGGCGGGGCGCGTAACGGTCCTGACAGCGATAGCCGAAGGGACTCCGTCTGGAAGCATGGTGACTTTCTTCGACGGCGAGACGGTCATTGGCAGCGCAGTACTTGTCGACGGAAGAGTTTCCTTTTTGAGCGACAGGTTGTCTGTCGGCACTCATAACCTTCGCGTCGCCTTCTCTGGAGACGCCTTGAGGCCGGCGAGCGTATCCAAGGCTGTCAAGAAAACCATCACCCCGGCAGTGATCACAGCCGAACTGAGCTATTCAAGTCCTACCGCCGACGGCATCGATCCGTTGATGCTGTCCTTCTCTCTTGCTGCAGATGCAGCGTGGCTGGTTCCACAAACAGGCAAGGTGGTGTTCTACAGCGACAGCGGCGTGCTGGGCGAGGCGTACATAACCACCGGTTTGGCAACTCTCAAGCTGACTAGTTGGCCAACGGCCCGCATGAATGTGCGGGCGGAATATGCCGGGGATGCGATCCATACCCGCGCTATTGCGCAACGGTCCTTTGTTCCTGCCCCTCCCTCTATAACACTCAGTTCATCGATTGATGCCAACACATCAAGCGCCCCATCGCCAAGGTCTATGAGTCTCGTTGCCTCAGCGACAGTTTCGCAGGGTGAGCCTGTCCGACTGCGAGCTCGAATGACTCCAACTGACACAGTCGGCTATGTATCCTTCTTTGCGGGCACTCAATATCTCGGTTCAGCGGTAGTCAACTCCGGAGAAGCAAGTCTTGTTGTCAATTTCCTGCCCGCGGGCACGTACGCGTGGTCTGCGTCATGTGTAGGAGTCGAATACAACCGGATGCCCAATAGCAGCCTGGTTGTGCAAGGCGGGATCACTCAGATCATCGCCAATCAAAATGGTCTCCCTCCGGAAATTTGGAATACCCCGCCTTCGAATCCCTACCAAGTCGAGGTTGATGCAATCGGAGGTTCTCCACGCATCACTATCTCCTATCCAAGTGGTGGCGGGGGTGGCAATACGGGGGGGATGTACAGCGTTTTCGATGGTGACGTTCTCATCGGCAGCACCTACAGAGTACCCGACTCCAAAGAGGATTGGGGTGCGATAAGTTTTTCGTTCGAACCTGCCTTAACTCTCTCGCCAGGCAGACATGTGCTGCGTGTAGTTCACGAGAGTGCGTATTCGGGGATTCTGCAAGCGGTCTCGTCCCAGCCAATTGAGATATCGCAAGACGCCAAGCCGACTGTGGTTGTTTGGGATGGCAGTCCGGTGAACTTGCAGGCAAAAGTATCGGGAGGAAAGCCCGGTGGACGCGTAACTTTTTTCGCCGGGAAGATTTGTCTCGGGGTCGCGAATGTCATCAACGGTATGGCATATCTCGTCGTGGACTATTTGCAGATCGGTACATATGAGTTGAGCGCCACGTATGCGGACGCCGACGAATCGTTTTCTGGGGTTGTTGCGCAGGGCTCAACAATTCAGATCAAAACACAAGACCAAACGAACGTAAGTTCGTTCAATTGGCAGAGCGTCGCAAACGGCAGCTATGAAAGCTCAGGTGACTATTGGGGATTCGATGTCTACGTCAATGCCGGAGCTTGGCAACCCAACGGTCAAGCGCAAGTCGGCGTGGCTCCGAGGATCCTTGTCTTTGACAATGAAAAGAGTGGTGGTGTCGCAGGAACACACAGTATTTTTATCGATGACGTTCTTGTTGGCAGCGCCATCTACGCCGGTAATTCCATGGGCGATCGACGGTTCACTTTTGCGCTGCCTGTCAATTTGCAGCCTAACAGCCAACATCGTCTAAGGATCGTCCTCAACAACGAGAATGTCTCAGCCCCCCCCATTCTTGTCATAAACACCGTATTTTCAGTAGAGAAGGCGTCGACCACCACGACTCTGAGCGCGTCTCCGGCCAGGGCACCCGAAGATGTACCGATCACGCTGAACGCTAGGGTCGCGCTGGTGCTGCCTTACAGCGCGCTCGCTGAACCTCCCCCTGTCAGTGGTCTCATCACGTTCTATGCTGATGGCGCCGTCATCGGCACAGCGATGGCAGTTAATGGCCAAGCGTCCTTGATCGTCAAGAGCCTACCAAGAGGCGTGAGCAACATTACCGCGAGCTATGAGGGCGATGGCAACTATTTGTCGTCGAAATCCTTGAACGCTTCGCCAGTACAAGTCACCCCTCCCGCCGTTGGATTGATCAATCTGACCACGGCATCGATCGCCAAGGACGGCATACTGTCGATACGCGTGATCGGCAAGACACCCACAGGCTTGGTGAGCTTCTACAGCGGCACCACACTTCTTGGCACGGTCACTGTCATGGAAGATGGCACAGCCACCCTGCGTGGTGTCCCGATCCCGGCCGGTACCCACACCTTCAGCACGGTGTACTCAGGCGACGAACTCAACGCGGACGGTGCCCTCACCTTCACCCAGTTGGTCGAAGGCACGCCGAGCACCACGATCCCGGTGAGCCTGGACATCGCCCAAGACCACACCGCCACCAAGCTGTTCAACCGCAACGGCCAACTCCAGGGCGCGCTGGACGCAGAGGGCTACCTCACCGAGTACAAGTACAACGCAGCCGGCGAGCAGATCCAGACCATCCGCTACGCCAACCGAGCCACCAACTTCTCCAGCGTCTCGGCCCGCATGATGGCCGTAGCCATCGCCCGCGCCAGCGGCGACCTCACGGGCCTGCGCCCCAAGGACAGCCCCAACGACATCCGCACCTACAGCTTCTACAACGCCCGCGGCCAGCTCGTCGGGCAGGTAGACGGCGAGGGCTACCTCACTGAAACCGTCTACGACGTGCGTGGCAACGTGGTGCAGACCAAGCGCTACGCCAGCCCCGCGAAGAATCCCGGCAGCGCAAGCGCAACGCTCGCCACCGTTCGCCCGGATCCGAGCGCCCTGGACCAGACTGTCACCCAAACCTGGAGCGCGGCCAACCAACTGCTCAGCCGCACCAACGCGGAAGGCACGATCACCAGCTTCACCTACGACGTGTCCGGCCGTCTCGTGCAGACCACCACAGCGGTAGGCACGGCCGATGAACGCACCCAGCGCCTGCGGTACGACATCCAGGGCAACCTGATCGCCGAGCTCGACGGCCGCGGCAGTGCCGCCGTGGCGCAGAACGATGCGCTGGCAGCATGGGCAGCCAACGGATCCACCCACACCTACGATGCCACCGGTCGTCGCACCAGCACCACCGACGCCAACGGCCATCGAACGCTGTTCTTCTACGACGCCCTCGGTCGCCTGACCTACACCGTCAACGCACTGGGCGAAGTCACCGAGAGCCGCTACAACGCCCACGGCCTGGTTTTCGAGCAGATCGTCTACGGGACTCGCGTGAACGTCTCCACCCTTGGAGCGTCCATCCCCGGCGGACTGAACACCGATACGCTGAAGGCACAACTGGCCGCAGTGGCTTACTCCACCAAGGACACCCACGTCCTGAGCACCTACAACGCCACCGGCACCAAGACCACCACAGTCGACGGGCTGGGCAACACCACCAGCTACTCCTACAACGCCTTCCGCGAAGTCACCGCCAGCACGCAGACGCGCCTGAGCGGCCGGGTCATCACCGACACGGTCGCCTTCGACCGGCGCGGCCAGCAGATCTCGAGCACCCTGGACTCGACCGGTGCCGCCATCACCCGCCGCACCAGCTACGATGCCTTCGGCCGCGTGGACACGCGCACCGATGCCAACGGCAACATCAGCCGCCTGCGCTACGACCGCCTCGGCCGCGTCGTCACCACCACCGACGCCAACGGCGCCGAGCACATCACCACCTACGACGCCTTCGACCGCGTGCTGACCCAGCGCGATGCGCTGGGCAACACCACCAGCTACGCCTACAACCTGGTCGATCGCAGCGTCACCGTGACCACGCCCGAAGGCGTCTCGGTGACCACCGTGCACAACCGCCAGGGCCAGACGTCCAGCGTCACCGACG
>NZ_JASMRZ010000041.1 GCF_030462475.1 Variovorax sp. CAN15
CGACGCCAACGGACACCTGAAGTCCACCGGCGACGTCGGCCAGACCGCCCAGCCGGACCTGCGCACGCACAACTTCGTCAACGACGCCAACGGCAACGCCCTGTACGCCTACTATGCGTACGAAGGCACGCCCGACAAGCGCGTCAACGGCCAGCGCCAGATGGTGGTCAACGGCGAGGTGCTCGGGCGCTACGGGCTGCTGTCGGACACCCGCTTCGACGGCACGCCGCTGGCGCAGAACGGACCGTTCTTCACGCCGCAGAGCGATTTCAGCTTCGGGTATCAGCCCATCAACGGCAACTACCCGGCGGGCACGCCCGGCAGCTACTCGGTGGGCGTGAGCGACACGCTGCAGACCATCGCCAAGGGGGCGTATGGGGATTCGAGCCTGTGGTACCTGATCGCGGATGCCAACGGGTTGAGCGGCAATGCAGACTTGCGCGCGGGGCAGGTGCTGCGCATTCCGGCGGCTACCAGCAGCGCGAACAACGCGAATACGTTCAAGCCTTACGACCCGAGCAAGATTGCCAATGACTCGCCGACGATGATGGCGACGCCGCAGAGCCAGGGGGGTGGCTGCGGGGGGATTGGCCAGATCATTGTTGCTGTTGTGGCCATCGTGGTCGCGGCATTCACTCAGCAGTGGTATCTCGTAAACGTCTCGGGAATTTCTGGTGGGGTTGCGGGCGCGATCAGCGCTGGCGCTTACGGCAGCCTCGCGGTGTCGGGCGCGGTCGCCGGGGTTGCGGGCTCCGTTGTCAGCCAAGGTGTTGGCATTGCCATCGGCGCGCAGGATAGTTTTTCTTGGAAGGGCGTTGCGCTCGCGGCGATTGGCGGCGGGGTGAACGGCGGTCTTTCCGGCGTGAACTTCACGGGTGCAACCGACTTGGCCGGAGGCGCAGGCTCACTTGGCAATCAGGTGATCCAGAGGGCTCTTGGCAACGCGGTGACACAGGGTGTGAGCGTGGCCATGGGCCTGCAGCCCAGCTTCAGCTGGAAGTCGGTGGCCGCGAGCGCACTGGCACCAGTGGTCAGCCAAGGCCTCAGCGGCTTAATGAACTATGGGCAGGGCGTGGCCTTCGATCCGTTCAAGAGCGTTGCGATGGGAGTCGCAGGCTCTGCGGTATCGCAGTTGGCGATCAATGGGCGGATCAACAGCACCCAGTTGGCGACCGATGCCTTCGGTAATGTCATTGGGGATGCTCTCGCACGGAGCAGCACCAGCGACAGCAGCTATCGAGGAGAGGGAACGAGGCGCAGACCGTATGTCGACCCGACAACGGGCGAACACATCGTTTTCAACAACACACCACCTCGCTACGACTTTGCTCAAGTCAATGCTTTCGTGCCATCGATATCTCAAAACGCCGAGTGGCGTTCGAGCGGAGTAGACCGTTCCAACGATGTGCTGGTAGCAGATGCGTCGGCCTATACCGGCGGGCCGCAATTCCGTGTAGACGTAAGTGGAAGCTACTGGACTAACCACAAGGCGATGCCATCCTTATCGGATGGCACACCAATCTTCGAGCGTACCGACCCCGAAGATAAGACACTCATGATTGAGCGCGCGATCGAGGATTTTGGGCAACTGCCCTCAATTCCTGGGCATTCCATATTTGACGTTAAGCCAACGCCTGCACTTGGCACTCAGATGATCTATTACACGCCGGCCCCAGCGCTGGCGGCAGCGCCTCTTGGAGGTGAACTCAGTGGACCTACTACGACAGGAAGCGAACTCGGAGACCAATTCATTGGAGGGCTTCAAGGTGTCGTGCAAACGGGCATTGATGCGGTCAATGGCACGGTTCGAATCTTGGGCAATACCGTGCTTCAGATTGGTGACATCCTCACAGGGGGCATCAATCACGACAGTCCAATCATCCAACAGGCCTGGATTGAACAAGGGGCGCTCGCGCAAGGCGTTGCCAATCTAGTGACTTCTCCGCGAGTTGTTGCCGGTCAGGTGATCCATAACATTGCTGAGAACTATGCGCGAGCAGAAGCACTACGCGCTGGAGGCGACGAGATCGGAGCAGCGCGAATCAATGCTGGTCAGACAGCGGCTATTGCAGCAGGGATTCTTGGCGGTGCGCAATCGATTCGAAATGTGTCGAAATTGGGCGCGGCAGGGCTTCGCGGAATAGGTGTACAAGATTACGCGATCGAAGCGGGGCAATTGCCTGCGCAGCTCGCGCGCAATCGACAAGCTGGTGCGGTTGCCCTCCCCAAGTTGGTTGCAATAGATGCTCACGGCAATCCATTGGGAGTTACGCGAGGAGCTCCAATTCCTGGGGATGCGGACTTTATCGGGCCTATTGGATCTGGCAGTTGGCGTCTAACAGCCAAGGGACAGGGAGCACATCTTGTAGAGCGAGTGAATGTCGAAGGCCGTCCCGAGCTTTCCGTTTTTGACCAAAAAAGCACTCCAAGGTATTATCCATCAGGCTCCGCAGAGTCCGCTGGGCAAGCGCATATTCGCTTGCATCGGGCGACTGCGGCGGAAGGAATCGACCTAGGAGATAATCCGGGGCTCACTTCCATGCAATTGCTTGAAAAATATCGAAGTGCGTATGCACGACCAGAAATTCAAGGAATCAGAGGAGATGTTCGAACGCCAAAAGGAAGCCCCATTCCAAATGGATCAAATGTTACCCCGCAGGAAGCGATAGAATCGCTGTTGATTTACTATGGATATTAAGATGACCGCTCTTGGCTCAATAAAACTAAGAATAACAGGAATGGGAGTGATATTTTATTCCCCATTTGCGACCGAAAAAATTCAAGAAGGGGAGGATTATCTTTCTTCCAATTTTGAAAACCCCGACCTTGTGGAGGCTGAAGCTTTACGTGGCGGCATTGTTGGGATAAATCTTGGAACTCCTGGTGATTTTATTCTCAACATATATGCAGGCTACCCAAATGAAGATCATGTAACAAAGAGCGCCTACAAGTTGCGCGCCGGCATTGAAGTCAAAGATGAAATCATTTGCGTAAGAGATTTGTTTGACTTAATGAATTGGTCGAGAAATATTTCTGAGCGTCAAATAATTAGTCTAGAGAATGGGTTCTATCACATGACTTTTCTGAGCGATGAGCCATCATCAGGTATTCTGGGAGATGACCAAATCATATCGCTTTATCTTCAAAGACTGGAAGAAATGCCGAAGTTGAAATTCAACGGAATTCCTACTTTATGTTGAAAAATGAAGTAATAGCCTGAAATCTTTTCGGGTTTAATGGGTTTTTAAGATTTTGCAACTTGGCCCATTTTTTCAATGCAAAAATCAAACTCCGATTCTTTCTTAAGCTGGTGTGCAGAAGGAGTAACGTTTTCTACGCATTGAGGTGATCGCTGCAAGGCGACGATGCGGCGCGGCGTCACCTACCAGGACAACCAGATGGCCTACGACGCGCTGGGCCGCCTGCGCTGGGTGGCTGACACCAACGCCTACATCACCATCGACTACGACAAGGTCGGCAACCGCACCCGCGACGAGCACGCAGGCGTGCGCATCGTGCAGGACAACGGCCAGTGGACGGCCGTGGCCGGCAACATCGTSGAGGAGTACAGCTACGACAACCTCAACCGCCTGAGCACCGTGGTGCGCGACGGCGCCCTGGTGGAGGCTCGCGGCTACGACGGCGCCAGCCGCGTGATCCAGAGCGCCCCTGGCGCGCTGGGCGCGGACTACGTCAACCTGCACCGCATGCTGCGCGGCACCAACGGCACCGATGCCCTGCAGGGGCGCTTCAGCCAGTACGACGCCAACGGCCGCCTCATCCACCAGGCCACCGCCGAATACCTGGTCTCCGCCAGCGTGGTCGACTACACCTACGACAACGAGGGCAACGCCCTGTCGTACCTGGTGGCCGACACCGTCAACGGCACCTTCACCGCCACCACCAACACGGTGGAGCGCGCCGAGGGCTACCGCACTGCAGCCAGCCTGAGCGTGACCACCTCGGTGCACACCGGCGGGATCACCGCCCAGGGCATCATGGGCTACAACTACGACGCCAACGGMCACCTGAAGTCCACCGGCGACGTCGGCCAGACCGCCCAGCCGGACCTGCGCACGCACAACTTCGTCAACGACGCCAACGGCAACGCCCTGTACGCCTACTACGCGTACGAAGGCACGCCCGACAAGCGCGTCAACGGCCAGCGCCAGATGGTGGTCAACGGCGAGGTGCTCGGGCGCTACGGGCTGCTGTCGGACACGCGCTTCGACGGCACGCCGCTGGCGCAGAACGGACCATTCTTCACGGCGCAGAACGATTTCAGCTTCGGCTATCAGCCCATCAACGGCAACTACCCAGCGGGCACGCCGGGCAGCTACTCGGTGGGCGTGAGCGACACGCTGCAGACCATCGCCAAGGGGGCGTATGGCGACTCGAGCCTGTGGTACCTGATTGCGGATGCCAACGGGCTGAGCGGCAATGCGGACCTGCGCGCGGGCCAGGTGCTGCGCATTCCGGCGGCCACCAGCAGCGCGAACAACGCCAATACGTTCAAGCCTTACGACCCGAGCAAGATTGCCAGCGACTCGCCGACGATGATGGCGACTCCGCAGAGCCAGGGCGGTGGGTGCGGGGGGCTTGGTCAGATCATTGTGGCTGTCGTGGCCATCGTTGTGACGTACTTCACTGCAGGAGCCTTGTCAGGGCCAATGAGCGCGGCCTTTGGGGCCACTGGTGGAGCTGTAACGACAGCTGGAACAGTTGCTGCAGGGGCCATCGGGGGCGCCGTCGGCTCCATCGCAAGCCAGGCAGTAGGTATCGCCATCGGCGCTCAAGATGGCTTCAGCTGGAAGGGGGTGGCTCTGGGGGCTATTGGCGGTGCGGTATCAGCGGGCTTGGGTGGCGCAAACGTACTTCCCGACACGGGCAACGCGTTTGTCAACGGAGCAATGCGTGGAGCCCTCGGCAGCACCATCACACAAGGCGTTGCAGTCGTGACCGGGCTGCAAGACAAGTTCAGCTGGAAGAGCGTGGCAGCCAGTGCGGTAAGCGCTGGCGTAAGCCAAGGGCTGAATTCAGCGATGCAGTACGACCCCAAAACACAGTTCGATTTCGGGAAGAGCTTTGTGTCCGGATTCGGCGGCGCTCTTGTAGGAACCGTTGTACGCGGGGGCAAGATCAGCGGCGCTCAAATAGCCGCGGATGCGTTCGGCAACATCATTGGAGATGCTCTAGCCAAGGCCAACAATGTGCCAGGGGTAGTTGGTGCCGAAGAAAAGGCGCGCATCCTGGGGTACTTCGCGGATGGGCCTGGAACGGGATTCACCTTCGCTGATGACATGGCGATGCGTCGTGCGAGCATCAACCCGATGGGACTGCCAACCACGAGTGTTGCGGGGAACACTGATGGCCTCTACGCGCGCAATGGCATGGACGTCATGGACGACACCACGGATGCGAGTGGGCGGCGAGTTGTGACGGTGGGTCAAGATCAAGGGCCTCTGGCCGCATTCCGATCTGCAGGCATGTCGTCGGCTGAGGCGCAAGCGATGTATGGGCAAGCACTGGCCACCGGGCAGATCCGACGCAACGCCATGGGAATGCCTATCGTGCAGCCGGGGCAGACGCTGTATGTGGACTTGAACGACGTGAGTCAGGCTGGATACGGCGGTAACGCGATCGGCTTGGAGAGTCGCAACCGGGCTGCTATAGCTGAAGAGCAGATGAGACAGGCTGTACAACAGGCAACTTATCGCAACGAGAACTATGGCAATGAGGGCTACCGCTCAATGCCCTCCGTATCAGCTTCCTATAACGACATAAGCTGGCTAAGTCAACGTGGCCGGCCGATGGTCGAGCAGCCGGTGTATGACATGATGAACGGTCTGCCCACGGGCATGACGCAGATGGTGCCTGCTGGCAACTCAACCGAAATGAGTTACGTGGAGCAGATGGCCAATCTGTCCAGTGCACTGCATGTTCGAGAGGGGGGCGTGAAGACCAGCTACGACCGGGCAGTAGCTGGCATCACCAATGGCGATGGGTTCGTCGACAGGGCCATCAACACAGTGGGAGCAACGGCGATGTTCCCACTGATGGCTGGAGAAGAGTTAGTCCGAGGCGCTCTGAACATTCCGAGCGCTGCGGCGGGTGCGATTCCGCTGGCAAGCCAAGCGGGTACTAGTATGGCCATCGCACTTGACCCGAGTCAGCCGTTTGACGTTCGCTTCAGTGGGGCATTGGCGGCGGTAAGGGATTTTTCCGGTGCATTCGTTGGACTTGGGGGCGCAGCAACGGTGGCGATGCCCGGTTTGAAACTAGAAGGCCCGCCTGTACCACGCGGACTATCTCGTAGAGAATTTGATGACTTCTCTACTGCAATGCGTGACGCAATGAGTAGGGAAGGCCTGCCACCGGGTGAAACATATGTTCACGGAAGCCGTGGATATGGCAAGGTAGATCGTGTAACGGATATCGATTTAATTCATATCGTGAGCGACAATGATTTCGCGGCGCTACTCAATAAGCGCATGGCTGAAACTTCAGGGCGGAATCAAAAAATTCTACTGAAAAATGCGGAAAATCAAGAAAGAATTACCGCAAGAAGTGCGTCTTTCGATTTGGAAAGAATCATGTGGACAGATGTTCATCCAAAACTTCCGCCATCCGTGACAAGCATTCAATTTTCTATTGCCAAGAGGACTTCTCCTTTTAATCAAGGGCCGTTTATTCCCTTGAATTAAGATGAATAAGATTGGAAAAATCATGGATCTGACTTTTGAAATTCTTGTCGAATCAAAAAAATCAAAAGAAGATTTGATTGAATATTTAAACAATCAATTTCCCGACTCATTGGTGCGAGGAGGCTACTTGCTTCTTCAAGGCAATGTGTTAAAAATAGAAGAAAACCCAGGCCACGATAAAAATCGCCTCGGATTTGGAGAGGAGTCGTGGAGCTTTTTTAAATATAGTGCTTCGGTTTTTCCTCAGAACACATCAGATATTAAAAATCAAAAGACACTTGCTAGACAACTTCTTGATGTGCTTCGCGCCACCGCTGAGGATGTTGAATTGATAGCTGAGCCTGATTTTTATGAATAAATATTCTCCTTTTGCATGCAATTTAAGTTGAGGCTTAAGAGAAATTTCTGGAGGCTCAGCATTCTTTCTTGTATGAATGAGCAATGAATGTGGCTTCGTTTGCATGGAGAAAATGTTGGGTGATAAATTCATAAAAAACAGTTGAACGATCACGGGCACTACGCCTTAAGGCAAACAACGCGCGCCAGCTCACTCAGCAGACCAACTCGCGCGGCCAGAACCTGAGCTACTCGTACGACAAGGCCGGCCAGCTGCTGCGCATCGACGACGCGGGCGTGGGCAAGGTCACGACCTACGCCTATGACCTGGGCGGCCGTCGCATCCGCGAGACCACCGTGCAGGGCGGCGTCACCTACCAGGACAACCAGATGGCCTACGACGCGCTGGGCCGCCTGCGCTGGGTGGCCGACACCAACGCCTACATCACCATCGACTACGACAAGGTCGGCAACCGCACGCACATCCACACCAAGCTCGCCTACAGCGCGCTGACCGCACAGGGTCCGCAGGGCACGCCCATCGAGGGCGGCGAGGAGACCGACCGCTACTTCGCCTACGACCAGATGAACCGCCAGACGCTGGTCGATTCGGCCACCGCCGATGGCAGCGTGCTGGGCGCCGAGGGCCACAGGCTGAGCTACGACAAGAACGGCAACCGCACCCGCGACGAGCACTCAGGCGTGCGCATCGTGCAGGACAACGGCCAGTGGACGKCCRTGGCCGGCAACATCGTSGAGGAGTACAGCTACGACAACCTCAACCGCCTGAGCACCGTGGTGCGCGACGGCGCCCTGGTGGARGCTCGCGGCTACGAYGGCGCCAGCCGCGTGATCCAGAGCGCCCCTGGCGCGCTGGGCGCGGACTACGTCAACCTGCACCGCATGCTGCGCGGCACCAACGGCACCGATGCCCTGCAGGGGCGCTTCAGCCAGTACGACGCCAACGGCCGCCTCGTCCACCAGGCCACSGCCGAGTACCTGGTCTCCGCCAGCGYSGTCAACTACACCTACGACAACGAGGGCAACGCCCTGTCRTACCTGGTGGCCGACACCGTCAACGGCACCTTCACCACCACCACCAACACGGTGGACAAGGCCGAGGGCTAYCGMACCTCGGCCAGCGTGAGCCTGACCACCAAGGCCGGCACGGGCGCGCTCCTGTCGCARGGCATCATGGGCTACAACTACGACGCCAACGGRCACCTGAAGTCCACCGGCGACGTCGGCCAGACCGCCCAGCCGGACCTGCGCACGCACAACTTCRTCAACGACGCCAACGGCAACGCCCTGTACGCCTACTACGCGTAYGAAGGCACGCCSGACAAGCGCGTCAACGGCCAGCGCCAGATGGTGGTCAACGGCGAGGTGCTCGGACGCTACGGGCTGCTGTCGGACACCCGCTTCGACGGCACGCCGCTGGCGCAGAACGGACCCTTCTTCACGCCGCAGAGCGATTTCAGCTTCGGGTATCAGCCCATCAACGGCAACTACCCGGCGGGCACGCCCGGCAGCTACTCGGTGGGCGTGAGCGACACGCTGCAGACCATCGCCAAGGGGGCGTATGGCGACTCGAGCCTGTGGTACCTGATCGCGGATGCCAACGGGCTGAGCGGCAATGCGGACCTGCGCGCGGGCCAGGTGCTGCGCATTCCGGCGGCCACCAGCAGCGCGAACAACGCGAATACGTTCAAGCCTTACGACCCGAGCAAGATCGCCAATGACTCGCCGACGATGATGGCGACGCCGCAGAGCCAGGGGGGGGGTGCGGGGGACTGGGGCAGGTCATCGTGGCCATCGTGGCTGTCGTGGTGACCGTCCTGTCCTATGGAACGCTGTCAGAACTTGGCTATGGCATGGTGACTGCAGGCGCCGCGGCCGGCGCAGCTGGCTCAATTGCGAGTCAGGTGGTGGGCAATGCCATTGGTGTCCAAGATGGATTCAGTTGGAAGGGAGTGGCCCTGGGTGCCATTGGTGGCGTGGTATCGGCGGGCCTGGGGGGTGCAAACATACTCCCTGACACGGGTAGCGCATTTCTCAATGGAGCGATGCGCGGCGCTCTTGGCAGCACCATCACACAAGGCGTTGCAGTCGTGACCGGATTGCAAGACAAGTTCAGCTGGAAGAGCGTGGCAGCCAGTGCGGTGAGTGCAGGTGTAAGCCAAGGGCTGAACTCGGCGATGCAGTACGACCCCAGAACACAGTTCGATTTCGGGAAGAGCTTCGTATCAGGATTCGGTGGCGCTTTGGTGGGGACAGTCGTACGGGGCGGCAAGATTAGTGGCGCGCAAATTGCGGCAGACGCGTTCGGCAACATCATTGGAGATGCTCTTGCAAAGGCCAACAACGTGCCGGGGGTGGTTGGCGCCAAAGAGAAGGCGCGCATCCTGGGTTACTTCGCAGATGGGCCTGGAACGGGATTCAGCTTCGCCGACGACATGGCGATGCGTCGTGCAAGCATCAACCCAATGGGATTGCCCACCACGAGTGCTACGAGCAACGCCGACGGCCTCTACGCGCGCAATGGCATGGACGTCATGGACGACACCACGGATGCGAGTGGGCGGCGAGTTGTGACGGTTGGGCAGGATCAAGGGCCTCTGGCTGCATTCCGCTCTGCGGGTATGTCGTCGGCTGAGGCGCAAGCGATGTATGGACAAGCATTGGCCACTGGGCAGATCCGACGCAACGCCATGGGAATGCCTATCGTGCTGCCGGGGCAGACGCTGTACGTGGACTTGAATGACGTGAGTCAGGCTGGATACGGCGGTAACGCGATCAGCTTGGAGAGTCGCAACCGGGCCGCTATCGCCGAGGAGCAAATGAGGCAGGCTGCCCAAGAGGCCACTTATCGCAACGAAAACTACGGCAATGAAGGGCGCAGCAGACCGACCTATGTGGCGACCACCTATGACGACACCCAGAGGATGCTCAACCGCATGTGGGACACGCCGAGCGGGCAGTTTGCAAAGGCGTACTACGCTGCGGGCGCAGCATCGGTGGCGCAGCCGGTTGATGGAGGCGGCTTTGGCGATAGCACGAACCACTTCAGCAATGCGGGCGCCAACATTCCGCTGACGCAAGCGGCCAACTTGGCTGTGGGAGCCACCGAACTGGTGATCGGGGGAGCCTACAACCAAGTGGGCAGAATACTCGGAGGCTTGGCGTCCATTCCGTACACCCTCGCAGGCACTGACGCAGCGGTTGGCGTGCAAGAGGGCTTCGCGGAAAGTTGGAACTACTCCCCGCGCAGTGATGGTGCTCAGAGCATCATGCGCGGTTTGGCACCTGTAGCACAGCGAGTCAGCAATGGAATACAAGCTGCGCGAGACTTCACTGCTGGGTACATTGGTGACGGTGCCACAACAGTCCTTTTTGCTGGAACGCAGTTTGTACTGGAGGCCGGCGCAACGGTGACAGGACTGCGTTCGCTGGGAAGCGTGAGCGAATCATTGTTGGTTGGCAAGGTTGGAACACAAGCCTTCCCAGAGAGAAGCGTTGCCTATGGCCCTAGGGCGGAAGGCATCGACATTCTCAGCGCCAAACAATTAGCGCTGCACGAGCGTCTATCGAGCGCGTCATTCCAAGGGACGCGGGCTATTGAAGCCCCTTGGGGTACCTTGTCATTCGGTGATGTATCGGCTCTTACCAAGGCTACAGGATGGGAGCATGCAGTAGTACGCCTTCGTGATGGAAGTCGGATGCTGATGCGTGGTGACGCTAGCAGCGTCTCTGATGTACTTAAGCTAGATGTCCAGCGTCTTATCGTACATTCTCATCCGGGTGATTTGCCATACCATTTAATGCCCTCCGCTAGAACACCCTCCGGAAGGGTTGCCGGTGATTTAGCGTATCTTTGGGAGATTGGTCAAAAAAGAAGCTATATCGTAACGTCGGGAACACGCGCACCCGGCATTGATTATTGGATAGGATCTTTCGATAATCAAGGATATTGGCGTGCTTTAAACACCCCACCAATGATGCCCACCGGCGGCAATGTATTACGCTAAACAACAAGGAAAATCATGGCTCATTCGTTCTCAGCACTTCGTTGTCGAATTTGCAATGAAGAGATAAATTCAATTCTCGACTTCAATCATGTACCTATTGTTGATCCTTATGCCTCAGTATACAAAGAGGAATTGATATCTCTAGTTGGAGCGCCTGTTCACTTGGGCTGCTGGGCAAACCATGCTCTTTGGCCGGAGGTGGCGAGGCTGGCAGTTGCCGATACTCGCGATGCTTACAAAAGCGGACAAGTACTCAAGAACAACGGCGAATATACCGGTGCATGGCTGCGATTTCCAAAAGGCTCGCCAATCGGCGTAGGGACCATGGTTTTACCAAGGTCTGCCTACATTTATAATGACATGTTTGCCGAAAATGTGAAAGGCGGATATATCGCCGGTTCCGCGGAAGATATTACGCAGATTGCTAAATTTCTTGAATCCCTCCCCCTCGAAGACTGTAAAGAAATTTACATCACTACATTCGAATCAGAAGATTCAGGACCAACCACAATCAAACTCGATTGCAACGAGGATCGCGCCCTGCTTAGTTTGAGCGGAGAAAGCGATCGACTAAGGGCCAACATCTATTTGGGTGATGCGCGACTGTTTTTAGGGAGAAATTGAATTTTTTTGATTTTTAAATCAAGCGACCTGGCCTTCCCCTGGAGTAAATGAATTTTGCTGTCAAATTTTCAGGGATCACCTTGCCAGGACTATCTTTTTGGCCACTGAAAGCCGGCAATTTATTACCCAGATCAATTAACCGCGAAAGATTGAGCTGCTAGAGGTTCGGTCGCTCTTGGGCGAATAGAGAGCTAGGGAGTAGATTCTCTTCGCGCGACAAGGCGGGCCAGCTGCTGCGCATCGACGACGCGGGCGTGGGCAAGGTCACGACGTATGCCTATGACCTGGGCGGGCGTCGCATCCGCGAGACCACCGTACAGGGCGGCGTCACCTACCAGGACAACCAGATGGCCTACGACGCGCTGGGTGGCCGACACCAACGCCTACATCACCATCGACTACGACAAGGTCGGCAACCGCACCCACATCCACACCAAGCTCGCCTACAGCGCGCTGACCGCACAGGGCCCGCAGGGAACGCCCATCGAGGGCGGCGAGGAGACCGACCGCTACTTCGCCTACGACCAGATGAACCGCCAGACGCTGGTCGATTCGGCCACCGCCGACGGCAGCGTGCTGGGCGCCGAGGGCCACAGGCTGAGCTATGACAAGAACGGCAACCGCACCCGCGACGAGCACGCAGGCGTGCGCATCGTGCAGGACAACGGCCAGTGGACGGCCGTGGCCGGCAACATCGTGGAGGAGTACAGCTACGACAACCTCAACCGCCTGAGCACCGTGGTGCGCGACGGCGCCCTGGTGGAGGCTCGCGGCTACGACGGCGCCAGCCGTGTCATCCAGAGCACCCCTGGCGCGCTGGGCGCGGACTACGTCAACCTGCACCGCATGCTGCGCGGCACCAACGGCACCGATGCCCTGCAGGGGCGCTTCAGCCAGTACGACGCCAACGGCCGCCTCATCCACCAGGCCACCGCCGAGTACCTGGTCTCCGCCAGCGCGGTCAACTACACCTACGACAACGAGGGCAACGGCCCGAACGGCATCTGCACTATGCAGCAGCCTACAACTACGAGGCTTAGACCAGCCGCGCAAGAATCTCCGAAAGATTCAACCCTGCTTGCGGATCTCCCGACAGAAGACGTTCCACATAAGCCCCAGACGGGCTTGCAGCGTTCAGTCTCGAGCACTCTGCGGAGCAATCTCGCGCCTCAGCCGTCCGCTGCTGCACAAACAGCGCTACAGCCAACCCTCCGTGGCTTTCCGAGTGCCGGTCATCGAGCTTCAACGCAGACAGAAAGCTCTGTTCCGCCAGCGCGGCTTTTCCCGAGAGAATCTGCGCCCAACCCCACCCACGCCAAGCCAGCGCATAGCCAGGAGCCAGTTCCACGGCGCGTTCCAGATCGGCGCTGGAACCCTCTATGTCCCCGATCAGGAGCCTGGAGAGGCCACGCACGGTCCACGTACGTCCGTCGGCAGGCCATTTCGTGCAGGCTTCTTCGGCGAGCTTGCCGATCTCTTCAAGAGAAGCCCGGCTGCTCATCGCCACATGGGTCGCCGCAATCAAACACTCTGCGGAAACCGCGTCCTCTCTGCTCCGTCCCATGGCAATCCACCGCTTGGCCGAGGCCAGATCACCAAGCTCCGCACTGGCAAGACTGGCTACACCGGCAACTGCCGGATCAAGCAGGCCACGGGCGTCCAACTGGGCAACCCAGCGATGCAGCCGATCAGTCGCACGCGAACGATGCAGTGCCCTCACCCATAGGATTTCCAAGGCACGCCCTCCCTGGGCCGCGGTGTTTGCGACACCGTCGACTTCGAGCAGCGGCGACAGCCAGGCCACGCAGCCTGCGTCATCCCCGCGCATGAAAGCGATCGATGCCAGTTTGTGGCGCACCACGGTCTGAAACAGGCTGGTCGTGGCTTCATGGTCGAGCACCCCGTGCAAGTGGGTTGCTGCTTCATCCCATCGCTGCTGCGCAAGGTACCAGTCGCTTCTGCGCAGGATCCAGGTTTCGGCGCCCTCGCCTGCGTGGCTTTCTCCGGCACGCAATTGACGCTCCGCCTCGCTCCAGTCGGAGCGCCGCAACGCGGCTGCAAACGCCTCGGCAGGAGCATCAGTTGCCTGCGATGGAGAGGCTTCGACCTGCGGCGCAGCGGTGGCGAGGGGATACAACGTACTGGTGTTCATGAGACAAGTCATCCAGCGTTCTTGCGATTTGTTTAGCAGGAAGGCCGATGCCCCCTTGAGCGACTCCGCCTCCGTCCGGCAAGCTCGTTCAGGCGTGACAATGCGATGGCGAGCGCCAGTACCGCTCATCCTTGGCGCTTTTCGCGTCATCGCAGCAAAGGTTGTTTTGAGATGCAAAGCCCAGACCCGACTTCATTCGATGCCCTGATGTCCAACGGCATGAGCGCGAGCCAGGCCAACGACGGAGCCCAGGCCATCGAATGGTTCCAGAAAGCAAGCGCGGCTGACCCGAGCGCGGGCCTGCCGCAGTTTCTGCTGGGAGCGGAATTCGCCGCCCTCGGAGACATGAGCCAAGCTGAAACGGCGTTTGCCAATGCGACCTTGCTGGCGCCTGGTTTTCCGATGGCACGATATCAATTGGGTTTGCTGCAATTCAGTTCTGGGCGCGCCGGCGTGGGGCTGCTGACCTGGCAGCCGTTGCTCGATTTGCCCGACGCCGACCCGCTGCCGCATTTCGTTCGTGGTTTTGCCGCATTGGCCCAAGACCGCTTCGAAGAAGCCTTGCAGCATTACAGGCGAGGGTTGGAGCTCAATACCACCAACAGTGCGTTGTCGGGCGATATAGAAAAAGTCATCGCGGGCATCAATGCCTTGACCGCGAACGCCGCTCCTGATGAAGAATCGACCGACGCAGAAGGTGAATCCGGCAACCACGTGCTTCTGGCCAACTATCAGCAGCAAGGACGGCCGCATTGACGCTGCGATTGCGTCAAATGCCTCCACTGGCTGCCAGCATGCATTCCCATGATTGATCCGTCGACGCAATTGGCTGCGATGATTCGCGCGCAATTCGCGGCGCAATTCCGGGCTCAGACCAAGGAGCGTCCGGTTGTCAGCGAGGGAGCCCAACGCAATTCTCAGGCAGCGAAAGGCAGAACCGGGCAATCGTCCGAAGCCGACGAGAAAAAGGGCAGCGAACCCGGAAACGACGATGTCCAGCTTCAGCAGATGGTGGCATTGCGAGTTCACTCTCTCGCAGCCGGCGATCCGCATCGCGAGCGCAAGGCATTTCGACTTTTTCTGGAATCGGTGCTGGTGCAGGCATTCGGCCGCGACCGGCTGGACGACCGCGGCTTCGACCAGATGGTCGACACCGTGCTCGAACGCATGGAAAGCGACCCGCAGCTCCATGCGGCGCTGCGCGAAGCAGGAAGCCTCCTGCTTGCGGATGCGAAAGACAGCGGGGCAAGCAACGCTGCCCTGAAGCGCTAGCCAGCTTTATCGATGCTGCTGGCAGGCGGCGTCACCTCAGGCGCAAAGATGTCGCCCATGTCTCCGCCCAGCGGGGCGGTACGGCCACCGAGCAGGCGCCGTGCAAAGCGCTGCACGTCGCTGGCATCTTTCACCTCACCGCTCAACAGCGCCTGTGCGTAGCGCCCCGACAGGTTGGCCTTGTCCAGCCGCAAGGCCAACTCGGCATGCTCTGCGGCCGCCTGTCGCTTCGACTGCATGGCCAATACCACCGCAAGTCCGCCGTGGCTTTCCGCGAAGTTGCGGTCGAGCGCCAAGGCTGTGCTGAAGCTGCTGTGCGCCGCGTCGAGATCGCCTTGCACGATTTGCGTCCAGCCCAGGCCATGCCAGGTACCGATGTGCTGCGGCATGGCAGCGACCGCCTTCAGGAACGCGGCACGCGCTCCAGCAAGATCGTTGGCGAGCAATGCTGCAAAACCGCGCATCGACCATGCGCGGCCATCCTCGGGCTGTCGCTTCAGGGCTGCATCGGCAAACTGGATGGCGCGCCCGGCGTCTCGCGCAGCCAGCGCGATGGAAGCCTGGCTCACGAGGCTCTCGACCGGGTGATCGGCCGGCGAACCGTCGTTCAGGCTGGCGACGGACCATCTCTGCGCAGCCGCGAAGTCGGATGCGTCGACCGCAATGAGGCTTGCAACACCGGCGGCTTGCACGTCGAGACTGTTCTGCTGCTCGGCCTTTAGCGCCCAATCCATCGCGCGGTCGAGCTGACCGTCGTGGTGCAGTGCCCTCAGCCAGACCTGTTGCAAGGCGCGGTTTGTCACTGGTGGCCGGTTGCCGGCTCCTTGCCCTGCACCATCTTGCGCTTCCAGCATTGGCGCCAGCCGGTTGACGCAATCCGCATAACGGCCACGCCGAAGCTCGATGAAAGCCAGGTTGTGGAGAAGCACTTCTGTCAGCCCCGGAGGCGGCGCGGGCGTCTTCGCCAGCGCTTCAAGGACCTCGAGCGCCTCGTCGTAACGCTGCTGCGCAAGCCAGAAATCGCCTTCGCGCAAGCGCCATGCGAGCGGCTCGTCAAGCAGCGTCTGGCCATGCTTCAGATGGAAGCGCGCACGTTCCCATTCGCCGCACGACAACGCGGTTTCGAATGCGTCGATCAGCAGTGCATTGTTGGAGGGGTCTTCGCGCAGGAAGCCGTCGAGCCGGTCAAGACGCTGGCGTGCGGCGGATGCGGGAGATGCGTTCGAGTCCGTCATGAGATGAAGAATGTAGGTTAGCGGCCAAAAATGCAGAAGATCACCACGACACGTCGCAGCGGGCGTCCTTGCCCAGCAATTCACGCAGCCGGGTCAGGCCCTGGCGATGCAGCTGGGAGACCCGCCCGCGCGTCACGCCCATGAGTGCCGCGATTTCGTCAAAGGGAATTTCCTGAAGATAGTGGTGGCGTATCACCAGCCGCTGCTGCTCGCTGAGCTGGCTTACGAGATCACGCAGCACCGTGCGCAGCTGGACGATCTCGGTCTTGCGGAAGTAGCTCACCTCCGCCGACGGCACTTGGCCATTCCCATCGAATGCCTCGGCATCGACCATGCCCGTATCTTCGAGCATGACGCCCAGCGCAAGCCCTATACCCACTTCGGCAAGGTACTTGAAAAGCTTGTCGGTGCTGCGTGCAGAAGCAGAAGCCGGCGCACCTCCCGCCGGATCTTCACCCGCAGTCTCATCGGCGGCCGCCTCCTTGACGGCGCCAAGCCGATCCTGCCGCAAACGAACGCTGACGCTGATCTGCTGATTCTTCTCGGTAAGGCGCGTGAGTCCGTTGAGGACTGCACCCTGCACACGCTTGGCGGCGAACGTCTTGAATTGCGCGCCCTGCCCCGGCTCGAAGCGGTCCACGGCTTCCAGCAGGCCGACACGCGCCAATTGCAGATAGTCCGCAAATTCCACGTCGTTGTGGGTACGCCGGCTGTAGACGGTCGCGGCCACCATGCGTGCATAGGGCAAATAGTGACAGATCAGTTGCTCACGCGCAGTTTCGTCCTGCCCTTCCCGCCAACGTGCCCAGAGTACGGCAGTTGGATCCCCGACATCGGGAAGCGCATCTGCAGTGTTCTCGAGCAGATCCGCCGCCGCGTCGAAAAGCGGCGGTGGTGGAGATGCGGGCAATGCCGAACGCAGGCGTGTCATGTCGTCGTGCCGCGTCAGTGGAAGCTGCCGACCAGCGCCTTGAGCACGAGGCTCCAGCCATCGACGAGGATGAACATCAGGATCTTGAGCGGCAGCGCGATGGTGGTGGGCGGCATCATCATCATGCCCAGCGCCATGAGAACGCTCGAGACGATCAGGTCGATGAGCAGGAACGGCAGAAAGATCACGAAGCCGATCTGGAAGGCGGCGCGCAGTTCCGACAGCATGAACGCCGGAATGAGCTGCACGTTGCTGATGTCATCCATCGACCTGGGCATAGGGGCCTTCGACAGCTCCACCATCAGCGCAAGATCGGCCTCGCGTGTCTGCCGCACCATGAATTCGCGGAGCGGCGCGACGCCCTTGCTGTAGCCCTCTTCCATCGACAGCTTGCCCGCCATGAATGGCTCGAACGCATCGTGGTTGACCTTCTGCAGCACCGGAGACATGGTGAAAAGCGTCAGGAAAAGCGCCAGCCCGATCAGCACGGTGTTCGGCGGCGTCTCGTTCATGCCGATGGCATGACGGAGCATCGAGAGCACCACGATGATCCGCAGAAAGCTAGTCAGGCAGACCAGCAGCGCCGGAAGAATCGCCAGCACAGTAAGGCCGAGCACGACGCGCAAGGCCTGCGCAGTTTCGGTCGCGGGGGTGGAGGGCGAAGCAGGCGCGACGGTGGCCGACGGTGATGTCCTGGATCGCGCCGGATTCGCTGCAGCCGCCGGTGCCTTGGGTGCAGCGGGAGGAGCGCTGGCCGCAACTGCAGGAGGCTCCTGCGCGGGAGCCGAGGCGGGCGGAGGTGGCGAGACTGCCTGCGTCGCATCCACCGGCGCCACTTGCGCCTCCGTGCTTGCCGGCACCTGAGAGCGGGCGTCGTTCACCGGCCAGCCGAGCAACGCGATGGTCACCAGCACGAGCGCCAGACAAATGCGCCAATGCTTGTTTGCGTACGAGCCGATTTGCTGCATGCCGAAGCTCATCTCGGGCTCTCCTGCTCCGCGGGCTCCGGCTCTTCGGCATCCAAGGCCGCTGGCGCTTCCGCCAGGAGCTGGATGGACTGGTCGGTGCACCCCAGCAGCAAGCGCCGTCCATTCCACACCACGACGTGCAGGCTGTGACGAGGCGACAGCGGCGTGCTGGACACCCGCTGGACCTCACGCGACGGCATCGCGTCGAAGAACCTGCCGAATCGCCCCCACCAGAGCCCCTCGGCCTCGACGGGTCGCGCTCGCCGGCGAGCGGCGACGACCGCGAAGGCAAGCAGGCCTCCTGCAACGACAACAACAATCCACCAGGAGTCGCTCGATCCGGTCGAGGCCTCCCCCGGCTGCTCGCGCTTGACGGGAATGTTTGCCGGCAAGCCGCCGCCATGGGCGGACTCGGCTGTGGCGGACGGGGCCTGCGCCCGAGCCTCACCCGGCAAGGCGAACGACGCCCCAACCACAACGGCAAGACTCATGAGGAATATCCGGCAGGCGACTTTCACACGCTCCCGCCAAGGCACCGCATTCATCCGTCAGGATCCAGGAGTCAAGCCCAGTGCAACAGGCAGCTCCGTGATGCGAACCGCAAAGTGACCGTCAACAGCCACCAGCTGGCCACGGGCCACCACCTTGCCTTCGATGGTGAGGTCCACAGGCTGGTCGAAGCTGCGGTCCAGGCGCAGCACCTGGTTCTCCTTGGCGCCCAGCAGCTCGCCAACCGAGATAGTGGCCTCGCCCACGCACACCTGCAGCTTGGCCTTGATCTGGTGAAGCGGATTCCACTCCTTGAGGATCGGCGCTTCCCCCGGATTTCCCTCGGAACCGGGGTGCAGATCCGGCAGCGCGATGATCTGCGCGGTGGGCATGCCGCCTGCGGCTGCACGCGTTCTGGTTTCGCCGCGGCCTTCGGTCGTAGTGTTGGCGGCACCGATGCGGTTGTCGGTGACGATGCCTTCCAGTGCTTGAGTCATGACTTTCTTCCCTTCAATGTATTGGCGTTGGGGGTGGCACCTGCTGCCTTCGCAGCCGGTACCGGTGAACCGGCCATCGCGGCCAGTTCGACGGCGATGCGGCCTTCGCTCTGGCCCAGCCAGCCGCTGCAGACAGGCGTGCCATCGGAGCCCACGACCAGTGCCGGAGAGTCGAGCAGATGCTCCAGTGGAACAACGTCGTCCAGACGTAATTCCTGAAGCTGCCCCAGGTTGAGCTCGGCGCCTTCGAGCAAGACGCGCAGTGAGATTTGCTGGCCTGCCAAAGCGCGATCAAGGCGCTCCTTGGGCTCCTGCGGCGCAGAGACCGGTGATGAGGGCCGAGATGTTGCCCCCTCGTGCCCAAGCAGTACAGCGACCGCTTCGAACGGCAGCCCCAGGCTCCATACACCGCCGCACCACGCCCATCGCACGAGCAGCGCACCGGACCAGGAGTTCGAGGCCATGGCGGCGCCGAGTGCGTCCTGTGGCCGCTGCGGTGTCAGGCCATACCCCGCCAGCAGCGCGCCAATGCGCTGCAGCCAATCCACCCATGCCGCGCGCACGATGGCGGGAGCAATCACCGGAGAAGCAGGTGCGGCAACCGCAGCAGCCATTTCGAAAGAGAACATGCGATTCGCGATGGCCTGGAGTGCCGCGGATGAACTGTCGAGCCCCTCGGACGACAACGGATCGCGTCCAACCGCTGCTGCACTGCGGCGAGGGGAAGCGACGAACGCCCAGCAGGCACTGTCGTCCAGGGGAAACACCACGGTTCCATCGGGCTCGATGACTTCCACGCCGGGCGCCGTCGACACGGCTTCGCTTGCGGGTATCCATTCGGCGCTCCAGTCGCGATGCAATGCCGCGAACCGGTCGCGCACAATGTCCTTCTGCTTCGAACCCCAGCTGCGCAGCGGACGAGCCCTGAGCGCCGACTCCGTGGCGTCCAGCAGCGGCGATGACGACTCGACGTTCATTTGCTTTTCATCGAGAACAGCTGCTGCAGCATCTCGTTGGCTGTGGAAATCACCTGCGAGCTGGCCTGATAGCCGCGCTGCATGATCACCAGGTCGCTGAATTCCTGCGACAGGTCGACGTTGGAGATTTCGATCTGCCCTGCGCGCACGCTGCCGAACGCGCCTTCGCCGGCCTTGCCGTAGTGCCAGGCGTTCTTGTTCACCATCTCGAACTGGTTGTTGCCCAGTGCGGCGACGGCATCGGGCGAATCGAAGCGTGCCAATGCCAGGCGGGCACCCTTGACCGTCTGCCCGTTCGAGTAGCTCAATCGCAATACGCCGTTGGCATCGAAGGCAGTCCCGCTGAGCGTCCCAGGCCCCAGGCCGTCCTGCGAATCCATCTTCAGAGTGGTACTGCCGGCAAAAAGCACAACGTCGGCACTGAAATCCAGTGCCAGCGTCATCGGTGGCTGGCCGGTGGGCACATAGGTCATGTTCACCACGCTGGTCTGCGGTGTTGGCTTGCCGCCAATGAAGACCATGGACCCACTCCCGACTACCGCAGTGCCGTCCAGCAAATCCACCCGCATCGTCGTGCCTGAAGTCGTGGCCTCGGTAGTGACGAACTTGACGCTCAGCGTATGAACCGCGCCGCCTGCGTCGACCACCTGGACGGTTCCGACGGCGGTCTGGTCCGTAACGGTATTGGAAAGGTTGCCGGAGAACTTGAGGCGCGAGGTGGGACGCCCCTGGTCCAGCATCTGGCCGGCAACCGAGATCTCGACCAGCGCTCCACTGCTGTCCATGCCCATCACCTTCTCCCCATTGGCCCGGCTGACGAGAACGCCGTTGTCGTCGAACTTGAATTGGCCTGCGCGGGTGTAGGTGATCTTGCCTTCGGCGTCCTGCAGGACGAACAACCCCTGCCCATCCACCGCCATGTCGAGACTGTTGCCCGTCTGGCGCAACTCGCCCTGCTTGAAGGACATGGCGGTGCCGGTCGTGTTCAGACCAAATCCGACCTGATCCCGGTTCTGGCTGGCATTGCCGCCAGCAAGGTTGCCACCGGTGTAGAACATGTCTGCAAACTGGAGGCTGGAGCTCTTGAAACCCGGCGTGTTGATGTTCGCCGTGTTGTTGGCAATCACGCGCAGGCCGCGCGAATAACCGAGCAAGCCGGTCATGCCGACGTAGATGGATTCAAGCATGAGGTGTCCTTTGCGAATTCAGATCAGGCTGCAACGATCACCGCACCGAGACGAGCTGGCTGAGGGAAATGTTGCTGAGCGTCGCGCCCGCCGTCGTACGTACCGTCAGCATCGGTGCGTCACCCGACAGCGACAGCGCACTCACCGTACCCGTCGCGGTGCCGCTCGACGTGGTGATGTCGACCGTCTTGCCGATCAGGCCGACCGACTGCAGCGCGGCCTGGTTGGTAATGAGCGTCGCGATCTTGTTGTTGAGCTGCTGCGTCTGTTCCAGGCTGGTGAACTGCGCCATCTGCGCCATGAACTGCTGGTTGTCCATGGGCTTCAGCGGATCCTGGTAGGTCAGCTGGGTCAGCAGGATCTTGAGAAAGTCCTCCATGCCCAGGCTGCTGGCCTGCAGGTTGGTACTGCCCGTACTGCCGATTGCATCGATTGCCATCACGCCCCCTTGGATTGAAATGTGTCGAACACGGTTGGCCGGCGATCGATGCCGGAAGATGAACTGCTGTCTGTCGAACTGCTGATGGATGCGGCCGCATCGGCACCGTCGTGCCAAACCAGCCTGCCGTTGCACACGACCTGATACAGGCGCTGGCCACGCTCCAGGGTCATCGCTCGCTGGAGATCCGCGACGATCCGGGGCAGCATGGCCGTCAGCGCTTCATCGTCCGCGCGCATCGCGATCCATACCGCCTGGCCTTCGGGCAGAGATTCTTCGTGCAGGCGCAGCGGTGGCTGCTCTTCCATCGACGAAGAAGCGGACTCTTCCGCGCCTTGCGACTCGTGTACGGAGGCACTTTCCGCCCCGGAATCGTCCATCGACGGCGGCACGCGGACTCCCGCGCCCATCCTGGGCTGGAGGTCAGTCGGCAGGCGCGCATCCTGGGATGGGTCCGCGATAGCTGGCCTGAGCTGGACTGGAGAATGGCTGGCGGTCTGCGGCAGCTGCACGGTGCTACCGGCAAAGCTGGCACTCCCTGCTCGCGAGCCTGATGCCGGCAGACTACGCCGCATATCAAGCGATGAAGAAGCCACGGAGGCAGCAGGAATGGCCGTGGCCCGCGATGCACCTGCAGCCTCGCGCATGCCTGCTCGAGTCGGCGCCACGCCCTCCCGATCGGCTGAGGTTGCGACATTGCCCTGCCCCCCGGCCGGCGACGGCTTGAACCAGGCCGACATCTGCGCCCGCTCCATTTCGCGCTGCCAGGCTTCCTGCCGCTGAGCGGCATCGCCCTGTCCGGCAAATGCGCCATGTCGCGCTGCCGCACCGGCAGCGGAATCAGGCATTGGTTTGACGGCGCTCATCGCGAAGACTCCACGGCCTGCCCGCGACCTGCTGATGTTCGCGCGAGCCAGTCACGGTCCTGCTCGCTGTTGTTGCGTTGCCGGATTTCGTCGGCATATTGCGTCAAGGCATCCTCCTTGTGCCGGGTCAGGCCGTCGAGGCGCAGCTGCATTGCGATGCACTCCGTCCTGAGACGGTCCCTTTCAGCAAGCTGGTCTTGCCGTTGCATGTCCAGTTGCTTCCACTGGTCGCGCAGGTGCGCGAGGAATCCGAGCGCATGCCGATGCGCACCCGGATCCATGCGCTGCAGCAAAGCCTGGCTGGCCGTGCGCGCCTGCTCGTCATGCGCCTGCTGGATTTCGCTCATGCGTGACTCGGTTTCCGCGAGGGATTGTTGCGCGTGGGACAGGGACGCCATGAGCTTGTCCAGGCGCCACTGCTGCCGTTGGCGAACCGGTTCGAGTTCATAGACGAAGCCGCGGACATCGACGTCCCGCACAGTCGATGGAATGTTGGCCGAGGCGCTGTTCATGGCCTGTGCCCCGTGGATGGTGCGGCTGGCATCGCTTTCGGCCCTGGAGACAGAATGTCGCGCAATGCTTGGATGGCCTCCAGCCGGGAAGCACCTCCCACGCTTTGCCTGAGCCATGCCTGCAATCCCGGCTCGAGCTCGATGGCCCGATCGAGCTCGGGGCTGGAGCCCTTCTCGTACGCGCCGATGTCGATCATCTGCCGGTTGCGCTCGAGCAGCGCCAGTTGCTGCACGGCGAGGACCGCCAGTTGACGCTCTTCGTCGCTGGCGAGCTCGGGCATGAGCCGGCTCACGCTCTTGAGCACGTCGATGGCGGGATAGTGCCCCCTGTGCGCCAGATGCCGTGAGAGCACGACGTGGCCGTCGAGAATGGCGCGCAATGCGTCCGACACGGGCTCGTTGAAATCGTCGCCCTCGACCAGCACCGTGAGAAGCGCGGTGATCGAGCCACCACCCGGCGCAGTGCCGCAACGCTCGCACAGTTCCGGCAGCTCAGCGAAGACCGAAGGCGTGTAGCCGCGCGCAGTCGGCGGCTCTCCGGCCGACAGACCGACCTCGCGCCTTGCCATCGCAAAGCGGGTGATCGAATCCATCGTGAGCAGGACATTGTGACCCCCGTCGCGAAAGTACTCCGCGATGGCGAGCGCGGCGTAGGCAGCACGAAGCCGGGCCAGCGCCGGCTGATCGGAGGTCGCGACCACCACCACCGATCGCGCCAGCCCCTCCGGCCCCAGCTGCCTCTCGATGAACTCGCGCACTTCACGCCCCCGCTCGCCGATCAGCGCGATCACGTTGATGTTCGCCTGCGACTCCACCTCGGCATGCGTCTTCACATGCCGGGCCAGCAACCCGAGCAAGGTGCTCTTGCCGACGCCGCTGCCTGCGAAGATCCCGATCCGCTGCCCCTGGCCCAGCGTCAACAGGCCGTCAATGGAACGGATGCCGGTCTCGAGAACTCGATCGATGGGCGGACGCCGCATCGGATTGATGGGCGCGGCCTTCAGGGGCATGCGCCGCTGCGTCTGCGGCCTGGCTCCGCCATCCAGCGGCTCGCCAAATCCATCGATCACGCGGCCGAGCAAGTTCTCTCCCACACCGATCTGTGATTCGGCGCCCAGTGCACGCACTTCGCAGCCCACGGCAATGCCTTCAACCGATCCGTAGGGCATCAGGGTGACGCGGCCCTGCTTCAGCCCGACCACTTCGGCGAGCACGCTGGTCTGCCGGTTGGGCTGATTCGCGCTACCGGAAGCACCTTGGGCCCGGAGCATGATCCGGCACAGTTCGCCCACGGAGGCATCCGGCCCCGATGCATCGATGGCCAGCCCCTGCATTTCCTTGACCCAGCCGATACGACGGCTCAGTTCAGCGCTTTTCAAGGCCTGGCGGTAGACGGCGAGCGCACTCAATTCAGGACTCCGACGTGCGGGCTACGGCCCGGGTCTGAAGCAGCGACTCGCGCAGCGCGTTCAGCTGTGTTTCGAACCGAGCGTCGAGTCCGCCTTCCGGGGACTGAAGGATGCAGCCTCCGAGTTCGACGTCTGTGCTGGCGATCCACTGCACGCCGCCGCTCGCCCATGACTCGCGGCCTTCCTCCTGAAGCAACGCGAGATCGTCCGGGTGCATGTGGATCGCAGCCAGCTTCCGGCCGCGCAACTCTTGCATCGCCTTCGCCAGATGCGCGCGCAGAGCCTCGGGACGGATCACGCTTTCGCCGAGCACGCGACAGACGACTTCGAAGCACAGCGCAAGCATGTCGTCCTCCGCCCCGGCGAGCCGGGCTTCGATCCCTGGAGGCAAGGCTGCGATCAAGCCATCGAGAACCCGGACACGCGCCTGGTAGCCCGCAAGCGCCTCCTGCTTCAGCTCCCGGGTCAGGCGTTGCGCATGCTCTTCGAATTCGCGACTGGCCTTCTCGGCGGCTTGGGCTGCGCGTTGCCGGGCTTCCTCGTCGCCGCGTGCGCGACCTTCGATGCTGCCCTTGGCGAAACCTTCCTCATAGCCTCTTTGGCGCGCTTCCTCCTCGATGCGTACCTCATCCGCAAGCGCGGGCCGAGCCGGCACCGCTGGTTCAGCGCGCCGGGATGCCGGCAGGTGCGCAAGACCCGGGCTCGACACCGTAGGAGGCGACGATACCGCCTGGCGTTCGGCGATGCCGCCTGGCTGGCGCGCCCGGTCCTGGGGCCGAGCCAGCGCAACACGGCCCTGCATGACGACATCGCGCAGAATGATCGCCTTCGGAGACGTGTCCTCCTCTCCCCTGGCAGCGGCATCGCCCGCATCCGGCAATTGGGAACTCATCGGCCGAACCTTCCGCGCAGCGATATGCCGCCCAGCACCTGCCGCAAGGGCTGGCTGAATCTGCTCCATGACGATGAACCGCCTGAACCGCTGGCGGAGCGCTCGTGCAGCCTTGCCGACACGCCGGATATCAGCATCGATCGCATGCCCGGTGGCACCTGATAGCCCAGAGGCGTTTCGGACAGACCGGCCTCGATCTTTCTGCGCTGGGCCGGCTCGAGTGCGGCAAGCAGGTCTTCGCGCCAAGGCCAGTCGGCCAGGCGCAGCAACTCGCCGACGAGCCCCAGCGGCTCCAATCGCAAGCATTCGACCAGCGCGCGCACCTGCTGGGCATCGAGCGCATGAAGGGCGGCTTCGTCCGATATCGGGCCGGCGCGCCGTTCGGCGGCGAAAGACGTCGCGGTGGAAGAATCGGCCGGAGTTGCACTAGAGATTGCATCATCGATCAGAGATGGATCGCTCTCGATCCCAAGCGCTTCGAGTTCTGCAAGCAGAGGAAGCAGGTTGGTGCGCTCGGACGAAGGCAGTTCGCCGAGCATCCAGTCCCGGTCGGCAGGAGACATCGCGTGCAGCAGCAGCGCCGCATGGCGCACCCCGCGCGGCTCGGACACACCGGCCTCCAGCTGCGGCCCCGACGACAGATTGAGCGCAGACATCATCAATTGCCTCGCCTGATACCCGCCATACCGGCAGGCGGCATTCCCGGCACACCTGCATTTCCCGAAACGGGATGCCCCGGAGAAGGCTGCCCGGGCACGGGCTCGCGCATCCAGTCGCGTACCTTGCGCAATGCGGCCGCGCGCTCTGATTCGGAGAGCGGTGTGCCGCGCGGTTGCGTCCCTTGTGCAGCAGTACCTGCCCGGCTGGCCCGTACGAGAAGCGCAGTCAGCGCGGCGACAAGGACTCCGGCAGCCAGCAGTTGCCACCACGAGAGCGGCGCATGGTCAATCAGGGAGGTCCTGGTAGAGCTGTCACTGCGCTCATCGATCACGGCCGGACTCGCATCGCTCGGTGCGGCAGCCGCGGCAGCATCTGGTGCCTGGATGGCGCCGCCAACAAGCGATTGCACGACGACAGCGTCACCCCGATCAGGCGATGCGCCTACCGCCGCGGCAATGACCTTCTTGAGTTGCTCTTCCTGTGCAACGTCCAATGCCTTGCGCACGACCGCAACCACCTGAATACGGCGGATGGAACCCGGCTGGCTTACGACCTGCTCGACCCGGCGTCCCACGGCGTATTCCACGTCGCGCTGCGCGCTGCCGCTGCGGGAGCCACCTGTATCGGTGAGCTTGGCGTCGGCAACGGCACCTCCGTCGCGCAGGACCTCACGCTCCCGCACCACCACCCCCGTGGCCTGCAGGCCCGAGCGCGTAGCGGCGGGAAGGACGTCTTCGGTGGTCGTGCGGATCTGGTCCATGTTGAGCGTCACGTCGACACTGGCCAAGGCCTGTCCGGCACCGAAGCTGCGGTCGAGCACGGCCGCAACCTTTCGCGCAAGGTATGCCTCGGTGTCGCGCTTGAGCTCCAGCCGCGCGCCGTTCAGTTCGGCATCGCCGTTGCCCGCTTCCGCACGGGTGAGCGCCACGCCATGGCCGTCGACGATGGTGACATCCTGCGTCGCCATGCCCGGCACAGCGGCCGCCACCAGCCTTTGCACGCCGATGACCTGCTCGGGACGCAGTGCCTGCCCTTGCCGCATCATGAGCGTGATGGAAGCCTTCGCTTTCGAGGTCGCCTGCTTGAACAGGCCCTGTTCGGGCAGCGCCAGCAGCACCCGGACCTCGCGCACTTCCGACAAGGACTGAATCGTGCGTGTGAGCTCGCCCTGGAGCGCGCGCTGGTAGTTGATCTTCTGGGCGAACTCGGTCATGCCGAAGTCCGTGTTGTTGAACAGCTCCAGCCCGACCGCCCCTTGCAGCGGCAGTTCCTTGCCCATCAGCTTGATGCGCGTCGCATGCACGGTCGCCTTGTCGACGAGGATCGACGTGCCGCTGTCGCCCAGGCGGTAGGGAATCTTGAGCCGTTCCAGTTCGGTGGTCATTGCCTGCGCGTCCTGCGGCTTCAGGTCGGAAAACAGGGTCTGGTACTCGGTGTGGAACACCCACCATGCGAGCCCGCCGGTCGCCAGCAGAATGGCCACCACTCCGCCAATGAGACCGGCGCGCGCGCGCAGCGTCAATCCTTGCCAGAAGTTCATATCGGCATCTTCATGATGTCTTGGTAGGCCTCGAGCAGGCGGCTACGCACCTGCATCATCAGCTGGAAGGACACGCGGCTCTCCTCCAGGTTGATCATGATCTGGTGCAGGTTCTGCGCATCGCCCATGGCCAGCTTCTGCAGGTCGACCTGATTGCCGATCAACTGTCCGTTGACCTTGGAGATCCCCTCGGAAACGAGTTGTCCGAATGAACCGGCGACAGCCTCGGAAGAAATACCGGACACGCCAGGCATGGTGGTGGAGGCCTGGGCCTGCAGCACCTGTGCGCCTGTGCCGGCCACCATGGCTTGCGCCTGCGGTGAGAGCGAGGCCAGAGCCTCGATGGGGAGGAATGCGGTCATGCGTTGCTTCCGATGTCGAGCGCCCGGAGGGCAAGGGTGCGAGCCGTGTTCATGGCCGAGACATTGGCCTCGTAGGCCCTGGTCGCGCTCATCATGCTGACCATCTCCGTGGCGGAGTCGACGTTGGCATACGCCACGAAACCGCGTTCGTTCGCAAGCGGATGGCCTGGTTCATAGACCATTCGAGGTGCAACGCCAGCTGCTACAACACGAACCTGAGGGGCTGCCTGCAGGATGTTGTCGGAGGCATCCAACCCGTTGCTGACCAACGCGCCGAATCCGTCCGCAGCGCCAATCGCCGTACCGGTCGACGAGCGAGCCTCGGCCACCACGCGCAGCGGTTGATAGCTGCGGCCATCCACTCCCTGCACGGCATTGGCGTTGGCCAGGTTCAGCGCAGCCACCTCGACGCGCATGCGTTCGACGTTCATTCCAGCCGCGCTGATTGCGAAGGTTTGCGTGTAGTCCATGGCTTATTTCCTGCCGTCGCCGGCGGCCATCGAAAGAATTGCGAAATGACGCGAGAGGCCCTTCACCAGCGCCTGATACTGAACCGCGTTGCGCGCCATCTCCGCCGCCTCCACATCGAGCTGCACCTGCCCTGGAACGCCGAAGTCGTCGACGGCGACCTCCACACGAGGGCGCACCTGGCCAAGCGCGAATGCATCGACGCGCCCCGACTGCTCGATGCTGCGCCGTGCCTCGACGAGCTGATCTTCGAAGCTCACCCGCAGCGGCACATAGCCGACCGCGTTGGCATTGGCGATGTTGGTCGCGATTGCTTGCTGGCGCAGGCTCGCGGCGTCGAGCGCCAATGCCAGCGCCGATCGGGTCACGGCTTCGATGCCATCTGTCATGTCTTTCTCCCGAAGCTTTCTGGATGGAAGTTGATGGATTTGCGGAAAGTAGGCGCCGTCACTGCACGACCAGCTCGCCGTGCAGCGCGCCCGCGGCCTTGACGGCGCGGAGAATCGAAATGACGTCGCGAGTGCTGGTCTTGAGGCGCGCAAGCGACTGGACGAGGTCGGACACCGTGTTGGAGCCAGTCACGAAGCCAGCGCCGTTCTGCTCGTCGACGTCGACTCGCGTGTTGGTCACGATGGCAGTGCGAATGTCGGGCCCGCCATTCCAGATGTTGATCGGCTGCGAGGCCGTGTTCTGGCTGGAGATGGCGATCTTGATGTCACCGTGCGAGATCGCCACCTTCGATATCCGCACGTCGCCTCCTGACACCACTGTTCCGGTTCGTTCGTTGATGACCACCTTCGCGCGACGGTCGGGCTCTACGGTGACGTTCTCGATACGGGTGAAAAGGCTGACGAGTTCGCCACGCTGCGATTCTGGCACCGCGATCTCGATGCCGGAAGCGTCCTTCGCCCTGGCAAGGCCGCTACCGAGCTGGCTGTTGATGGCGGCGGCGACCCGACTGGCCGTGGTGTAGTCGGGTTCAGAGAGAACGAAGGTCACGCTCTGCTTCTCGTCGAGCATCGCCGCGTTGACTCCTACTTCGACGGTCGCTCCGTTGGGTATGGAGCCCGAAGTCGGATGGTTCTTCTGGACCACGTTGCCATTGGCGTCATACCGATAGCCGCCGACCGAGAGCCCGCCTTGGGCCAACGCGTAGACGCGGCCGTTCGCGCCCTTCAGTGGCGTGATCAGCAAGGTCCCGCCGACCAGGCTGCGCGCATCGCCGGCGGAGCTCACAGTCACGTCCAGGGTATCGCCCTCGCGGGCGAAAGTGGGCAGGCTTGCGCTCACCATCACGACGGCCACGTTGCGGCTCTGCACGGCCTCCGGCGCAATCGTGAGATTGAACTGCGAAAGCACGTTGGCCAGCGATTGACGGGTGGCCCGGTTGGCAGGCGAATCGCCCGTGCCCGCAAGGCCGGTCACGATGCCCGTGCCGAACAGTGCGTTGTCGCGCCACCCCTTGAGCTTGCCGAGATCCTTGACGCGTATGGCATCGGCTGCATGCACCGCGGAAATGCCGATGCAAAGAAGAGCCGCAACCGGGAGCGCACAGCGCAAGAGAAGAGTTCGAATGATTCGGAGCATCACAGGCCCAGCCAGTCAAGAATTCGCCGCCATCCGCCGCGACGCGTGCGGTCGGATACATCGCCCTCGCCCACATAGGTAATCCGGGCATCTGCGAGGCGGGTCGACAGAACCACATTGCCATCGGAGATGTCCTGCGGGCGGACACGTCCTTCCAGGTTGACCTTCTGCAGCTCGTCGTTCACCGTGAGCAGTTGCTCGCCCGCCACCTTCAACTCACCGTTGGCCAGCACCTCCTGCACCGTCACGGTAAGGGTGGCGAGCAGCTTGTTGGCGCGCTGGGTGCGGCCTCCGCCATCGAATTCCCCGGAGACGCCGATTCCGAGCTGCCCCACGACCCTGTTGCCTGTATGCGTCACGGAGCCGGTGATGTCGTTGCCGCGCTTGGTACCGGTGTTGGCCGACGTCGATGCAGACGAGTTCTCGAAGACCTGGATGGTCAGCGAATCACCCACGCGAAACGCCTTGTTGTCCGCGGTAAGGGGCCGGAAGCTACCCTCCTGGTACAGGCTTTCGGCGGAGGCAGGCGACAAGGCAGACAGCGCGACAACCACTGCCATGGAGCATTCGCCGATTCGCCGTTTCAGAACACGGATATTCACGGCTGTACCTCGACCTGGCCTCGGCCGGTAACGCGGGCGAGCACCTCCCCGCTTGCGCCCGGAACCTTGACGCGCACGACCTGCCCTTCGCGGCCGTCCTGCAGCACCTCGACTCGGCTTTCCACGGAAACATCGCCGCTGCGCGCCAGAAGATGCGCCCAGTTGCCGCGAGTGACTGCCGGGGTCGTCTCCAGATGCGAACTCGTGAGCACTTCGCCGGGTTTGAGCGGACGCCGCAGGCGCTGACGCCCATCGCTCATGTCGATAGCAGCGTTTGCCGTCACCGGCGAACCCTGTTTGATTGCCGTCAGATCCATTTCGCGCGACGTCATTGCACCGCGCATGACGACGGGATCGACCGACACGCCGCGCTCGACTTCGGTCGTTGCGACGGTCATCGGTGCCCAGGCTCCTACTTCGAAAGTCACGGCCGTCGTCCGTACGAAGCGGCCGTCGACCCATGCATCGACCCATACCAGCATTCGCCGGCCGGGCTGGGCCTGTTCGGCCATCGGGCGCACGCGCAAAGTCGGAGTGCCGGGTGGCAACAGCAGGTCGCGTGCCGTGGATACCGGCTCCACTTCGGCCCGCAAGCTTCGCCGCGACAGCCAATCCAGAAGTGCCGCTCGCGCGGCACCCACAACGGTCTCGCCCGGCACTTGCTGCGCGGCGCTTGTGATCTCCACCTCCGCGGCACCGCTCCATTGGATCGCCGACGGTTGCATGCGAAGGGCACTGTCCACGGTCTGCAGGCCGCTTCGCGCCTCGACCCATCGCGCGATGGTGTCGCGATCGAGAAGAGCGGTGGATCCGAGCCGGGGCGCGGGCCCAAGCGGCAATGCCATCAGGCGGCGCAGCGTGGACAAGTCTTGTGTCGTCAGGAATGCGATGTCTCCCAGACGGACATTGGCCTGTTCGATCTTGACCTGTGGTCGCAGCTCGACGGAAACCAGAGGGGCAGCCGCGGGCGGAGCGGCGCCAGCCGCGGCCGACGCCACCGCGGCGAGCACCGGGAACGCAGCACGCAGGACGATCGAGCCGCCCCGCAGGCAACCACTACTTGCGCAGGCCATTGATCATTCCCAGCATCTCGTCGGACGCCTGCATGACTTTGACGTTGGCCTCGTAGACGCGCTGAGCCACCATGAGGCTCACCATCTCTTCGTTCAACTTGACGTTGGATCCTTCGAGGAAACCCTGCGCCACGGTACCCATGCCGTCTTCGGTCGCCTTGCCGGCAATAGCCTCACCGGAGCTGGAGCTCGATCGATAGAGGTTGTCGCCCTGCGCGAGCAGGCCGGAAGGGCTCGTGAAGCGAACCAACTCCAGCTGTCCAATATCTACCGGCGTCGATTGCCCCGCGACCTGAATGCGCACCCGGCCGTCGCTGTCTATCTGCATGTTCTGCGCGTTGTCGGGAATGGCCAGGTTGGGCTTGAGCGGAAAGCCGCCAGCCGTCGCCAGCAAGCCGTCGCGATTGATCCTGAAGGTTCCGCCTCTGGTGTAGGCGCTCGAGCCGTCGGGCATCGTCACCTCAAGAAAGCCTTCGCCCTGAATGGCGATGTCGAAGGCCGACTCCGTCTTCTTGAGATCGCCCATATCAAACAGCTTGGAGGTCGATGCGACGCCCACGCCGGCCCCAACGCGGCTTCCCGCGCCAAGGATGCCCGCATCCTCCTGAGCAGGCATCATGCGGCCAGCCTCGCGCACCATCAGGTCGGTGAAGCTGACCTTGTTCTTCTTGAAGCCGGTGGTGTTGACGTTGGCCAGGTTGTTCGCGATCGTGTCGACGTTCAACTGCTGGGCCTGCATGCCGGTCGCGCTGATGTAGAGAGCATCGAACATGATGGTTGCCTATTGAAAGATGGGATTGGGGGAAGAATTCGTCAGGAGAGCTCGCCGAGTTTTCGGACGGCGCCGCCGATCATTTCGTCGTAGCCCAAGGCGACTCGCTGCATGGATTCGAAGTGGCGCATCGACTGGATCAGCTGGGCCATTTCCTGCATCGAGTTCACATTCGAGTTCTCGAGGAAGCCCTGACGCAGCTGCACGTCGCTGTCTCTCAGCTGCATCGGCACCTGATCGGTTGTCATGAGTCCTTCGCCCATGCGCCGAAGGCTCTTGGTATCTTCGAACTGGACGACCTTCAGTTGAGCGACCGGGGTCGACTCGACACCGCCGCCCGGCCTGGACTCGAAAACTTGGCCAGTCGCATCGATCACGGGATTGGGGCGGGAAAGCACGATCTCCCCGCCTACGCCCATGACCGGGTTGCCCTGCGGGGTGACGAGACGCCCGCGCGCGTCGAGTTGCCAGCTGCCTTGCCTCGTATAGGCCAACCCGGCTTCAGTTGAAATCTCGAAGAAGCCGGGCGTGGCCAGCGCGACGTCCAGGTTTTGCCCCGTCGTCCTCAATGTTCCGGGCCGCGTATCGCTCTGGATCAGCAACATTGCCGGCGTGATACCCGATGTCTCGGCCCGTGCGTCGCCGGTCATTGCTCCCGCGGCCTGCATGGCATCGGAGAAGGCTGCCCCGTTCGACGGCAACGAAGCAACCACCTCCCGCTTGTAGCCCGGTGTCGCTGCGTTGGCCATGTTCATGCTGATGCGCTCCAGGCGCGCCATGTCCTGCTGCATGCCGTTGAGACTGATGGCGAGTACGTCGGTCATGAATGGATTCCTGGTTCGTCAAAGCTGGACGACGCTGAAAGATTTCAGCTCGATGGTGTGCGGCACTTCAGACATGGACAGCACACGCAGATGCGGCATGACCCGTTCCGACAGCGACCGCACGTGGCGCCGCAACTCGGGCGCGCACAGCAGGACGGGCAGAAGGTTGCTCTTCATCATGCGTTCGGCCTGCTGGACCAGACGCTTCATGAGCTGTTCGGTCAGCCGCGGGTCTAGCACGAAGGGCTGTGCGCCCGCGGCCTCGGTGGCGACGTGGATGCTTTGCAGGAACTGGCTTTCGATCGCCGGATCGAGCGTCAACACCTGCAGCGAAGTGGCCTCCCCGAGAAGCCCCTGGCAGATCGCGTGGCCGAGACGCTGCCGGACTATCTCGGTCAGCTGGCTCGCATCCCTTGTCGTTCGGCCGGCATCCGCCAGCGTCTCGAGGATCGCCTCCACATGACGGATCGAGACCTTCTCCCTCAGCAGGTTCTGCAGCACCTTCTGGACGTCGCTCGATGAAAGCACCGTCGGGATGAGCTCTTCCACCAACCCGGGCTGGCTCTGCCTCACGCGGGACAGCAGCCGGTCAACTTCGGCCCGCGTCAGCAGCGTAGCCGATTCGCGGCGGAGCATCTCGGTCAGATGCGTCATGAAGACGGTCGGCGCATCGACAAGGGTGTACTTCGCCTGGCTTGCTGCGTCGCGCCGGCTTTCCTCGATCCAGAGAGCCGGCAAGCCATAGGTCGGATCGCGCGTCGGCTCGCCGGGAATGGACTTGATGTCCCCTGCGGGGTGAATGGCCAGCAGCCTGTCGGCGCGCGCCTCACCCTTGCCGACGAGCACGCCATCGAGGTGAATTTCGTATCGGTCGGCCGAGAGCCTCGTCGAGTCCCGGAACCGCACGCGGGGCAGCACGAGACCGAACTCCTGTGCATGCTGCTTGCGGAACGTGGAAATTCGCTCCATGAAGACGCTGCCGGGCTGGTTGATCACCGGAACCCAGTTGGCGCCAAGGTGGACCTCGATGGGTTCGACCTGCAGCAGCGCATACGGATCATCGGCCGACGCAGCCGACGAACCATCCGCGGCAGGCGCCACATCGCCGACGGCGTCGCTGCTGGTGCTGCCCCCCGACGCAACGGACTTGGCGTTCGCGATGCGATACAGGACCACGGCTGCGAGCAGGAAACAGATCGAGAGCACAAGCGTGGGCAGCGCCGGGATGCCCGGCAACGCCAGCAGCCCTCCCAGGGCCAGGGCGACCAGGAGAAGCGTCTTGGGGAACGAGCTCACCTGCCGCAACGCCTCTCGACTCAAGTTGGCATCGGAAGCCGATCTTGTGACGATGATGCCGGTGCCGACGGCAATCACGAGGGCCGGCACCTGCGTCACGATACCGTCGCCGATGGTCAGCAGGGTATAGGTCTGAAGCGCCTGGCCCCATGGCATGCCATGCTGCATCACGCCGATCACCAGTCCACCGATGATGTTGATCAGCAGGATGATGATGCCCGCGATGGCATCGCCCTTGACGAACTTGCTTGCACCATCCATCGCACCGTAGAAGCCGGCTTCCTTCTCTAGATTCTTGCGGCGACGCTGGGCTTCCGCCTGATCGATGAAGCCCATATTGAGATCGGCGTCGATGCTCATCTGCTGGCCTGGCATGCTGTCGAGCGTGAATCGCGCGGCAACCTCGGACACTCGCTGCGCACCGCTGGTCACCACGACGTACTGCACGACGATCAGGATCAGGAAGACGATCAGGCCGATGACGTAGTTGCCGCCCACAACAAATGCGCCGATAGCACCGATGACGCGGCCCGCGTCACCGTCGGAAAGGATCAGCCGGGTGGCCGCCACGTTGAGGGACAGGCGAAACAACGTGGCAATCAGGAGCAGCGACGGGAAGGTCGAGAACTCCACGGGCCTTGCCATGTAGAAGGTCAGCAGCAGGACCAGAAAGGCGAAGCTGAAATTGCAGAGAATCAGAAAATCGAGCAGGCCGCTGGGAATGGGCGCGAACAGCACGACCAACACACCCAGCACCAGCAGCACCAGAGCGATGTCGCTGTGCTTGCCAAGCACTCTCGCCAATGTGCTCACGATGACGATGCTCCCGCCGTCCTGCGGCCTTGCTGCTGATCCCGCATCGCGAAGACCCACACGATGATTTGCGCCACCTGTGCATAGAGCTCGGGCGGCACCGGATGATCAACCGGCAGGTCCTTGTAGATGCGCCTTGCCAGTACCGGGTTCTGGACGACCGGGATGCGATGTTGCGCAGCAATCTCGCGCATCGCAGCCGCCATGTGCCCTGCTCCCTTGGCCAGCAACTGAGGCGATGCCATCCGGCCGTGCTCATACTTCAGCGCAACCGCAATGTGAGTGGGGTTGGTGATCACCACATCGGCATTGCGCGTCTGGCGCAATGCTTGGCTGCGCTTGAGCATCTCGCGGCGCAGCTCCCGAAGACGCGAACGGATTCGCGGATCGCCTTCGCGGTTCTTGGTCTCGTCCTTGAGTTCCCGCTGGCTCATTCGCATCTTCTTCGCGAATTCGCGCCGCGTGTACATCAGGTCGAGCAACGCGATCAGGCCTAGCACCAACGCCATCTTGAGACCGATGCTTGCCAGATCGTCCAGAAGGATGCGCAGATAGCCGATGGCCGAAAGAGAGGCCAGCGCATAGAACTGGCTCGTCAGCGCCTTGAGGCTCAGCACGGCAACCAGCGAGAGCAGCACCAGCTTGATGAGCGCCCGCGCACCGTCGAACAGGATGCGCATCGAAAACAGTTTCTTCAGACCGTTCACAGGATTGATGCGATCGAAGTCCATCTTCACCGGATCGACGGACAGGATCGGGCCGGTCTGCATCATGTTGCCAATGACCGCGGCGAGCATGACTGCCGCGAAGAATGGCGCAGCAAGCGTCAACGTGGCACGCAGGGATCGGTCGATCATTGGCCAGAGCCCGACGCCTGAGGCGTCCATTCGCCCGGCATGGATCAGCACGGCCTGGTCGAAACGGAACTGGGCAGACACGGCGCCAAACCCGCGCCAGGTCATGTACACGATGGCAACGGTAAACACCACGGCTGCGACGACATCCGCGCTCTTTGCAACCTGCCCGCGCTCGCGGGCCTTCTGCAGCTTGTATGGCGTGGCCGCTTCGTTGCGATCGAGATCCTGTTCGGCCATCAGCGCCCCTGTCCCGTCTTCGGCGATGCCGCGGCAAAGATGCCTTCCCAGGCGTCAGTGATGCTTGCGTAGGTCCGGGTCATCACGCCGCCTATACCCATGAACCAGAGTGACAGTGCAACCAGACCAACGATGATCTTCACAGGAATGCCCATCGTGAACATGTTCATCTGGGGCAAGTTGCGACTGACGACTCCCAAGGCGAACTCGACCAGCAGGATGCAGAAGACCACGGGCGCGGCGAGCGCAAAGCCGAGGCCGAAGAGGCCGGCGGCCTGCTTCAGCACAGGAGCCGCGGCACCCGCGACAGACCAGGCCGCACCAACTGGAAATCGCTCTAGGCTATAGGCGATGCCCCTCAGCAGGGCGTGGTGCCCATTGACCAGGAAGAAAACCAGAACCGCGAGATATCCAAATGCGGAAGTGAGGATAGGTACCGGACGCTTCGTGACGGGGTCGACGATTTGGGCCATGCCAAAGCCCAGTTGCACGTCCAACAGTTGGCCTGCAATGGCAAACGCGGCAAAGGCCAGCAGAACTCCTAGACCGAGGACAGCGCCGAGTGCGAGCTCCGACATGGCCGCCGCTAGCAAACCACTCCATCCGTTGAATTGCGTCTCAGGGGCCGACAAGCCTGCTGCCAATGCAATCGAAATGCCGATTACCAGCAGCATCCGTACCGAGGCAGGCATCGGAATGGCATAGAGGACTGGCGTCATGAGCAGCGTCGCAGCCACTCGCAGCGCGAGCAGACCGACGAGGCTCGGCCACGCCGAATTGAGCAGAAGAAAGCTCACATCAAGACTCGAAGCTCAGAACAGCGACGGAATACCGCTCCAGAGTTGGACGGTGAATTGAGTGAGTTTGCGGAGCATCCACGGGCCGGCAACGATCATGACGGCCGCTGCTGTAAGCAGCTTTGGAACGAATGTCAGCGACATTTCCTGGACCTGGGTAACTACCTGAAGGATGCTGATCAATACTCCAATCAGCATGGTCAGCCCCAAAAGAGGAAGACACACCAGCAGCCCCGTCCAGAACAGGTCCGACATCATCTTCAACGCCAAGTCCGCGTGCATGCAATCCTCCCTCTTGCACCGGTCAAACTTTTTTAGATGAAAGGCAGCTCATGCAGCCATTCATAATAAGTTTAACCTAGCGTTACTCTTTTTATCCCAGATTTAGATATTTTTCAAAACCTATTTGATTAGTACGAAAATATTAAAATTGAGAACCAAATTCAGCAATGAGCCAATAAAAAACCCCTGAGCTAAACATCGCTCAGGGGTTGAATTTGAGAACTTCTGATTTAAATGGTGCCGCTTGTCGGAATCGAACTGACGACCTTCCGCTTACAAGGCGGGTGCTCTACCAATTGAGCTAAAGCGGCTGAATTTGAGTGCGTGATTCTAGTGGCAGCGCTGGCCGGCCGACTGTTACTTGATGCGCTTGAGCGACGGCCGGCTGCCGCCGCCGGACGGCGGGCGCGGCGGCTCGTCGACCGGGTCTGCGGGAGCGCCGGCATCGACTGTCTCGCTGCCCTCTTCGCCCGTCACCAGATGAACGATCTTGCCTGCATCGCCCTCGGAGCCGCTGCTGCTGCCGCGCGAGGCGTCGCGCAGCGGCGCACGAGCGGGTGCCTGGGTGAGCGCCGGAGCGTCGTCGGCATCGCCGTTCGAAGAAACGGCCGGAGCCGGCGCCGGAAACGCCATGCCCTGCCCGTTCTCGCGCGCATAGATGGCGATCACGCGCCCTACCGGCACGCTGATTTCACGCGCCGTGCCCGCGAAGCGGGCCTTGAACTCGATGAAGTCGTTGCCGAGCTTGAGCGAGCTGGTTGCGTCGAAGCTGATGTTGAGCACGATCTCGCCGTTCTTCACGTACTCGCGCGGGACCTGGACAGTTTCGTCGACCTGCACCGCGACGTAGGGCGTGAAGCCGTTGTCGGTGCACCATTCGTACAGCGCCCGGATTAGGTACGGGCGGGTGGAGGACGACTCGAGCGCGTTGATCATGAAATTGGTACCAAACAATCGCGAAATCGCGGCCTCGAATCGGCCACCGTCTCTTCGCGGAACACCGCGGAACCGGCTTTGCCGGRCCGCTGGTGTTGCCCCCGGAAGGGGCTTGGCGAAGCGACACGAAGTGCGCGAAGCCTGGGGGCGATCTTAATTACTTTCGCATGACCTTTTCGGACGGGGTCAGTGCTTCGATGTAGGCCGGGCGCGAGAAGATGCGCTCGGCGTACTTCAGCAGCGGCGCGGCGTTCTTGCTCAGGTCGATGCCGTAGTAGTCGAGGCGCCACAGCAGCGGCGCGATGGCCACGTCGAGCATCGAGAAGTTGTCGCCCAGCATGTACTTGTTCTTGAGGAACACGGGTGCCAGCTGCGTGAGGCGGTCTCGGATGTGCGAGCGGGCCTTTTCGAGCGCCTTCTCGTTGCCCTTGGTGGTGCGGTTCTCGAGGGTGGAGACGTGCACGAAGAGTTCCTTCTCGAAGTTGAGCAGGAACAGGCGCACGCGGGCGCGATCGACCGGGTCGCCGGGCATCAGCTGGGGGTGCGGGAAGCGCTCGTCGATGTACTCGTTGATGATGTTCGACTCGTACAGGATCAGGTCGCGTTCGACCAGGATCGGCACCTGGCCGTACGGGTTCATCACGCTGATGTCTTCGGGCTTGTTGTAGAGATCGACGTCGCGGATCTCGAAGTCCATGCCCTTTTCGAACAACACGAAGCGGCAGCGGTGGGAAAAGGGGCAGGTCGTTCCTGAATACAAGACCATCATGGCGAGAGACTCCTAAAAATCAAAAAGAGTGGGTCGCGTTGGCAACCCACTCTGTGGGACCGGATGCCCGAGGGTATCCGGTCGGCATGCACGGAACTACTTGACGTCTTTCCAATACGAGGCGTTCAGCCGCCACACGAATACCACCGACATGGCCAGGAACAGCAGCACCCACACGCCGATGCGCACGCGGGTGTTCTGTGCCGGTTCGGCCATCCATTGCAGGTAACTCACAAGGTCGCCGACCGCATTGTCGAATTGCACGGGTGTCATGGTGCCGGGAGTGACTTGCTCCCAGCCCTTGAACACTTCGGTTTCGTGGCCGTGCTGTTCGACCTTGGTGTAGACCGGGCGGCGCTCGCCTTGCAGTTCCCACAGGGGGTTCGGCATGGCGACGCTAGGGAACAGGAGGTTGTTCCAGCCGGTGGCCTTGGTTTCGTCGCGGTAGTAGGTGCGCAGGTAAGTGTAGAGGTAGTCGGCGCCGGTGCCGCCGTGGCCGGCACGCGAGCGCGCGACCAGCGTCAGGTCGGGCGGCGTGGTGCCGAACCAGTCCTTGGCCTGGCGCGCGTCGATGTTGGCCTTCATGGTCTCGCCGACCTTGTCGGTCGTGAACAGAAGGTTGTCCTTGATCTGCTGCTCGGTGATGCCGATGTCCTGCAGGCGGTTGTAGCGCATGAAGGCGGCCGAGTGGCAATTCAGGCAGTAGTTGACGAACAGCTTGGCGCCGTTCTGCAGCGCGCTCACGTCGTTCGTCTTGTTGGGGGCCTTGTCCCACGCGATGCCCCCGGACTCGGCCGATGCCGCCGCGGAGAAGGTCAGGCCCAGCGCGAGACCCAGGACCGCGAGCCAGCCGGAAATGCTTTTCTTCATCGTGTTTCTCTCAGCTCTCTTGGCTTCTGGTTCTCATCAATGGGCGGCGAAGACCACGCGCTCGGGCACGGTCTTGAACTCGCCCTTGCGGCTCCACCACGGCATCAGCAGGAAGAAGCCGAAGTACACGAGCGTGCCGATCTGCGAGATGGTCTGCGCGATGTCCAGCTTGAACGAACCGATGGCCAGTTCGCCCCAGACGCCGGGAGGCTGGATGCCCAGATAGCCCAGGATCAGGAAGAAGAACACGAAGAGGCCGTACACGTACTTGTGCCAGCCCGGACGGTAACGGATCGACTTGACTTCACTGTGGTCRAGCCACGGCAGGAAGAACAGGATGATGACCGAGCCGCCCATGACGACAACGCCCCAGAACTTGGCGTCGAAGGTCTTGAGCAGGAAGACCGCCACGATCGCGACGACGACGGCCGCGATCTTCAGGCCCATGCCCGACTTGCCCTTGATGAAGTTCCAGGCCGCGGCCACGACGATGATCAGCGAGAACACGTTGACCATGTCGTCGGTGGTCGCGCGCAGCATCGAATAGAACGGCGTGAAGTACCACACCGGGGCGATGTGGTTCGGCGTCTTCAGCGAGTCGGCCGGAATGAAGTTGTTGTATTCGAGGAAGTAGCCGCCTGCCTCGGGCGCGAAGAAGATCACCGCCGAGAAGATCGTGAGGAACACCACCACGCCGAAGATGTCGTGCACGGTGTAGTACGGATGCGACGGAATGCCGTCCAGCGGATGGCCATCGGGGCCGCGCTTGGCCTTGATCTCGATGCCGTCGGGGTTGTTCGAACCCACTTCGTGCAGCGCGATCAGGTGGGCCACCACCAGGCCGAGCAGCACCAGCGGCACGGCGATCACGTGGAAGCTGAAGAAGCGGTTCAGCGTGGCATCGCTCACCACGTAGTCGCCGCGGATCAGCAGGGCCAGGTCGGGACCGACGAACGGGATGGCGGCGAACAGGTTCACGATCACCTGGGCGCCCCAGTAGGACATCTGGCCCCAGGGCAGCAGGTAGCCCATGAAGGCCTCGGCCATCAGGCACAGGAAGATCGCGCAGCCGAACACCCAGATCAGTTCGCGCGGCTTGCGGTAGCTGCCGTACATGAGGCCGCGGAACATGTGCAGGTACACCACGATGAAGAACGCCGAGGCGCCCGTCGAGTGGATGTAGCGGATCAGCCAGCCCCACGGCACGTCGCGCATGATGTACTCGACCGATGCGAACGCCTGGTTCGCGTCGGGCTTGTAGTGCATGACGAGGAAGATGCCGGTGACGATCTGGATCACCAGCACCAGCATCGCCAGCGAGCCGAAGATGTACCAGAAGTTGAAGTTCTTCGGCGCGTAGTACTTGCCCCACTGGTCGTTCCACAGCTTGCTCAGCGGGAAACGGTTGTCGACCCAGTTCAGCAGCTTGGCGCCGGCGGGTGCGTTGGGGGAAATCTCGTGGAATTCAGCCATGTTCTTCTTCCGCCTCAGGCCTTCTTGGAGTCTTCACCGATCAGGAGCTTGGTGTCCGACAGGTACATGTGCGGCGGCACCGGCAGGTTGTCGGGCGCAGGCTTGTTCTTGAAGACCCGGCCGGCCAGGTCGAAAGTGGAACCGTGGCATGGGCAGAGGAAGCCGCCTTCCCAGTCGTTCGGCAGCGAAGGCTGCGGGCCGGCCTGGAAGCGGTCGGTCGGCGAGCAGCCCAGGTGGGTGCAGATGCCGACCACGACGAGCACGTCGGGCTTGATGGAGCGGTGCTCGTTCTGTGCGTACTTGGGGGTGAATTCGTCGGGATGACGCTTGGAAAGGGGGTCGGCCAACTGGCTGTCGAGCTTGGGGAGTTCGGCGATCTGCTCGGGGGTGCGCTTGAGGATCCAGACCGGCTTGCCCCGCCATTCGACGGTGATCTTCTCGCCGACCTTGAGGCCCGAGATATCGACCTCGACCGCGGCGCCCGCAGCCTTGGCCTTCTCGGAGGGCTGGAAAGTGCTCACAAAGGGGATGGCGGTGGCCACGCCGCCTGCCACGCCAGCGCAGCTGGATGCAATCAACCACGTGCGCTTGCTGGTGTCGATCCGGGGCGAGCCGGAGGTCATGTCACTCATGGGGATCCTCTTGTCTTCTTCGCTGGAGCAGGAGTCAACCCGCGATTGTAGCGGGGCGCTGAAAGGATATTCAATGGGCGCCACGCGCGTGGCCGGCCGCCGCAAGCCCCGCGCGCAGCCTCCTTCGGGCCTGCGCGAGGGATCGCGCCGGTCGGCGGAGATGGCGCACGGACAGGGAAAGTACTACGGGCAAAAAACCGACAGCCGGCCAGCAGGAGGCCGCGACCGCGCGGCCGGATGCTGTCGCCGCGGGGACTTCAGTTCAGAAGCCCGTGCTGCATCGCCTCGTGGACCGCCTGGGTCCGCGACTTGACCGAGAGCTTGCGATAGATGCTCTTCGCGTGGAACTCGATGGTGTTCACCGACAGGTACACCGCCTCGGCGATCTGCCGGTTGCTCCAGCCCTGCGCGATCAGGCGCAGCACCTTGAGCTCGCGCGGCGACAGCAGGCCCTGCGGCAGCCTGGAATCGGAGACGTCAGCCTGCGACTTCTGCTGTTGCTGCTGATGCGGCGCTTCGCCCTGCACGCGGATGGGTTCGATCGTGCGCGCCTTCGCGGACGCGGCGATCGAACCGAGGATGCGCCGCGCGATGCGCGAATCCATCGGCGAGCCGCCGCGCTCGATGGAGCGCAGCAGATAGGCGAGCTCCGCATCGTCGGTTTCGGTAAGCAGATACCCGATGGCGCCGGCGGCGATCGCGGCGTTCACAAGCTGCTGGTCGTCGGTTGCCGACATGCCGATGCACTCGATGCGCGGATAGGTCTGGCGCACATGATGAAGAACGGCGGCACCGTCGTTGCCCTGCAGCCGCATGTCAACCAGCACCAGGTCGTAAGGCAACGCAGCCAGCAGATTGAACGCCTCGGCCCTTCCCGACGCCACCACCACGCGGCGATGCGGTGCGAGCTCGCAAAGGATGCGCCGCATGCGGTCGGCGCAGGCGGTGTCGTCCGCGACGATCAGCGCGGCATGGAAGACGCCGCCATACAACTGCGCTGCCGTCGGTACCGGCGTCGAAGTGGCCGAAGAGGTGTAGTGGATGTTCATTTCCATGTCCGCTGTCCTGCGTCGTTTCCTGCCTTGCCGCAGCGGACCTGGTCCGTACTGCGCGTGCCGATGCCTTTGCCGATGTCCAAGAAAAAATTGATCACGCGACGTCCTCTGGCTCTTTCGCCACCCTTGGGTAGCTTCGAAATGTTGTCTTTCGTTTCAGATACCGCAGGAACGATGCCCACTCGGACGAACGCCGGCACCCACAGCGCAAGGACGCGTGTAGTACTTTGATTTCGTTGAAGAAATTGCTCGAAACGAGCTGAAGAACGAGCGCGCGCGAAGGCCTTGCGAAGGCCGCTTTCAGGCCGTTGTTACGTGCGGGTTACCGCGCGTGTTACGTAGCACCGCGACACACGAAACGCGTGCGAGACCGCATCTTCAAACGTCAATACGCGATTCATGCGATGCCCGCAAAGCCGCATGCGCATTGGCTTCGGGGCCCTTGTATGCATTCGTCGGCATCGCATCGGCCGACATGCATACATCCATAACTACGGATACCGGTGATGTTCAGCAAAGACCTCGATTCCTAGCATCGGTTGCATTGGGTAACTCGATGAAACCCAACCCTGCTTTCACGCGACGAGGGCGTGTGAAAGACCAGAAATGGCAACTGATTTCTTCAAGGAAGAAAGTCCAAATGACTACATCACAGCGCTCCAGTGTTCGCTCTTTCATTGTTCGCCGTCCGGGCGTGAGCCGTCTTCTCGCTTCGGTGCTTGTTGGCGCCGGTTACGTGATGACTCTGCCAATGGCCAACGCACAGGTCACCATTGGTGGACAGAATGTCCATGCCGGTAGCGTCGTCAATAACAGCAACAATGGCGGTGTGCTTGCCGCGCCCGGCGGTGTATCCACAACATCCCTGACAGCCGGCTCTGTGACTGCCAGCGGCATTGACGTCACCGGAAACGTGACCGCAGCAGGCGCCAACATCGCTTCCTTGACGGCCGGCAATGCCAACATCACCGGCACCGTAACGACCGGCGGTGTTCAGGCAACCAACGGGACCTTCACCGGCAACCTTGGGGCCAACGTACTCACCGCAGCGACGGGTACGATCACGAATCTCACATCCACCAGCATCAGCACCGGCTCGCTCACCGCGGGAACAGTCAGTGCGACAAACACCACGACGTCCAATCTGTCGGCCACCGCCGGCACGATCAACACGTTGAGCGCAACCAACGTCGGCACCACGGACCTGACCGCCAGCAACGGCACGATCAATACGCTGAGCGCCACCAACGTCAGCACCACGGACCTGACCGCCAGCAATGGCACGATCAATACGCTGAGCGCCACCAACGTCAGCACCACGGATCTGACCGCCAGCAATGGCACGATCAACACGCTGAGCGCAACCAACGTCAGCACCACGGATCTGACCGCCAGCAATGGCACGATCAACACGCTGAGCGCCACCAACGTCAGCACCACCGATCTGACCGCCAGCAACGGCACCATCAACACGCTGAGCGCCACCAACGTCAGCACCACGGATCTGACCGCCAGCAACGGCACGATCAACACGCTGAGCGCAACCAACGTCAGCACCACGGACCTGACCGCCAGCAACGGCACCATCAACACGCTGAGCGCAACCAACGTCAGCACCACCGATCTGACCGCCAGCAATGGCACGATCAACACGCTGAGCGCCACCAACGTCAGCACCACCGATCTGACCGCCAGCAACGGCACGATCAACACGCTGAG
>NZ_JASMRZ010000042.1 GCF_030462475.1 Variovorax sp. CAN15
CGGACGTCGCGGGTGAAAACCCCGTGAACCCGTGAGGTTGTCGCGGTCCGGTCGCGAAGGCGTCTCAGGCCACCTGCATCCGCCGCGCGAACCGCTCCTCTCGGAAACGCTCCAGCACGAAGTCGATGAACACCCGCGTCTTCGGCAGCAGCTTCTTGCTGGGGTAGTAGAGCCACACCGCGCCGGCCTCCTGGTACCACTCGGGCAAGAGCCGCAGCAACTCGCCGCTGCGCAGCCCGCGCTCGACGAAAGGCATGGGCAGCATCGCCACGCCCAGCCCCATCAGCGCGGCATGCGCGATCGCCTCGGGGTCGTTGAAGATGGCGCGCGGCCGCGGCAGTTCGACGCTGACCTCGCCTTCGCCTCCCCCTTCGCCGGCTCGCGCCCGCACGCGCCGCAGGGTCCAGCTGCGCACCCGGCCGGTGGGCGAGGAGCGGCGCATCAGCGTGTCGAGCGCCGCCAGATCCGACGGATGCCGCGGCGGCTTGCGCCCCTCCATGTATGCGGGCGAGGCCACCGCCACCACGTGGATGCGCGCCAGCTCCCGCGTCACCAGCCCGGCCGGCAGCTCGATGCCGCCGCCGATGGCCGCGTCGAAGCCTTCGCCCACCAGGTCGACCTGCTGGTTGTCGAAGTGCCAGTCGGGCACGATGGCCGGGTAGCGCGCGAGAAACCCGCCCATCATCGGCAGCACATGCTCGCGCCCGAAGGCCTGCCCCATGCTGACCTTCAGCGTGCCCGAGGGCTGGCCGTCGTCGGTGTCGACGCCCGCCATCGCCTCGCGCAGCGTGGCCAGCGCCCCGCCGATCTGCGCGAGGAAGCGCTCGCCGCCTTCGGTCAATTTCAGGCTGCGCGTGCTGCGCTGGAACAGCCGCAGGCCCAGCCGGGCCTCCAGCCGCGCCACGTTCTTGCTGACGGCGGCCGGCGTCAGACCCAGGCGCCGGGCGGCCTCGGAGAAGCTGCCGCCCTCTGCGCTCTGCACGAAGGATTCGAGGTGATTGAGCGGCTCCATGGCTGCATTGTGGCGCTCATCTTCAACCATCGGTTGAATCTGATTGATCGGATTGACGGCTACCGGAGAAGGAATGAAACGCCCAAACTGAGGCCTTCCTCCACCACTCCACGGAAAAAATCATGGCCTCCAATACTGTTTCCTCCTCCTCCTCCTCCTCTTCTTCTTCTTCTTCCCCCGTGCTCGCCGGCAAGGTCGCTTTCGTCACCGGCGGCTCGCGCGGCATCGGCGCGGCCATCGTGCGCCGCCTGGCGCGCGACGGCGCCGCCGTGGCCTTCAGCTACGCCGCCTCGGCCGCGCCGGCCGAGGAACTGGTGCGCAGCATCCAGTCCGAAGGCGGCCGCGCCCTCGCGCTGAAGATCGACAGCGCTGACGCCGCTGCCCTCACCTCCGGCATCGACGAAGCGGCCCGCACCTTCGGCAGGATCGACATCCTCGTGAACAACGCCGGCGTGTTCCTCGGCGGCACCCTCGACGAGTTCTCGCTCGAAGACTTCGACAAGACGCTGGCCGTCAACGTGCGCGCCGTGTTCGTCGCTGCCAAGGCCGCCTCGCGCCACATGGGCGAGGGCGGCCGCATCATCAACATCGGCAGCACGAACGCCGTGCGCATGCCCTGGCCCGGCGGCAGCGCCTACGCCATGAGCAAGTCGGCGCTGGTCGGCCTGGTGCAGGGCCTGTCGCGCGACCTCGGCCCGCGCGGCATCACGGTCAACAACGTGCAGCCCGGCCCGGTCAACACCGACATGAACCCGGTCGACGGCCCCAACGCCGCCTCGATGCACGGCCTGATGGCGCTGGCCCGCCACGCGCGTCCGGAAGAAATCGCCGGCATGGTCGGCTACTTGGCCAGCCCCGAAGCCGGCTTCGTGACCGGCGCGAGCCTGAACATCGACGGCGGCTTCGCGGCTTGACTTGGTTCGCCCCCAGGCTGCGCGCACTTCGTTTCGCTTCGCCAACCCCCTCCGGGGGCAACACCTGCGGCCCGGCAAAGCCGGTTCCGCGGTGTTTCTGGAATGGGACGTGCCTTGCTCGTGAGGTTAGAGGCCGCCGCGCTGCACGGCCTCGATGAGCTTGTCGAGCGTGGCATCGAGCCGCGCCAGCTCGCCGGCGTCGATGCCGGCGAACAGCATCACCTCGCGTTCGCGGCCGAGCGCGCCCACCGTTTCGTGCAGCGCCTTGCCTGCGGCGGTGAGGTAGAGCCGGCTGCTGCGCCCGTCGGTCGGGTCATCGTGGCGCTGTACGCGCCTGTGGCGCCGCAGGCCGGCCAGCGCGCGGCTCACCGCCATCTTGTCGAGGCCGGTCTGGTCGGCCACCTGCCGCGCGTTGAGCCCCGGCTGGGTGGCGAGCACCGCCATCGCGCGCCACTCGTTGAGCGTGAGCCGGTGCTCGCGGCCCACGCGCTCATGGAAAGGCCGCGCCGTGAGATTCACGACCCGCACCAGCTTGAAGAAGAGCGGGTCCATGGCCGGTCTTCACTTCAGCCGGCGAGCCTTTTCGCCGCGGCCACGATGGCTTCGGTGCCGACGCGCGACTGCGCCTCCAGCACCGGCGCGTAGCCGACCGGAATGCGCGGCGCGCCCAGCCGCGCCACGCGGCAGCCCGTGGCCTCCGCCGCGCTGGCCGCGATCTCCGCGCCGAAGCCCGCCGCCTGCACCGCCTCGTGCACCACCAGCAGCCGGCCGGTGCGCGCGCAGGACGACAGCACCGTCTCGCGGTCCCACGGCCACAGCGTGCGCAGGTCGATGAGGTCGACAGCGATGCCTTCGTCAGCCAGCGCATCGCAGGCCGCCGCGCAGGCCTGCATCTGCCGGCTCCAGCTCACCAGCGTGAGCGCGTTGCCCTCGCGCACCCGCGCGGCCTTGCCCAGCGGCACCGCAACGCTTTCGTCGACCTCGCCGCGCACGCCCCACAGCGTCTTGTGCTCGATGTAGACCACCGGGTCGCCGCACTGCAGCGCGGAGCGCAGCAGGCCGTGGTTGTCCTGCGGCGTCGAGGGGCACACCACCACCACGCCCGGCAGGTGCGCGAACCAGGCTTCGAGCGACTGCGAGTGCTGCGCCGCCGAGGCGTCCCAGATGCCGCCGGGCATGCGCGCCACCAGCGGCACGCGGCCCTGGCCGCCGAACATGAAGCGGTTCTTCGCGGCCTGGTTCACCAGTTCGTCCATGCCGCACAGCGCGAAGTCGACCACGCGCATCTCGACCACCGGCCGCAGCCCCGCCAGCGCCATGCCCACGCCGGCGCCCATGATCGCGGCTTCGCTGATCGGCGTGTCGATCACGCGCCCGGCGCCGAAGTGTTGCTGCAGCCCCTTGTACTGGCCGAAGATGCCGCCGCGGCCCACGTCCTCGCCGAGCACGACCACGCGCGGGTCGGCCTCCATCTCGCGCCGCAGCGCGAGCAGTGCGGCTTCGGAATAGCTCAGGTCCTGCTTCGTCAATGCCATTGGCCGGCTCCGGTGGTCTGCACGTCGGTGAAGGCGGCGCTGGCGTCGGGCCAGGGCGCGGCATCGGCGACGGCCAGCGCGGTGTCGACCTCGTCGCGCGCGGCGTTCTCGATGGCGTCCAGCGTGGCGGCGGCGACGCCCGTCGAAAGAAGATGCCCGCGCGCTCGCGCGATCGGGTCTGTTTCCAGCGCCGCAGCCAGTTCGGCCGGGTCGCGGTAGGCCGCGAGGTCGACAGATACGTGCCCCTTCACGCGGTAGGTCAGCGCATGCAGCAGGCGCGGGCCGCTGCCGGCGCGCACTTCGCTCACCAGCCGCGCGGCGGTTTCGTGCACCGCGAACACGTCGTTGCCGTCGACCTGCGTGGCGGCGATGCCGAGCGATTCGGCACGCGCCGAGGCGCCGTCGCCGGCCGTCATCGGCCCGCTCGCGGTGGTCGCGCTCCAGCGGTTGTCTTCGCAGACGAAGAGCACCGGCAGGTCGTACACGCGCGCCCAGTTCAGCGCTTCGAGAAACGGCCCGCGGTTGATGGCGCCGTCGCCGAAGAAGCAGACCGTGATGCCGTCGCCCTTGCCGAGCAGCTTCTGCGCATGCGCCGCGCCCACGGCAATCGGCAGCCCTGCCGCCACCACGCCGTTGGCGCCCAGCATGCCGACCGAGAAGTCCGCGATGTGCATCGAGCCGCCCTTGCCGCCGTTGAAGCCGGTGGCCTTGCCGAACAGTTCGCACATCATCCGCGTGAGGTCGGCGCCCTTGGCCAGCGTGTGGCCGTGGCCGCGATGGGTGGAGGTGAGGTAGTCGCTGGCGCGCAGGTGGGCGCACACGCCGGCCGGCACCGCCTCCTGGCCGGTGGAAAGGTGCAGCGGCCCGCGCACCTTGGCGGCGCCCGCGGCCTGCTGGCCGTAGGCGCTCACGCCCCCCTGGCTGGCCGCCTCGGCGGCGTTCTCGAAAGCGCGGATGCGCACCATGACGCGATACAGCGCCTGCGCATCTGATGTGCTCGGGTCCATCTTGTCTCCAACGCGCTCGAGGTGGGCGCTTCGAGAAAAATCGTATCAAACGAGATCGAATCGCTGCACCGGGCTTACCCCGCCGTCGCGTTGAAACACATCGGCTGATTTGATATGATTTATATACGTTTCGTATATTCGAGAGAGCCATGGGCATCGTCAAGATTTCAGACCTCATGCATGAGAACCTGCGCGTCGCGGGCAATGCACTGAGCCGTTCCATCAATGCACAGGCCGAGCACTGGATGCGCATCGGCATGCTGGCCGAGCTGCACCCCGAGCTCGATCACCGCGAGATCTGCCAACTCCTCATTCGCGCCGAGCAGGCCGGCGGCTTCGACCTGGCCACCGTCTCCACCCTGCTGGAACCGCCACCGCCCGCGCCCGCGCCAGCGCCTGCTCCGGCCGCCCGCAAGCCGGCCGGAGCGCGCGCATGAGGGCCACAGCCGCTCCGCTCAAGTCGCCCGACGAAATCGCGATGTCGCGCGCCGCGGGCCGGCTCGCCGCCGAGGTGCTGGCGATGATCGGCGAGCACGTGAAGCCCGGCGTCACCACCGAGGAGCTCGACCGCATCTGCCACGACCACATCGTCGATGTGCAGGGCGTGGTGCCCGCCAACGTCGGCTACCAGGGCTACACCAAGACGGTGTGCACCTCGGTCAACCATGTGGTCTGCCACGGCGTGCCGTCGGCGCAGAAGGTGCTGAAGAAGGGCGACATCATCAACATCGACGTGGCCGTCAACAAGGACGGCTGGTTCGGCGACTGCAGCCGCATGTACTTCGTCGGCGAGCCCAGCCCGCTGGCGCGGCGCCTGGTGGACACCACCTACGAGGCGATGCGCGCCGGCATCCTGCAGGTGCGCCCCGGCGCCACGCTGGGCGACGTGGGCCATGCGATCCAGAGCGTCGCGCACCGCGAGCGCTTCAGCGTCGTGCGCGAGTACTGCGGCCACGGCATCGGCCGGATCTACCACGACGATCCGCAGGTGCTGCACTACGGCCAGCCCGGCCAGGGCCTGCGGCTGGAGGCCGGCATGGTCTTCACCATCGAGCCGATGATCAACGCCGGCCGGCGCGAGACCCGCGAGCTGCCCGACGGCTGGACGGTGGTCACGCGCGACCATTCGCTGTCGGCGCAGTGGGAGCACATGGTCGCGGTCACGGAAGACGGCTTCGAGGTGCTGACGCCCTGGCCCGAAGGCACGGGGCGCTATCCGGCGATCGGCTGAGGCGGCGCATCCGGGTCGCCCGCGCTACCCTGCGGACAGGGAATTCCCGCCGCCGATGGCCTGGAAAATGCTTGAGAATTTGTGCACCTTCGAGGGACATCTCCCTCGCGCAACCCCTCCCAGGCACAAAACTCATGCAACCGCTGCGCCACCTGAACGACATGGAAGACCTGTGGGGCATGCGCAGCGCAGGCGCCCTCATCGACCTGCCGTCCACCGGCGTGTCGGTGCTGCGGTGGACGCGCACGACCGGCGGCCCCTTCGAATTCAACGTCGCCACATCGCCCGACTTCATGCTGTTCTCGATGGTGCTGCTGCCCATGGAGGCCTGCTCGCGCGTGGACGACTCCGTGATCTGGGACGGCCCCATCCGCGGCGGCAGCGTGCGGCTCATCGATTCGCGCAGCATCGAGCAAACCGGCTTCGAGTCTCCGAGCCCGTTCGACCTGCTGCACATCCATTTCTCGCTTGATGACCTGCGCCTGGCCGCGCGCCGCTTCGGCGTGGACTTCGAAGACTTCCAGCCGAACGACGGCCCGCTGTACCGCGACGACAGCATCGGCCGGCAGCTGGGCGCGCAGTTCGTCGCGGCGCTCGATGCGGATGGCCCGGCAGGCCGCATGTATGCCGACGGCATCGCGCAGTCGCTGGTGGCGCACCTGCTGCACAACTACGGCCGCGTGACGCGCCCAGTGCAGTCCGCCGGCCCCGACGGCCTGCAGGCCGCGTTCGAGCACGTGGAGCGCCACCCGCATGAAACGCTCAGCGTGGCCCGGCTCGCGCGGCTGGCCGACATGAGCGAATTCCATTTCGCGCGCCGCTTCAAGCAGCGCTACGGCCTCACGCCGCACGCGCACCTGGTGGCGGCGCGGCTGCGGCTGGCAAAGGCCGACCTGGCCTTCTCCGACAAGAACATCCTGCAGATCGCCATGGACTGCGGCTTCTCCGACTCCAGCCACCTCGCGCGCCAGTTCCGCAAGGTGGAGGGCGTGACGCCGCAGCGCTACCGGCAGGCGCTGCAGCAGTAGCCCGCAGCAGCCGCACCCGGCGGCACACCCAGCGGCACACCCAGCGGCACGCCCGGCCACACAGCAAGAACATGCTGTCCGCCGAGCAGGATTGAGCGAGACGGCATACCCCCTCGCTCGAAAGAATCGACCTCGCCATCCGGCAGTCCGGATGTTTCGAGGAGATTCGAGTGACAGCAGCAGCATCCGCGATGCGGGAACACATGCCGGCCGTCGAGGCGGGCGACGAGATCGCGGCCGCGCGCCAATTGCGCGGCGGCCGCGAGAAGCCGCGCGCCACCGGCCGCGACCGTGGCGAAGGGCCGTTCGCCCGGCTGGTGCTGCGCGGCGCCACCGTCATCGACGGCACCGGCGCGCCGCCCTGGGGGCCGGTCGACATCGTGATCGAGGGCGACCGCATCGTCGAGATGCGCGGCGTCGGCGCGCCCCGCAAGGCCATCGACCCGGCCGTGCGCCCGGCCGCCGGGCAGCACGAGATCGACTGCCACGGCAAGTTCGTCACGCCGGGTTTCGTCGATGCGCATGCGCACATCGGCTCGCCCTTCGTGGCCGGCAAGGCGCCGCCGGCCGACTACGTCTACAAGCTCTGGCTGGCCCACGGCGTGACCACCGTGCGCGAGATGGGCTGCTTCAACGGCCTGGGCTGGACGCTGGACCAGCGCGAGCGCGCTGCGGCCGGCACCATCGCCGCGCCGCGCATGCTGGCGCATGCGTACTTCCCGGCGGTCAATGACATCCTGAAGATCATTCACACGCCGGCGCAGGCACGCGACTGGCTGGGCCGGCTGAAGGCGCGCGGCGCCGACGGCGTGAAGTTCTTCGGCGCCTCGCCCGCCATCATGCAGGCCGCACTGGCCGAATGCGCCAGCCTCGGCCTGCGCAGCGGCTGCCACCACGCGCAGACCGCCGTGACCCGCATGAACGCGCTCACCACCGCGCAATGGGGCCTGACCAGCGCCGAGCACTACTACGGCCTGCCCGAGGCACTGTTCGAGCACCGCGTGGTGCAGGACTACCCGGCCGACTACAACTACGGCGACGAGTACTTCCGCTTCTCCGTCGCCGGCCAGAGCTTCGGCCAGGCCGCGCAGCCGGGCAGCGCCACATGGCGCAACGCGATGGACCGCTTTCTCGAACTCGGCTTCACCTTCGTGCCGACCTTCGGCATCTACGACGCCAACCGCGACCTCATGCGCACCCGCCGCGCCGACTGGCACGACGAATACACCTGGAAGAGCTACTGGGACGGCTTCCAGCCCTACCGCGGCGGCCACGGCTCCTACTGGTATCGCTGGTCGACAAGGAACGAGATCGAGTGGAAGGAAAACTACCGGCTCTGGATGCGCTTCGTCAACGAGTACAAGAACCGCGGCGGGCGCGTCTGCGCGGGCAGCGACTCCGGCTTCATCTTCCAGGTGTTCGGCTTCGGCTTCGTGCGCGAACTCGAGATGCTGCAGGAAGCCGGCTTCCATCCGCTGGAGGTGCTGCGCGCCGCCACGCTCGAAGGCGCGCACCTGCTTGGCATCGAGGCCGACTGCGGCAGCCTGGAGGTCGGCAAGCGCGCCGACCTGCTGGTGCACGACCAGAACCCGCTGGAAGACTTCAAGCTGCTGTACGGCACCGGCGCCATGCGGCTGAACGATGACACCCAGCGTGTCGAATGGCAGCGCGGGCTGAGCCGCACCATCGTGGGCGGCATCTGCTACGACACGGCCGAGCTGCTGGCCGACGTTCGCGCGATGGTGGCGGCCAGCCACGCCGAAGCCGCCGCGGCGGAAGCACCCGCCGCATGAGCAGCCCGGACAACGCCTCGCCGCCGATGCCGGTTCCCATCGAGCTGATCGTGCTCACCGGCTTCCTGGGCAGCGGCAAGACCACGCTGCTGTCGGCGTACCTGCGCCAGCCGCAGGCCGCCGACACCGCCGTGATCGTCAACGAGGTTGGCGAGGTCGACCTCGACGGCGCCGTCATCTCCGCCTCCGCCGACAAGGTGCCGATGGCGCTGCTGAGCAACGGCTGCGTCTGCTGCGCGATGGGCGGCGACTTGCCCGACACCATTGCGGCACTGATCGAGGCGCGCGCCGAACAGGGCCTGCCGCCGCTCGCGCGCATCGTGCTGGAGACCACCGGCCTCGCGCGCCCCGGGCCGGTGCTGCGCAGCCTCGGTCCGTTGGCCGGGCACCTGCGCGCGCATGTCGTGAGCACCTTCGACTGCGAGCGCGGCGCCGCCACGCTGGCGCTGCCCGAAGCCGCCGCGCAGATCGCCGGCGCGCAGCGCATCGTGCTGACCCGGCAGGACATCGCCCGGGCCGGTGCGGTGGACGTGGCGCGCGCGCTGCTGGCACGCGTCAATCCGCTGGCCGAACTGGTGGCCGACGCCGCGCCGGGGCCGCGCGCGCTGGCCGCGCTGGCGTCGCCGCCGGCGCGCTCATCGCTGCCGCACCTTACGCTCGCGCCGCTGGACGCCGACGCGCTGCAGCTGCCGCACAGCGACATCCGCACCGCCCTGTGCCGCTTCACCGCGCCGGTCACGCGCGACGAACTCTCCGAGTGGCTCGACAACCTCGCCGGCCTGTGCGGCGAGCGCCTGCTGCGCGTCAAGGGACTGGTCAGGGTGCAAGACGAGCGATGGCCGTTGCTGGTGCAATGCGTCGGCACGCTGTTCAGCCCCATCGTGCCGCTCGCGGCGCAGACGCCGGACTCGTTCCTCGTCCTCATCGTGCGCGGCATGCATCTGGATGAACTGCGCGACGTGCAGCCGTCCTTGCCCTTCGTGCTGAAGGCGGCCGCGCTGTCCACAAGACCGGCCATTGGCCGGCCGCTCGCCGCCGTGCTTGAGGAGGCCCGCGCGTGAGGCCCGCCACCGTCGCCCGCCGGGTCGCAGTGGCCGCGGCATACGCGGCCATGCTGCTGCCGCTCGTCACCGTGGCCTGGCTGAGCTTCTTCGAGCAGCCGATCATGAGCTTTCCGCCCGAAGGCTATTCGCTGCACTGGTACGCCAATGCATGGGGCAAGCCGCAGTTCGCGAGCAGCTTCATGCTGTCGCTGCAACTGGCCGCCGTCTCGGCGCTGCTCGGCGTGAGCACCGGCACGGTGGCCGCCTACGCCATCGAGCGCGGCGATTTTCGCGGGCGGCGCGCGCTGGCCGCGCTGCTGCTGTCGCCGCTGGCATTTCCGGGCGTGGTGCTGGGCACCGGCATCTACGTGTTCTTCGTGCAGATCGACAACACCATCGACCTGCAGATCGTTGCCACGCTGCCGGGCCTGATCGCCGCGCATGCGCTGCTGGCCATTCCGTGGACCGTGCGCCTCGTGTCGGCCAGCCTGCAGGGGCTCGGCCGCGCGCCGGAGGAAGCCGCCGCCAACCTTGGCGCGCGCCCGGTCACGGTGTTCCTGCGCGTCACGCTGCCCTCGATGCGGGCCGGCATCGTGGCCGCGGCCGTCTTCAGCTTCATCGCGAGCTTCGAGAACCTGGAGATGACCATGATGCTGACCGGCCCCGGGTACACGACGCTGCCGGTGGAAATGCTGAGCTACCTCAACTTCAACATGGACCCGACACTGGCCGCGGTCGGCACGGTGCAGACCGTGCTCATCGCCGTGCTCCTGCTGGTGGCGGATCGTTTCGTCAGTCTGTCCCGGGTGACCACGTGAGCTATTTGCGTCTCGACAATCTCCAGTGCACTTACGACCGCACGGTCGCGGTGCGCAACCTCGACCTCGGCGTGGCGCAGGGCGAACTGCTCGCGCTGCTCGGGCCCTCCGGCTGCGGCAAGAGCACCACGCTGCGCATGGTGGCCGGCTTCGTGCAGCCGAGCGCGGGCCGCATCTTCTTCGGCGAACGCGAGGTGACGCATGCGCCGCCGCATGCGCGCGACACCGGCATGGTGTTCCAGGGCTATGCGCTGTTCATGCACATGAGCGTGGCCGAGAACGTGGCCTTCGGGCTGCAGATGCGCAAGGTGCCGCGCGCCGAGCAGGCCGCGCGCGTGAAAGAAGCGCTGCGGCTGGTGCGGCTCGATCACCTGGCCGACCGCCGGCCGGCCGCGCTGTCGGGTGGCCAGCAGCAGCGCGTGGCGCTGGCGCGCGCGCTGGTGGTGCAGCCCACGGTGTTCCTGCTCGACGAGCCCATGTCCAACCTCGATGCGCGCCTGCGCACCGAGGTGCGGCTCGAGATCCGCGCGCTGCAGCAGCGCCTGGGCCTCACCACGCTGCTGGTCACGCATGACCAGGAAGAAGCCCTCACCACCGCCGACCGCCTGGCCGTGATGGACCACGGCCGCGTGCGCCAGATCGGTACGCCGCGCCAGGTGTACGAGCAGCCGGTCGACCAGTTCGTCGCCAACTTCATCGGGCGCTGCAACCTGATGCCGGGGCGGGTCGATGCGCCGGGCGTGTTCCGCGCGGGGGCGCATGCGCTGCCGTGCGCGCCGTCGGCGGTGCCTGCGTCCGCGTCCGCGCCGGACGACGTGGCGCTGATGGTGCGGCCCGACCGCATCCGCATCGCCAACGCGGGTGAGCAGGGCCTGCCCGCGCGGGTGCGGCTGAGCACCTACCTGGGCGGCACGACCGAATGGCACTTCGAGACCGACGTCGGCCCGATCTCTGTCGCGCAGCCCAGCGCCCTGGCACACGACAGCGCCGCGCGCGGGCCGGCCGAGGGCGAATGCGTGTCGCTGCAGTGGTCGCCGGAGCATGCGCTGGCGCTGCCCGCGGATGCCAGCGCCTGAACTTCGTTTCTTCCTCTCTTCCTCCGTTTCTTCAACCACCGCCATGTCCTCACATTCCACACGCCGTTCCCTGCTGCTGGCCGCCGCATCACTGCCGCTGGCAGCCTCCGCGCCCGCGTTTGCCGCCACCGGCGGGCGCGTCGTCGTCGCCACCTGGGGCGGCGACTACGGCGACCTGCTCGGCAAGAACGTCGAGCAGCCGCTGCTCAAGCCGCGCGGCATCGAAGCGGTGCAGAGCACCGACGACGGCCCGCCGCGCAAGGCCAAGCTGCTGGCCGAGCGCAACAGCCGGCGCGGCAGTCTAGACGTGGTGTCGCTGGTCGATTTCGAGGCCAGCGGGCTCGCGCAGATGGGCCTGTTCGAGACGCTGACCGACGCCAAGGTGCCGAACGCGAAGAACGCCATCGCCGCGCTGCGCCAGCCGCAGGCGCTGCCGCACATCTACTCGGGCCTGGTCATTGCCTACAACCCCGGGAAGATCAGGACGCCGCCGAAGTCGCTCAACGACCTCTGGGACCCGAAATACAAGGGCCGCGTCGGGCTGGCCGACATCCTGTTTCCGTACAACATCGCCGCCGCCTCGCTGGCGGCCGGCGGCACGCTGTCCGACCTGGCGCCGGGCATGAAGAAGCTCGGCGAGATGAAGGCGCTGTCGCCCAAGATCTTCGCCACCAACGAGGCGGTGGCGCAGGCGCTGAAGTCGGAAGACATCTGGATCACGCTGGCCTGGCGCGCCCGCGTGTACCAGTGGCGCCGCGCCGGCGTGAGCGTGGCCGCCGCGGTGCCCGCCGAAGGCATCATGCCGACCACCTTCAGCGCCGTGGTGCCGAAGAACAGCCAGCAGAAGGACAACGCCTTCGCCTATCTCGACGCCATGCTCGACGCGCGCGCCCAGGCCGCGTTCGCCGAGCGCATGGGCTACGTGCCCACCGTCACCAACGCCAGCCTGCCGCCCGGGCTGGCCGCACAGATCGCGTTCACGCCCGAGGAGCAGTCGCGCTTCAAGGTGCCCGACTTCGGCTACTTCGCACAGGCCATGCCGGCGCTGCAGCAGTACTGGTCGCGCGACTTCAAGGCCTGAGCGATGCGCCTGCTGACTCTGCCGGCCATCGCGATCGTGCTGGCGCTGATGGTGGCGCCCATGGCGATGCTGCTGCGCTACTCGCTCAACATCTACACGCCCACCGAGCTGATGGTCGAGGCCTTCACGCCGCGCAACTACGTGCAGGTGTTCGCCGACCCGTACTTCCGCGAAGTGCTGTCCGTCACCCTGCGGGTCGCCGCCATCACCACGCTGGTCGCATTGCTGGCGGGGCTGCCCGCCGGCTACACGCTGGCGCGCATGCCGCGGCGCTGGAAGATGTGGCTCACGCTCGCCACCATCCTGCCGCTGATGGTGGGCAACGTGGTGCGCTCGGCCGGCTGGCTGGCGCTGCTGGGCAACAGCGGCCTGTTCAACGCGGTGGCGCAGTGGAGCGGGCTGGTGCGCGAGCCCATGCAGCTCATGTTCAACCAGCCGGCCGTGGTGGGCGTGATGGTGACCATCGTGCTGCCGCTGATGGTGATGACGCTGGCCAGCGTCATCGAGGGCATACCGCGCAACGTCGAGGAGGCGGCCGCCAACCTGGGCGCGCCGCCCTTCACCGTGTTCCGCCGCGTGGTGCTGCCGCAGGCCATGCCGGGCGTGATCGCGGGCATGTCGCTGGTCTTCATCCTGTGCATGAACGCCTATGCCACGCCGGTGCTCATCGGCGGGCCGCGCTTCAGGATGATGACGCCCGAGATCTACCAGCAGTTCGTCGGCCTGAACAACTGGCCTTTCGGCGCGGCGCTGGCCTTCATGCTGCTGGCGGTGACGCTGGTGGTCGTGCTGGGCATCGGCGCACTGTTGCAGGGCAACTGGCGCCGCCAGGAACGGCGCGCCTGAAGCCTTGCCGCTGCGGGCCGGACGCCGCGTCGCTTCCGTCCGACGCGGACGACAGGCAATCCTGCATTGCCGTGCAGGACAACGCCGCTTCCTGCGTTTCCGGTGTTCCGGGGGCCGATGCCTGTGGCATCTTCGTTCCCCTGTCGCGCCGCCTCTGGCGCGCATCGCTTCAAGCAGGAACAACACCATGATCAAGATCGGCATCGTCGACGACCACGCCGTCGTCCGCACAGGCCTGAAGTCGTTCTTCTCCACCTTCGTCGATTTCCGCGTGGTCGGCGAGGCCGGCAGCGGCCGGGAGGCCATCGATCTCGTGCGCACGACCGATATCGACGTGCTGGTGATGGACCTTTCCATGCCTGGCCAGAGCGGCATCGACGCGCTCGCGATGGTGCGCGCCAAGGCGCCCGACCTCGGCGTGCTCATCCTCAGCGGCTATCCGGAAGAACACTATGCGGTGAACCTGATCCGCCAGGGTGCCTCGGGCTACCTCAACAAGGAATGCGACCCCGAGGAGATCGCCAGGGCCATCCGCACCATCGCGCTGGGCCGGCGCTACATCTCGCCCTCGGTGGCCGAGCTGCTCGCTGGCCAGCTGGAGCGCAAGGACAACGCTCCGCCGCACGAGCACCTGTCGGAGCGTGAGTTCCAGGTGTTCCTCAAGCTGGCCAAGGGCGAGTCGGTGGGCGCCATCGGCGAGGCGCTGTCGCTCTCGGTGAAGACAATCAGCACCTACCGCACGCGGCTGATGGAGAAGATGAACCTCTCCACCAACAGCGACCTGACCTACTACGCGATCAAGACGCAGCTGATCGACTGATCGCTTGGGCAGGCAGTCGCCGCGTTCCGAGGTGCATCGCCGAGGGGCGCTCAGGGCGGTCGTCCGGACTTTCGTCCTGACGCTGGGCGCCACGCTGCTGGTGCTCAACTTCACCAACGGCGAGAAGAAGCTCCACGAGCAGGGGTCATGGACAACCGGGTGAAGGCAAGATGCCGGGCGACATGCGGGCGCGGACGTCCAGGGGTTCGCCCTCCGGCGGCAGCGAGAGCCGTCGGGCGCATCCGCGAAGGCGGCCGGGCGCGCGGCGCACCTGCGGGACGCAGACGTGCCCATGCTCTTCGCGCACGGCCTGCGTGACACGCCTGCCGGGCCCGCGCCATTCGACGACACCGTGCAGGCGCCGGGTCCGATCGCCACCGTGCTGGAGATCTAAGGCGCCGACCACTCGTTCCACGTGCTCAGGCGCACCGGCCGCACCGACGAAGAGGCGCTGGGCGAACTGCTCGACGGCATCGCCGTGTGGATGCAGGCCTGGCGCATCGGCTGAAGCCGGGCCGCGCGGGTCGTTCTTCGCCTACGCCGTGTCGCCGGAAGGGACGACGCGGCGCAGCCGCGGATTTTTGAACGATGGGTCTTCGACAGACAGCAATTCAACCCAAAGGACCCCGACATGGCATACACCGACTCATCCCTCGACACCCTCCAGGCTGCCGGCCCCGTGCTCGCCAACGACGAAGTGGTGGACGTGCTCAACGACCTGCTCGAGAACTCGCGCGACGGCGAATACGGCTTTCGCGCCTGCGCCGACGAAGTGGAGAGCCCCGCGGCGAAGCAACTGTTCGCCAATCGCGCCGAAGAGTGCCGCAAGGCCGGCAGCGAACTGATGGCGCTCATCGCGGCCTACGGCGGCAAGCCGGCAGAGGGCGGCACTGCCAGCGGCGCGCTGCATCGCGGCTGGGTGCACGTGAAGGGCTCGCTCGGCGCGAACAGCGAACTCTCCATCCTCGAATCGTGCGAGCGCGGCGAAGACACCGGTGTCGCGCGCTATCGCAAGGCCCTGAAGCAGAACCTGCCCGCCGACGTGCGCAGCGTGGTCGCCGCCCAGGCCGAAGGCGCGCAGCGCAACCACGACCAGATCCGCGACCTGCGCAACGCTGCGCGCGTCCGAGACTGATCACCATCCGTCGCTTCAGCGCACGAAGGCCGGCCCTGCCCGGCCTTTTTCATGGGCGCCGCACGCTTGGGGAATTCCCCGATGCCCATGATCCCGCCTCGATGGGATAGTTAGTTCGGCCTTCAAACTAACTAATTTCTTACTTGGCTGGCGCCTGCGGGCGAATCAATTCAGGAGAGACATCGATGCAACTGAAACACACCCTGGCCGCCATGGCCTTCGGTCTCACGGCCGTCGGCGCGATGGCGCAGACCGTGGTCGGCGTGAGCTGGTCCAACTTCCAGGAAGAGCGCTGGAAGACCGACGAGGCCGCCATCAAGGCCGAACTCGAGAAGCTCGGCGCCAAGTACATCAGTGCCGATGCGGGCGGCTCGCCCGAGAAGCAGCTGGGCGACATCGAGGGCCTGATGTCGAAGGGCGCGAAGGCGCTCATCGTGCTGGCGATGGACAAGGACGCCATCCTGCCGGCAGTCACCAAGGCCACGCGCCAGAAGGTGCCCGTGATCGCCTACGACCGGCTGATCGAAGCGCCCGGCGTCTTCTACATCACCTTCGACAACGTCGAGGTCGGCCGCATGGAGGCGCGCGAGGTCTTCAAGGTCAAGCCCAAGGGCAACTACGTGATCATCAAGGGCTCGCCCAGCGACCCGAACGCCGACTTCCTGCGCGCGGGCCAGCAGGAGGTGCTCGATGCCGCCATCAAGAAGGGCGACATCAAGATCGTCGGCGACGAGTACACCGAAGGCTGGAAGCCCGAGGTCGCGCAGAAGAACATGGAGCAGATCCTCACCAAGAACGGCAACAAGGTCGACGCGGTGGTCGCCGCCAACGACGGCACGGCCGGCGGCGCGGTGGCAGCGCTCACGGCCAAGGGCATCCGCGGCATTCCGGTGTCGGGCCAGGACGCCGACTTCGCGGCGCTCAACCGCATCGCGCTGGGCACGCAGACCGCCACCATCTGGAAGGACTCGCGCGAACTCGGCCGCGAAGCCGCCCTCGCGGCCGTTGCGCTGGCTGCCGGCAAACCGGTCGACAAGGCCGCGCCGTGGGCCGGCGGCGCCAAGAAGATCTCGCTGTCCTCGCGGCTGCTGACGCCGGTGCCGATCACGCGCGACAACCTCGACGTGGTGGTCAAGGCCGGCTGGATCAAGAAGGACGAGCTCTGCAAGGGCGTGTCGGGCGCCAGCGCGCCCGCGGCCTGCAAGTAACGACGCAACGCAACGCGCCGGCGCCATTCTCGGAAAGCGCGCCGGCCCTTCTTCTCTCTCCCATGCAATGCATCCGACTGCCGGCCCTCGCGGGCCCGGCCGGCGGGCGCCTGCGCACCCACGCAGTCCCACGTACTCCAAGTACTCCAAGTACTCCCAAAGGGTCCGAAACATGAGCAACCCATCACCAACACCGGGCTGGTGGCGCCGCACCGGCGTCGACCTGCGGCTCATCCTGATGTGCGTGCTGCTGGTCGTCATGGCCGTGGCGTTCAGCGTCATGTCGGGGGGCGTGTTCCTCTCGCCCGAGAACCTCTACAACGTCGCGCAGCAGACGGCGGTGGTGGGCATCGTGTCCACCGTGATGGTGCTCATCATCGTGGCGCGGCACATCGACCTGTCGGTGGGCTCGGTGATGGGCTTCGTGGGCGTGCTCATCGCCTACCTGCAGTACACCTCCGGCTGGTCGTGGCCCACGGCCTGCCTCGCGGGGCTCGCGGTGGCGCTGCTGGTGTCCATCTACCAGGGCTGGCTCACGGCGGTGCTGGGCGTGCCTTCGTTCGTGGTCACGCTGGGCGGCCTCATGTCCTTCCGGGGCGCGGCCTTCCTGGTGGCCGACGGCAAGACGCAGCCGGTGAACGACGAATTCTTCCAGCGCCTGGGCGGCGGCTACGACGGCGGCATCGGCGTCACCGCGAGCTGGGTGCTCGCCGCGCTGGTGGCGCTGGTGCTGTTCGGCCGCATGGTGCAGAAGCGCCGCGCGCGCCAGCGCTACGACATGCCCACCGAGGCGCTGTGGCTGGACGTGCTCATCACGGCGGTGCCGGTGGCGGTGGTGTTCGGCTTCGCGTGGGTCATGAACAGCTACCAGATCTCGTCCAAGAACGAGCCTCAGGGCATTCCGATCCCGGTGCTGATCTGGGCCGTGGTGGCCGTCGTGCTGTCGTTCATCGTGCACCGCACGCGCTTCGGGCGCTACGTGTTCGCGATGGGCGGCAATCCCGACGCCGCGGCGCTGGTGGGCATTCCGGTCAAGCGCGTCACCCTGATGCTGTTCGCGCTGCTGGCGGTGCTGGTCACCATCGCGGCCATCGTGTCGATCGCGCGCCTGAACGCCGGCACCAACTCGCTGGGCACCGGCATGGAGCTCTACGTGATCGCCGCGGCCGTCATCGGCGGTACGGCGCTGGCGGGCGGCAGCGGCTCGATCTTCGGCTCGGTGCTGGGCGCGCTGATCATGCAGTCGCTCGACAGCGGCATGCTGCTGCTCGACGTGCCCATCGGCAAGCGCATGGTCATCATCGGCCAGGTGCTGATCGTGGCGGTGGTCTTCGACGTGCTCTATCGCCGCAAGTTCGGAGAAAGCTGACATGGACACCAACATCGACACCTCCAAACCTCTCGTCGAACTGCGCGAGATCCGCAAGGCCTTCGGCGGCGTGAAGGCCGTGGACGGCGTGAGCGTGAATCTCTATCCCGGCGAAGTGGTCGCGCTGCTGGGCCACAACGGCGCGGGCAAGTCCACGCTGATGAAGATGCTCGCGGGCGCCTACCCCATCGACTCGGGCGACACGCTGATCGCGGGCGAGAAGGTCAGCATCCGCACGCCCGCCGAGGCGCAGGCGCAGGGCATCGAGACCATCTACCAGACGCTCGCGCTGGCCGACAATCTCGACTCGGTGGCCAACCTCTTCCTCGGTCGCGAGAAGATGACCGCGTGGAACACGCTGGACGACCACTTCATGGAAGTGCAGGCGCGCAAGGTGTTCCAGCGCCTGAACAGGAACTTCACCAACATCCGCGTACCGGTGCGACGCCTCTCGGGCGGGCAGCGGCAGGTGGTGGCCATCTCTCGCGCGCTGTACTTCAACGCGCGCATCCTCATCATGGACGAGCCCTGCGCCGCGCTCGGCCCCGAAGAGACCGCGATGGTCGGCGGCCTGGTGAAGCAGCTCAAGGCCGACGGTGTGGGCATCTTCCTCATCACGCACGACATGCCCGACGTGTTCTCGCTGAGCGACCGCCTCGCGGTGATGAAGAACGGCAAGCTCGTGGGCACCTACCGCACCGCCGACGTGACCGAGGACGAAGTGCTCGGAATGATCATTGCCGGCAAGCGGCCCGAGGGCAAGGAGCAGGCCCACCACGCCGACACCGCCGCGGCACCTGCCTGACAGAGCCGACGTGACCACCACGGCCGACCTGCAACTGGTGAAGCGCATGAACCGCAGCGTGCTGCTGCGGCTGCTGCGCGCGCAGCCGGGCCTCTCGCGCGCGCGGCTGGCCGGCGAGAGCGGCCTCACCAAGTCGACCGTGAGCCTGCTGGTGCGCGAGCTGATCGACGAAGGCTGGCTCAGCGAGGCCGGCGCGACCGTGGCCGACGGCCTCGGCCGGCCCTCCACGCCGCTGCGGATCAATGTGGGCGTGCGCGCGCTGATGGGTGTGGAGATCGCGGTGGAAACCGTGCGCCTGGTGTGCATGTCGCTGCAGGGCGAGGTGCTGCATTCGCAGAGCCACGACCTGACCGATGGCTCGCCAGCCGGCGTTTGCACGCAGGTCGCGCGCATGGCCGCCGCCGGGCATGCGAAGCTGCGGCAGCTCGGCCTGCAGCTCTCGGGCATCGGCGTGTGCGTGCCCGGCGCCGTGGACGACTGCACCGGCGTGGTCCGCTTCGCGCCCAACCTCGGCTGGCGCAACGTGAGCCTGCTGCCTGCGCTCGAGGAAGCCTTCACGGCCGCCGGCCTGCCCGGCGTCACCGTGCAGCTGCAGAACGACGGCGACGCCGCAGCGCTCGGCGAGTACGAGTTCGCCTCCAGCGTGGGCCAGGAGGGTGAAGACCCGCTGATCTTCGTCAACTGCGACGTGGGCGTGGGCGCGGGCGTGGTGCTCAACGACAGGCTCTTCACCGGCGCGCAGGGCATGGCCGGCGAGATCGGCCACACCATCCTCCATTTCGAAGGACCGCTGTGCTCGTGCGGCCGGCGCGGCTGCGCGGAGGCCTTCTTCGGCTCGCGCGTGCTGGAGCGCGAAGGCGCCGACCTGAAGCGCGCCGCGGCCCTCTTCGGCGTGCTGCTGCAGAACCTGTGGGTCACCTTCGACCCGCGCGCCATCGTGCTCGGCGGCAAGGCCTGCGCCGACAACCAGGGCTTCGCGCAGGCGGCCTTCGAATGCGTGAAGCGCCATGCGGACGATGCCGGCTTGCCGGCGCCCGAGCTGCGCACCGCACGCTATGCGGAGCTCGCGCCCGCCGTGGGCGCCGCCGCGCTCGCGCTGCACGAATACCTGCGGCCGCTGCAGCCCGATGCGAAGGCGCGGCGCGCGCGTGCGCTGGCCCGCGCGGCTGCCTGATCAGTCAGTCCGTCGCGGCGTCTTCGCGCCAGCCCCGCAGCCGCCGGTAGAGCGTGCCGCGCGAAACGCGCAGCTGCCGCGCCGCCTGCGACACGTTGCCGCCATGTGCGGCCAGCGTTTCCTCGATCAGCTTGCGGCTGTGCTCGCGCAGCGTTTCGGCGTGTGGCGCAGCCTCTTCGCCGGCTGCGTGTTCGCTGGCTTGCGTGACCGGCATCGCATCGTGCCGCTCGATGGCCAATGGCGGCGTCTCACCCGGCATCGCCACCGCATGCCGGAAATCCGCGCCATCCGCGCCGCCCTTCAGCTGCGCCTGCACCCACACGCCGAGGCCGCTCGCCAGCCGCAAAGGCTGCGCCGCCTCGCGCCGCCCGAGCCGCAGCAGGCTCGCAAGATCGTGCCCCAGCAGGAACTCGACATCGCGCTCGTCCGCCGCTTCCGGCAGCCGCCCCAGCAGCCGCGCGCCGGCGTTGTTGAGCCAGGCGATGGTGCCGTCGGGCGAGATGCCGGCCAGCGCCTCGAGCGGCGTGCCCAGCAGCGTCGGGCTGGCCTGGAAGCGCAGGATCAGGTGGTCGCGCGACTGCGCCTGCAGCAGCCTGTTCTCGATGGTGGTGGCGTACAGCGACACCATCGACGCCGCGTCGAAGCCGAAGCGACGTGCCTCCACCGTGAGGTCGAGCACGCCCGCGAGCTGCCCCGTCACGTCGCGGATCGGCGCGGCCGCGCACTGCATGTGGCACAGCACGTCGAAATAGTGCTCGGCGCCGTCGACCGTGCAGGCCTGCCCGGTGCTCGCCACGATGCCCGGCGCGGTGGTGCCGACCACGCGCTCCGCGATGTTCACGCCCACGCGCGCCGTCTTGCGCAGCACCGGCTGGTGCGCGGCGGCGGGATGCTGCGTGACGTGCACCACCACGCCCTCGCGGTCGGTGAGGATCACGCGGCAGTCGGTGCCCGCGAGCGAGTGCTCCATCTGCCCCAGCTCCTGCCGCGCCACGTCGAGCAGCTGGCGGTTGCGCGCGAGCGTGGCGTGCAGCCGGCTGGGCGTGACCGGGTCGAATGGAACGATGCGCTGGCGGTCGGTGTGGGTGCGGCTGCAGCGCATCCACGACTGGATCACCGCCTCGCCCACCAGCCCCGAGGGGCGCACGCCTTCCTCGAAGAACTGCTGCCGCGCGAGCGCCACGCGCTGCGCGGGCGTGCTTGCGAAGAGCTGGCGCGGGGCATCGGGTGTACCGATTCTTCCGACAAGGCTTCTGTCGAGGGCCATGGGTGAGCTGCCTCCCGTTTCAGGACCAGTGTCGAATGTGTTCCGCAATGGAACAGCCCCGGACTGGGGAAATCCCGAAGATGAACGCGCGGCCTGTCCCGACGATTCTTGGCGCACAAAGGAGACCTGCGATGAAAAAAACACACTCCGGGCTGCTCGTGCTCGCCGGCGCATTGCTGTGCCTGGGCATCAATACTGCAGCCACGGCCCAGAACGCACTGGACCGCGCGGCGGCCGCCACCAAGCGCGTGGACGGCAGTTTCATCCGCGCCAATGCCGCGCAGAAGAAGACGCCCGACTGGCCCAGCGTGGGCCTGGACTATTCGGAATCGCGCTTCAGCCGGCTCGACCAGGTGAACGCGGGCAACGTGAAGGACCTGGGGCTGGTCTGGTCGTACAACCTCGAATCCACGCGCGGCGTGGAAGCCACGCCGCTGGTGGTGGACGGCATCATGTACATCACCGCCTCCTGGAGCGTGGTGCATGCCATCGACACGCGCACCGGCCAGCGGCTGTGGACCTTCGATCCGCAGGTGGACAAGTCCAAGGGTTTCAAAGGCTGCTGCGACGTGGTGAACAGGGGCGTCGCGATCTACGAGGGCAAGGTCTACGTCGCGGCCTACGACGGCCGCCTCATCGCGCTCGATGCCGCCACCGGCCAGAAGGTCTGGGAGAAGAACACCATCGAGGGCCAGAAGGGCAGCTACACCATCACCGGCGCGCCGCGCGTGTTCAAGGGCAAGGTCATCATCGGCAACGGCGGCGCCGAGTACGGCGTGCGCGGCTTCGTCACCGCCTACGACGCGAAGACCGGCGACCAGAAGTGGCGCTGGTTCGTGGTGCCGGGCGACCCTAGCAAGCCCTTCGAGGACGAGTCGATGGCGCGCGCCGCCAAGACCTGGGACCCGAGCGGCAAGTACTGGGAGGCCGGCGGAGGCGGCACCGCCTGGGACAGCTTCGCCTTCGACCCCGAACTGAACCTGATGTACGTGGGCACCGGCAACGGCTCGCCCTGGTCGCACAAGGCGCGCAGCCCCAAGGGCGGCGACAACCTCTACCTGGGCTCGGTGGTGGCGCTCGACCCCGACACCGGCAAGTACGTCTGGCACTACCAGGAGACGCCAGGCGACAACTGGGACTACACCTCCACGCAGTCGATGATCCTGGCCAACGTGAAGATCGGCGGCAAGCAGCGCAAGGTGCTGCTGCATGCACCGAAGAACGGCTTCTTCTTCGTCATCGATCGCACCAACGGCCGGTTCATCTCGGCGAAGAACTTCGTCGAGGTCAACTGGGCCACGGGCTACGACAAGAACGGCCGTCCCATCGAGATCGCCGCCGCGCGTGACGGCGCCAAGCCCTACGACGCCATTCCCGGCCCCTTCGGCGCGCACAACTGGCACCCGATGTCGTTCAACCCTCAGACCGGCTTCGCCTACCTGCCCGCGCAGCACGTGCCGATCAACCTCATGGACGACAAGGACTGGAAGTTCAACGAGGACGTACCGGGCCGCCCGCACGCGGGGCTGGGCTGGAATCTCGCCAAGTTCGCCAATGCCGAGCCGCCCAAGAGCAAGCCCTTCGGCCGCCTGGTGGCCTGGGACCCGGTGGCGCAGAAGGAAGCCTGGGGTGTGGACTACGCATCGCCCTGGAACGGCGGCACCCTCACCACCGCCGGCAACCTCGTGTTCCAGGGCACGGCCGACGGCCGCCTGCTGGCCTACAACGCCAAGACCGGCGAGAAGCTCTGGGAAACGCCCACCGGCACCGGCGTGGTGGCGGCACCGTCGACCTACATGGTCGACGGCAAGCAGTACGTGTCGGTCGCGGTGGGCTGGGGCGGCGTCTACGGCCTCGCGCAGCGCGCCACCGAGCGGCAGGGCCCGGGCACCGTCTACACCTTCGCGGTGGGCGGCACCGCCAAAATGCCCGAGTTCGTGCAGTACCGCATGGACAAGCTGGTGCAGGGCGTGAAGTACGACCCCGCCAAGGTCCAGGCCGGCACCATGCTCTACGTGAGCAACTGCGTCTTCTGCCACGGCGTGCCGGGCGTGGACCGGGGCGGCAACATTCCCAACCTCGGCTACATGGACGCGGCCTACATCGAGAACCTCGACAAGTTCGTGCTCAAGGGGCCGGCCATGTCGCGCGGCATGCCCGACTTCACGGGCAAGCTCTCGAACGACGACATCGAGAGCATCAAGGCCTTCATCCAGGGAACCGCCGACGCCATCCGCCCGAAGTAGAGGACGCAGCAGCACCAACAAAAAAGAAAGCCGCCGTCCCAAAGGACAGCGGCTTCAATTTGTCAATTCCAGGAACACCGAGGAACCGGCTTCGCCGGGCCTCAGGTGTTGCCCCCGGAAGGGGGTTGGCGAAGCGACACGAAGTGCGCGCAGCCTGGGGGCGAACTCAGTCAATCGGCGTACACGCCGGCCGCCTTGATGATCGGGCCCCACTTCGCGATTTCGGCCGAGACGAACTTCTTGTGTTCCGCCGGCTCGGTGCGCTTGTCGGTGGTGATCACCGCGCCCAGCGCTTCTTCACGCTTGATGAAGCCCGGGTCCTTCAGCGCAGCCTTGATGGCTTCGTTGAGCTTCTTCAGCACCGGCGCGGGCGTGCCCTTGGGCGCGTACACGCCGTGCCAGATCGCCACTTCGAAGCCCTTCAGGCCCGACTCGTCGAGCGTCGGCAGGTCTTTCAGCGCCGGAGTGGTCAGGCGCTTGGCCGTGGTCACGGCGTAGGCCTTGACCTTCTTGGCCTCGATCTGCGACGTGGTGTTGGTGGTCTGGTCGCACAGCAGGTCGATCTGGCCGCCCAGCAGGTCGGCGATGGCCGGGGCCGTGCCCTTGTAAGGCACAGGCGTCATCTCGACCTTGATCGCGCTCTGGAACAGCAGGCCGCACAGGTGCGAGGCGGCGCCCAGCCCGGCGTTGCCGAGGTTGATCTTGCCCTTGTTGGCCGCGATCCAGGTCGTCAGTTCCTTGTAGTTGTTGGCCGGCAGGCTGGGCTTGCCGATCAGCGTCATCGGCACTTCGTTGATCATGCCCAGGTATTCGAAGTCGGTCTCGACGTTGAAGGGCAGCTTGCGGTAGAGCGCCGGCATCGTCGACATGCCGATGTGGTTCAGCAGCAGGGTGTAGCCGTCGGGATTGGCGCGCGCCACCTTGGCGGTGCCGATGGAACTGCCCGCGCCGGCGGTGTTGTCAACCACGATGGTGGTGCCCAGCGTCTTCTGCATGGCTTCGGCCAGGTCGCGCGCGACACGGTCGGTGGGGCCGCCGGCGGCGAATGGCACCACCAGCGTCACGGTCTTGCCCGCGGGAAAGTCCTGGGCGTGTGCACCGACGGCCGCGGCGGCAATCGCCGCGAGGGCGAACAGTTTCTTCATGTCGTCTCCGGAAAGGGGGGGATAAAAACGCCGCGATCTTAAGGGCTGACCGAGGCCTGACCTATAGCGAATAGCCCTTAGCTTCGCGTCGTCATGCGCACCTCGGCGGGGCGTGCCGAGGGGTCTTTTCAGGTTCGTCAGGCCGGCTGCTGTGGCCCGGCGGGCCCGGTGTAGCGCGCACGCGGGCGGATCAGCTGGCCCGTGGCCTGCTGCTCCAGCACATGCGCCGTCCACCCGACGGTGCGCGCGAGCGCGAACAGCGTGAGCGGTGCGCCCGGCGGCAGCTTGTGCACGGCAGCGAGGGCGGCCAGCGCGAAGTCGATGTTCGCGGCCTCGCCGAGCAGCTTCTCCCCGATGCCGCGCAATTCCTCGAAGGCGGGCGGCAGTTCGATGTTCGCCAGCAGGGCGACGCAGCGTGCGTCGCCGCCCGGGTATAGCGGATGCCCGAAAGCCGCCAGCGGCCGGTCGTGCGCGAGCCATTCGCGTACCGCGGCCTCGGCGCCGACGTCCGCCGCATGGCGCATCAGCGCCTGCACCGCGGCCGATGCGCCGCCATGCAGCGGCCCGGTCAATGTGCAAAGGCCTGTGAGCAGGCAAGCGGCCACCGATGCGCCGGTCGAGGCCGTCACGCGCGCGGCGAAGGTCGATGCGTTGAGCTCGTGGTCGGCCAGCAGCACCAATGCGCGGCGCAAATCGTCGGCGGCGCGCGGCCGGCGCCACGCCGAGGCCAGCCGCATGTGCAGCGGCATCTCGCGCGCGGCGGGCGTGGTGCCCAGCATCGCGTCGGCCAGCGCGCCGATCGCGCTCGCGGCCTCGGCCTGAAGCACGCTGCGCGAGCGGCCGCGCGATGGCAGGTCGGTGGCGGCGCGGGCCGCGAGCGCGAGCAGGCCAGCCTGCAGCGGTGCGTTGCCTGAAGCAGCGGACGCAGCCGAAGCAGGAAGGCGCGGCGGTGCGCTTTCCCACAGCAGCCCCGCCACATCCTCCAGCGTGGACTGCTCCGCCAGCACGCAGGCGTCCTGACCCCGATAAAGCAGCCGCCCGTCGGCCACTGTCGATACGGCAGAGGACAGCACCGGCTCGCCCCACTGGATCGCCTCGCTCGCCACCGTCTCGACACTGCGCCGGCCCCGCGCGCGTGCCGCGACGCGCTGCACGTCGTCGCGGTGATAGAGGCTGCGGCGCGGGTCCGCCGCGTCGGGCTTGGCGCGGATGCGGCCGCGGCTCACGCTCGCGTAGAGCGTCTGCGGGCGCACCTGCATCAGCTCCAGGGCCTCCGCGGCCGGCAGCCACAGGGGCGTGCTTCTCTTCATGGTCATGTTGACAGAATAGATCAAGATTGACGTCAATATCCAGCTGGCCAGAATCAATGTCATCGTGACAACCCAGGAGCAAATAGCGATGAACAACGATGACGACGGCAGCCTCGAAGGCGTGGTGGCCGCGCATACCGTGCTGTCCGGGGTGGACGGCGAGGCCGGGCGGCTGGTGATCCGCGGCCACGAGCTCGACGAGATCGCGCAGCGCTGGCGCTATGAAGACGTGGTGGGCCTGCTGTTCGAAGGCTTCTTCGACACGCTGCCCACCGCCTCGGCCCTGCGCCGCGCCATCGGCCGCGCGCGCCGCGAGGCCTTCGAGCTGCTGCAGCCGAACGATGACGCGCTGCTGCGCCGCATGCCGCCCATCGAGGCCGTGCGCGCGCTGATGGCGCGGCTTCCCGATGGCGATGACCTGCCGACCGCGCTGCGTCTCGTGGCCGCGCCGGCCGTCTACACCGCCGCGGTGATGCGCTGGCGCCTGGGCGTTCCGGCGCTCGCGCCCGACGAGGCACTCCCGCACGCCGCCGACATGCTTCGCATGCTGAATGGCCGTGCACCCACGCCGGCGCAGAGCGCCGCGCTCGACACCTACCTCGTCACCGTGTGCGACCACGGCCTCAACGCATCGACCTTCGCGGCTCGCGTGGTCGCATCGACCGGTGCGGGGCTCGCATCGGCCGTGCTCGCGGGCATCAGTGCGCTCAAGGGGCCGCTGCACGGCGGTGCGCCCGGCCCGGTGCTGGATGCGCTCGATGCCATCGGCACCGCAGCCAACGCCCGTGCCTGGCTGGAGCAGGCCGTGGCCGATGGCCAGCGCCTGATGGGCTTCGGCCATCGCATCTACCGCGTGCGCGATCCGCGCGCCGATGCGCTCAAGGGCGCACTCGGCCGGCTCGGCGAGGAGGGCAGCGTGAACGCCGCGCGCTTCGCGCTGGCCGAAGCCGCCGAGCAGGCCGCGCTCGCCATCCTGCGCGAGAAGAAGCCGGGCCGCGCGCTGGAGACCAACGTCGAGTTCTACACCGCGCTGCTGCTCGAAGCGCTGGGCTTCGGCCGCGAGAGCTTCACCTGCGTGTTCGCGGCGGGCCGCGTGAGCGGCTGGGTGGCGCATGCGCGCGAGCAGGTGAAGAAGGGGCGACTGATCCGTCCACAGTCGGTCTACATCGGGCCTGCACCGGAGGAATCGGGCGAGGCCGCACTCGCGCACTGAACCTACAGGGCGCACCCGCCGTCATCCGATACGCTCGTCTTTTTCCGCATGATGTGGCCGCGCCGGCCATGCCATGCGTCGTGAAAGGCGAAAGTATTTCCTCCATGACGGCTACCTCTCCCTACACGCAAGCATTGCAGGCACTGCGCCTGCCGCGCGATCTCGCGCTCATCACCGTGGCCATCGATGCCGTGCTGGTGCTTCTCAACACAACCATGCAGCTGTGGCCCGACTCGCCCAATGCCGAGCAGCTGCGCAGCGCCTATGCACTGCCGGGCGTGTGGATACCTATGGTGTTCAGCATCGGTATGGCCTGGGTGCTCGCTGCCGCGCTGGCCTGGAGCCACGGGCGCAATGCGCTGGAGAAGCGCGGCGTGGAAAGCTTGGCGCGGCTGCCCCAGCCGCGCATCCGCTACGGCGCGGCATACGTCGTGGTGCTGCTGCTGAACTTCCACGCGCTGAGCCCGCTGCTCTACGACCTGCAACTGCTCTTCATGCCGGGCGGGCGCCTGCATGAATCGCTCGGCGACACCTCGATGCGCGCGGCGATGCCGGTGTTCATGTTCCTGCAGTCCGTAGCCCAGCTGATCGTGCTGGTGCTCGGCGTGTGGCTTGCGGCATGGGTCGCGCTGAGGGCCGGCCGTGCCGATGCCTCGGACGCGCAGGGCGATGAAGTACCTGCGGGCTCCTCGCCGCGCCGCGCGGTGGCGCTTGTGGGCGCATCGGTGTTCGCGTCGCTGCAGATGTGGAGCGGCGCGGCCGTGAGCCGGTGGAGCTCCATGTCGCAAGGCCTGGACGGCGCCGGGCTGCTGGTGGCTTGGGTGGTGCCCCCGCTGGCAGCCTTCGCGCTGGCCTTCTGGGGCGGCTGGCTGGGCGCGACGGCAGGGCTTTCGAGGATGCGGCCTTTCAGGGCCGTGGCGGCGTCGGTGCTGGCTTTCGCGCTGGTGCAGATCGGCTGCATCGCCATCGCGCTGGCCTGGCTGGCGCTGGCGGTCTGGCTGCACGGCTTCAACAGCGCGGGCAGCCTCGTCGGCTTCGCGCTGGCGCTCGTGCTGGTCTACACCCTGCTCACGGTGTTGCTTACCCGCGCCACCACGCGCAGGCTGTATCGCCGCTACTTGTAGCTGCGCGCGTCCTCGATCACCTTGCCGTCGTTGGGCAGCGAGCCCGCGCCCAACACGACGACCTCGCCGCGCAGCTTGGTCACTTCGCGGATCACGGCGCTCACGCGCGCTTCCAGCCCTTCGGGCGCAGTGCCCGCGCATTCGAGCTGCAGCGTCATCCTGTCGTCGCCCATTTCGCCCGATACGACGAGGCGCGCGCGCTGCACTTCGGGAAAGCGCCGCGCGATCTCCGCCACCTGCGACGGGTGCACGAACATGCCGCGCACCTTGGTGGTCTGGTCGGCGCGGCCCATCCAGCCCTTGATGCGCTTGTTGGTGCGGCCCGTTGGGCAGGTGCCTGCGAGCACCGCAGAAAGGTCGCCGGTGCCGAAGCGCACCAGCGGGTAGTCGGGGTTGAAGGTGGTGACGACGATCTCGCCGACTTCGCCGTCGGGCACCGGGTCGCCGGTGCCGGGGCGCACGATTTCCACAAGCACTCCCTCGTCGAGCACCAGGCCTTCGCGCACGCTGGTCTCGTAGGCGATGAGGCCCAGGTCGGCGGTGGCATAGCACTGCGTGCCCTTCACGCCGCGCGCGGCGATCCAGTCGTGCAGGCTCGGCGGAAAGGCCTCGCCGGAGACGAGGGCCTTGGTCAGCGAGGGCAGCTTGAGTTTCTTCTCCTCGGCCTTTTCCAGCAGGATCTTGAGGAAGCTCGGCGTGCCCGCGTAGCCCTCCGGCTTGAGGTCCGCCATGGCCTCCAGCTGTTGCTCGGTCTGGCCGGTGCCGCCCGCGAACACGGTGCAGCCCATGGCGTGCGCGCCGCTTTCCATGATCGAGCCAGCGGGCGTCATGTGGTAGCTGAAGCTGTTGTGGATGAGCTCGCCGCCGCGAAAACCCGCCGCGTGCAACGCGCGCGCGGTGCGCCAGTAGTCGCGCGCCTCGCCCTCGGGCTCGTAGATGGTGCCGGGGCTCGCGAACACGCGCGGCATGCGCGGCCCGCGCACGATCGTCGAGAAGCCGCCGAAGGGGTCGTCCGCGCGGCGTGCCTTCTGCAGCTCGAGCAGTTCCGATTTGCGCGTGACCGGCAGTTTCGCGAGCGCTTCGCGCGTGGTGACGTCGGCGGGCTTCACGCCGTCGAGGATCTTCGCGAAGGCGGGGGCCGCTGTCTGCGCCTGCGCGATCTGCTTCGGCAGCGCGGCCAGCAGGTCGCGTTCGCGTTCGGCGGGGTCTCGGATCTCGAGCTTGTCGTAGTGGTCGGTCATGTCCGTACCCTTCATCTTTCGGTTCTGTTCAGCCTCCGGCGAGGGAGAGTCAAGCCAACCAGCGCTTGCGCCGCTTGTAGCTCTTCACGTCGCGGAAGCTCTTGCGGTCCGCGCCACCGACTCCGAGGTAGAACTCCTTCACGTCTTCGTTCTCGCGCAGGCTCTTGGCCTCGCCGTCCATCACGATGCGGCCGTTCTCCAGGATGTAGCCGTAGTCGGCGTAGCGCAACGCCATGTTGGTGTTCTGCTCGGCCAGCAGGAAGGTCACGCGCTCCTTGGCGTTGAGGTCCTTCACGATCTCGAACACTTCCTCCACGATCTGCGGCGCCAGGCCCATCGAGGGTTCGTCCAGCAGCACCATGGTCGGGTTGGCCATCAGCGCGCGGCCGATGGCGCACATCTGCTGCTCGCCGCCGGATGTGTAGGCGGCCTGCGAGCCGCGCCGGGTCTTCAGGCGCGGGAAGTACGCGTAGACCTTCTCCAGCGTCTGCTGCACCGCGGCCTTGCCGTCGGTGCGTGTGTAGGCGCCGGTCATCAGGTTCTCCTCGATGGTCAGGTGGGCGAAGCAGTGGCGGCCTTCCATCACCTGGATCAGCCCGCGCTTGACCAGCTCGGCCGGCGACAGCGCCTCGATGCGCTCGCCGCGCAGCTCGATGGTGCCCTTGGTCACCGCGCCGCGCTCGCCCGCCAGCAGGTTGCTCACCGCGCGCAGCGTGGTCGTCTTGCCCGCGCCGTTGCCGCCGAGCAGCGCTACGATGCCGCCGTCGGGCACGGTGAGCGACACGCCCTTGAGCACCAGGATCACGTGGTTGTAGATGACCTCGATGCCGTTGACGTTGAGGAGGATGTTGGATTCGCTCATGGTGTGGTCCGAAGCATTCGAAAGAACCGGCGCGACGCCGTTCTTTCGGATGCCCGCTCGGCCCACCGCCCTTGCGGGAAACACCGCGGAACCGGCTTTGCCGGGCCGCGGGTGTTGCCCCCTGCAAGGGGGTTGGCGAAGCGACACGAAGTGCGCGAAGACTGGGGGTCAGCTCAAGATTGGCAATCCGCCGCGTCGCGACGCGTGAGCTTCTTCTCGCTCGCGTATTTGTCCGCGGCGGCCTTCACCATCGGCTTGATGATCTGCTCGTCGGCCTGGTACCAGTCGGACATGTCGCCCCACTTCGCGCCGTCCCAGGTGTGCACGCGCGCCCAAGTCGAGCCCATGTGGTCCTGGCAGGAGGTGCTCAGCGGGCGCATCACGCCCGAGAAGCCCAGCGCGTCCAGCTTCTTCTGGTCGAGCGCGAGGTTCTCCATGCCCCAGCGCACCTGCTCGCCGGTCATGACCTTGCCTTTGCCGAAGCGCTCCTGCGCGCGCTTCACGGCCTCGATGGTCAGCATCTGGATGATCACGCCGCGCGTGTAGAGCACCGAACCCACTTCTTCCTTCGGACCGGTGCCCTGGCCCTTGTCGTGCACCTGCTTGAGGATGTCCTGGATCACCTTGGGCTGCGTGCCCGAGGTGTTCAGCGCCAGCGCGTGATAGCCCTTGGCGTTGGCGCCCACGTCCTTCACGTCGGGCTCGGCGCCGGCCCACCACACACCGTACATCTTGTCGCGCGGGTAGCCCGTGGCCACGGCCTCCTTCAGGGCGGTGGAGTTCATCACGCCCCAGCCCCACAGCAGCACGAAGTCGGGGCGCTGCTGGCGCACCTGCAGCCAGGCCGACTTCTGCTCCACGCCGGGCGCGGTCACCGGGATCAGCGAGAGTTCGAAGCCGTTCTGCTTGGCGCGCTCCTGCAGCAGCGGGATCGGTTCCTTGCCGAAGGGCGAGTCGTGGTAGACGAGGGCGATCTTCTTGCCCTTGAGCTTGTCCATGCCGCCTTCCTTCTTCCCGATGTGCTGGATCAGGATGTCGGCCGCGGTCCAGTAGGAGCCCATCAGCGGGAAGTTCCACTTGAAGACGCCGCCGTCCTGCGAGGCCGCGAGGCCATAGCCCAGCGTGATCAGCGGAATCTTGTCGGTGGGCACCTTGTCGGTCAGCGCGAAGGTGATGCCGGTGGCTTGCGGGTCGAAGAGCGCCACGCCGGGGCGGCCCTTCAGGCGCTCGTAGCACTCCACGCCCTTGTCGGTGGCGTAGCCGGTCTCGCACTCTTCGTACGAGATCTTCACGCCGTTGATGCCGCCGGTGGCGTTGACCAGCTTGATGTAGTCCTGCTTGCCGTTGGCCCAGGGCGTGCCGTTGGGGGCATAGGGCCCGGTGCGGTACACCAGCAGCGGAAAGAACTGCTCCTTGGCCTGCGCGTTGGCCATCGATGGCGCAAGCGCGGCGCCGAGGGTGCCGGCCACCAGGGCGGCGGTCAGAGCGAGCGATTTCAGTTTCATGCCTGTCTCCTTTGTGGGCACCTCGGTGCCGGGTTTTGACTAACGGGAACCTGTCTCTTTCAATGTCAGTGCGGGAAGGGCCACAGCCGCAGCTTCTCTTTTGCCGTGGACCACAGCCGCGCGAGGCCGTGCGGCTCGACGATCAGGAAGAACACGATCAGCGCGCCGAAGATCATGGTCTCCAGGTGCGAGGCCAGCGCGGTAGAAATCGAGAAGCCCAGCCAGCCCGGCAGCTGGTTGAGCAGCAGCGGCAGCAGCACGATGAAGGCGGCGCCGAAGAAGCTGCCCATGATCGAGCCCAGCCCGCCGATGATCACCATGAACAGCAGCTGGAACGAGCGGTCGATGCTGAAGGCGGCCGGCTCCCACGCGCCCAGGTGCACGAAGCCCCACAGCGCGCCGGCCACGCCGACGATGAAGCTGCTCACCGCGAAGGCCGTGAGCTTGGCGTACACCGGGCGGATGCCGATCACCGCGGCCGCCACGTCCATGTCGCGCATCGCCATCCACTCGCGGCCGATGGCGCTGCGCACCAGGTTCTTTGCCAGCAGCGCGAACACCACCACGAAGAGCAGGCAGAACAGGTACTTCTGCACCGGCGATTCGATCGGCACGCCGAACACGTTGAGCCCCGCCACGCTCACCGAGCCCGACGAAGAATTGTTGGTGAACCACTGGATGCGCAGGAAGGCCCAGTCGGTGAAGAACTGCGCCGCCAGCGTGGCCACGGCCAGGTACAGACCCTTGATGCGCAGGCTCGGAATGCCGAACAGCACGCCGATCACCGTCGCGCACAGGCCGCCCAGCAGCAGCGATGCGATCAGCGGCATGCCGTCGATGCGCACCTGGAAGTTGTAGGCCGCATAGGCGCCCACCGCCATGAAGGCGCCGGTGCCCAGCGAGATCTGGCCGCAATAGCCAACCAGGATGTTGAGGCCCAGCGCCGCGAGCGACAGGATGAGGAAGGGCGTGAGGATGGCGCGCATCCAGTAGTCGGACACGCCCAGCGGCACCACGACGAACGCCACGAGCAGCAGCACCAGCATCGCGATGCGGTCCTGCGCAATCGGAAAGATCTGCTGGTCGGCCCTGTAGCTCGACTTGAACTGGCCGTTTTCTCTGTAGAACATTGCTCAGACCCGATCGATGATTTTTTCGCCGAACAGGCCTTGCGGGCGAACCAGCAGGAAGACCAGTGCGAGCACATAGGCAAACCAGATCTCGATGCCGCCACCGAGCATGGGGCCGAGATAGATTTCGGACAGCTTCTCGCCCACGCCGATCAGCAGGCCGCCGATGATGGCGCCCGGAATCGATGTGAGCCCGCCCAGGATCACCACCGGCAGCGCCTTCAGCGCCACCAGAGAGAGCGAGAACTGCACGCCCAGCTTCGATCCCCAGATGATCCCGGCCACCAGCGCCGAGAAGCCGGCCACCGACCACACGATCACCCAGATGCGCTTGAGCGGAATGCCGATGGATTGCGCGGCCTGGTGGTCGTCGGCCACCGCGCGCAGCGCTCGGCCCGTGGCCGTCTTCTGGAAGAAGATGGCCAGCACCACCACGAGGCCGGCCGCCACCAGCGCGGCGATCAGGTCTTCCTGGCTCAGCAGCAGCCCGCCCTGGAAGGTGCCTTCGAGCACCATCAGCGGTTCCTTGGGCATGCCCACGTCGATCTTGTAGATGTCGTTGCCGAAGATCGTCTGGCCCACGCCGTCGAGAAAGTAGGCGATGCCCAGCGTGGCCATCAGCAGTGTGATGCCTTCCTGGTTCACCAGCTTGCTGAGTGCGAGCCGCTCGATCAGCCAGGCCACCACCACCATCACCGCCATGGCCGCAATGAAGGCCAGGATGTTCGCGAGGATCTGGCTTTCGAAGCCGAACCACAGCGGAAACCACTCCGAGAAGCGCGCCATCGCCAGCGCCGCGAAGAGCACCATCGCGCCCTGCGCGAAGTTGAAGACACCCGAGGCCTTGTAGATCAGCACGAAGCCGATGGCGATCAGCGAATAGAGCATGCCGACCATGAGGCCGCCGAAGAGGGTTTCGAGGAAAAAGCCCATGTCAGTGTCTTTCTTGTTTTTCTCCCTCCCCCGCTGGGGGAGGGTTGGGGTGGGGGCAGGCGGCGTATCCACTGGGCGCTCTGCGTGCCCCCATCCCAGCCTTCCCCCAGAGGGGGAAGGAGCAATGCTTCATGGCGAGGGTTGGCATGGCTTCAGTGCTCCACACCCAGATAAGCCCGGATCACGTCCTCATTGCTGCGTACCTCGTCAGGCGTCCCATCCCCGATCTTCTTGCCGTAGTCCAGCACCACCACGCGGTCGGAGATGTCCATCACCACGCCCATGTCGTGCTCGATCAGCACGATGGTCGCGCCGAACTCGTCGTTCACGTCGAGGATGAAGCGGCTCATGTCCTGCTTCTCCTCCACGTTCATGCCGGCCATGGGCTCGTCCAGCAGCAGCACCTGCGGCTCCATCGCAAGCGCGCGGCCCAGGTCGACGCGCTTTTGCAGGCCGTAGGGCAGGCGGCCCACCGGCGTCTTGCGGTGCGCCTGGATTTCCAGGAAGTCGATGATGTGCTCGACGAACTCGCGGTGCTCGAGCTCTTCGCGCTCGGCCGGTCCCCAGCGCAGTGCCTGCGCGAGCAGGCCGCTCTTCATCTTGAGGTTGCGGCCCGTCATGATGTTGTCGAGCACGCTCATGCCCTTGAAGAGGGCCAGGTTCTGGAAGGTGCGCGCCACGCCCATCTCGGCCACCTGGCGCGAGTTCATGTGCTTGAAGGTCTGGCCCCGGAAGGTGATGGAGCCCTGCTGCGGCCAGTACACGCCGTTGATGCAGTTCAGCATCGAGCTCTTGCCCGCGCCGTTCGGCCCGATGATGGCCCGCACCTCGTGCTCGCGCACGTTGAAGCTGATGTCCGTCAGCGCCTTCACGCCGCCGAAGCTCAGGGAGATGTTCTGCACGTCGAGGATGACCTCGCCGTCCTTGCGGCCGCCTCGGGTCGTTGTTGCAAGCATGGAGGCCTCGGTGTGGTTGTGCGCGTTCATGCGGCCGCCTTGACCAGTGGAAAGCGCTTCGCGTCGACGATCTTCAGCGTGGCACTCACCGAGCCCGTGCGTCCGTCCTCGAACTTGACCTGGGTCTCGATGAACTGCTCGGCCTTGCCGCCGTAGAGCGCGTCGACCAGCACCGCGTACTTGTCGGCGATGAAGCCGCGGCGCACCTTGCGCGTGCGGGTGAGCTCGTCGTCGTCGGGGTCGAGTTCCTTGTGCAGCACCAGGAAGCGCGCGATCTGCGTCTCGCCCATGCCGTCCTCGGCCGCGAGGTCGGCGTTCACCTTGGCGATGCACTCGGCCACCAGCGCCAGCACGTCGGGCTTGCCGGCCAGGTCGACGTAGCCGCCGTAGGCGAGCCCGCGCCGCTCGGCCCAGTTGCCCACGGCCTCGTAGTCGATGTTGATGGCCGCGCAGACCTCGTCGCGGCCGTTGCCGAAGCACACGGCTTCCTTGATCTGCGGGAAGAACTTGAGCTTGTTCTCGATGTAGTTGGGCGCGAAGATCGCGCCGCCCACGAGGCGGCCCACGTCCTTGGCGCGATCGATGATGCGCAGGTGGCCCTCGCTGTCGAGCACGCCCGCGTCGCCGGTATGGAAGTAGCCGTTGGCGTCGAGCACCTCGGCGGTGGCGTCGGGGCGCTTGTAGTACTCCTTGAGCACCGACACGCCGCGCACCAGCACCTCGCCGTCTTCCGCGATCTTCAGCTCGATGCCCGGCGCGGCCGTGCCCACGGTCTGCAGCTTGACCTTGCCGTCCTGCTGCAGGCACACGTAGGCGCAGGTCTCGGTCTGGCCGTAGAACTGCTTCAGGTTCACGCCGATGGAGCGGTAGAAACGGAACAGGTCCGGACCGATGGCCGCGCCCGCCGTGTAGGCCACGCGGATGCGGCTCATGCCCAGCACGTTGCGCAGCGGGCCGTAGATCAGCAGGTTGCCCAGGGCGTACATCAGCCGGTCGCCGGCGCCCACGGGCGCGCCGTTGAGGATGTCCGCGCCCACGCGCTGCGCCAGGGCCATGAACTTCGCATACATCCAGCGCTTGGGCGCGGCCGCGTCTTCCATGCGGATCGACACGGCCGTGAGCAGGCCTTCGAAGGTGCGCGGCGGGCCGAAGTAATAGCTCGGGCCGATCTCGCGCATGTCGTTCATCACCGTTTCGCTCGACTCGGGGCAGTTGAGCGTGAAGCCGCCCACCAGCCACTGCGCGACCGAGAACAGATGGTCGCCCACCCATGCCATCGGCAGGTAGCTCATGATGTTGTCGCCGGGGCCGAGCCTGTCGGTCTGCACGCCGCCGCGGCCCGCCGCGATGAAGCTCGCATGCGTCTGGCACACGCCCTTGGGGCGGCCGGTGGTGCCGGAGGTGTAGAGGATCACGCCCACGTCGGTGGCCTCGCCGCTGGCGACCGCGCGGTCGTAGTAGCCGACGTTGGCCTTGTCGAACTCGCGGCCCAGCGCGCGCAGCTGCTCGTAGCTCATGAGCCCGGGCTGGTCGTAGTGGCGCAGGCCCTTGGGGTCGTCGTAGATGATGTGGCGGATGGCCGGCAGCTTGCCCTGCTGGATGTCGCGGCACTCCAGCAGCTTGTCGACCTGCTCCTGGTCTTCGACGATCACGAACTCGACGCTCGCGTCCTGCAGCATGAAGACCATCTCGCTGGCCACCGCGTCCTGGTAAAGCGGCACGGGCACGCCGCGCAGGCTCTGCGCGGCGATCACCGCCATGTACAGGTGCGGCCGATTGGCGCCGACGATGGCCAGGTTGTCGAAGGGCCTGAAGCCCAGGCTCGCGAGGCCGCAGGCGATCTCGCGCACTTCCTGCGCCACGGCGCTCCAGCTCCAGGTTTGCCAGATGCCGAGGTCCTTCTCGCGCATGGCGGGAGCTTCGGGCCGGGCCTCGGCGTGCGCGAGCAGCAGACGGGGAAAGGTGGGGGCGGGTGTTTGCACAGTGGGCGGATCGTAGGACTCACTTTGACGTCCGCTTGTCGTTCCAACGACAATCCTAGGGACACTACTCCCCGGAGTTTCCCGATGCCTCACGGCCATCCCACACACAGCACGCTCGGCGCTTCGTCCATCAGGGACCGGGTGCGCGCAGCCAATGCGCAGGAACTGGAAGGCATTCCGTGGCTGCCCACGCTCACGCCCGCCGAGCGGCGCCGCGCCGAAGCCGCCCTGGTGGTCGGCGAGGCCGAGCCCGGCGATCTGGTGTGCCGTGTCGGGCGCTCGCCCACCTACTGGTTCGGCGTGGTCGAGGGGCTCTTGAAGATGAGCAACGACAACGCCGACGGCGGCTCCGTCACCTACACCGGCGTGCCGCCGGGCGGCTGGTTCGGCGAAGGTACGGTGATGAAGCGCGAGCCCTACCGCTACAACATCCAGGCGCTGCGGCGCAGCCTGATCGCGGGCCTGCCGATCGAGAGCTTCCACTGGCTGCTCGACCACTCCATCGGCTTCAACCGCTTCGTGATGAACCAGCTCAACGAACGGCTGGGGCAGTTCATCGCCGCGCTGGAGATCGACCGGCTCAACAACCCCGACGCGCGCGTGGCGCGCAATCTGGTCTCCTTGTTCAACCCGGTGCTGTATCCGGGCGTGGGCGAAGTCCTGCGAATCACGCAGCAGGAGCTGGCCTACCTCGTCGGCCTTTCGCGCCAGCGCGTGAACGAGGCGTTGAACGGCCTGTCCGCGCAGGGGCTGATCCGCGTGGAGTACGGTGGGCTGCGCGTGCTCGACTTGCCGGGCCTGCGTGCGACCGCGATGTCGAGCAAGAAGAACCAGCCGGCGCCAACCCAGGCGGAAAAATCATGACCAATCTCTCCGACAAGCTCCAGATCGTGCCCGCGAACGCCGAGGCCGCATTCATCCCGCCTCCGGAGCCGCCCAAGGCCAAGCCCGAAAGCACAGGCCCCACGCTGGAGGAAGCCATCGAACGCAACGAGGCGCTCACCGAGAAGATCGAGGCACTCGACGCGGTGCTGGCCAAGCCGCTCGTCGAGATCCTGGCCGACCGCGAGAAGGCCGAGGAAGCCGCGCTTGCCTGGGACCGCTTCGGCGCGATGTGGATGCTCTCGCAGCGCGCGATGCGCCGCGTGGCGCTCGACCTCGCGGCGCAGCTCGGCGTGAGCGAGGAAGAAGTCGTGGCGCGCGCCATGGCCAATGCCAATGCGGTGCTCAACGGCGCGGATGAAGTGGATCTGGGCGGCACCATCGCGCCGGCTCAGATGCAGCACATTGCGCGGCATCGCAACTTCCTGAGGAAGCAGTTCCGCTAGGAGCCGGCGCCTTCGGCGAGAGCGGGTGGGCTCGGCTTGTCCGAAAGCTACCGTGCCCTGGCGTAGATCATCCCGTCGGTCCACGTGTCTCGCATCTTCAGCAGCAGGTCTTTGGGAATTCGCTGGTCGCCTCGCGCCTGGTCCAGCGTCTTTCGCATTCCCTCGGCGATTCGCTCGAGAACGAGTGCGGGCTTGGCGACCCCGCACACCTTGCTGCCGAACAGCAGCAGCTCCTCGGTCGTCGGATAGGCCCTGGTGTGGCCTTTGCCTGCGAAGAGCTTGAGCGCCAGCGTGCGGTCTTCCAGCTCGGGCCCGCCCTCATAGCGCGTGTACCTGTAGATCGCGGTGGTCACCACGTCGAACATCGGCGCGAGGCGGCAGTCCGCGGTCGAGGTGTAGAGCAAACCGTAGTTCTTGAGGTGGCCGTCGCCGTTGCGCACCATGATGCTGAAGGCCACCTGCTCGAAGAAGCGCGCGAGGTTCCCGCTGGGCAGCTGGAGGTACTGCATCAGCTCGGCGATGCGCTGGTAGCTCCCGTGGTACTTGCGGTCCGATTGGATGTCGCGCACCCGCAGGTTCATCAACGCCGCGATGTCCTCGAAACCGATGCGCGACCCGTCGGCCGCGATGTCGAACCGGTCGACCAGGAGCAATTGCCCGTCGTCCGAGAGGTCGAACGTGGGTGTCTCGATGCCGGCGTGGCAGGCGGCCGTCAGGCACATGAACTCGTTGGCCGACAGGCCCGGGTAGGAAGGCGCGGCGGCCTTCACGATGATGGTGGGCACCGGAAGGGTGACGCGATCCGGCACCATGATCTTCGGCTGCATGCCGGCAATGCCTGCGCCCGTGCTCAGGTACGCCCGTACCAGGTCGTCGAACACCTCGGGCGTGTAGCGGGTCTGCAGCAAGGTCTTGCGGTCGATGATCCGTGGCGCCGCAAGTGGCTCGGCCCCCGGCAGCCGGAAGCCCAGCCGTCCGATGCCGTTGGAGCCGACCACCGCGAGCAGGTGCATCGGGGTGAGCTGCTGCTTGGGAAACATCGCCCGCAGGCGCAGGTACAGGTCGCCCTCCGGCAGGTTCTGGTCCATGACTGCGAACAGGTCGCCGTCCTGATATGTAGGCCGGGTCGGCGGCATGAGGAGCGCGACCGCGGGCTGATCCGCGCGGCCATCGAGATACCGGAACTCGTAGACCGAGTGCCTGAGCAACTGCCCGGCGGGCGCGCCGGCGATCTCGACGTCGAGTTGCCTGATCCTTTCAGGAAGCATCGCCCTCGTCCTCGTCCTCGTCCTCGTCTTCGTCCTGCCCGAAGCGCTTGGTGACTTCCTCCAGCGTCGGCATGCCCAGGCGCTCCAGGCGGATCGTGAGATCCATGGCGCGCAGGATGTCGAAGAGCGAGGCCAGGGTGACGTCTTCCCCGCGCTCCAGGCGGTAGAGAACGTTGCGCGCGCGGCCTGACCGCGCAGCGATGTCGGTCGCCTTCAGGCGGCCCTCCTTCCGCGCGCGCTTGATGGCCTGTCCAAGCTCGATGGGTAGCCTGATTTTGTCCTGCATACGCCACATTTTGAGAAAATGAAGGGGATTTGTCCATTAAAAAGGACATTTCTGCCGGTCGCGTTGGCTGCTGCCGTGGGCTCCGGTATGGCAGGGGGCGGTTCAACCGCAAGTCCCACCGAACTTCTTCGCATCGCCTAAGCTCACGGGTTTCTTTCCCGTCTCACCCAATCTCCATGTCCACCTCCCATCTCACTCTCATCACCGGCGCCTCGCGCGGCCTGGGCCAGGCCATGGCCGAACAACTGCTGCAGGCCGGTCACACGGTGATCGGCATTTCGCGCAAGCAGTCGCCCGCGCTGGCCGAGGCGGCCAAGGCCGCCGGCGCCGAGCTCACGCAATGGGAGCAGGACCTGTCCGACCCGGTGGCCGCGGCCGAGCGCCTTTCGGCCTGGCTCAAGACCGTCGACGCGCAGCGCTTCGACAGCGTCACGCTCATCAACAACGCCGGCACCGTGGGCAACCCCGCGCCGCTGTCGCGCGCCGTGGAGTCCGAGCTGTCGCTGGCCCTGCGCATCGGCCTGGAAGCGCCGATGCTGCTGACGGCGGCGTTCCTCGGCGCCACGCGCGAATGGCGCGGCGCGCGCAAGGTGCTCAACATTTCCTCGGGCCTGGGCCGCAACGCCATGGGCAGCCAGGCGCCCTACTGCGCGTCGAAGGCCGGCATGGACCACTTCTCGCGCGCCGTGGCGCTGGAGGAGGCGAATGCGCCGAACGGCGCGCGCATCGTCTCGCTGGCGCCGGGCGTGATCGACACCGACATGCAGGTGCAGCTGCGCGGCGCCTCGGCCGAGAAGTTTCCGGACCGCACGCGCTTCGAGAAGATGAAGAACGAAGGCATGCTCGACAGCCCCGCCTCGGCGGCCGCCAAGGTGCTGAAGTACCTGGCGCGCGCGGACTTCGGCGCGAAGCCCGTGGCCGACGTGCGCGACGCCGACTGAACGGAAAGCGAGCGACCCCATGGCAACGGCCAAGGCCATCGACACCGGCGAGTACAAGCTCTTTCCCTCGCCGCAAAATGTGCACCGCATCGTGTTCGAGCACCAGGTGTTCGTGCCGCACCCCTATGCGCTGATCGTGATGAACGAGTTTGGCTTCAAGGGGCGCTACAGCCTGTTCTCGGCCTGCCGCATGAGCGATGGGAAGATGGGGCAGGTAGTGACGTTCGAGGATGCGGCGGACGTGGAGATATTCAACAGGAAGTTCGTGCCGGACTGAAGCTCGGGCGTTGTTCCCTCTCCCCTTGGGGAGAGGGAGTGAAACCATCGGGGCGGCACATGCTCAGGATGCTGTTTGCTACTGCATCGCGAACCTGTCGCGCTGCGCCTGCGCGCATTCCCCCATCACATTCAGCGCACGCTCCACCGTCGGTACGCCCATCACGAACGGATTCGCCGCGCCCGCGGGCCGCTGGCGCAGCGCGGCCATCTTGGCCTGCGAGCTGTCGACGTTCGAGTGGTTCGACAGCATCACGTCGATGTTCTGCGCCTTCACGATCGAGTCCATGCGCTTCGTGGATGCGATGTAGTGGTCCAGCCGCGGCACGTCCTTGCCGAAGTTGAATCCCGTGCCGCCCCAGAGCATGGCGCGGTGCCTGCGGCCGTTCTCGCTCACGTCGAACACCGGCGAGAGCGTGCCCATGGTGTGGCCCGGCGTGAGGTAGAGCGTGACGGTGGTGTCGCCCAGCGTGACGCGGTCGCCGTCCTTCACCGAGATGTCCCGCTTCGGAGGCGCGCCCCAGATGGGCGTGGCGAATTCGAGCTTCGTCTCGGTCATCGTCCAGTCGGGCTCGCTCATCACCACGCGCGCGCGGTACTTCTGCGCGAGGTACGGCGCACCGCCGTAATGGTCGCCGTGGCCGTGCGTGACGATCACGTATTTGATCTGTGCCGGGTCCAGGCCCAGCTTGCGCATGCCGCCCTCGATCAGCGTGGCGGCTTCCACCTGGTTGTTGAGCGCATCGATGAGGATGATGCCTTCCGAGGTCTTGATGGCCCAGGCACTGACCCAGTCGGCGCCCACGAAGTAGAGGTTGTCGAAGGCCTTGGCGGGCGGCGGTGCCGGCCTGTTGATGAGCAGGGGCAGGCCCTTGTCGAGCTCTTCCTGCGGCGGCCGCGTGGCGGGGGCGGGCTTGCACAGCGAGAGCAGCGGCCCGAGGTCGGTGCCCGCGGCCTTGGTGGCTGCCGCGACGTGTGCGGCGACGGTGGCATCTGAAGGCTTCTGCGCGGCAGGTGTCTGCGCGCAGCCTTGGGCAAGGGCGACAACGGCCGCGAGGGCGGCCGTCTTCAGGGGACGCGAAGGAACCATCGGTGTCTCCATGCCGTCGGTGCGGCTTGTTCTGGAGACACCATTCTGCGGCGCACCGGCTTATTCGATTGTCGCGCCCGAGGCTTGCACGATGCCCTTCCACTTCTCGTAGTCGGTCTTCAGCAGCGCGCCGAACTGTTCGGGCGTCATGCTCTGCGGCTCGGCACCCTGCGCGATGATGGCCGCCTTCATGTCGGGCGTGGCCAGCAGCTTGTTGATCTCGGCATTCAGCGTGGTCACCACGTCCTTCGGCGTGCCGGCCGGCACGAAGATGCCGTACCAGGTGCTCACGTCGAAGTCCTTGTAGCCGAGTTCGGCCACGGTGGGCGTCTCGGGCAGCGAGGTGCTGCGCCTGGCCGAGGTGACCGCCAGCGGCCGCAGCTTGCCGGCCTTGATCTGCGCCATGGCCGAGGGCACCGACGACACCATCAGGTCGACGTTGCCCGCGAGCACGTCCATCATGGCCGCGTTGGAGCCCTTGTAAGGCACGTGGCGCATCTTGATCTTCGCGGCGCCGTTGAAGATCTCGCCGGCCAGGTGGATGGTGGTGCCGTTGCCGGGCGAGCCGTAAGTGACGGTGTCGGGCGCGGCGCGCGCGGCCTTCACCACGTCGTCGAGCGTCTTGAACTTCGAGTTGGCCTGCGTGACGATCACCACCGGCGTGTAGGCCACGTGGGCCACGGCGGTGAGGTCCTTCACCGGGTTGTAGCTCAGGTTCTTGTAGAGCCAGGGTGCCACGACCATGTTGTCCTTCTGGCCCATCACGATGTCGTAGCCCGTGGGCGCTGCACGCGCGGCCTCGGCGATGCCGATGGTGCCGCCGGCGCCCGCGCGGTTGTCGGGCACCACGGTCCAGTGCCTGGCTTCGGTGAGCTTCTGGGCCACCAGGCGGGCCAGGATGTCGGTGCCGCCGCCGGGCGGGAAGGGCACGATCAGGCGCACCGGCTTGGCGGGATAGGCGGTGGTCTGTGCGTGGGCGGTGGCCGTCAAGGCCATCGGAAGTGCGAGCGAAAGGGCCATCGAGGCGGCCAGCTTGCCGAGGTGTCTGCGGATCATGGGTTGTCTCTTCGTCGGAATAAATCGGGGGTGCAGCCGTTGCCTGCAGTCACTGCACCGGGGGTGCAGTGTGCCGGAAGCCCCGTAAGAAGGATTTCTTCATTCGCGATGGGGCACGTATCGACTTGCGGGGGGCCATTTTCCGATGCCTTGACAGGGCTGCGTCCGGCGCAAATACTGCACCGCATGGTTGAGTATTTTTGGCAAGCCCGGCGCCCTTCTTCCTTTTTGATGGCACGCCGGGCCTGGAAGGAGACTCGCATGCTCGGAAACATCAACGCAGTGGCGAACCTCGCGGTGAAGGATCTCGCCGTGGCCCGCCGCTTCTATGAAGACACGCTGGGCCTGTCCCAGGTCGATGCGGAAGGCGACGAAGTGATCGTCTATCGCAGCGGCAACACCCGCATCAACGTGTACCGCTCGCAGTTCGCGGGCACCAACCAGGCGACGGCCGTGACCTGGGCCGTCGACGGCGACATCGAACGCGTCGTGGACGCGCTGAAGTCGCGGGGCGTGCGCTTCGAACACTACGACATGCCCGACACGCAACTGGTCGGCGACCTCCATGTCATGGGCGACATGAAGGTCGCGTGGTTCAAGGACCCGGACGGGAACATCCTGAACCTCATCAACGGCTGATCGACCGGACGATCGATCAGCCGAAGTTCTTCGCGACGAAGTCCCAGTTGACCAGCTTGGCCAGGAAGGTCTCGACGAACTTCGGGCGCAGGTTGCGGTAGTCGATGTAGTAGGCGTGCTCCCACACGTCCACCGTCAGCAGCGCGGTGTCGGCGGTGGTCAGCGGCGTGCCGGCTGCACCGGTGTTCACGATGTCCACCGAGCCGTCGGCCTTCTTCACCAGCCAGGTCCAGCCCGAGCCGAAGTTGCCCACGGCCGATTTCACGAAGGCTTCCTTGAAGGCGTCGTAGCTGCCCCACTTGGCCTCGATGGCCTTGGCCAGCGCGCCGGTGGGCGTACCGCCGCCTTGCGGCTTCATGCAGTTCCAGAAGAAGGTGTGGTTCCAGATCTGCGCGGCGTTGTTGTAGATGCCGCCGCTGGACTTCTTGACGATCTCTTCGAGCGTCATCGACTCGAACTCGGTGCCCTTTTGCAGGTTGTTGAGGTTCACCACGTAGGCGTTGTGGTGCTTGCCGTAGTGGTACTCGAGGGTTTCCTTCGAATACTCGGGCGCCAGTGCGTCGAGTGCGTACGGCAGGGGTGG
>NZ_JASMRZ010000043.1 GCF_030462475.1 Variovorax sp. CAN15
GGAGACCGAACGCACGATGACCCTGCTGGGGGCCTCGCGCGTCGACGAACTCGGACGCAGGCACGTCGAATTGCATGCACCGCGTTCGCACACCGAACAGACTGCCCCTGCACCTGTGCATGCGCACGGGAAAGCCTCCATTTACCCCGCGCACGCGGCTGCCTAGATTGCGTATTCGCTCGTAGAGACACACAACACAACGAAGGAGACCATGAAAGCCACTCGCCAATCCCGTCCGTCCCGCCGCACGCCCCTGGGCCTTGCAGCGGCCGCCGCAGCCATCGCGCTGGCCGTTCCCGCCGCCCAGGCGCAGGACAAGCCGGTGCAGCTCAAGCTGTCGAGCTGGGTGYCCGCGCAGCACCCGCTCAACCCCGCGCTGCAGGCGTGGGCCGACGACATCAAGAAGGAGTCGGGCGGCACCATCACCGCGATCCTCTTTCCGTCGGAGCAGCTCGGCAAGGCATTCGACCACTACGACATGGCACGCGACGGCATCGCCGATTTCTCGTACGTGAACCCCGGCTACCAGCCGGGTCGCTTCCCGGTGATGGCGGGTGCCTCGCTGCCTTTCCTCTTCGCCAACGGCAAGGAAGGCTCGGCCGCCATCGACGCCTGGTACCGCAACTACGCGGCCAAGGAAATGAAGGACGTGAAGTACTGCTTCGCCTTCGTGCACGACCCCGGCACCTTCCACTCGCGCAAGAAGATCACCGTGCCCGGCGACGTGAAGGGCATGAAGGTGCGTCCGGCCACCAGCACCGTGGGCCAGCTCATCACCTCGCTGGGCGGCACCAACGTGCAGGCCTCGGCGCCCGAGTCGCGCGACATGCTGGAGCGCGGCGTGGCCGACGCCATCACCTTCCCGTGGGGCTCCATCGGCCTGTTCGGCATCGACAAGGTCGTGAAGTACCACATGGACGTGCCGCTGTACGTCACGCCCTTCGTGTGGGTGATGAACAAGGGCAAGTACGACGCGATGTCCACCGCGCAGAAGAAGGTGATAGACGACCACTGCACCAGCGAGTGGGCGCAGAAGGTGGCCGGGCCGTGGGCCGACTTCGAGTTCGCGGGGCACGCCAAGATGGCGGCGCTGCCGGGCCACGAGATCTACAAGCTCACGCCCGAACAGCTCGATGCATGGCGCAAGGCGGCTGCGCCTTCGGAGGCGCAGTGGGCCGAGAGCGTGAAAAAGGTTGGCGAAGACCCGAAGGCAGTGATGGACGCGCTCAAGGCCAGCCTCGCCAAATACAAGTCCGCCCTGTAACTGTTGCTCGCCCCCAGGCTGCGCGCACTTCGTGTCGCTTCGCCCCCCTACCGGGGGCGGGCCGGCCGCCTCGGGCGGCCGTGCGCGGCGGCCCCTTGAAAAAGAATGGAGACAAATGGCTCAACGCTCAGCCAACCTCATGGACCGCGCGATCAACACGATTGAGTGGCTTGCCGCCATCTTTGTGGGAATCGTCGCGCTCAACATCTTCGTGGCCGTGGTGCTGCGCAAGTTCTTCGACACCTCGATCCCCGACGCCTACGACTTCGGCCGCATGCTGCTGGGCATCCTGATCTTCTGGGGCATCGCGGCCACCAGCTACCGGGGCGGCCACATCACGGTCGACCTGGTGTGGACGGCGGCAGGACCGCGCATGAAGCGCGCCATCGACGTGTTCGCCACGCTGGTGCTGCTCTTCGTGGTGGCGGTGCAGACCATCATGCTGTTCGACAAGGTGCGCGGCACCTACGTCGACAACGTGCAGACCTACGACCTCAACATCCCGACCTGGCCTTTCTATGCCGTGGCCTGGGCCGGCGACGTGTGCGCCGTGCTGCTGATCGCCATCCGCACCTACAGGCTCATCTTCCATCCCGAACAACTCGAAGAAGTTCACGCAGAACAGAAGGCCGACGAATGAGCCCCGATGCAGTCGCAGTGTTGGGCTTCGTCGCCCTTTTCGTATTGATGCTGTTGCGCGTGCCGGTGGGCATGGCGATGGGCCTGGTCGGCGTGGTGGGCTACAGCTACCTCGTGGGCCCCGGCCCCGCGCTGAAGCTGGTGGGCCAGACCTCCATGCGCACCGTGACCGACTACACCTTCGGCGTGATACCGATGTTCATGCTGATGGGCGCGCTGGTGTCGGTCTCGGGCGTGAGCCGCGAGCTCTTCAAGGCCGCCAACTCGATGATCGGCCACCTGCGCGGCGGCCTCGGCGTGGCCACCGTGGTGGCCTGCGGCGGCTTCGCGGCGATCTGCGGGTCTTCGGTGGCCACGGCCGCGACCTTCTCGGCGGTGGCGTACCCGGAGATGCGGCGCTTCAACTACCCGCAGTCGTTCTCCACCGGCGTGATCGCCGCGGGCGGCACGCTGGGCGCGATATTGCCGCCCTCGACCGTGCTCGCGGTGTACGCCATCCTCACGCAGCAGGACATCGGCAAGCTCTTCATGGCGGGCATCGTGCCCGGCATCCTCGCGATGGCCATGTACGTGCTGACCATCGCGGTCATCGTGAAGACGCGGCCCGGCTGGCTGCCCGGCGGCGAGGTCAAGCCCTGGTCGGAGCGCCTGAAGGACCTGAAGAACGTGTGGGCGCCGCTGGTGCTGTTCGTGTTCGTCATCGGCGGCCTGTACGGCGGCTTCTTCACGCCGACCGAGGCGGGCGGCGTGGGCGCGAGCGGCGCCTTCATTCTCGGGCTGGTGCGGCGCAAGCTCGACGGCCCGAAGATCCGCGAGGCGCTGCTGTCGGCCACGCGCACGGCGGCCGCGGTGTTCACGGTGCTGATCGGCGCGCTGCTGTTCGGCTACTTCCTCACCATCACCCAGAGCCCGCAGAAGCTCACCGAATTCCTCACCGGGCTGGGCATCGGGCGCTACGGCGTGCTCGCGCTCATCATGCTCATGTACCTGGTGCTGGGCTGCCTGATGGATGCGATGGCGATGATCATCCTGACAGTGCCCATCATCTACCCGGTGATCGTGCACCTGGGCTTCGACCCCATCTGGTTCGGCGTGATCATCGTGATGACGGTGGAACTGGGGCTGATCCATCCACCGGTGGGCATGAACGTCTTCGTCATCAAGAGCGTGGTGAAGGACGTGAGCTTCACCACCATCTTCAAGGGCGTGCTGCCGTTCATCTTGACCGACATCCTGCGGCTGGTGATCCTGATCGCCTTTCCCATCATCGCCTTGTGGCTGCCGACGAAAATGGGCTGATGAGCAATAGCAACATCAAGGAAATCGTCTACACCGTGCGCGTGGAGTTCGGCGACTGCGACCCCGCCGGCATCGTCTGGTTTCCGAACTTCTTCCGCTGGATCGACGCGGCCTCGCGCCACTTCTTCGCCGAATGCGGCGTGCCCCGCTGGGAGGAAACCACGCAGACGCTGGGCGTGATCGGCACGCCGCTGGTCGACACGCACACGCGATTCGTGAAGTCCGCGAGCTACGGCGACACGCTGAGCGTCGCCGTGCGCATCATCGAGTGGCGTGAGAAGAGCTTCGTGCAGATCTACCGCGTGACGCGCGGGGACGACCTGATCCTCGAGTGCGAGGAGGTACGCATCTTCGCGGCGAAGCGCGAGGGCGGCGGGATACGGGCCGTGGCGATTCCGCCTTCGATACGAGCGCTCTGCGAATAGGCTTCAGCGCGCCTCGGCCTGAAGCTTCGCGAGCAGGCCGTCGACGCCATGGTCGATCAGGTCGAAGACTTCGATGAAGTCCTTCTGCCCGCCGTACCACGGGTCGGGCACGTCGCCGTCGATGTCCTCGGCGTACTCGGTGAACAGGTGGATCTTGTCTTCTGTTCCAGCAGGAGCCAGCCTGCGCAGCGCGGCGCAATGCTGGGCGGCCATGCCGATGATCAGGTCGAAGCGATTGAAGTCGGATCTTTTCACCTGCCGCGCGACGTGCGCGTGCATCTCGATGCCGCGCCGCTTGGCCTCGGCCACCGAACGCCGGTCGGGCGGGTTGCCGCGCTCCTCGTCGGAGATGGCGGCGCTGTCGACTTCAACGGTGAAGCCCGTGGCGCGGGCCTTGTACATGAGCAGGGTGTGGGCCGTGGGCGAGCGGCAGATGTTGCCGGTGCAGATGAACAAAACTGACGGTGTCTTCATCGGAACGAATGCTGATTGAAAGGTTCGCTTCACATGCCCTGCTGCAATCGCAACACTGAGGCAACAAGCCCTCGAACCGCATCGTAGAACACCCTCTCGCGGGTTGACGCACCCGTGATGCGGTGCAACAATCCGGAAATCTTCATTTCGGAGCCCGTGCGTGGACAGTGCCAGTTGGATCAGTGACAAGACGCGTGCCTCGGCAGGCGTGACACATCCGGCCCTCTAGCGCAGGCTTCTCCCGCGCTGCGTGCCGGTCGTTGCACACAGCGTGACCCGTTTGCCATTCCGGCGAGCGGCTCCCCTCCTCCCGATTCCCGTCGTTCTCGTCACTGACTATTTCAGTCAGCTTGCGTGCGTCCGTGCGCGAGGCCCTTCTGTGCGAAGGAGCCTTGTCATGCGTCACTTTCATCTTCGTCGTCAGCCGCGCGAGCAGCAGCGTGCTCGCCCGTCGGCGCACGTGCCTGCGCACGCTGCCCCAGTGGCGGCGGAATCAGCACCGGCCGTGGATGCCACGCTCGACCAGGCCGCGGCCCTCTGGACCACGCGCCGCATCCGCAGCTATCTGCTGCTGCAGCCGATCTGCGTGCCCCGGCGCTGATCCGCGCTTCGAGCCTCTTCCTTTCGAGCAAATCTCAAGCAACCCAGGAGCACACCATGGACCCCGCCTCTTGTCGGCGCCATAGCGCGCCCCCTTCGCCAAGACCTATTCCAACAACGACGCGGCCCGCTGCCGCGCCTCGCAGAGGGTTGCGCCCGGCCGGCTGATCGGCGCCGGGGTTCTCCTTCGGCGGGCGCCAGTGGCGGCCGCTCCGAAGGAGAACATCATGAAGAACGTACTCAAGTCCTTTTTCGAAAGCTTCCTGCGCAGCCGCCACATGCTGCACCACTTCGAGCGCTGGCAGACGCTGCTGGGCTCGAAGCCTGTCGGAACCGGCTCCATCAGCATGCCGCCCGACATCGCGAAGGCCCTGAACGCGGCCTCGCGCACCGATGCCGGCGAGATGCTGGTCAAGCTCGGCAGCTCGCCGCGCGGCCTCAGCGAGGGCCACGCGCAGGTACTGCGCAAGCGCCTGGGCAGCAACGAGGTTCGTCACGAGCAGCCGCTGCGCTGGTGGCAGCACCTGTGGCAGTGCTACCGCAACCCGTTCAACCTGCTGCTGACGGTGCTGGCGCTGGTCTCCTACGTCACCGAGGACATGAAGGCCACGCTGGTGATCGGCAGCATGGTGGTGCTGTCGACGGTGCTGCGTTTCCTGCAGGAGTCGCGCTCCAACAAGGCCGCCGACCGGCTCAAGGCGATGGTGAGCAACACCTCCACCGTGCTGCGCCCCGCGCCGGGCCACAAGGAAGGCACGGCCGGCGACGAGGGCTTCGACACCACGCATGCCGGCACGGTGCGCGTCGAAGTGCCGATGCGCGACCTGGTACCGGGCGAAGTGATCGCACTGTCTGCCGGCGACATGATCCCGGCCGACTGCCGCCTGCTCACGGCCAAGGACCTGTTCATCAGCCAGTCCGCGCTGACGGGTGAGGCCATGCCGGTCGAGAAGTTCGTGGTCGACCGCGGCAACCACGCTGCTGGCGTCCTCGAACGCGAGAACCTGCTCTTCATGGGCACCAACGTGATCAGCGGCACCGCCACCGCGCTGATCGTGCACACCGGCGACCGCACCTTCTTCGGCGCGCTGGCCCAGCGCGTGACGGCCACCGACCGCGGCACCAGCGCCTTCGAGGCGGGCATCAACCGCGTGAGCTGGGTGCTGATCCGCTTCATGCTGGTGATGGCGCCGCTGGTGCTGGTGATCAACGGCGTGGCCAAGGGCGACTGGTGGGAGGCGGCGCTGTTCGCGCTATCGATCGCGGTCGGCCTCACGCCCGAGATGCTGCCGATGATCGTGACCGCCACGCTGGCCAAGGGAGCGGTCGTGATGTCGCGCCAGAAGGTGATCGTCAAAAGGCTCGAAGCCATCCACAACTTCGGCGCCATGGACGTGCTGTGCACCGACAAGACCGGCACGCTGACGCAGGACCGCATCGTGCTCGAGCGCCACACCAACGCATGGGGCGAGCAGTCCGACCACGTGCTGCAGCTGGCCTACCTCAACAGCTTCCACCAGACGGGGCTGAAGAACCTGCTCGACAAGGCCGTGCTGAGCCACGCCGAGATGCAGCTCGAGACCCGCCTGCAGACGGCCTACCGCAAGATCGACGAAGTGCCCTTCGACTTCTCGCGCCGCCGCATGTCGGTGGTGGTGGCCAACGGCGGCAGCGAGCACCTGCTGATCTGCAAGGGCGCACTCGAAGAGATCCTCTCGGTGTGCACCTCGGTCGAACGCGGTGCTGAAGTGCTGGCACTCGACGCCGACGTGCTCGCGCGCATCCACAGCGTGGCATCGGAGCTCAACGCCCAGGGCCTGCGCGTGGTGGCCGTGGCCAGCCGCTCGCTGAAGCTCGAGGAGCAGAAGCCGGCCTACGGCGTGGCCGACGAGTCGGGGCTCACGCTGCTCGGATACGTGGCCTTCCTCGATCCGCCGAAGGAATCGACCGCACCCGCGCTGCGAGCGCTGGCCGATCACGGCGTGGCGGTGAAGGTGCTGACGGGCGACAACGAGCTGGTCACGCGCAAGGTCTGCGCCGACGTGGGCCTCGAAGTCGGCCGCATCGTTCTCGGTGGCGAGATCGAGGAGATGGCCGACGCCGACCTGAAGCTGGTCGTCGAGGCGCACCAGGTCTTCGCCAAGCTCACGCCCGCGCACAAGGAGCGCATCGTGCACGCGCTGCATGCCAACGGGCACGTGGTGGGCTTCATGGGCGACGGCATCAACGATGCGCCCGCGCTGCGAGCCGCGGACATCGGCATCTCGGTGGACAGCGCGGTGGACGTGGCCAAGGAATCGGCCGACATCATCCTGCTGGAGAAGAGCCTGATGGTGCTGGAGCAAGGCGTCGTCCAGGGCCGCCGCACCTTCGCGAACATGCTCAAGTACATCAAGCTCACCGCGAGCTCGAACTTCGGCAACGTGTTCTCGGTGCTGGTGGCCAGCGCCTTCCTGCCCTTTTTGCCGATGCTGCCCCTGCACCTGCTGGTGCAGAACCTGCTGTACGACGTGTCGCAGATCGCGATCCCGTTCGACAACGTGGACGACGAGTTCCTCAAGAGCCCGCAGCGCTGGAACCCGGCCGACCTGGGCCGCTTCATGGTGTTCTTCGGCCCGCTGAGCTCGGTGTTCGACATCCTCACGTTCACCGTGATGTGGTTCGTCTTCGCGGCCAACTCGGTGGACCACCAGACGCTCTTCCAGTCGGGCTGGTTCGTCGAGGGCCTGCTGTCGCAGACGCTGATCGTGCACCTGATCCGCACCCGCAAGATCCCCTTCCTGCAAAGCCGCGCCGCATGGCCGCTGCTGATCATGGGCGCGGCCATCGCCGCCGTGGGCATCTGGCTGCCGATGGGGCCGCTGTCGCACTACTTCAAGCTCCAGGCCCTGCCGCTGGCGTACTTCCCCTGGCTGGTGGCGATGCTGCTGGGCTATGCGCTGCTGACGCAGGCTGTGAAGGGGTGGTATGCGCGCAGGTACGGGTGGCAGTGACCACTTGCGGCCGCGCGGTTTCGTGACATGTTCATGACACCCGGCGGCTGCAAACTGCGGCATCAACAAGACAAGAAGAAGGATTCCATCGATGCAAGCCATCCAGAACATCAACCTGAGCTCGCTGCTCGACACCCTGGTCAGCGTGGCCGCCGCCTTCATCCTCGGCTCGGTGATCGGCCTGGAGCGCCAGATACGGCAGCGCACGGCCGGCTTGCGCACCAACACGCTGGTGGCCATGGGAGCAGCAGTGTTCGTCGACATGGCCTACCGGCTCGACGGCAGCGGCGGTGCCGTGCGCGTGGTGGCCTATGTGGTGTCGGGCATCGGCTTCCTGGGCGCGGGCGCGATCATGAAGGAAGGTGCCAACGTCACGGGGCTGAACACGGCGGCGACGCTGTGGGGGTCGGCGGCGGTGGGCGCCTGCGCGGGCGCGGACCTGCTTGGCGAAGCGCTGATCGCGGCGCTGTTCGTGCTGGCCAGCAACACGCTGCTGCGGCCGGTGGTGAACCGCATCAACCGCCAGCCGATCAGCGAGGAGAGCAGCGAAGCGACGTACGTGGTGCGGGTGATCTGTTCGCGCGCGGCGCGGCCCGACGTGCTCGACCAGTTGCTGGTGCTGCTGGAGGCCGCGAACTACCCGGTGCGCGATGTCGACCAGCACCCGTTCGGGCCGGCCGATACCGAGATCGGTGCAACGCTCTATGCGACGGCGGTCGAGCCCGAGGAACTCGACCGTGTCATCGAGGAACTGGAAGCACTCGACGGCGTGCAGCAGGCCTTCTGGAATGCCACCGCCGAGGAGTGAGGCCCGAGTGAGCCTTAGACGCCCAGGATCGAAACAGCCTTGGTGTTCAGGTAGGCCTCGAGCGCCTCGGGGCCGCCTTCCGAGCCGTAGCCCGAATCCTTCACTCCGCCGAACGGCATTTCCGGCGAGGGCGTTGCGGGCTGGTTGATCCACAGCATGCCCAGCTCGAGCTTCTGGCTCAGCAGGTGGGCGTTCTTGATCGACTGGGTGAAGGCGTAGCCGGCCAGGCCGAAAGGCAGGCGGTTCGCTTCGGCGATCGCTTCTTCGAGCGTGTCGAAGCCGCGGATGGCGGCGATGGGGCCGAAGGGCTCGTTGTTGAACACGTCGGCGTCCAGCGGCACGTCGGTCAGCACGGTGGGGGCGAAGAAGTTGCCGGCATCGCCGACGCGTTCGCCGCCGGTCGCGACCGTGGCGCCCTTCTTGYGGGCGTCTTCCAGCACGTGGGCCATGGCCGTGAGGCGGCGCGCATTGGCCAGCGGGCCGAGGTTGGTGCCTTCGGCGAGGCCGTCGCCGAGCTTCAGGCCTTCGGCGTGCTTGACCAGCAGGCTGGCGAACTCGTTGCGCAGGCTGTTGTGCACCAGGAAGCGGGTCGGCGAGATGCAGACCTGGCCCGCATTGCGGAACTTGGCGGCACCGGCGGCCTTCACGGCCAGCGCCACGTCGGCGTCTTCGGCGACGATGACCGGGGCATGGCCGCCGAGCTCCATCGTCACGCGCTTCATGTGCTGGCCGGCCAGCGCGGCCAGTTGCTTGCCGACCGGGGTCGAGCCAGTGAAGGTGACCTTGCGGATGATCGGGTGGGCGATCAGGTAGTTCGAGATTTCGGCGGGGTTGCCGAACACCAGGCCCACCACGCCGGGCGGGATGCCCGCGTCGACGAAGGCGCGCAGCAGCGCGGCGGGCGAAGCCGGGGTTTCCTCGGGCGCCTTCACCAGGAACGAGCAGCCGGTGGCCAGCGCGGCACCGAGCTTGCGCACGATCTGGTTGATCGGGAAGTTCCAGGGCGTGAAGGCGGCGACGGGGCCCAGGGGCTCCTTGAGCACCAGCTGCTGCGCGGCCAGGTTGCGCGAGGGCACGATGCGGCCGTAGACGCGGCGGCCTTCGTCGGCGAACCATTCGATGATGTCGGCGGCAGCCATGGTCTCGACCTTGGCCTCGCCCAGCGGCTTGCCCTGCTCCTGCGTGAGCAGCTGGGCGATTTCGAGGGAGCGTTCGCGGATCAGGCCCGCGGCGCGGCGCATGACGGCAGCGCGCTCGTTGGCGGGGGTGTTGCGCCAGGTTTCGAAGCCGCGCTGCGCGGCGGCCAGGGCGCGGTCGAGGTCGGCGATGCTGGCATGCGCCACCTTGCCGATGGCCTTGCCGGTGGCGGGGTTCACGACGTCCAGCGTCTTGCCGCCGGTAGCGTCGACCCACTCGTTGTCGATCAGCAGGCGGGTGTCGGTGTAGGTGACGGTCATGGCGAGCTATTCCTTCAGAACTGGATGATGAAAAGAAGAATGGGGAATTCTGGGTGTGCGGCGCGGCCCGGAGGGAGGCGACAGCGGCGGCGGCCATGGGCCGCCGGGGGCATAGATTAACCCGAGTTCACAAACCTCGCCGGCCAGCGGCCACCGGCGTGGGCTCGGAACGGTCATGCGCGCCGAACATAATCGCCGCCCAACCAACACGAAGAGGGATCAGAGGAACCATGCACGCGACACTGCGCAACAACCTGTTTTTCATCAAGGAACACGTCGGCATCTTCAAGGCGGCCAACAACTACGACATCTTCGACCCGCACTCGCAGCAGAAGATTCTGGAATGCCGCGAGCCCGACCTGGGCTTCTTCAGCAAGCTGCTGCGCTTCACCGACTACAAGCGCTTCACGCCCTTCAACGTGGTGGTATCGACGCCCGAGGGGCGGAAGGTGCTGTCGGTCAGGCGAGGCGTTTCCATCTTCCTGTCGAAGGTGGAGGTGCTGGACGAGAACGACCGGCTGGTCGGCTCGTTCAAGCAGAAGCTCTTTTCCATCGGCGGCAAGTTCGACGTGCTCGACGCGCAGGAGCAGGTCGTCTGCACGCTCAGGGGCAAGTGGACCAGCTGGGACTTCCGCTTCGTGCAAGGCAGCACCGAGCTCGCCGCCGTGTCCAAGAAGTGGGCGGGGCTGGGCAAGGAGCTCTTCACCACCGCCGACAACTACATGCTGTCGATCGACCCGGGCGTGCCGGCCAACGACGCCCGCCGCCTGCTGATCATGGCGGCGGTGATGTGCATCGACATGGTGCTGAAGGAGTAGCGGGCGCTTTCCCTCCTCCTTCAGAGAACCAGCAGCGCGCGGAAATCGTTGACGTTGGTGTTCGTGGGGCCCGTCACGAACAGGTCGCCGATGGCGTCGAAGTAGCCATAGGCGTCGTTGCGGTCGAGGTGGTCGGACAGCTTCTTTCCGGCGGCCGCGGCGCGCGCCAGCGTGTCGGGCGTGACGAAGGCACCGGCGTTGTCTTCCACGCCGTCGATGCCGTCGGTGTCGGCGGCCAGCGCCCACACCCGCGACTGGCCCATCAGCGCGCCGGCCAGTCCCATGCTGAACTCGCCGGCCCGCCCGCCCCGGCCCTTGGCCTGGCCCGGCTGGCGCGGGCGGATCGTGACGGTGGTCTCGCCGCCCGAAAGAATCACGCAGGGCCGCGCGAAGGGCTCGCCACGGTGCGCCACGGCACGCGCCAGTGCAGCGTGCACCTTGCCGACCTCGCGCGATTCGCCTTCCATTTCGTCGCTGAGGATGTGCGCCTCGATGCCGACCTCGCGCGCTGCCCGCGCCGCCGCTTCGAGCGACTGCTGGGGCGTGGCGATCATGTGCGTCTCGTGGCCCTTGAAGACGGCGTCGTCCGGCTTGGGCGTTTCGAGTTCGCCGCTTTCGAGCCGGGCACGCACCGGCGCGGGCACCTCGATGCCGTAGCGGTCGAGGATGGCCRGCGCGTCGGCGCAGCTGGTGGCGTCGGGCACCGTCGGGCCGCTGGCGATGACGGCCGGGTCGTCGCCGGGCACGTCGCTGATGGTCAGCGTCACCACGCGGGCCGGGGCGCATGCCGCCGCCAGCCGGCCGCCCTTGATGCGCGACAGGTGCTTGCGCACGCAGTTCATCTCGCCGATGCCGGCGCCGCTTTCGAGCAGTTGCTTGTTGATGCGCTGCTTGTCGGCCAGCGTCAGCCCCTCGGCCGGCAGCACCAGCAGCGACGAGCCGCCGCCGGAGATGAGGCACAGCACGAGGTCGTCGGCCGTGAGGCCCCGCGTCAGCGCAAGGATACGCTCGGCCGCCTGCTGGCCCGCCGCGTCGGGCACGGGGTGCGCGGCCTCGACGATCTCGATGCGCCGCGGCAGCCCCTCGGGGCGCGGCGGAATGTGGTCATAGCGCGTGACGACCAGTCCCGACAGCGGTGCATCAGCCGGCCACAGGGCCTCGAGCGCCTGCACCATCGAACCGCCGGCCTTGCCCGCGCCCAGCACAAGCGTGCGGCCCTTGGGTGGCGGCGGCAGGTGGGCGCCGAGGGTGGACAACGGCAGCGCGCGGTCCACCGCCACGCGGTAGAGATGCTCGAGGAAGGCGCGCGGAGCTTCGCGCGGATCGGGGGCGGGGCCGAAGGCTGGGGTCGATGCGGTCGTCATTGCTGCTTTGTCTCCAATCCGGCGATTGTGCTGCGGACCGCGACCGGTCCCGCTTGCCGCCGGTCAACTTTCCGTCTGATTAGTTGGTCTTCGCGCCGCCCTGGAACCAGCGGCCGATGAGGGCCCGCTCTTCGTCGGTGATGCCCGTGGCGTTGTTCATCGGCATGATCTTGGTGACCACCACCTGCTGGTAGATGGCCTGCGCATGGGCCGCCACCTGCTCGGGCGAATCGACCCGCACGTTCTTCATCTGCACGGCGGGGCCGTGGCACATGAAGCAGCGCTGCTCGAGCACCTTCTGCACGTCCTTGAACGGCACGGCGGGCGCTGCGGCGGCAGCCACGGCGGGCGCCGCCACGGGTTCGGGCTTCATCCAGACGATGGTCAGGCCCAGCACCACGATGCCGACCAACGCATACGGCAGCGGATTGCCCGCGTTGCCCAGCTTGAAGCGGTGCCGCACCACGAAGAACTGCCGGATGGCCGCGCCGCCGAGCATGATCAGCAGCAGCACGATCCAGTTGTACTTGTGCGTGTAGGTGAAGCTGTAGTGGTTGCTCAGCATCGCGAACAGCACCGGCAGCGTGAAGTAGGTGTTGTGCACGCTGCGCTGCTTGCCGCGCTGGCCGTGCACCGGGTCGACCGGCTTGCCTTCGCGCAGCGCCGCCACGTTCTTGCGCTGGCCGGGGATGATCCAGAAGAACACGTTGCCGCTCATGGTCGTGGCCATCATGGCGCCCACCAGCAGGAAGGCCGCGCGGCCCGCGAACCAGTGGCAGGCCAGCCAGGTGGCGAAGGCGATGAAGATGGCAATCAGCACACCGACGATGGTGTCGCCGTGCTTGCGGCGCCCGAAGATCTGGCAGATGCCGTCGTAGACCATCCAGAACACCACGAAGAAGGCCAGCGCCACGGCAATGGCGGCGCCGGGCTGCCAGTCCATCTTCGACTTGTCGATGAGATAGGTGCTCGCGTTCCACAGGTACGACATCGTGAAGAGCGAGAAACCCGTGATCCAGGTGGAGTAGCTCTCCCAGTACGACCAGTGCAGGTGGTCCGGCAGCTTCTTGGGCGCCAGCGCGTACTTCTGCATGTTGTAGAAGCCGCCGCCGTGCACGGCCCACTGCTCGCCGCCCACGCCCTTGTCGAGCGATTCCTGGTCCTGCGGCTTCTCGAGGCTGTTGTCCAGCATCACGAAGTAGAAGGAGGCGCCGATCCAGGCGATGGCGGTGATGACGTGGACCCAGCGCAGCAGCAGGTTGGCCCAGTCGAGGTAGTAGCTTTCCATGTGCTCTCTCTCATCAGACGTGAATGAACCTACTGCGCGTCCCGATCTCGCATCTGCGGTCCTCACCGTACCTGGGTACGGTTCCGGTCCTCGACGCGACCTCGGGCCGCTCGCTACGGTTCCTTCACATCTGCGTAACCCAGCTGGCGCGAGGGGACGCCGGCGAGGGGTTTCAGCCTGCTCACCACCGCGGGCGCTGTAAGCAGAGAAAGTGCCGCGAACGCAGGCTCCATGAAGAAATGGGCCTCGCTCCGCTGCGGCTTGTTGTGGACCGAAAGTGTATACAGTTTTGGCAAGGGGCGGGGTGCTTTTTTGGGGCGCGACCGCCGGGAAAACCCTGTTCAGCCCAGCGATTGCAACAACTGTGCCGCCACCGCCACTGCGATCACCTCGGGCTCCTTGCCCGTGATGCCGGGCACGCCGATCGGGCAGGTGATGCGGGCCAGTTCGTCCGCCGTGAAGCCGCGCGCCGCCAGCCGGTGGCTGAAGGTGGCCCACTTGGTCTTGCTGCCGATCAGGCCGATGTAGGGCAGGTCGCCGCGCTCGCGCAGGCGCTTCAGGCAGGCGATGACGATGTCGAGGTCTTCGGCATGGCTGAAGCTCATGATGAGCACGCGGCTGCCTGGCGCGAGCGCGGCCACGGCGTCCTGCACCGGCTCGGAATGCTCGGTGTCGATCTGCGCCGGCAGCTCTTCGGGGAAGACGCCGTCGCGGCTGTCGATCCAGCGTACCGAGAACGGCAGCGTCGACAGAAGGCGTGCCAGCGCCGCGCCCACGTGGCCGCCGCCGAAGAGGGCCACGGGCTCGAGTTGCGCGAGCAGATCCTGCTGCAGCCTCGGTGCATCGGCGGCCGTGATGCGTTCATAAGAGAGGACCATCACCCCGCCGCAGCACTGCCCCAGGCTGGGCCCGAGCGGATAGCGCTGGATGCCGTCGAAGGGCCTGCGCGTGCCGGCCAGCAGCTCGCGCGCTTCCCTGGTCGCCTGGAACTCCAGTTGCCCGCCGCCGATGGTGGCGGTGAGGCCGTCGGCCCACACGGCCATCCAGGTGCCGGCCTCGCGCGGTGCCGAGCCCTGCGTGGACTCGACGCGCACCAGCACCGCGTCTTCGTGGCGCAGGCGCGCCAGCAATTGATCGACCGCACCGCTCATCGTCATCGATACCTTCGGTTGCCGGGCGCGCGACGACTCACGGTATAAACCCGGCCATGAATCGCCAGCTTACGCCTCGCCGCCTCGCACTTGCAGCTTCTGTTGTTTCGGCCCTGTGGCTCGCAGGCTGCGGTTCCACCGGGTCGGTTCCCGGCCAACTGAGCGGAGCCAGCGCCGATGTCGGGGCCGGGCCGGTACCGCTCGCCTCCAGCGCTTCTTCCCCACGCGCCTATCGCCGCGACGCCGCGCGCCATATCTACGACGCCAACCGCTCGCGCATCTACAAGGGCCAGCTGCCGCCGGTGCTGTACGCGGTCGGCACGCTCGAAGTGAACATCGACGCGGGCGGCAAGGTGCGCTCGATGCACTGGCTGCGCGCGCCCAGGCATGCACCCGAAGTGATCGCCGAGATCGAGCGCACGGTGCTGAAGGCATCGCCCTTTCCTCCGGCAACGCGCCTGGGCTCCGTCACCTGGACGGACACCTGGCTGTGGGACGAAAGCGGCCGCTTCCAACTCGACACCTTGACCGAAGGCCAGCAACAAGGCGACTGAAGCCCCGGCTCAGGAGCCTCGGTACGTGGAATAGCTCCACGGGCTCACGAGCAGCGGCACGTGGTAGTGCTGGTCGGTGTGGGCCACGCCGAAGTCCAGCGACACCTTGTTCAGGAAGTTCGGCTCCGGCAGCTTGACGCCGAGGGCCCTGAAGTAGCCGGCCACGTCGAACACCAGGCGGTAGGTGCCGACCTTCAGCGAGTTGTTGTCGTACAGCGGGCCATCGCTGCGGCCGTCCGAATTCAGCTTGAAGCGCTTCACCAGCGTGGCGGCGTCGCCGTCGGTGGTGTACAGCGCGACCTCCATGCCGGCCGCGGGGCCGCCGTGCATCGTGTCCAGTACGTGAGTGCTCAGGCCCATGGGGCGCTCCTTGAAAGTCCGAAAAGCTCGGATCGGTGGGTGCGGGAAATTCCGGTGGACAAAAGTGTATACAGTTACTGGCTTTGGGTCTATCATGAAAAACATGGAGTCCTCCACCACCCGTTCGATCGTCGATGCCCTCACGAAGGCCATCGTCGAGCACCGGCTTCAGCCCGGCACCAAGCTGGCCGAGCAGAAGCTGGCCGATCACTTCGGCGTCTCGCGCACGCTGGTGCGCCAGGCGCTGTTCCAGCTCTCGCAGAACAAGCTCATCCGCCTGGAACCCGCGCGCGGCGCCTTCGTGGCCGCGCCGGCGGTCGACGAGGCCAAGCAGGTGTTCGCGGTGCGCCGCATGCTTGAGGCCGAGATGACGCGCGAGTTCGTGCGCACCGTCACCCCGGCCAAGATCAAGGCGCTGAAGGAGCACGTGGCGCTCGAGAAGTCCGCCGTGTCGGGCGAGGACATCTCCGGGCGCACCGAGCTGCTGGGCGACTTCCACGTGCGCATGGCCGAGCTCATGGGCAACCAGGTGCTGGCGCAGATCCTCGGCGAGCTCATCTCGCGCTGCGCCCTCATCACGCTGATGTACCAGAGCGCCAGCGCGGCCGAGCACTCCAACGACGAGCACGCCGACATCGTGAAGGCGCTCGCCGCACGCGACGAGGAGCGCGCCGTTCGCCTCATGACCGAACACCTCGAGCACGTCGAGGCCAACCTCACCTTCGACCGCAAGGTCCCGACCAACGACATCTCGCTGGCGCTGTCCTGATCCACACAATGACCGTCTACGACTCCACCCTGCCCTACCCGCGCGACCTGATCGGCTACGGCCGCAACCCGCCCCACGCGCAATGGCCCGGCGGCGCGCGCGTTGCCGTGCAGTTCGTGCTGAACTACGAGGAAGGCGGCGAGAACGCCACGCTGCATGGCGACGCGGGCTCCGAGCAGTTCCTCTCCGAGATGTTCAACCCGGCGAGCTTTCCCGACCGACACATCAGCATGGAAGGCATCTACGAATACGGCTCGCGCGCCGGCGTGTGGCGCATCCTGCGCGAGTTCGAGAAGCGCGGCCTGCCGCTCACCGTGTTCGGCGTGGGCATGGCGCTGCAGCGCTACCCCGAGCTGACCACCGCCTTCAAGGAACTGGGCCACGAGATTGCCTGCCACGGCTGGCGCTGGATCCACTACCAGAACCTCGACGAAGCCACCGAGCGCGAGCACATGCGCCTGGGCATGGAAGCCATCGAGAAGCTCACCGGCGAGCGCGCCGTGGGCTGGTACACCGGCCGCGACAGCCCCCGCACCCGCCGCCTCGTGGCCGACTACGGCGGCTTCGAGTACGACAGCGACTACTACGGCGACGACCTCCCCTTCTGGATGAAGGTTCAGAAGACCGACGGCACCGTGGTGCCGCAGCTCATCGTGCCCTACACGCTCGACTGCAACGACATGCGCTTCGCGCTGCCTCAGGGCTACTCGCACGCCGACCCGTTCTTCCAGTACATGAAGGACACCTTCGACGCCCTCTATGCCGAAGGCGACCCGAACGGCGACGACAGCCCGAAGATGATGAGCATCGGCATGCACTGCCGCCTGCTCGGTCGCCCCGGTCGCATCACCGCGCTGCAGCGCTTCCTCGATCACATCGCCACGCACGACAAGGTGTGGGTCTGCCGCCGCGTCGACATCGCGCGCCATTGGAAGCAAGCGCACCCCTTCGAAGCCGGAGCCGCATCATGAGCCTCACCATCGCCCAACTCAACACCGCGGCGCCGGCCGAAGCCGTCGCGCTGCTCGACGGCATCTACGAGCACTCGCCCTGGATCGCCGAACGCGCGCTCGCCGCACGCCCCTTCCGCTCGCTCGCGCACCTCAAGCACGCGCTGGTGCAGGCACTGGCCGGCTCGTCGGCCGACGAACAGATCGGCCTGATCCGCGCCCACCCGGAGCTGGCGGGCAAGGCGATGGTCAGCAAGACGCTGACGGCCGAGTCCACCAACGAGCAGAGCAAGGCCGGCCTGACCGACTGCACGCCCGATGAGTTCGCGAAGATCCAGCAGCTCAACGCCGACTACAACACCAAGTTCGGCTTTCCGTTCATCCTCGCGGTGCGCGGCCCGCGCGGCACCGGGCTGGCCAAGCGCGAGATCATCGAGACCTTCGCGCGCCGGCTGCACAACCACCCCGACTTCGAACTCGGCGAGGCGCTGCGCAACATCCATCGCATCGCCGAGATCCGCCTGGACGACAAGTTCGCCGCCGACATCACGCTCGGCAACGACGTGTGGGACTGGCACGAGCAGCTCTCGGTGCACACCGACCCCGGCTATGCCGAGAAGGGCCAGCTCACCGTCACCTACCTGACCGATGCGCACCGCGCCTGCGCCGCGCAGATCGGCGCGCTGATGCGCGACGTCGGCTTCGACTCGGTGCACATCGACGCGGTGGGCAACGTGGTGGGCCGCTACGAGGGTACGACGCCCGACGCAAAGACGCTGCTCACCGGCTCCCACTACGACACCGTGCGCAACGGCGGCAAGTACGACGGCCGCCTCGGCATCTTCGTGCCGATGGCCTGCGTGCGCGAACTCAAGCGCCGGAACAGGCGCCTGCCCTTCGCCTTCGAGGTGGTGGGCTTCGCCGAAGAGGAAGGCCAGCGATACAAGGCGACCTTCCTGGGCTCGGGCGCGCTCATCGGCCACTTCGACCAGCGCTGGCTCGACCAGAAGGACGTCGACGGCATCACCATGCGCGAGGCCATGCAGCACGCCGGCCTGAACCTGGAAGACGTTCCGAAGATCCAGCGCGACCCGGCACGCTACCTGGGCTTCGTCGAGGTGCACATCGAGCAGGGCCCGGTGCTCACCGAGCTCGACCTGCCGCTGGGCATCGTCACATCCATCAACGGCAGCGTGCGCTACGTGGGCGAGGTGATCGGCATGGCCAGCCACGCCGGCACCACGCCGATGGACCGCCGCCGCGACGCGGCAGCGGCCGTGGCCGAGCTGATCCTCTACACCGAGCAGCGCGCCGCCAAGGATGGCGACTCGGTCGGCACCGTCGGCATGCTCGAAGTGCCCAGCGGCTCGATCAACGTGGTGCCAGGGCGCTGCAAGTTCAGCCTCGACCTGCGCGCGCCCAACGACGCGCAGCGCGACGCGCTGGCCAACGACGTGGTTGCAGCGCTGAAGGACATCTGCGAGCGCCGCGGCGTGCGCTACGAGCTCGAGGAAACCATGCGCGCGGCCGCCGCTCCGAGCGCCCCCGCCTGGCAGCAGCGCTGGGAGAAGGCCGTCGATGCGCTGGGCATTCCGCTCTTTCGCATGCCCAGCGGCGCCGGCCATGACGCCATGAAGCTGCACGAGGTGATGCCGCAGGCGATGCTGTTCGTGCGCGGCATCAACTCGGGCATCAGCCACAACCCGCTCGAATCGAGCACCAACGACGACATCCAGCTCGCCGTGCAGGCCTTCCAGCTCCTGCTGGACAACCTCGCCGCCGAACAAGCCCACTGAAACACAGAAGAAAAGCCATGACCGACTACGCCAAGCTCGACGCCTGGATCGACGCCCACTTCGACGAGGAAGTGAAGTTCCTGCAGCAACTGGTGCAGGTGCCCACCGACACGCCGCCGGGCAACAACGCGCCGCATGCCGAGCGCACCGCCGAGCTGCTGAACGACTTCGGCTTCACGGCCGAAAAGCACGCCGTGCCCGCGCAGGAAGTGAAGGACTACGGCCTCGAATCGATCACCAACCTCATCGTGCGCCGCAAGTACGGCGACGGCGGCAGGACCGTCGCCCTCAACGCCCACGGCGACGTGGTGCCGCCCGGCGAAGGCTGGACGCACGACCCGTACGGCGGAGAGATCTCGGGCGGCAGCCTCTACGGCCGCGCCGCCGCAGTGAGCAAGAGCGACTTCGCCAGCTTCACCTTCGCGCTGCGCGCGCTCGAGGCGGTGGCCAAGCCGGCCAAGGGCTGCATCGAGCTGCACTTCACCTACGACGAGGAATTCGGCGGCATCCTGGGCCCGGGCTGGCTGCTCGAGAAAGGCCTGACCAAGCCCGACCTGATGATCGCGGCCGGCTTCAGCTACGAAGTGGTCACGGCCCACAACGGCTGCCTGCAGATGGAAGTGACGGTGCACGGCAAGATGGCCCACGCCGCCGTGCCGGCCACCGGCATCGACGCGCTGCAGGGCGCGACGAAGATCCTGAACGCGCTGTACGCGCAGAACGCGCTCTACAAGCAGGTCACGTCGAAGGTCGAGGGCATTACGCACCCGTACCTCAACGTCGGCCGCATCGAGGGCGGCACCAACACCAACGTGGTTCCGGGCAAGGTGGTGTTCAAGCTCGACCGCCGCATGATCCCCGAGGAGAACCCGGCGGAGGTGGAAGCCGCCATCCGCAAGGTGATCGCCGACGCGGCCGCCGAGAGCGAAGGCATCACGGTGGAGATCAAGCGCCTGCTGCTGGCCAATTCGATGAAGCCGCTGGCGGGCAACAAGCCGCTGGTCGACGCGATCCAGAAGCACGGCGGCGAGCTGTTCGGCGAACCGGTCAAGGCCATGGGCACGCCGCTGTACACCGACGTGCGCCTGTATGTGGAAGCCGGCATTCCCGGCGTGATCTACGGCGCCGGCCCGCGTACCGTGCTCGAATCGCACGCCAAGCGCAGCGATGAACGCGTGGTGCTGGAAGACCTGCGCCGCGCCACCAAGGTGATCGCGCGCACGCTCAGCGACCTGCTGGCCTGACCGGGACCGCCCGGGCCGCTCAGCCCGCCTTGGCGGCAGCCGACGCAGAACGCGCGGCATCCCACGCCATCACCTCGGCCAGCGGCGCGGGCCGCGCGAGGTGGTAGCCCTGGACCAGCCCGCAACCCAGGTTGCGCAGCACATCGAGTTCGGCCTGCGTCTCCACGCCCTCGGCGACCACCTGGACGCCCAGCGAGTGGCCGAGCTGCACGATGGCATCCACCAGCACCTCGTTGCCGGGCGAGGACGACAGGTCGAGGATGAAGCTGCGGTCGATCTTGACCTGCCGCACGTACTCGCTGCGCAGCGAAGCCAGCGACGAGAAGCCCACGCCGAAGTCGTCGACCACGATAGCCACGCCTGCAGCCGAGAGCGCATTCAAACGGCCTCGCGTGGCGTGGGTGTCCAGCGCCACCTCTTCAGTGATCTCGATCTGCAGCCGCCGTGGCGCGATGCCGCGCAGTTTCAGCATGCCGAGCACGATGTCGTCCACCGCCAGCTGCGCCATCTCGCGTGGCGAGATATTGATGGCCACCGGCACAGTCGCGAGACTGGAGCCTGCGGCCTCCAGCTTGCGCATGCCCCGGCAGACCTCGTCGACCAGGTGCCGCAGCAGCGGCTCGGCCACGCCGGTGCTCGCCGCCGCATAGATCACGTCTTCCGGCGGGATATGGCCATGGCGCGGATGGTTCCAGCGCATCAGCGCCTCCAGGCTGTGGACCTCGCTGCCGTCGCTGCTCATGATCGGCTGGTACCAGACACCGATGCTGCGCGACTCGATGGCCTGGAGCAGATCGCGCTCCACATCCCGGCGCGTGGCCAGGCGCTGGTTGAGTGCGCCGTCGAAGACCTGGTAGCGGTTGCGCCCGGTGCGCTTGGCCTCGTGCAGGGCTTCGTCGGCGAAGCTGATCATGTCGGCCACCTCGGCGTCGCCCGAGACGGAGATGCCTATGCTCACCCCGAGGTGGCCGCCGTAGTGCGCCGTGGCGAAGGAGATGGAGCGGATCAGCGCCTGCGCGATCTCCGGAGGCGCCTGGCGCTCGTCGCGCAGGCGGTAGAGCAGCGCGAACTCGTCGCCGCCCCAACGGCCCAGAACGGCCTGCATCTCGGCGGTTTCTCGCTGCAGCCAATGGGCCACGTCCTGCAGGACGCGGTCGCCAACCTTGTGGCCGAAGGCGTCGTTCACCGCCTTGAAACCGTCGAGGTCCAGCAGCAGCAGGGCGTGCCGCTGGCCGTCGGGCGCGGCGAGGTGCAGCGTGGCCGCGTCGGTGAAACCTTCGCGGTTGAGAAGGCCTGTGAGCGAATCGTGCGAGGCGCGAAAGGCCAGTTGCTGGGTTGCGTCGATCGACTGCGCGTGAGCCTTGCGCAACTGCACCGCCATGGCGGTGGCTTCGTTGCGGATGCGACTTCCCTCCCGGAAACTCCTGTCGCCGTGCACGGCGCCGCGCACCAGCGCCGCGAGGTACAGCAGCACCATCGCCGCCAGGCTCAGGTTGTCGAAACCACCCGCATACACCAGGCAGCCCGCCACCGACAGCAGCGCCGGCACGATGAAGGCGATAGGCACGAATGCATAAGGGATGCCGTAAGTGACGGCTCCCGCGCAGATACCGCACACCACCGTCAGGTAGAACACCGCCTGCGGCGAGGAATAGCCGTCGCACAACAGCGGGATGAGCGCCCAGACGCAGCCCGACACCGCCGCCATGGTCGCCGCGACGCGCAAATGCCATCCGACCGGGCGCGCATCGGGCGAAGTCGCGATGCCGTTCTCGGGAACGATGCCCGGCCACGGCGCGAAAGGCCAGCGGCAGATGTAGCTGCGCACCCCGTTCACCATGAGCGACAGCGACAGCCAGCACAGCCCTTCGAACGCGCGGCCCGCGTTGAGGGCGACCAGCGCCGCGACGCAGCTCAGCACCACGTTGATCGGAATGGCCGAGAGCACGCTGCGGCGCACCGCCACCATCTGGTCGGTGCGCACCATGCGCGACAGTACCTCATCGTCGACGGACGCGGTGAGCTGTGAGGAAGACGCGCTGGGAATCATGGAAAGCGCACAGTTTATAGAGCGCGGGCCGCATCGGTGCTCGAATGGTGCTTGGCGACAACGAACTTTCGTTCGCCTTTCATCGGAACGTCATCGCGCCAATCCAGACTCGCGGCTTTTCCAGAGACGCGCACTCCAGGTGCGCGTCGTTTTTCAAGCCTGCCATGTCCAATCTTCCTGCTGCCCTCCCCATCCCCTACCTCCCGCGCGTTCTTCCGCGCGTCCTTCCGTTGCGCCGCACCCTGTTCTCCACGCTCGCCATCGGCACCCTCATGCTCGCCGGCTGCGGTGGAGGAGGCGGCTCCAGCACCCCGGCTCTCTTCCCCACCAGCGCCGGCACGCCCACCGCGGTCGCGCCCGCACCGGCGCCGGCCGCGGCGCCCCCGGCGGCACCCGCCCCGGCCGGCCGCTGGACCGTCGGCGACCTGCACGTCCACACGATGCAGTCGGACGACACCCAGCAGGTCAACACGCTCGACCAGGTGCTGGCCAAGGCCTTCGACAAGTTCGGGCTCGACTGGGCGGCAATTTCCGACCACCTGCGCCTGTCGTCCTACGACAACGACGGCAACAAGCTTGCCGCGCAGATCCCCTTCTCGGAAGGCATGGCCAAGTACCAGGTGCCGCGCATCAAGGCGCTGCAGGCCAGCGGCAAGTACGCCGACAAGACCATCTTCGCGGCCTTCGAATGGGACATGCCCTCGCACGACCACGGCAACGTGGGCATCCTGACCGACAACCCGATGTCGGACTCCGCCCTCAAGGCCGTGAGCCAGTTCGAGTACCTCTTCACCAACCGCGATCCGGCGCTCTTCCCGGCCGCCGACGTGGCCGCCTGGGGCTCCAAGGCCGGCACCGGCTACAACACGCACGCCGAGACGATGGCCGCGATCGCCTGGCTCAAGAAGAACTACCCCGACACCAGCTACCTGCAGGTCAACCACCCGTCGCGCAACCCCGGCAAATACACGATCGCTCAGCTGCGCGAGATGAACGACCTGGCGCCGAACATCGTCTTCTCGCTCGAAGGCATGGTCGGCAACCAGATGGAGCCGAACCGCGGCGGCTACGAGAGTGCCTACACCGACGCCAACCTGCCTTCGCGCACCTACGGCGGCGTGGACTACCTCGTCGCCAAGCTCGGCGGCACCTGGGACGCGCTGCTCTCCGAAGGCCGCCACATCTGGAACGTGGCCGACTCCGACTACCACTTCACCATCTCGAAGGGCCTGTACAGCAGCGGCTACGCGCCCGGCGAGTACGCCAAGAACCACCTGTTCGGCGACGTCAAGGACCCGAAGTCGCTGCTCGCCGCCATGCGCTCGGGCAAGCTCTTCGCGGTGAACGGCGGCCTGATCGATGCGCTCGACTTCAAGGTGCAGAGCGCCAAGGGCACGGGCGAGATGGGTTCGGAGCTGGGCGCGAAGCCGGGTGAAGACCTGAAGATCACCATCCGCTTCAAGAGCCCCGAGCGCAACAACTTCGAGTACCAGCTCGGCAGCGGCATCTTCGCCAACGTGAAGCCGGCGGTAGACCACATCGACCTGATCGCGGGCGACGTGACCGGCCCCGAGCTGCCGGGCACGCCGGGCTACTCGCGCGACACCAACCCGTCGACGCGCGTGCTCAAGCGCTTCACGCGCGCCGACTGGAAGCTCGACGCCGACGGCTACTTCGCGGTGAGCTACACGGTGAAGGCCGGCAACAACCAGTACTTCCGCCTGCGCGGCACCAACCTGGGCACCGACGTGCCCAACGAGACCGCCGGCGGCGAGCCGCTGTTCGACGCGCAGACCACGGGCACCGACAACGTGGCCCGCTTCAACGCGATCAACGCGCGCAACTACAGCGACCTCTGGTTCTATTCGAACCCGGTGTTCGTGAAGGTCGCCGCGCAGTAGTCAGGCGGGCGAACGCCGCGCGGCCCGCAGTTCAATCGCCGGGCATGCGCGGCGGGTTCAGCTCGACGCGTCGGGCGGCCTTGGTGCGCATGCGGATGTTGAGCATTTCCACGATCAGCGAGAACGCCATCGCGAAGTACACATAGCCCTTGGGCACATGATGGTCGAAGCCCTCGGCCACGAGCACAACGCCCACCACCACCAGGAAGGACAGCGCCAGCATCTTGATGGTCGGATGGGCCGAGACGAAACGGCCGATGGGGCCGGCGAACAGCATCATCAGCAGCACCGAGGCGATCACCGCGGCGATCATCACGCGCACGTCGTCCACCATGCCGACGGCGGTGATGATGGAGTCGAGCGAGAACACCAGGTCGATGATCATGATCTGCAGGATCACCGAGGCGAAGGTCGCCTTGACGGCGCTCTGCTTGTGCTCCTGCTCGCCTTCGAGCGACTGGTGGACCTCGCTGGTGCTCTTCCAGATCAGGAAAAGCCCGCCCAGGATGAGGATCAGGTCGCGCCCCGAGATCTCCTGGTTGAACACGGTGAAGAGCGGCGCCACCAGGCCGACGATCCAGGCGAGCACCAGAAGCAGCCCGATGCGCATGAACATGGCCATGAAAAGGCCGATGCGCCGCGCGAACTCCCGCCGGGCCAGGGGCAGCTTGTCGACGAGGATCGAGATGAAGATGATGTTGTCGATCCCGAGGACCAGCTCCAGCGCGGTCAGGGTGGCGAAGGCGATCCAGACCTGAGGATCGGCAAGAAGTTCGAGCATGGAACGACGCGGTTGCAGCACGTGCGGCCGGCGGCCGCTGCGGGCGAACGCATCTTACGGGTCCCCGCGCGCCGGGCGCCAGCGCCCCCTCGCCGCATGGGCCATTGCGTGCCGGAGGGCTGCCGTGCCGGCCGATGCCGCAGGCGATCCCCGTCACCCGCAAAGACATTGCCGGCCACCCCGGCCCGGACACCAGCCGATTGCACGCAAAAATGAGGTTCTCAATCTCATTTCGACGGCTAGTGGCAGCAGGGCGAATCAGCGAGCATCCGTCCCCGGAAGCCCCGGACGGCGCATCCAACTTCCGGCATAGCCCCAAGCAGCAACGATGTGGATCGGTGCGGAAACTCAAACCATCGTTGTCGGCCCCTGATGCCGTTTTGCCCCGCGATCCGAACATGCACGAGGAACCGGCCAGCCATCGGCCCGGAAGGCGGCCGTTCGTTCAGGCCCGCGCCCTGCCCGGGCGAAAGAGCCTTGCAGCCGCGAAGTACCTCTGCCACCCCAGGTTGCGCGGGCGTTGACGCATGAAGGCATCGTTCAACGGCGCGCGCAGCGTTCGCGCAGCATGCCTGGGCTTGCTGCTCTGCGGCGCACTGGGTTTGGCCCATGCGCAGAACACCATCAAGGCGGTGTCGGGCTACGTGCAGCATGGCACCGCGGTCGTCCAGATCGACCTGGCGCAGCCGCTCGATGAGCTGCCCGGCGGATTCGCCATACAGAACCCTGCGCGAATCGCGCTCGACTTTCCCGGCGTCGCCAGCGAAGTCGGCCGCGCGGCCGTCGAAGTGAACCAGGCCAACCTGCGTTCGATCAATGTCGTGCAGGCGGGAGAGCGCAGCCGGGTCGTGCTGAATCTGTGGCAGCCCGCTTCGTACAAGACCGAGATCCAGGGCAGTACGCTCAAGGTCACGCTGCAGTCCGTCGGCGCCGCGGTTTCCTCGGCACAGGCTCGCACGCCCGCCAGCGCCAAGGGGGTACCCGCCGTAGGCGAGCCCGTCACGCTGAATTTCTTCAACGCGGACATCGAGGCCGTGGCCCGCACCATGGCGGTGGTCACCGGGCGCAACGTAGTGGTCGACCCGCGGGTGAAGGGTGTGATGGACCTCGTCACCGAACGCGCGATCCCTCCTGCAGCGGCCTTCGACCAGTTCGCCCTCGCGCTGCGCCTGCGCGGCTTCGCCCTGGTGGAAGCCGAGGGGCTCTACAAGGTGGTGCCTGAAGCCAGCGCCAAGCTGCACAGCGGTACCGTCAATACCTCCATCGGCGCCATCCCGACGAACGCCGGCAACCAGGTCGTCACGCAGATCTTCAGGCTCAACTACGAGTCGCCGAACAACCTGCTGCCTGTGCTGCGCCCGCTGATCGCGCCGAACAACAGCATCAACGTGAACCCGGGCACCAACTCGCTCGTGATCACCGACTACGCGAACAACATGCGCCGGCTTGCGCGCGTCATCGCGTCGCTGGACGTTGCGAACGCGTCCGACGTCGAGATCATCCAGCTGCGGTACGCGCTCGCCACCGACATCGTGCCGATGCTGCAGCGGCTGATCGACGGCGGCAGCTCAGGTGCATCGACCCTGTCGGCCGCTTCGGGCATGTCGAACACGACAGGGGTACCGGATGCGGCGCCCATCGTGAACGCAGCGGACACGTCGTTCCGCACCACCTTGATGGCCGACCCGCGCAGCAATTCCGTGCTCATGCGGGCGGCCAACCCGGCGCGCATGCAGCTCGTGCGCGCGCTGGTCGAAAAACTCGACCGCCCGCCGGCGGACACCGGCAACGGCGCCGCCGGCAACATCTACGTGGTCTACCTGAAGAATGCGGACGCGGTGCGGCTCGCCGTCACGCTGCGTGCCGCGATGGCGGCGGGCCAGCAGAACGCGGCCCAGGCTGCGGGCGGCGGCGTGTCCCAGCAGGGGCAGCAGCAAGCCTCGCAGGCGGGCCCGAACGGCGGAGGCCAGGGCGGCGCCTCGAGCGCGGCCGACGCGCCCCTGAACAACGCGAACCAGCCCTCCACCGGTGGCCAGATCCAGGCCGACCCGTCGACCAATTCGCTGATCATCACCGCGCCGGAGCCGCAATACCGGCAGATGCGCGCGGTGATCGACAGGCTCGACGGCCGTCGGGCCCAGGTCATGATCGAGGCACTGATCGTCGAGGTGAACGCCAGCAAGGCCGCGAGCTTCGGCGTGCAGTGGCAAAGCGCGTTGGGCGGCAATGCCGTCATCGGCACCAATTCCAGCCTCAACAGGAACAACATCCTGGCACTGACGCAGGCGCTCGCCACGCGCAATGCGGCCGGCACGGCAAGCCAGATCGCGCCGGGGCTGAACATCGGCATCGGCGGCAGGATCGGCGGCCAGTACGTGCTGGGCGCCATCGCCAATTTCTTCAGCAGCGACGGCGACGCCAACATCCTCTCCACGCCCAACCTGCTGACGCTGGACAACGAGGAAGCCCGCATCGTGATCGGCCAGAACGTGCCCTTCGTCACGGGCCAGTATGCGAGCGCCGCCGGTTCGGCCGGCGTCAATCCGTTCACCACCGTGGAACGCAAGGACGTGGGCCTCACGCTGCGCGTGCGCCCGACCATCAACGAGAACGGCACGGTCAAGCTGACCATCTTCCAGGAGGCCTCGACGGTCGACCAGAACACGGTCAACAACCAGAACGGGCCGACCACCAACAAGCGCTCGATCGAGTCGAACGTGCTGGTGGAAGACGGCGGCCTGGTCATGCTCGGCGGACTGCTGTCCGACACCTACAACAACACCGTCGAGAAGGTGCCGCTGGCTGGAGATGTGCCGGTGGTGGGCAACCTCTTCAAGAGCGAAAGCCGCACGCGCGCCAAAAGCAACCTGATGATGTTCCTGCGCCCCGCCGTGATGCGCGATGCGGATTCCATCGAGTCCTTCTCCTACGGCCGCTACGACGAGATCCGCGGCATGCAGCAGCGCACGCAACCGGGCACCGGCAACCTCATGCTGCGCGCGGTGGATGCTGCGCCGCTGCTGCCCGATGCGCCGCTCATGCGCGCACCGAGCCGAACCGGCAGCACGCGCATGGAAGGCACCGAACTCATCCCGCCACCGCGACTTGCTCCCGATGGTCACAAGCTCGCGCCGAGCCCATTGCGCGGCGCGTTGCCGCCGACGGCAGACCCTGTGAGCGCGCGCGAACTGCCCTAGCACGAACGAAGGTCGCCGGCTGCCAGCGGCCCCTCAGGACTGTGTTCGCTGCTCGAGCACGTAGCCCTCGCCTCGCACCGTGTGCAGCAGCTTCACGTCGAACGGTGCGTCGAGCTTGTTGCGCAGGCGCAGTATGGCCACATTGATGGCATTGGTGGCGGGATCGAACTCCGTGCCCCAGACTTGGCGCGCAAGCGTCTCGCGCGACAGCACCTGGCCTTGATTGCGAAGCAGCACCAGCAACAGCACGAACTCCATCCTGGTCAGGTCGAGGTCCCTGCCGTCGCGGCAGCACGTCGCGTCGCGCTCGTTGATTTCCAGATCGCCCAGCCACAGTATCGGCTGCGAGCGTGCGGCGCAGTTGCGCGCCAATGCCCTGATGCGTGCCAGCAGTTGAGGCATCGTGAAAGGCTTGACCAGGTAGTCGCTCGCTCCGAGTTCCAGGCCCGCGAGGCGCACGGCAACGCTGTCGCGCTCGGTCAGAACGAGCAGAGGCGCATTCGTCTTGCGCCGGATCGATCGCACGGCGTTGAGGCCGGCGAGGCCGGGCTGCATGGAATTCAACAGAACCAACGAGTAACCCCTCGCAAGGGCCGGTGTCGCAGCCGCAAGGGTGCCGCGAGCGACATCGATGAGCAAACCCCGCTTCTGCAGCGCGTCGTTCATCGATTGGCAAAAGCTCGATCGATGATCGACCAGAAGTATTCGCGTGGCGTCGATATCTTCATCGATCCTCTCGAATCGAATTTCGTCGATTCCGAGGAGTGAGTTACTCAACTTGGTTTCGAATGAAAGCTGAGAATCAAGCAGCCGCACGGCTTCTCCTTCCAATGCTCCGGGGTGGAGCGGCCATGCCGTTATATGTTTGCTCCAGATCATTGATCTAATTCATCACTCAGAAGAACGGCGGGTCTTTGGAACCTCCGCATGAAAGGCATCCGCGCGCCCTCTTCCACCAGCGGGAAGCAGGCTGATTGCAGCCTGACAAGGCTCGACTTAACGAACGAAATATCGTTACTGCATGAAATTCACCCTCGCGCTGTCATCGACTGCTTTCGAGGTCCGTTAGGTCGTTCCCTGTGCCATTCGTGCACGTCCTCGGGAATATCGAATGAGAAAGACATCTTCTCTCCCCGCCTTTCAAATCGCAGGAGTTCTGGTGGTGAGCCTGACTGCAGGCTGTGTCGTTCAGCCGACGGCGCCGGTGGTCCGCACCGTCGTGCAGCCCGCGCACGTTGCTGCCGCCACACCGCCTGTCGTGAGCGTGTACGTCGATCCGCCGCTGTATCAGCCTCCTCCGGTCGCGGTGGCATGGGCTCCGCCGCCGATGCTCGTCGAAGTGCCGCCGCCCTCGCCTTTCGCGGGTGCGGTATGGACCGGCGGCTATTGGACATGGCAAGGCAACTGGGTGTGGGCCGCTGGTCGATGGTCCGCGCCTCCACAGCCGGGCTATGGATGGGTGCAACCCTATTACGAGCATCGCGACGACGTGGTGGTCTTCGTCGCCGGCCACTGGTCGCCACCGGGCGTCGCATTCGTGCCGCCGCCGCTTGGGTTGAGCCTCGCGGTGTCGGCGGCGGCGGCCGGCGTGGTGGCAGGGATCGCCCCGATCGGGCCTCCTGGCGTGTTCGTTCCCGCGCCTCCCGGTTCACGGCTCGGCCTGATCGTGCCTGCCCCGATCGGTACGCCACCGGCAGTGGTCGTCAGTGCGCCGCCAGTCACCAACGTCGGCATGCGTGTGCAGAACACCACGATCAACAACATCACCAACGTCACGAACATCAACAACAACCAGACAGTGAAAGTGGTGGCGCCCGCCAGCGCGACCGCGAGCGGAAGGCCGTTCGAAGCCGCGATACCGGCAAGCGCCCACCTTGCGGCTGCACTGCCGCCCGTCGTGCGCGCGACGGCGCCCGTTCCGGCGAGCGCGAAGCCGGTCGCCGCGCTGCCCTCCGAGCGCCAGCCGCCGCCCGCGGCACGGTCGGCGGAGGCTGTCCGCCCCACGGCGCACGGCGAGCCCGCTGCGTACCCTGCACCGCAGTCGCGTCCAGAGCCGCTCATGTCCGAGGCGCCCGCCAGGAGGCCCGAGCCTGCGACGGCCTCGCCGACGCCGGTGCAGGCTCGCGCCGAGATGCCCCAGCGACCGAAGCCGCCCGCCGTGGAGCCGCAGGCCCGCATGGCGCCCCCGGAATATCCTCGAATGGCGCATGAAGGGCGCCCGGTGATTGCAGCGCGCGAGGGAGGCGAGCAGAAGTTCCAGCGTCCGCCAAGGCCGGCACCGGCACCCGCCCCGAGGCCGCACCCGCCCGCGCCTTCGCATGGGCACCCCGGCCATCCCCCTGCTCCCCACGAACACGCCGCTCCTGCGCACAAGAAAGAGCACGGCCAGTAGGGCCGTCACGCACTGCACGCCGCCGCATCAGGCGGGCACCCGGCCGCGTAGCGGTGCACCTCAGGGGTGCACCGCTACGCGGCCGCGCCCCATCCCGAGGCATCGGCCTCCCGCCCCCCTCGTTCCGTGCCCGCCCACGGCGGGCACCGCAGAGATCGCACGTGCCCGCGAGGCGGCACACACCCGACGCCAGCGCGAAACCTCAGGGATTACACCGATATATGAGTTCTCAAATGATCTTGATTGCGTTCGTTTTTTGTATACAAATAACGCACCCAATAATCCGGCGCGAAATTTGCGTCAAAACCGGTTCTGATCCACCCACCCGCAAGAGGTAAGACCATGAGCACAGTCGTCAGCCAGGCCCCCACGGGGGCGAGCGAAGCCGGCATTGCGCCGCACACGGAATCGAACGCCCTCATCAAGCCCGGCTACCACCCGCGCCTGACCAACGAAGACCTGGCTCCGCTGAAGAAGCAGACCTGGGGGCAATACAACATCTTCGCTTTCTGGATGTCCGACGTGCACAGCGTGGGCGGCTACATCACGGCGGGCAGCCTCTTCGCGCTGGGCCTGTCGAGCTGGCAGGTGCTGGTGTCGCTGCTGGTGGGCATCGTGATCGTGCAGATCTTCTGCAACCTGGTGGCCAAACCCAGCCAGATGACGGGCGTGCCCTACCCCGTGGTGTGCCGCGCGTCCTTCGGCGTGCTGGGCGCGAACATCCCGGCCATCATCCGCGGGCTGATCGCGGTGGCCTGGTACGGCGTTCAGACGTATCTCGCCTCGGCTGCCTTCATGGTGCTGGCGCTGCACATGGCGCCGGGCCTGGCGCCGTATGCCGAGGTCACGCAGTACGGCTTCGCGGGCCTGTCCGCGCTAGGCTGGGTCGCGTTCATGGTCATGTGGGTGCTGCAGGCCTTCGTGTTCTGGCACGGCATGGACGCGATCCGCAAGTTCATCGACTGGGCCGGTCCCGCCGTGTACGTGGTCATGGCCATCCTGTGCGGCTGGCTGGTGTGGAAGGCCGGCTGGAGCAGGATCGACCTGAACCTCGGCGGCATCAAGTTCCAGGGCTGGGACGCGCTGCCCGTGATGCTCTCGGCCATTGCGCTGGTGGTGAGCTACTTCAGCGGCCCGATGCTCAACTTCGGCGACTTCTCGCGCTACGGCAAGAGTTTCGACGCCGTGAAGAAGGGCAACTTCTGGGGCCTGCCGGTGAACTTCGTGTTCTTCTCGCTGCTGACGGTCATCACCACCGCCGCCACGCTGCCGGTGTTCGGCGAACTCATCACCGACCCCGTGCACACCGTGGGCAAGATCGACAGCACCACCGCCGTCGTGCTGGGCGCGCTGACCTTCATGATCGCCACCATCGGCATCAACATCGTTGCCAACTTCGTCTCGCCGGCCTTCGACTTCTCGAACGTGGCGCCGCAGCACATCAGCTGGCGCACGGGCGGCATGATCGCCGCCGTCGGCTCGGTGTTCCTCACGCCGTGGAACCTCTACAACAGCCCCGAAGTCATCCACTACACGCTCGACGTGCTCGGCTCGTTCATCGGCCCGCTGTTCGGCATCCTCATTGCCGACTACTACATCGTGCGCAGGCAGCGCATCGACGTGGATTCGCTCTACAGCATGAGCACCAAGGGCGAATACTGGTACAGCGGCGGCTACAACCCGAAGGCGATCCAGGCGCTGGTGCCGGCGGCCATCGTGCCGATCCTGTGCGTGATGGTGCCGACCCTGCGCGGCGCCGCCAACTACGCCTGGTTCATCGGCATGGGGCTGGGCTTCATCATCTATGCCATGCTGAACCGCAGCAACAAGACTTGAATCGTCAGTTAGTCGGATCGACAGAAAGAGAAAGGGACCGCGCCGTGCGCATCAAGATCATCAACCCGAACACCACCTGGAGCATGACCGAGAAGATCGGTGCCTGCGCCCGCGCGGTGGCGCAGGCCGGCACCGAGATCGTCGCGGTGAGTCCGGCCATGGGGCCGGTCTCCATCGAGAGCCACTACGACGAGGCGCTGGCCGTTCCGGGCCTGCTGCAGGAAATCGCCGCGGGCGAGCGCGACGGCATCGACGGCTACGTGATCGCCTGCTTCGGCGATCCGGGCCTGAAGGCCGCGCGCGAACTGGCGCGCGGCCCGGTGGTGGGCATCGCCGAGGCGGCGATGCACCTGGCCAGCATGATCGGCAGCCGCTTCAGCGTGGTGACCACGCTGGGCCGCACCATCGGGCAGGCCTGGCATCTGGCCGAGATCTACGGCATGGAGCGCTTCTGCGCCAACGTGCGCGCCTGCGAGCTCCCGGTGCTCGAACTGGAGGAGCCCGGCTCGCGCGCCCGCGAGCGCATCGTCGACGAGTGCCGCCGCGCGCTGGAGGAAGACGGCACCGACTGCATCGTGCTCGGCTGCGCCGGCATGACCGACCTGTGCGAGCACATCGAGGGCGTGCTGGGCGTGCCGGTGATCGACGGCGTGGCGGCCGGCACCAAGCTCATCGAGTCGCTGGTGACGCTGAAGCTGCGCACCAGCAAGCGCGGGGAGCTTGCAAAGCCCCTGCCCAAGCCCATCATCGGGACGCTCGAGGGCTTCACCCTCACCCGGTAGGCCACAATCCGCGCATGCCCCGCGCCAGTTCCCCCCGATCCCCAGTGCCCCCTGCCGCTGCCGCCGTTCCAGACGAGAACGGCACGGCCGCGGCCGACAAGAACAGTTCCATCGAGAGCATCGCCAACGACATCGCCACCGCGATCGTCGAAAAGCGCCTGCCGCCCGGCACCTGGCTGCGCGAGGAGGCGCTGGGCCGGGTGTATTCGGTAAGCCGCACCAAGGTGCGCGCTGCCCTGCTGATGCTGTCGAAGGACAAGCTCATCGAGATGATTCCCGACAAGGGAGCCTTCGTGAGCCAGCCTTCGGTGGAAGAGGCCCGCGAGGTCTTCGCCGTGCGCCGCATCCTCGAGAGCGAGGTGGTTCGCCTCTTCATCGCCGGCGCAAAGGCGCGCGACTACCAGGCACTGGAGCAGCACATCAAGTTCGAGCGCACCGCGCTGCGCCAGAGCACCACCATGGGCACGGTGCGCGAGAAGCTGCTGGGCGATTTCCACGTGACGCTGGCCGAGGCCACCGGCAACCGCACGCTGGCCGAGCTGGTGCGCGAACTGGTGGCGCGCAGCTCCCTGATCGCGATGCTCTACCACTCGTCGAACGACCCGCACTGCTCATCGGACGAGCACGCCGAATTCCTGCGCCTGTGCCGCAAGGGCGACGTGGAAGCCGCCGTGAAGAGCATGACCGAGCACCTGGAGCGCATCGAGGCCAGCCTGGAGCTGGGCACCGACAAGCCCGACCGGCAGCTCGACCTGGTCAAGGCGCTGCTGGCCTGATCTGACATGCGGAAGAACCTCGGCCTCGCGCTGCGCCAGATGCGGCTGCTGCGCGGCATCAAGCAGACGCACTTCGCGCAGCTGATGGGCGTGAACCAGGCGACGGTGTCGCGCTGGGAGCGCGGGCAGCTCGCGCTCTCGCCGGCGCAGCAGGCCATGGCCCACCGGCTGCTCGCGGCAGCGTGCGACCCGGCGCAGGACGCCGCGCTCAGGCGGCTGGTCGAATCGTCCACGCGCAAGGTGCACCTGGTCTGCGACCGCACGCACCGGCTGCTGGCCGCATCGCCTTCGCGGCAGGCCGAATGGCGCGCCGACGCCAGCGAATTCATGGGCCGCTCGCTGATCGGCTACGCCTCCAGGGAAATCCTGGAAGCCGAAGCCACCCTCGAGGGCCTGGGCTGGCACGCGGGCGAGCTGTCGTCGCTCGAAATCGCGACCGGGCCGAACACCGACCGCATCGTCCCGATCCTGCCCGGGCGCGTGCTGTGGGAGCGCATCGCGCTCGCCGACGGGAGCGCGGGGCGCATCGTCACCACCATCGCCTGATCACTTCGCCGGCAGGGCGGCCGGTGCTCCTGTCACACAAATGAGGCATGCTGTAGCCCGAAAGGGCTACTCGCTTTTCTTCCGCGCGAGGGCCGCCGACGAACAACCTCCCACAGCATGCTCCGGCCCTCCCTGCCCAGCGCCAAGCCGCATCCTGCGATCGCGGCGTTCTTCCAGCCGATCGTGGATCTGCGCCAGGGGACGATCTTCGGTCACGAGGCCCTGATCCGCGGCGGCACCGGCATCGCGCTCCCCAACCCCGAGGCAATGCTCGCGCAGGCCGCCGCCGAGTCGCGGCTTACCGGCTTCGAGCTGCACTGCGTGGAAGCAGTGCTCGCCCAATGGGGCCGCCTGAGCAGGCCGGGCCGGCTCTTCGTGAACATGAGCGCCGATACGCTGATCGAGGCCATGGACGCTTCCGACGGAATATGCTGGCTGGAACGCATGCTGACGAACCACGAGATCTCGGTGCGCGACGTGACGGTGGAGCTCACCGAGCAGTGCGCGGCGAGCGATGCCGAGGCGCTGCGGCAGGCGGTGAAAACGCTGCACGCGCTCGGCGCCCGCATCGCGCTCGACGATTTCGGTCAAGGCCATTCCAATCTGCGGCGCTGGAAAGACCTTCAACCCGACTACGTCAAGATCGACAAGCTGCTCACCCAGGGCATCGCCGACTCCCCGCAGAACGTGGCGATGGTGCGCGCCATCGTCGGCCTCGGCACCGCGATGGGCAGCGAGCTCATCGCCGAGGGCGTGGAGAACGCCAAGGACCTGCGCGTGCTGCGCGACCTCGGCATCGCCCATGGCCAGGGCTACCTGTTCGGCCCGCCCGCGCCTGAACTGCTGCCGATCCTGCCCGAGCCCGTGGCGGCCACCATCGGTGATACACGCATCGCGGTGATGCCGCATGCGTCGCAGACATCGCAGCCCAACGTGCTGCGCAGCCTCTCGGTCATCCAGGCGCCCGCGCTGAGCCCGCAGACGCCGGTCGACGAGGTCGCGGCGGTCTTCCAGAAGCATCCGGCGCTGCATGCGCTGGCCGTAGTCGACAACGCAACGCCCGTGGCGCTGATCAACCGCCAGTCGTTCATGAACGACTACGCGCGGCTGTACTTCCGCGAGGTGCACGGCCGTCGCCCCTGCCTGGCCTACGGCAGCAACACGCCCCTCGTCGTGGAGCGCGAGGAGAACGTCGAGAGCCTGCTGGGCATCCTGATGTCGGAAGACCAGCGCTACCTGAGCGAAGGCTTCATCGTGACGGAAAAGAAGCGCTACGCCGGCCTGGGCACGGGCGACCAGCTGGTGCGCGCCGTCACCGAGGCGCGCATCGAGGCGGCGCGGCACGCCAACCCGCTGACCTCCCTGCCGGGCAACATCCCCATCAACATCCACATCGCGCGGCTGCTCGACAGCGGCGCCGACTTCGCCGCCTGCTACGCGGACCTGAACAGCTTCAAGGTGTTCAACGACCACTACGGCTACTGGCGCGGCGACGAGATGATCCTGCTGCTCGCGCGGCTGGCGACGCAGCATGCCGACGCGCATCGCGACTTCGTCGGCCACATCGGCGGCGACGATTTCCTCATGCTGTTCCAGAGCCCCGACTGGCACCGGCGCTGCGCCGGGCTGATCGACGAGTTCAACCGGCAGGCGCCCGGCCTCTACGACGATGCCGACCGGCAGTCCGGCGGCATCGAGGGCGAGGACCGGCATGGCGTGGTCCGCTTCACGCCCTTCGCCACGCTGGCGATCGGCGCGGTGCGCATTCCGCCGGGCATGTTCAGGCATGCCGAGGATGTGGCCAGCGAGGCCGCCATCGCGAAGCACGACGCCAAGCAGGCAGCCTCCGGGCTCACTGTGCGGGAGGCGCGGCCGCGCGCCTGAATCACGCATAACTTATGCGTGGACGGTCCATGCGGCCGAGGCTAGTCTTGCGGCCATGACCATCCTCATCACCGGCAGCGCCGGCCACCTCGGCGAGGCCCTGATGCGCACATTGCGCGCAAGCTCGCAGGCCGCACGCGGCATCGACATCGCTTCTTCCGGGTTCACCGACCGCACCGGCTCCATCGCCGACCGCGCCTTCGTGCGCGACTGCATGAAGGGCGTGCGCACCGTCATCCACGCGGCCACGCTGCACAAGCCGCATGTGGCGACGCACAGCCTGCAGGAGTTCGTCGACACCAACATCACGGGCACGCTGGTTCTGCTAGAGGAGGCGGTGGAGGCCGGCGTCCAATCCTTCGTGTTCACGAGCACGACCAGCACCTTCGGCTCCGCGCTGACGCCCGCCGAAGGCATGCCGGCCGCCTGGATCACCGAAGACGTAACGCCCGTTCCGAAGAACATCTACGGCGTGACCAAGACATCTGCCGAGAGCCTGTGCGAGCTGTTTCATCGCAAGCAGCGCCTGCCTGTGGTCGTGCTGAAGACTTCGCGCTTCTTTCCCGAGGAAGACGACGATGCCGCCGCGCGCAGCCTCCACTCGCTGGACAACGCGCAGGCCAACGAGCTGCTGCATCGCCGCGCCGACATCGAGGACGTGGTGCAGGCGCACCTTCTCGCGGCCCGGCACGCGGGGCGCATCGGCTTCGGCCGCTACATCGTCTCGGCCACCACGCCCTTCACGCGCGGCGACCTGCCGATGCTGCGGGAGAACGCGGCCACGGTGCTGCGCCGCCTCTTCCCGGACGCGGACGCGCTCTATGCGAAGCAGGGATGGACGCTGCCAAGGCAGCTCGACCGCGTCTACGTGAACGAGCTCGCGCGGCGCGACCTCGGATGGCAGCCGCGCCATGACTTCACGCACGTGCTGCGCTGCCTGCGCGAAGGCCGCGATTTCCGCAGCCAGCTCGCGCGCGACGTGGGCAGCAAGGGCTACCACGCCGAGGCCTTCGACGAAGGCCCATACCCCGTCGGCTAGCCGCGGACAGCCGGACAAGGCCCCGGGCCGGATACGGGTTTACCTGAATCCGGATTGTTGCATAAGTTGTATACAGTTTGGCGTACACAACGGGGTGTGCGCATGCAAAGCCTTGCTGCCCGCCTCTCTTCGATCAATCTCTCTCTCGCCGCAGCAGGAGACACACGATGACGGCCGACAGCTCCCCCACCACAGTCCACCCCGTGGACCAGCGCTTGCCCACCGGCAAGCTCGCCGCCCTCGGCCTTCAGCACGTGCTGGTGATGTATGCGGGGGCCGTCGCGGTGCCGCTGATCGTCGGGCGCGCGCTCAAGCTAAGCCCCGACGAGGTCGCGCTGCTGATCTCCGCCGACCTGTTCTGCTGCGGCATCGCCACGCTGATCCAGGCACTGGGCGCCACGCAGTTCTTCGGCATCAAGCTGCCGGTGATGATGGGCGTGACCTTCGCCTCCGTCGCGCCGATGGTGGCCATCGCCAACGCCAACCCCGGCCAGAACGGAGCGCAGCTTCTCTTCGGCGCCATCATCGGCGCGGGCGTGGTGTCGATACTGATCGCGCCGCTGGTCAGCCGCATGCTGCGCTTCTTCCCGCCGGTGGTCACCGGCACCATCATCGCGGTCATCGGCATCAGCCTGATGCGCGTGGGCATCAACTGGATCTTCGGCAACCCCGTGGGCCCGACCGCCCCCGCGCTGGTCGACCCGGTCTATGCGAAATGGCTCGCCGAAGTGACCTCGCCCGGCAGTTCCATTCCCGCCGTGCCCAAGGGCTTCGCGATCATGCCCACGGTGCCCAACCCCAAGTACGCCGACCTTTCCGGCTTCGGCGTGGCCGCGCTGGTGCTGGTGTCGATCCTGCTGATCGTGAAGTACGCCAAGGGCTTCGTCGCCAACATCTCGGTGCTGCTGGGCATCGTCATCGGCGCCGTCGTCGCCTCGGTCACCGGCCTCATGACCTACGAGAAGGTGGGCAAGGCCGCATGGATAGACATCGTGCTGCCCTTCCACTTCGGCATGCCGCAGTTCGACCCGATCCTGATCCTGACGATGACGCTCATCATGATCGTGGTGATGATCGAATCGACCGGCATGTTCCTCGCGCTCGGCGAAATGACCGAGCGCAAGATCAGCCAGAAGGACCTGGCGCGAGGCCTGCGCACCGACGGCCTGGGCACGCTGATCGGCGGCATCTTCAACACCTTCCCGTACACCAGCTTCTCGCAGAACGTGGGCCTGGTGGCCGTCACCGGCATCAAGAGCCGCTACGTGTGCGTGGCCGGCGGCATCATCCTGATCGTGCTGGGCCTGCTGCCGAAGATGGCGGCGCTGGTCGAGTCGCTGCCCACGGTGGTGCTGGGCGGGGCAGGCCTCGTGATGTTCGGCATGGTGGCCGCCACCGGCATCCGCATTCTCTCGGGCGTGGACTTCAGGAACAACCGCCACAACGCGATGATCGTGGCGGTCTCGCTGGGCATCGGCATGATTCCGCTGATCGCGCCCAACTTCAAGCAATGGATGCCGCATGCCATCCACTCGCTGATCGAGTCGGGCATCCTGCTGGCATCGATCGCAGCGGTGCTGCTGAACCTGTTCCTCAACGGCGCGAAGCACGATGAGAGTGCAGTGATCGCCGCGGCGAAGCAGGCCGAAGCCCACTGATCGCCGCGGCGCTCAGATCATCGCAAGCGGCGTCTTGCGCTTCGGCGGTGGATGCAGGCGATCCAGTTCTGCCAGGGTCGCCGCATCGAGCTTCAAATCGGCAGCAGCCAGGTTCTCTTTCAGGTGCGCGCTGCGCACCGCCTTCGGAATCGCGGCCACACCGGGCCGCGCGATCACGGCGGCCAACGCGAGTTGGGCTGCGGTCACGCCCAGCCGGTCAGCCAGTTCCGCCAGCCCGTCGTCTTCGGCCAGCGCGCCCTGGTCGATGGGGCTGTAGGCCATCAAGGGCATGCCGCGCTCGCGCTGCCAGGGCAGCAAACTGAACTCAGGGCCGCGCTCGCCCAGCGAAAGATAAACCTGGTTGGCCGCGCAGACCGGTCCGTCGCCACCGGTTGCCTCCTCCAGTTCCTTCAAGTCGTCGGTGTCGAAGTTGCTCACGCCCCAGTGCGCGATGCGGCCATCGTCGATCAGCGAATGCATCCCCGCCACGGTCTCTCGCAGCGGATGGTTGCCGCGCCAGTGCAGCAGATAGAGATCGATGGCGTCGAGCCCGAGCCGCTTCAGGCTGCGCTCGCAGGCATCGCGCGTGCCGCGCCGGCTGGCGTTGTGCGGATAGACCTTGCTGACGATGAAGAGCTCTTCGCGCCGCACGTCGTTCGCGCGCAGGGCCTCGGCGATGGCCAGGCCCAGCACGGTCTCGGCGCCGCCCTCTCCGTACATCTCCGCGGTGTCGATCAGTCGATAGCCGAGCACGATGGCTTCGCGCACGGCCTTGACCTCGTCGGCCCGGCGCTTCGCGTCTTCGCCCATGCGCCATGTGCCCAGGCCCAGTACAGGCATCTCGCCGCCGGAGGGGAGTTGAAGTGTTCGCATCGGCCCATCCTAAGAGGGATGCGCCCGCTTGTCAGCCAGCCGACAGCGGCAGCCACACAGTCGCGCACAGTCCGCGCCCGCCGTCCCCGTCGGACAGGGCGATGCGGCCGCCATGCTTCTCCAGCACCGACCTGACGATGGCCAGCCCCAGTCCGCTGCCCGACTGCGTCTGGTCCGGATTGCGGAAGAAGCGGTCGAACACCCGCTCGCGCAGCGCGGGCGGAATGCCCGGCCCCTGGTCCGTCACGCGCAGCACGGCATCCGGGGCTTCGCGCCCGACCCGCACCGTGACCGTGCCGCCGTCAGGGCTGTACTTGATGGCGTTCTCCACCAGGTTGCTCACCATCGAGATCAGGCTCTCGCGCTCGCCGTGCACCAGCACCGGCGCGGCCTCCTCGTCGGCCACGAACTCCAGCGCGATGCCACGCGCCCGTGCGAGCGCCTCGACGAGCGGAATGCGGTCGCGCACCAGCGCATCGAAGGCCAGCGTCGCGGGCAAGGCGTCCTGCGGCATCTTGTCGCTGCGCATCAGCTGCTGCAACTGGCCCACCAGCCGGGCCGCGCGGTCGTTGCTTCGCAGCAGGTTGGCCATGAGCTCGCGCTGGCCGGGGTCCGCGGTCTGCGCCTTCAGCGCCTCGACGTTCACCCGCATCGCATCGAGCGGGATGCGCAGTTCGTTCGCCGCATCGGCGATCAGCCCACGCTCGCGCGATGCCCGGTCGCGCACGCTACGCAGCAAACCGTTGATGCCGTTCACCAGCGGCCGCAGCTCCTTGTGCGATGGCTCGAAGGTCAGCGGCGACAGGTCGGCCGGGCCGCGCTCGGAGGTTTCCTTCGTCACCTGCCGCCACGGCCTCAGCGCGAGCATCACCGAAAGCCATGCCGGGAAGACGATGAACGGCAGGCTGATGGCCAGCGGCAGCAGGTAGTAGCTGCGGTGCTCGATGGTGAAGTTCAGGCGCAGCGCGTCCGGCTCCGCCAGCAGCACGCGCGTGTCCAGCAGCGGCGAGATCACGGTGCGGGCCTGCCAAACGCGCGCGCCGGCACGCACGTTCTCCACCCTGCCCGGCACCGCGGTGTACATGACCGGCGCGGTCGCCGACGAGTTGTAGATGAGCCGGCCGCGTTGCCATACCTGCAGGACGGGCGCCCTGTCCGCCTCCGACTTGAAGTCGTTCGAGGTTTCGAGCAGCGCCATGTCGAAAGCGCGCAGGGTCTGCTGCTGGCGGTCCGGGTCGGCGGCGAGGTTCTGGGCGCAGGCGATGATGCTTTCGAAGACCTTGTCGTAGCGCACCAGCTCCGGCAGCCGGTTGGAGTCATAGAAGAAGAACGCCAGCGTGGCGCCCCACAGCAGCCCGACCACCATGACCTGCGCCAGCAGCAGGCGCCGCACCAGCGAGGGCTGAAGCCACCGCCTGATACGCCCTGTGATCGCCTTCGCGGTAACGGACAAGAAATTCATGAGCCTCCTGGCGAGCGGTCTCTGCGGAGCGCCTCGCAAGCGCGCGGAGTATCCGGCACGGCCGTGCGGCGCGCTTCAGAAAGCCTTCATGAAAGAGGTTCAAGGGCTTTCCGGACCAGCCTCACCGCAGCGTCAGTCTTCTAATTTTTAGAACTCAAAGTCAGTTCCATGACAAGAAATTCTTCACCTTTCGAGGGAAGGATATCGGCGCTGCCTTCTGATTTTGTCAAGACGAACTGGGTGCCAACCCCCTCGTCGGGCCCGGTTCTCGCTTCTAGAATTTTTTCGAAAGCCCGCGTCACGAGCGCCGGCGCCCTCCGAACGAAACAAACTTTGAACAGGTTGAGTCAATGCAGAAAAAGCACAGGATTGCCGTCATTCCCGGAGACGGCATCGGCGTCGAGGTCATGCCCGAAGGGCTGCGCGTTCTCGATGCGGTCGGTCGCCGCTTCGGCATCGATTTCTCCTACGACCATTTCGACTGGGGCTCCGACCACTACGTTCGCACCGGCCTGATGATGCCGGCCGACTGGGCCGACAAGATCCAGGGCCACGACGCCATCTACTTCGGCGCCGTGGGCGCGCCCGACAAGGTGCCCGACCACATCGCCGTGTGGGGCCTTCTGATCAAGATCCGCCGCGACTTCGACCAGTACGTCAACCTGCGCCCGGTGCGCCTGATGCCCGGCGTGCCCGGCCCGCTGGCGCACCGCAAGCCCGGCGACATCGACTTCCTGGTGGTTCGCGAGAACACCGAGGGCGAATACACCTCCGTGGGCGGCCGCCTGTTCGAGGGCACGCCGCGCGAAATGGCGATCCAGGAAGCGGTGTTCACCCGCACCGGCGTGGACCGCATCATCGACTACGCTTTCACACTCGCCAACCGCCGCAAGCGCAAGAGCCTGACGGCCGCGACCAAGTCGAACGGCATCTCCATCACCATGCCCTACTGGGACGAGCGCCTGGCCGAGATCGCCAAGCGCTACCCCGACGTGGCAACGAACAAGTTCCACATCGACATCCTGTGCGCTCACTTCGTGCAGCACCCCGACTGGTTCGACGTGGTCGTGGCTTCCAACCTCTTCGGCGACATCCTGTCCGACCTGGGCCCGGCATGCACCGGCACCATCGGCATCGCGCCCAGCGCCAACCTCAACCCCGAGCGCAAGTTCCCCTCGCTCTTCGAGCCGGTGCACGGCTCGGCGCCCGACATCGCGGGCAAGGGCATCGCCAACCCCATCGGCCAGATCTGGTCGGCCGCGCTGATGCTCGACCACCTCGGCGGCGACGACCCCGTCTACGCACAGGCTTCGGCCGCCGTGCTCTCCGCCATCGAGACCGTGCTGAGCGAAGGCCCGCGCACCCGCGACATGGGCGGCACCGCGAACACCGTGGACGTGGGCCGCGCCATCGCCGAATACATCTCGGCAGCATGACGCCCTGCCACCCCTGTAGCGACCTGAGAGGCTGAGATGGGACTGTTCTCGCGGGCAACCTGAGCCACGGCCAGAAGCAGTGGCTCGAAATCGGCATGCTGCTGATGCAGGACCCGAAGCTGCTGCTGCTCGACGAGCCCGTGGCCGGCATGACCGACGAGGAAACCGCGCGCACCGCCGAGCTCTTCCTGTCGCTCAAGGGCAAGCACTCGCTGATGGTGGTGGAGCGCCCGGTGCGTATTCGCGGCAGCGCCAGCGACGTGACCGACGTGTCGCCGAAATCGGTTTCGCGCGGCTGAGCCTGCGCTATTCCACGCGCGACAACCCGTCGCGCGGTTCGCCGTCAGAATCGTCCTCCTGCAGCC
>NZ_JASMRZ010000044.1 GCF_030462475.1 Variovorax sp. CAN15
CTCCTCGGCCACCGAATACCCCGCCTTGATCACCCCCACGGCCATGTTGATGCCCGCGCCGACGAACCACGCCGGAATGAACCACTTGGCCGCGACGGCCAGCGCCGCGTCCTTCGTGCATCCACTGCCGCGCCTGACCTACAACCCGTCCGACAGCGTGGCGGTCGGTTGGTATCGCGTCGATCCGCTCGACCATCGCACCAGCTCGCCGCCACATCCTTTGTCCGTGGGCAGCATCGTGCTGGTGCCGCTGCCTGCCGAGGCTGCCGCGCTCGCTGCGCAGCGCGGCTACCTGCCGACGCGCATCCCGTTGCTCAAGCGCGTGGGCGCGGTGGCGCCGCAGGAGGTGTGTATCGCCGACGGCAGAGTCCTTATCGACGGCGTGCCTTCGGCCGCCGTGCTGTCTGCCGATCGCTGGGGCCGGCCGCTGCCATCCTGGCAGCAGTGCCACCGCCTTCGGCCTGGCGAGCTGTTCCTGCTCAGTGTCACCAATCCGGCGTCGTTCGACAGCCGGTATTTCGGGCCGGTCAGCGCAGCCGCCGTGATCGGCGTTGCGCGTCCGGTCTGGTTGGAGTCGCGCCCATGACGGCCGCCGATTCGCTGCGCATCGTCGTGCTATTGGGCGTGTCGTTCGGGCTGCTGTCGCGGTGTCGTCGTGCGTGCAGTGCGAGCGCATCCGCGCGGCACTTCGCGCTGCCTCCGGCGCAGCCGTCCCACGTGCAGGCGTCTTGCCTCGAACACGGCTGGCCTGCGGCCATCGCCGTGTTCGCCGGTGCGCTGGCTGCTGGTGCAGCCTTGCCACCGGGCCGCAGTTGCCGGGAGCGGATGCGAGAGGCAAATGCGGAAGGCAAGACAAAAGGGTGCGGCACCTGTCGGCCCGCAAAGCCAGTCTGCACATGGGGGTGGCGCGACACGCAGCGGCTTCGCCACCGTGCCGCGTGGGGCGCGAAGCCCGCGCCGATGCGGGCATGTCCGCGTGCTTCGCACGCCCGGACACGCCAGAACTTGCAAGGAGCACAGCCATGACCGACCGCCGCGACGACGATTTCCGCATCCGTCCCAGCGCCCCGAAGAACCGGGGCCAGAGCTTCGTCTCCAAGGTACTCAAGCAGGCGGGCAAGGCCAGCGGCGGTAAGTCCTCGGTGCGCCGTCCTGGTGGCAGTAGCAAGAGTGCCGGCTCCGGCCAGCGGCCCGGCTCACGCTTGGGACGCGGCCACACGGCGGCGCGCTTCGCGGGGGCGAAGCTCACGTCCATGTCGCGGCGTGTGACCATCAAGACGCTGCTGCTCAATCAGCACCGAGCCAGCCCGCAGTCGCTTGCCAAGCACCTGCGCTATATCGAGCGCGATGGTGTGGGCCGCGATGGCGAGTCGGGCCAAGCCTACGGGCCGCAGACCGATGCCGCCGACCTCGATGCGTTCAAGGAACGCTGCGCCGACGACCGGCATCACTTCCGCTTTATCCTTTCGCCCGAAGATGGCGCGGAGCTGGAAGACCTGCGCACCTATACCCGGCACCTCATGGGTCGCATGGAGGCCGACCTTGGCACGGGCCTCGATTGGGTGGCCGTCAATCACTGGAACACCGACAACCCGCACACGCACATCGTCGTGCGCGGGCGCGACGACACCGGCAAAGACCTCATCATCGCGGGCGACTACATCGCCGATGGGTTCCGCCATCGCGCCGCCGAACTGGCGACCGAATGGCTGGGGCCGCGCACCGAGCTGGAGATCCAGCAGACCTTGCGGCGCGAGGTGGATCAGGAGCGGTGGACGAGCCTGGATCGCACCTTGAAGCGCGAGGCCGGCGACGATGGCATGGTGCATGTCGAACGGCTCAACGAACCCCGACTGCAACGCCAGCGTCTGCTGCTGATCGGCAGGTTGCAGCGTTTGCAGCGCCTGGGCCTGGCCGACGAGGCCCAGCCCGGCACGTGGACCGTCCACAACGATGCGGAAAAGACCCTGCGCGCCCTGGGCGAGCGCGGCGACATCATCCGCACCATGCAGCGGGCCATGCGCGGCGAGCCACGCGAACTGGCGGTGTTCGAGCCTGGGGACGATGGCCGAACCATCCTCGGCCGCGTGGCCGCGAAGGGGCTGGCCGACGAACTGCACGACCGGGGCTATCTGGTCATCGACGGCGTGGACGGCAAGGCCCACTACGTTGCGCTCAACGCCCGCGACGAGCTGGCGAACTATCCGACCGGCGCCGTGGTGGAGGCAAGGAGATCGGCTGACGTGCGCGCGGCCGACAAGAACATCGCCGCGTTGGCGAGCGATGGCCTGTACCGCACCGACCACCACCTTGCCATCGCGCAGGGTCAGGCCGTGCCCGGCCGCGATCCGCAGGAAGTGGTCGCGTCCCACGTCCGCCGGCTGGAAGCCTTGCGCCGTGCCGGTATCGTGGAACGGGTGGCCGAGGGGCTATGGAAGGTGCCGGACGACTTGCCCGAGCAGGGCCGTCGCTACGATGCGCAGCGCCTGGGCGGCGTGGCGGTGGAGCTGAAATCGCACCTGCCCATCGAGCGGCAGGCCCGCGTGATCGGAGCCACCTGGCTCGACCAGCAGTTGATCGGCGGCGGCTCGGGCCTGGGCAACCTGGGCTTTGGCAGCGAGGTCAACCAGGCGATGCAGCAGCGCGCCGAATTCCTGGCCGAACAGGGGCTGGCAGAGCGGCGCGGGCAGCGCGTAATCCTCGCGCGCAATCTATTGGCGACACTACGCGATCGGGATGTGATTCGGGCTGCCAAGGATATTGCCACCGAAACCGGGCTGGAACACCGTCTGGCGGCCGATGGCCAGCGCGTGACCGGCATCTACCGGCGCAGCCTCATGCTCGCCAGTGGCCGCTTTGCCATGCTCGATGATGGTATGGGGTTCAGCTTGGTGCCATGGACGCCGGTCATCGAACAACGACTCGGCATGCTGATTTCTGGGCAGGTACATGGTGGCACCCTATCCTGGCAAATCCGACGGCAGCAGGGTTTATCCGTTACCTGACGCCAGCAGCGATTGAGCACCTACCGACCGGATGCGTCTACAGCCGTTCAGCGTCCGGCAAACTGCGGGACTCGCTTTGCGACGAACGCGTGAACCGCTTCCAGCGAATCTGTGGTTTTCGAGGCTCGATTCATTTCGGCCGCCTCCAGCCTCAATGAGGTCGCCAGATCACTCTCGAAGGCAGCGAGTTGCAGGCGCTTGGCGCCCGCATAACCTTGCGTTGGTCCGACCGAAAATTGCACCGCCATACGCCGCGCTTCGCCCAGCAGGCTCTCGCCAGGAACCACTTTCTCGACCAATCCCCAGGCCAAGGCCTCGTCCGAACTGACTACGCGATTGGTCAAGATCATGTCTCGTGCGCGTCGTCCACCCACTGCGCGTGGAAGTAGCCAGCTGATGCCGAAATCCCCCGCGTATCCGAGGCCGGTATGGGCCGCCACAAACTTCGTCCCACTTGCGGCAATCAGGTAGTCAGAGGCCAAGGCAAGCCCGAGACCGCCTCCGGCCTCCGGCTACCGCGCCTTGTACGGCGCAGACTACCGGGAACGGCAGGCTGGCGAATTGAGGAATCATGCTTTCGGCCACTCTCAGTTCGTCATCGACCAAGGTAGACAACGCATCGCCTGCGGCCACCATTTCTTCGATGTCGCCTCCGCAACTGAACATCCGGCCCTCGCCGCGCAGCAGCAAAGCTCGAATCGAGCCATCGCGTTCGACATCTGCAATGACACCAGCGAGCACGTTTACGACCGACGTGCTCAACGCATTCATTTTTTTTGGCGAGTTGAGTGTTATGGTCGCGACGGCACCATTCTTTTCGAGAATTACCGGATTTCCAGGCATGCTGACGTTCCCTGATTGATCAAAATTTCAGCGTCAGCGCGGCGCCATGCGAATGGCACCATCCACACGAATGGACTCGGCATTCATGTAGCCGCAAGTAACGAGAAACTCGACGGCCTGCGCGAATTCATCGGGGTCGCCTAAACGCTTGGGGAAGGGCACGCTGGCCGCCAGCGCCTGTTTGACGTTGTCCGGCAGACCCAGCAGCAACGGTGTACCGAAGATCCCCGGCATGATGGTGTTGATCCGGATCCCTTCGTCCATCATGTCGCGCGCGATTGGCAGGGTCATGCCCACGATGGCTGCCTTGCTGGCCGCATAGCTGGCCTGGCCGACCTGGCCGTCCTGCGCGGCGGCCGAAGCGGTGTTGACGATGACGCCGCGCTCGCCATCGGTCAGCGGCGCGAGCGTCAACATACCCGCGGCTGACTTGGCGATGCAACGGAAGGTGCCCACCAGGTTGATCTGAATGATGCGATTGAAGCGATCTGCCGCGCATGGGCGGATTTCGCCGGTTTTCTTGTCGCGGCTGACAGTCTTGACGGCATCGGCAGTACCGGCGCAGTTGACCAGAATGCGCTCCTGCCCGATGGCCGCACGGGCCTTGGCGAAGGCGGTGTCCACCTGCTCCTCAGATGTCACGTCCACATTGCAGTAAACGCCGCCGAGTTCGCTGGCCAACGCCTGGCCGACGGTTTCGTTCATGTCGAAGATGGCGACTTTGACGCCACGGCTGGCCAAACGCCGGGTCGTGGCGGCTCCCAGGCCGGAAGCGCCCCCGGTGATGATGGCCGAGATGTCGGAGTTCAGTTGCATGGTTTTTCCTCGATGGATGACAGATAGACAGGCGTTATTGGCCCGTGAAGTGGGGGGTGCGCTTGCCCAGGAATGCCGCTTGCCCTTCCAGGTTGTCGGCCGAACGCAAAGCGACGAGGAAATTACGCTTCTCATGCTCCAGGCCTTGCGCGAGCGGAGTCTCAAAGCTGGCCAGTGCCGCATCTTTCGCCAGCGCCACGGCCAGCGGCGAATTGGCTGCAATCCGGTTGGCCATCGCCAACGCCGTCGGCAGGGCCTGGCCATCAGCCGTCACTTCGGCGACCATGCCTGCATCGCAAGCCTTGCGGGCGTCGATGAAATCGCCGGTCAGCAACAGGGCCATGGCCTTGGACTTACCGATAGCGTGGATCAGGCGCTGCGTGCCCCCGGCACCCGGAATGGCGCCCAGCTTGACTTCCGGCACACCAAAATTGGCAGACTCGCCAGCGATCGCGATGTCGCAGGCCAGCGCTAATTCTGTGCCGCCGCCCAGCGCGAGCTTTTCCACCGCTGCGATGACGGGCTTGGGGAAGCGCTCCAGTTCCGACCAAAAGTGGCCGCCTGCTGCCGCACGATCGCCCAGCAGTGGCTCGGCGCGCAGCGCATCGAAGGCCGTGATGTCGGCCCCGGCGCAGAACACGCCCTCGGCGCCGGTGATGATGACCGCGCGCACGGTATCGTCGTCGCGCAGTTGCACAAGCTGCGCACGCAGGCCATCGAATACCGCGCGGTTCAAGCTGTTCTTCGCGCGCGGGCGGTTGATGGTCAAGGTGGCGATGGCGCCATCGCGGCTGACGAGCACTTCGCTGGCTTCGCTCATGGTGGCTCCGCTCATCCAAGCCGCTCGATGATGGTGGTATTGGCCGTGCCCGAAGCCTCGCAGATGGTCTGCAGGCCATAGCGGCCGCCCCGCCGCTCCAGCTCGCACAGCAGGTCGGTGAGCATGCGCGCGCCGGTGGAACCCAGCGGATGGCCGATGGCCACCGAGCCGCCGTTGACGTTGAGGCGATCGTCCGGAATGCCGAATTCCTGCTGGAACATCAGCGGCACGCCGCCAAAGGCCTCGTTGACTTCAAACAGGTCAATGTCGGCCGGGGTCAGACCCGATTCCGTCAGCGCCTTGCGGGTGGCATCGAGAACAGCGGTGAACTGGATCACCGGGTCGGCTGCCGCCACGGCGGTGCTGACGAAGCGCGCGCGCGGCTTCAGGCCATGCTGCTTGGCATAGGCGCGGCTGGCGATCAGCAGCGCGGCGGCGCCATCGCTGATCTGCGACGAGTTGGCGGCCGTGGTGGCACCGTCGGCGGCAAACACGGGCTTGAGCGTGGCCATCTTCTCGGGGTTCGGGTCGGCACGCACGCCTTCGTCGGCAGTGACGAGCGGGCTGTCTGGGTCGGCTGGGTCTTCGTTCAGTCGCACCAGTTGGTCTTGGACTCGGCCAGCCTGCAAAGCCTCGGTGGCGCGCCGATGGCTGCGCACGGCGAAAGCGTCCAGGGCCTCGCGCGTGAGGCCGAAGCGCTTGTTCATCAACTCCGACGAAGCGCCTTGCGCCAGCAGCGGGTTGTCCTGGTAGCGCGCCAGTTCGCGCGGGCTGTATTGCGAGCCCAGCGGCGCGCCGGGTTTGAATGACGGCGGCATGGGGGCCTGCGACATCGATTCCACCCCGGCGCCGATGACCAGTTGGTAAGCGCCCGCCTGGATGCCATGCACGGCAAAGCTCACCGCCTGCTGGCCGGAGCCGCATTGCCGGTCAACCGTCACCGCCGGGACGGATTCGGGCAGCCCCGCCGCCAATACGGCATGACGGCCCAGGTTGCCGTGCTGTTGGTCCCATTGCAGCACGCAGCCGACGATCACATCGTCCAGATCGGCGGGGTTGATGCCGGAGCGCTCGACCAGCTGGCGCAGCGTCTCGCCCAGCAGATCGACGGGGTGCCATTTCTGCAGGCGCCCGCCGCGCTTGCCCACGGGGGTGCGCAACGCACCGACGATGACGGGTTCATGGTCATTCATGTTCTTCTCCTGGTGCAAAAAGGTTGGCTCACTCGGCGTAGCGGCCCGCATGCTCGGCGCGGATGCGCTTCTTGTCGAGCTTGCCGACGCTGGTCTTGGGGATGGCTTCGACGAACAGGACCTGATCTGGCAACTGCCACTTGGCGAAGGCGCTGGTCAGGTGTTCCTGCAATTGCTCCTGAGTCGCCTGCTGGCCGGGCCTCAGCACCACCAGGGCCAGCGGCCGTTCCTGCCACTTCGCATGGGGAATGCCGACCACCGCGGCGTCGCGCACGGCCGGGTGGCCCATGAGCAGGTTTTCCATGTCGATGGAAGAAATCCATTCACCACCGCTCTTGATCACGTCCTTGATGCGGTCGGTGACTTTGAGGTAGCCGTTCTCGTCCACCGTGCCGACATCGCCCGAGCGCCACCATCCGCCTTCCAGGAAACGGTCTGCGGAATCAGGCATGTCGTGGTATCTGGCCGTTATCCAGGGGCCGCGCAGGCAAATCTCGCCCGCTGACTTTCCGTCGTGCGGCAAGTCCTTGTCGTCGGCATCGAGGATGCGAATATCCACCCCGGTCAGCACCAGACCCTGCTTGCGCTTGAGGTTCCACTTCTCTTCCTCGGTCAAGCGCTTCTTGAGCGTGGACTTGAGGCGGTTCATCGTCACCAGCGTCGTGGCTTCGGTGGCGCCGTAGGCGTGCACCACCTCAGCACCCGTGAGGTCGTAGAAACCGATCATCATCGACAGCGGCGGCTCCGTGGCGCCAGACAGCATGCGCATGCGGCTGAAGTCCGGCTTGACCGGCATCGTCTCGATGTACTGCAGCATGGGCTGGAAGATGGCCGGTGCGCCATTGGCGATGGTCACGCCCTCGGCGATCATGGCATCGACCAGCGGCTTGGTGTCTTCGGCAACGTAGCGGCCCGGCAGCACGATCTTGTCGGCGAGCAGCGTGGCGGCCTGCGGCAGGCCCCAGCATTGCCCGTGGAACATGGGCGTGATGAGCATGACGCAGTCGTCCAGCGTCATGCCCAGATTGGTGGCCATGGCCGTGGAGTGCAGGTAGATGCCGCGGTGCGAGTAGTACACGCCCTTGGGCTTGCCCGTGGTGCCGGTGGTGTAGCAGGCGCTGTAGGCCGAGGTTTCGTCGATCTCGGGCCAGTCGATCTTCGTGTCGGCGGCGGCCAGCAGGTCTTCGTAGTGCAGCAGCGGTTTCAGCGTGGTCTTGATCTGGTCCAGCGGCTTGTCGGTCATGACAATCCAGCCCTTGATCTGGGGCGAATTCGCTGCGACGGATTCGGCAAGGGGTAGCAATGACTCGTCTACGCAAACGTAGGACACCTTGCTGTGGTCGACCACGTAGCCCAGGTCCTCTGGGCCCAGGCGCAGATTCATCTGCAACATGACAGCACCCAGGCCGGGAATGGACCAGTACAGCTCGAAGTGGCGTCGGCTGTTCCAGTCCAGGATGCCGACCCGGTCGCCCGGCTCGACGCCGAGAGCGCGCAGTGCATTGGCGCTGCGGCAGACGCGCGCGTAGCAATCGGCATAGGTGTAGCGATCCCAGCCGCCATCGGGTGTGCGGTAGACGATCTCCTGGTCCCCGTGGGTGCGCGCAGCGTGCCGGATCAGCGTTGTGGTGTTCAGTTGGCGCTCGTTGCCCGTGGTGGACGGGCAGCCGCGGACAGGCTTGGTGGGCTGGATGGTGTCGGTCATGTGCTTGTCTCCTAGGTAGTTGTGTCGAGTGCCTGGAACCGTGGGGCCGGGGCCGCTTCGATGGCGCCGGATGGGGTGATCTGGTAAATGCCCCGTGCTGCGTTATGCGGATGCCGCACCGCCTCGGCGAGGCTGAGCACGGGCGCAAAGCAGGCGTCGCTGCCTTCGAGCAGCGCGCACCAGTGCGCCCTGGGTTGGCTGCGGATAAAGGCTGCGATCCGCTCTTTCAGCGCTGGCCACGTCGCCGCGTCGTACTGCTCGGCGGGGTTCACGTCAGCAAGGCCCAGCTTCGACAGCAGAAGCGCGTGGAACGCTGGCTCCACTGCTGCGAGGCTGATGAAGCCGCCGTCAGCGCAAGCGTATACGTCATAGAACGGCGAATCGTGAAACGGGCTCGGCTGCGCGCCGTCAATTTGCCCATTGGCGCGAATCCAATGCACCAGCGTGCCCAGCATGGCCACGATGTCAATGATCGCGGCGTCCACGACCCGGCCGTGGCCGGTGGCGCGCGCATCGACCAGCGCGCAGGCGACGCCGAAGGCCATGCCCAGCGCCCCGGCCCCATCCCCGAGTACCGAGGGCGGCACGATGGGCGCCTGCCCCCTGTGCGCCGACAGCGACAGCAGGCCTGTCAGCGCGACGTAGTTCAGGTCGTGGCCCGCGGCCTGGGCAAGTGGCCCGTCCTGGCCCCAGCCCGTCATCCGGCCATAGACCAGCCGGGGATTGAGCGCCGCGCAATCTGCGGGGCCGAAGCCCAGCCGCTCCATCACCCTTGGGCGAAAGCCTTCGATCAGAGCGTCGGCCTGGGCAATCAGTTCCAGTGCGCGCGCCTTGCCACCGGGCGACTTCAGGTCGATGACCTCGACCTTCTTGCCGCGGTGCAGCGGGTTCTCCACCGCCCCGCCCAGCCGCTGCGCCCCAGCAGCCTGCTCGGCCCGTGCCAGCGCGATCACCTCGGCGCCCATGTCGACCAGCATCCTGGCGGCCAGAGGGCCTGGACCGATGCCCTCAAACTCCACCACACGGACGCCGTGCAGAGGCAACTGCAGCGTGTGCGGCATGTTCACAGCTTCCTCGAAACCAGGTCTTTCAGGACCTCGTTGGCGCCGCCGTAGATCTTCTGCACTCGCGAAGCGGCATACATCCGCGCGATCGGATACTCGGCCATGTAGCCGTAGCCGCCGAACAATTGGAGACACTCGTCCACCACGCGGCACTGCTGTTCGGTGCACCACCACTTGGCCATGTAGGCGGCCTCGTTGTCGAGTGTGCCGTCCAGCAGTCTCTGTGTACAGTCGTTGACGAAGCTGCGCACCACATGCGCGATGGTCGCCATCTCGGCCAGCTTTTGGCGCGTTGTCTGCATGTCGAACAGAGGCGCACCGAATATCTTGCGCTGCTTCGTGTATTCGATGGTGAGCTCCAACGCCCGGTCGATGACGGCCGCCGCCGGCACTGCAATGACCATGCGCTCGTAGGGCAGCGCGCCCATCAGTTGCCCAAAGCCTTGGCCTTCAACGCTCCCCAGCAGTTGGTCGGCTGGAACGCGCACGCTGTCGAAGAAGAGCTCCGCCGTGTCCGAGGCCTGCATGCCGATCTTTTCAAGCAGGCGGCCCACACGAAAGCCTGGCAGGTTCTCGGTCTCCAGTACGAACAGCGACACCCCTTTGCTGCCCGCGCCACTGGTGCGCGCCGCGACGATCAGCAGGTTTCCGGTGAAGCCGTTGGTGATGAAGGTCTTGGCGCCGTCGATCACGTAGTAGTCGCCGTCGCGCCGGGCCCGGGTGGAGATGGCCTTCAGATCCGAGCCGCAGCCCGGCTCGGTCATCGCGATGGCGGCCAGCATCTCGCCGTTCGTCACCTTGGGCAGCCAGCGCTGCTTTTGCGCTTCGGTGCCAAAGTCCAGGATGTAATGCGAAGCGATGGTGTGCACCGCGATATTGACCGGCATCTCGGCCTTGGCCAGTTCGTCCTGCACCACCAGCTGGTAGGCGAGGCTGGCGCCGGCACCACCATAGGTCTCGGGCATCTCGGGCAGCAGAAAGCTCATCCCGCCGAACGGACGCCAGACCTCGCGCGGGATGTAGCCCTGGCGGCGCCATTCGTCGAGCCGGGGAGTGAATTCGGCGGCAACGTAGCGACGCACCTGCTCGCGAAAAGCGTCGATCTCGTGGTCCATCCAGGCGTGGCGATACAGCTGTGGCAGCATGGGCATGTCTCCTTGTATGTTGGCTTCTGACCCCGCACCGGGCGTTCCGCACAGCGCCACTGCCGAAGTGTTTTTGGGGATGCGACAATCGTAGTAATTGGCCCCTGCGAGGGCGATAGCGGATTGCCTCAATCAACTGACAAATAACTTCTTTTGGCCCGCGCGACCGGCGTTGGCTCCTTCGATCACACGCAATGCTGCAACCCGTCTTCACCGCTCCTATCTTTGCCGTGCATGGCCTGCTGGACGGCGCGCGCGGCAAGGGGCTGGCCACGCAAGAATGGCTGAAGGGCGTGCTGGGGCGCGCCGGCATCAGCGAATCGCTGCTGGAGCTCAAGGATTCGCGCGTAACCGTGGAGCAGTTCAACGCGCTATTTATCGCTGTCAAGGACAGCCTGAACGACGAGTGCCTGGGCTACCTACATGAGCGACCCATGCGCCCGGGCAGCTTCGCGCTAATGGTGCGCAGCGCGTTCACTGCCCATTCGTTGTCATGCGCCCTGCGTCGCCTGAGCGAATCCTTCGCCCTGCTGCAGGACGACGTGACGCTGGTGCCCGTGACCGAGGGCGCGCTGGGGGGCTTCGCGCTGGAGATGCGCGGCGGCCCGGGCGCACATGCCGAATTCCTTCATGCACATCTGCTGCGCGTGTTCTGGCGCTTGTTGCTGTGGCTGCACGGCGGCCGGCTGGTGCCGCAGCGATTCGACTTCAATTTTGCGCTGCCGCTCCATGCGATGAGCTACGGGCGCATCTTTTCCGGCACGCTGTGCTTCGGGCAGCCGCGCACGGCCGCCTGGTTCGACGCCGATGCCTTTAAACAGCCGGTGCGGCGCGATCGGGACGCGCTGCAGTCCTTCCTGCGCGCCACGCCGGGCAACGTGGTGGGGCCTTACCTGAACGAGCGCAGCGCCAGCGCGCGGGTCCGCATGGTGCTGCAGCGGGCCAGCCCGGAATGGCCCGACCTGGTCGTCACCGCGCAGCGCCTGCACTTGTCGGTGAGCGCGTTGCAACGGCACCTGGCCTCCGAGGGCACTTCCTTCCAGGCGCTAAAGGACCAGTTGCGGCGCGACATGGCGATCGTGCGCCTGACCAGCAGCGAAGCCTCGCTCGTCGCCATCGCCGCCGACCTGGGCTTCACCGACAGCACCGCCTTCCAGCGCGCCTTCAAGGTCTGGACCGGCAGCGCGCCGGGAGCCTACCGTGCCCGCTCGCGCAGCAGGTAGAACCCTACATAGAGGCATTCGACGGATTCCGGCTCGGCCACGAGGCTGTAGCCGGCCACCGAGAAGATCGGTGCCTTCATAGCTGCCGGGGCCCTGGCCTACCTCGAGCGAGGCTCTCGTGCGCTCAAGAGACTGTTTGCCGCCGTTGGGGCAGTTGCACCGACGGCAGCGCAGCGACAGGCTGTGCCAGGAAGCAGACGTTTTCCATCAGCCTATCGAGGTCATTCGTCATTGCCACCGTTGAGGCTGACTTCTAAGCTTCCTAAGCTAAAACTGAGCTCGCACTGCATAGGAGTGATGGCTCTGCGCCATTAGGAGCAGCACTGCCAGAATGTAAATCAAGCATCATGACCGACGCAGCCCCGGCACTCTCGTATCCGTTCTCGGATCTCCCACTCCCTGGCCAAGCCACGGAAATCAAGCCTGGTGTGCTGTGGCTGCGCATGCCGCTGCCGTTTTCCCTGGATCACATCAACCTCTGGGCATTGAGCGACGGTCCTGGTTGGGCGGTCGTGGACACGGGCATTCGCAGCGTGGACGTCAGGAACGCGTGGCTCGCCTTGCTCGCTCCGCAGGGGCCGCTAGCCGGCCGACCCATCTCCCGTGTGATAGCGACGCACATGCACCCGGATCATGTGGGCATGGCGGGATGGTTGACACGTCGCTTCGAATGCGCGCTTTGGATGACACGAGACGAGTATTTGAGCTGTCGGGTGATGCTTGCCGATACGGGGCGGGAAGCGCCAGTCGATGGCGTTCGCTTCTATCGGAGGGCCGGATGGAGCGACACCGAGGTGGATGAGTACCGCACCCGGTTCGGTGACTTCGGTAAAATGATCCATCCATTGCCTGACAGCTTTGTGCGGCTCACGGATGGCCAGATGTTGCGGATCGGGGACCAGGAATGGGAAGTCATCGTCGGCACAGGACATTCCCCCGAGCACGCGTGCTTCTACTCGCGCGAACTGGATTTGCTGATATCGGGGGATCAGGTTCTTCCCAGGATCAGTTCCAATACCTCCGTGTACGCCACCGAGCCGCATGCGAATCCTCTGCAGGGTTGGCTCGATTCCATCGACCGGTTGATGCAACGCGTACCTGGGAGCGCCCTGATTCTGCCTGCCCACAACGAACCTTTCCATGGCCTGCACCTACGGTTGGAGCAACTGCGTGCGAGCACCGTCAGAGGCACCGACCGCGTCAGGCAACAACTTGCGCAGCCTCTGAGGGTCATCGACCTGGTTCGCGCCCTGTACCGTTCGTCCATTGTTGCGGAGCAAATGCACCTCAACCTCGCGACCGGAGAGACGCTCGCCCACCTAAACTATCTCGACCAGCGTGGGGAAATCGTGTCTGCAGAAGACGAAGACGGCGCAATGCGCTATCGGCTCGCCTGATGCACTAATTTGCCCTCAAGGATATAGAAGTAACCCAATCAAGCCTGTCATTGACTGGGTTCTTTGCTGATGTGTTTCGAGAGCAATGAGTCCTTGCACCAGCGCGTCGTGTACGGCCTCCAGTTCTTTGAACACCGTGTTGGCAAACCAATCCTGGCACGGCACCTTCCACAGATGCTCGACCGGGTTCAGCTCAAGGCTGGCAGAAACTCTAGGCGCATATTCTGTGGCACATCCAAGTGACCCGCGATGTGCCAACCCGCCTGATCCATGACCATCATGATGAACTCGACGGCATGGCGTCGCGCCATCTCGGCCAGGAACACCTGCATCGTCTCAGCGTTGGCCCAGGGCAGCACCAGAGAGTCAATCACGCCATCGTGCGTGCTGACGGCGGCGAAGGCGTACAGGGTCTGGCGTTGAGGCGTGCGCCGACGATGGGGCGTGAGCCCCTGGGCACCCAACACTGCCGGGGTGTTCCCAGCAGGCAGAAGCGCCCTTCGTGCTGGAATATCAGCCGCACGCGGCGACCATATTCAGCTTGACGCCTGACCTCTTGGCGCACTTGAACAGTGCTCTCAGAAAGGGGCCGTTTGTCATTCGATCGGGGCGCTTCGTCATCGCGGCTCGCAGCACCGGCACCTAGGATTCCTTGTGTGCGCTGGACGACATGTAGCGGAGCGGCGATGACCGCCGCCCCACGATCCAGAGCCTAACTCAAAGGAGACAAACACGTGTGCCAAATCGACATGCAGAAGCTCGCCGACGACGCTCGCTTCAACCGCTTTCATGCCAAGGTGCTTCTGTGGTGCCTGTTGATTCTCATCATCGACGGCTATGACATCGCCGTGGTGGGCATCGCCCTGCCGTCCATCATGCAGCAGATGGGCGTGAACGCATCGACTGCCGGTTTCATGGCCAGTTCGGCCCTGTTCGGCATGATGTTCGGCGCCATGGTTCTGGGCACGCTGTCCGACCGGATTGGTCGGCGCTGGGCCCTCTCCATTGGCGTCATGCTGTTCAGCGTGTTCACCGCGGCCGCCGGATTCACCAAGGATCCCATCAGCTTCAGCGTGGTGCGCTTCATCGCGGGCCTGGGGATTGGCGGTGTGCTGCCGGTCATCGTGGCACAGATGGTCGAGTACTCGCCCAAGAAGATCCGCAGCCTGATGACGGCGCTGATGACTTCGGGCTACGCACTGGGCGGCATCCTGGCCGCGGTGCTCGGCAAGCAGCTGATCGGCGAGTACGGCTGGCAGGTCGTTTTCATCGCAGCGGGTGTGCCGGTCCTGCTGATTCCGTTCATCTTGAAGCTGGTGCCGGAATCAATGACCTACCTGATCTCGCGCAGCCGCAACGGCGAACTGGCCGAAGTGGCCCGTAATCTCCAGCCGGGAGTCAAGCACCCGGCGGACGCCCAGTTCGTCGTGCCCACCGCCGACCGCGTGGCGGGTGCGCCGGTCTCCCGGCTGTTCCAGGACGGGCGAGGCCCGAGCACGGTGCTGTTCTGGATCGCCTTCTTCTCGGGCCTGTTCATGGTCTATGCGCTCAGCAGCTGGCTGACCAAGCTGATGGCTATGGCTGGCTACAGCCTGGGGTCTGCCCTCAGCTTCGTGATCGCGCTGAACGTTGGCGCCATCATCGGTGCCGTGGGAGGCGGGTGGCTCGCCGACAAGTTCAACATCAAGTGGGTGCTGGTGGGGATGTATGCGCTGGGCGGCGTGCTGCTGTACCTGATGACGTTCCAGACCTCGACCGAGCTGCGTTATCTGATCATCGGCGCGGTCGGCGCCTGCACCACCGGCGCGCAATTGGTGGCCTATGCCTACTGCGGGCAGTTTTACCCGATGTCCATCCGCTCGACCGGCATCGGCATGGCCTCCGGCGTGGGGCGCCTGGGCGCGATCGCGGCGCCGCTGCTAATCGGCCAGATCGTTGCGCTTGAGCTGCCGCTGGAGCAGAACTTCCTGGTGATCGGGGCTTTCGGAATCATCGGCTCGATCGCCCTGGCGTTCATCAGGCATGGCGGCCCGGCGTCGGTGGGCCCGCAAGAGGCTGCACGCGAGTTGCGCCCGTCGCAACAGACGCCGCAAAACGCCTGATCGTAGCCATCAAGGAAATTCGCTGTGTCTGTCTACATAGCCCCCCTGCGCGAAATGCTGTTCGCCATGAAAGAGGTCGGCGGCCTGGACGCGATCTGCGCCCAGCCCGACCATGAAGAAACCACGCCCGACCTGGTCGAGGCCATCCTGCAGGAGGCGGCTAATTACGCCGCTGGCGTGCTGGATCCGCTCAACCGCCCCGGCGACGTGCAGGGCGCGCGCTGGCACGATGGTCGGGTCACGCCCGCCGACGGCTTTCGCGAAGCCTGGGCCAGCTTCTGCGAGAACGGCTGGAACGGCATGCCCGCTGCCACCGAATGGGGCGGCCAGGGCCTGCCCACGCTGGTCTCCACCGCCGTGCTGGAGATGTGGAAGTCGTCCAACCTCGCGTTCAGCCTGTGCCAGATGCTCACGCTGGGCGCGGTGGAGGCCATTGCGCACCATGGCAGCGACGCACTCCAGCGCCGCTTCCTGGCACCCATGGTCGAGGGCCGCTGGACGGGCACCATGAACCTCACCGAGCCCCAGGCCGGCTCTGACCTGGCCGCGCTGCGCAGCCGTGCCGTACACGAGGGCGACCACTACCACGTCAGCGGCAACAAGATCTTCATCACCTGGGGCGAGCACGACATGGCCGAGAACATCGTGCACCTGGTGCTGGCGCGCCTACCCGATGCGCCACCGGGGGTGAAAGGCATCTCGCTGTTCCTGTGCCCGAAGTACCTGGTCAACGACGATGGCACCCTGGGCGAACGCAACGACTTGGCCTGCACGTCGATTGAGCACAAGATGGGCATCCACGGCAGCCCCACGGCGTCGATGAGTTTTGGCGACAGCGGCGGCGCTATCGGCTACCTGGTCGGCGAGCCGCACCAGGGGCTGGCCTGCATGTTCACCATGATGAACCACGCGCGGCTGAACGTTGGCCTGGAAGGCGTGGGCATTTCCGAGCGCGCCTACCAGCGCGCACGCGCCTATGCGCTGGAGCGGGTGCAGGGCAAGCCGCTGATCAGCGGCAGCACCGCCATCGCAGGCCACCCGGACGTGCGGCGCATGCTGATGGACATGAAGGCCCGCACCGAGGCCATGCGCGCGCTGGCCTACTTCTGCGCCGGTCAGATGGACCGCGCCGCGGGCCACGCCGATGCGCAGGAGCGCGCGCAGGCGCAGGCCCTGGTCGGCCTGCTGATACCGGTGGTCAAAGGCTGGTGTACCGACAGCGCGCAGGGCATCACGTCCGACGGCGTGCAGGTGCATGGCGGCATGGGCTACGTCGAGGAAACCGGCGCCTCCCAGCACATGCGCGACGCGCGCATCACGACCATCTACGAAGGCACCACGGGCATCCAGGCCAACGACCTGATCGGCCGCAAGCTGGCACGCGAGGGCGGGCGCACGCTGAAGGCGCTGCTGGGCCGCATCGACGGCGATGCGCGCCGGTTGGTCGAATCGCCCGATGCAGTGCTGGCGCAGATCGGCCGCGCGTTGGCAGCCGCTGCCCAGGCGCTGGACGAAGCGGTCGACTGGCTGCTGGCCCACGACGGTCAACCCGCGCAGTGCGCGGCGGGCGCCGTGCCCTTCCTGCGGCTGGCGGGCACCGTGATCGGCGGCTGGCTGTCGGCGCGCATGGCCGAAGCCGCTACCGCGCAACTCGCGGCGGGCGCGGGCGATGCGGGCTTTCTCGGTACCAAGCGCGCCACAGCCAGCCATTACGCGGCGCATGTCCTGGTGCAGGCGCCGATGCTGCGCGACATCGTCACGGGCGGCGCCGCCAGCACGCTGGCCCTGGCGGACGATCAACTCTGAATGATCCTGAAAGGAAACCCTCCCATGAAAATCCTGGTTCCCGTCAAGCGGGTGGTTGACTACAACGTCAAGGTCCGCGTCAAGAGCGATGGCAGCGGCGTGGACATCGCCAATGTCAAGATGAGCATGAACCCCTTCGACGAGATTGCCGTCGAAGAGGCTGTGCGGCTCAGGGAGAAAGGCGCGGCAACGGAGATCGTCGCCGTCTCGTGCGGCGTGTCTCAATGCCAGGAGACGCTGCGCACCGCCATGGCCATCGGTGCCGACCGCGGCATCCTAGTCGAGACCAATGAAGAACTGCAGCCGCTGGCCGTGGCTAAGCTGCTTAAGGCCCTGATCGACAAGGAACAGCCCGGCCTCGTGATCCTGGGCAAGCAGGCCATCGACGACGACTGCAACCAGACCGGCCAGATGCTGGCGGCGCTGGCCGGTCTGCCGCAAGCCACCTTCGCCTCCAAGGTCGAGCTCGCCAGCGACAAGGCAGCCGTGACCCGCGAAGTGGACGGCGGCCTGGAAACCCTTAGCCTCACGCTGCCCGCGGTCATCACCGCCGACCTGCGTCTGAACGAACCGCGCTACGTCACCTTGCCCAACATCATGAAGGCCAAGAAAAAGCCGCTGGACACCATCAAGCCCGAAGACCTCGGCGTTCAAGTCGCCCCGCGCCTGAAGACCCTGAAGGTGACCGAACCCGCCAAGCGCGGCGCCGGCGTGAAGGTGGCTGACGTGGCCGCCCTGGTCGAAAAACTCAAGAACGAAGCGAAGGTGATCTAAATGTCGGTACTCGTTATTGCTGAACACGACAACGCATCCATCAAGGGCGCAACCCTGAACACCGTGACGGCTGCAGCCGCTTGCGGTGGCGACGTGCACGTGCTGGTGGCCGGCCACAATGCCGGCGCTGCCGCACAAGCCGCCGCCCAGATCGCCGGTGTCGCCAAGGTCATCCACGCCGACGCCGCAGGCTTGGCCCACGGCCTGGCCGAGAACGTGGCCGCCCAGGTGCTGGCCATCGCCGGCAACTATAGCCACATCCTGTTCCCGGCCACGGCCGGCGGCAAGAACGTGGCCCCCCGCGTGGCCGCCAAGCTCGACGTCGCCCAGATCAGCGACATCACCAAGGTGGTGAGCGCCGACACCTTCGAACGCCCCATCTACGCCGGCAATGCCATCGCCACCGTGCAAAGCAGCGACGCCACCAAAGTCATCACCGTGCGCACCACCGGCTTCGACGCCACAGCGGCGACCGGAGGCAACGCAGCAGTGGAAACGGCAACCGCAGCGGCAGACACCGGCAAGAGCAGCTACGTGGGCAGCGAAATCGCCAAGAGCGACCGGCCCGAACTGACGGCGGCCAAGATCATCGTCTCCGGCGGCCGTGCGCTGGGCAGCAAGGAAAAATTCGACGAAGTCATCACCCCGCTGGCCGACAAGCTGGGCGCGGCCATCGGCGCGAGCCGCGCGGCGGTGGATGCGGGCTACGCGCCCAATGACCTGCAGGTGGGCCAGACCGGCAAGATCGTGGCGCCGCAGCTGTACGTGGCGGCGGGCATCTCGGGGGCGATCCAGCACCTGGCGGGCATGAAGGACTCCAAGGTGATCGTGGCGATCAACAAGGACCCGGAGGCGCCGATCTTCAGCGTGGCCGACTACGGGCTGGAGGCGGACCTGTTCGCGGCTGTGCCGGAACTCGTCAAGGCCTTTTAACTTGGATGAGATACACCATGGAGCTTCGGCATTTGCGTTGCTTTATAGCGGTGGCCGAAGAACTTCACTTTGGCCGCGCAGCGGAAAAGCTGCACATCGATCAGTCCCCTTTGTCGCGCACCATCAAGGAGATAGAGGAAGAGCTCGGGGCGCAACTGTTCACGCGAACCACGCGAAGCACCCGCCTGACCTTTGCCGGAATGGCATTCCTGGAGCGGGTGCCGCGAATCTTCGAAGCTCTGAAACAGGCGTGTGACGGCGTCAAGTCCGCCGCCAGTGGGTTTCAGGGACAGTTGCGCATCGCTTTGTCCGATGGCATCACGCCCTCGCGAATGCCGACGCTGCTGGCACGGTGCCGAGAGGAAGATCCAGAGATTGACATTCGGTTATTTGAGATGCCGTTGGACCAACAGATCAAGGGTCTGCACGATGACCTGTATGACGTCGGCTTTTCGATGGCCGAAGAGGTGGGCGACGGCATTGTGGTCAGGCCTGCGTGGGAAGACGAGCTGATGGTGGCGGTCCCAGCTCGCCATCCTGTGCTGGCCCACAAGCACGTTCCGTTGGAAGAAGTGCTGCGCTATCCGCTGGCGCTATGCGATCCGGCGATATGCGAAGGCCATGCACGCCAAGTTGATCGCGTTTTGCAGCGCTACGAGCAACAGCCACTGATCGCCCAGCGCGTGGCGTCCTATGAGGTGATGATGACCTTAGTCTCCGCCGGATTGGCACTTGGTTTGGCGGGCGCCGCGCACATTGCATCCGGCCGTGGGCCAGGTGTTGTGGCCCGGCGCTTGGCGGGCAAGTCGCAGATGCTGGCCACGTATCTGCTGCACCGTGACGTGGAGCCCTCCGAAATGCTGGCTCGGTTCATCGCACGAGTGGACTCCATTGATTCGGCGGATGGCTCCAGCGCCGCCGAGGACTCCTGATCCACCTGCTGAAAGGACCCAAGCCATGCCCCGATTCCTGTCGCTGCTGATGGCCGCTGCACTGACAGCCTCCTGTGGGCCATCCCAACCGACGGAAACCGTGGACTTCCTCGTGGCCCATCCTGAGCGTCTCAAGGAAGTCCAGCGCCTGTGCAAGGAAGAGCGCGCGAAGGCCGGCGAAGAACTCTGCCGACGTGCCGCCGAGGCCGCGAATCGCCGCTTCTTTGGTGACCGGCCGGAGCAGAAGTCCCAATAAGGTAACCTTCCGTCGCGGCGCCGCGACAAAGTTCTCGCAGTTACCTCATCACGCCGCAGCGCGCTCGCGCATGCGGCATTTTTATTGTCTTCGCCACCGCAAGAAGTCTGGCTCTTTTGGCCTGAATCCCCGCCATAACGGTCTTTGACCGGCCTGCACGCTCGCCTTGATCCTCGGCACTACGGCACGTTCCTGTGCCGTAGTGGGAGGTTGACCAATGCAAGGAACGAACGTGCTGTTCGGTCAGATTGCCGTCGTCTTCGGCATCGTGATCGCTGGCGTATGGAGCGCCACGCAATGGACAGCAGCGGCCCTGGGCTACCAGCTACGCCTGGGCTCGCCGTGGTTCGACTTCTTCGGTACGCCGGTCTACCACCCCTGGGGCCTGTTCGAGTGGTGGTTCTTCTTCGACGCCTACGCGCCGCATATCTTCGACGCGGGCGGTGCCATTGCCGCAGGCAGCGGCCTGATCGCGATGGTAGTTGCCATCGGCATGTCGATCTGGCGCTCGCGCCAGTCCAAGCTGGTCACGACCTACGGCTCGGCCCGCTGGGCCAATGCGGAGGACATCCACAAGGCGGGCCTTGACCAGCCTGCGGGCGTGTTCCTCGGCCTGCATCGCCAGCAGTACCTGCGCCATGAAGGCCCGGAACACGTCCTGACATTCGCGCCCACCCGCTCGGGCAAAGGCGTGGGCCTGGTGGTTCCCACCTTGTTGAGCTGGCCTGCATCGGCCGTCATTCACGACATCAAGGGCGAGAACTGGAGCATCACCGCCGGCTGGCGCTCGCGCTTCTCGCATTGCCTGCTGTTCAACCCGACCGATGCGAAGTCGTCGGCCTACAACCCACTGCTGGAGGTGAGGCGCGGCGCGCACGAAGTGCGCGACGTGCAGAACATCGCAGACATTCTGGTCGATCCCGAAGGAGCACTGGAGCGGCGCAACCATTGGGAGAAGACCTCGCATGCGCTGCTGGTTGGGGCCATCCTGCACGTGCTCTACGCAGGCGAAGACAAGACGCTGCGCGGAGTCGCCAACTTCCTCAGCGACCCGGCCTGTCCCTTCGAGCTGACCCTGCATCGGATGATGACCACGCCGCACATCGGTGGTGGGCCGCATCTGGTGGTGGCATCGGCAGCGCGCGAAGTCCTGAACAAATCGGACAACGAGCGTTCCGGCGTGTTGAGCACCGCCATGTCATTCCTCGGCCTGTACCGCGACCCCACGGTGGCCGAAGTCACCTCGCGCTGCGACTGGCGCATTGCCGACCTGATCGCGGCCGAGCATCCGGTGTCGCTGTACCTGGTGGTGCCGCCTTCGGACATTTCGCGGACGAAACCGCTCATTCGCCTGATCCTCAACCAGATCGGGCGACGGCTGACGGAATCGCTCGACGGCAGCGACGGCATCGCGCGCCGCCACAAGCTGCTATTGATGCTCGACGAGTTCCCCGCGCTCGGACGGCTCGACTTCTTCGAGACGGCCCTGGCCTTCATGGCCGGCTACGGTATCCGCAGCTTCCTCATCGCCCAGTCGCTCAACCAGATTGACAAAGCCTACGGCCAGAACCATTCGATCCTGGACAACTGCCATGTCCGGGTGACGTTCGCCACCAACGACGAGCGCACCGCCAAGCGCATCTCCGAAACGCTGGGCACCGCGACCGAGCTGCGCGCGCAGCGCAACTACGCCGGCCACCGGCTCGCGCCATGGCTCGGGCATCTGATGGTGTCGCGCCAGGAGACGGCACGTCCGCTGCTCACGCCGGGCGAGGTAATGCAGCTTCCGCCCGACGAGGCCGTGGTGATGGTGTCCAGCGTGGCGCCCATCAAGGCCAAGAAGCTGCGCTACTACGCGGACAGCAATTTCAAGCGGCGCGTGCTTCCGCCGCCGGTGCTTGCAACCCTGTCCATGCAGGGGCGCTATGCCGATGTGCCACCGGAACGCGCCGACGACTGGAGCGGGCTGGCGATTCCCGCCATGCCGGTCGCACCGACGGCCGACGCCGCCGATGGGCTGGAGAACCTGGGTTCGGCCGACGACAGCGGCCCACGCCGCCAGCCCGAACTTTCCGAAGCCGTCACCTACGACCCCGACCTGGTTGCGCCCGCAGCCGACCTCGGGCTGCTCGATGACGACGACATGCCGCATCCCCTTCCTCGCCAGCTCGATCCGGCCCTGCAGCGCACGGCCCGGCTGGCTTCCCTCGACCCTGACGACGGAATCGACCTATGACCCAACACCGCCTCAATGTGTTCATCCAGCCGGAGCACAGCAAGCGGCTCGATGAACTGGCCGCCAAGAAGGGCGTGTCCAAGTCCAGCATCGTCGCGGCGGCCCTGGCCTCCTGGCTGTCGCCCGATGCGGCCGACCAGCGCGAGGCGGCAATTGCCAAGCGGCTGGACCGCCTGTCGCGCCACGCCGAGCGCCTGGAGCGCGACCAGAACATTGCCATCGAAACATTGGCGCTGTTCATCCGCTATTTCCTCACGGTGAGCACACCCGTGCCCGAGGCCCATCAGGATGCCGCTCGCGCCCAGGGCAAGGCCCGCTTCGAGCAGTTCGTCGAGCAGCTCGGTCGCCATTTGCTGCGCGGGCGCAGCCTGGTGCGGGATGTGGTGGAGGAACTGCACACCGATCCGACGCGACCGGAGGGCGCTGCGGCCGTCGCGGATGCCCAGGAGCGTGCCTTATGAGCGCCGTTCCTTCCTCCTTCACGGCCACCTCGCTGGATCGCCGCATCCAGATGCTGCGCACGGCCATGGGGCCGCTGATCGCTGCCGCGCTCGAAGACCCGGACGTGGTGGAAATCATGCTCAACCCCGATCGCACGCTCTGGGTGGATCGTCTGTCCACGGGCCGCGCGCCGATGGGCGTGGAACTGTCCGAGGCCGATGGCGAACGCATCATCCGCCTCGTTGCAGCTCACGTTGGCACGGAAGTTCATCGGGGCCAGCCGTTGTTGACGGCAGAGCTGCCCGAGACGGGCGAACGCTTCGAGGGCATCCTGCCGCCCGCCGCGCCGGGGCCGGCCTTCGCCTTGCGCAAGCGCGCCTTTGGCGTGATCCCACTGTCGCGCTACATCGAGGACGGAATGATGACCGCCGCGCAGGCGGGCCTGCTGGTGCGCGCCGTGCGCGAGCGCCAGAACATCCTGATCGCAGGCGGCACCAGCACGGGCAAGACCACGCTCGCCAATGCCTTGCTCGCCGAGATTGCCGCTACCGGTGACCGCGTGCTGGTGCTTGAAGACACGGTGGAGCTGCAATGCGCGGCGCGCGATCACGTACCGCTGCGCACGCGCCAGGGCGTGGTGTCGATGACCGAGCTGGTGCGCTCTTCCATGCGCCTGCGCCCGGATCGCGTGATCGTTGGCGAAGTGCGTGGTGCCGAGGCGCTGGATCTCATCAAGGTATGGGGCACGGGCCACCCCGGCGGCATCGCCACCATCCACGCCGGCTCCGCGCTGGGCGCGCTGCTGCGCCTGGAGCAACTGATTCTCGAAGTGGCGGAGAACCCGCCCCGTGCGCTGATCGCGGAAGCGGTCAACGTGGTCATCCACATCGCCGGGCGCGGACGCAAGCGCCGCATCGAGAGCATCGCCCGCGTCGTCGGCTTCGATGGCGCGGGCTACCAACTGGCGGATGCGCTGGAGGCTCCATTCCCGGAGCTGCTGTCGCAGTCCGACCTTTCTTCCCTGTCCCCTGACCAACCTGGAGAACTGCCATGACGCAGATGATCGTTCCTGCTTTCCGTATTTCTGCAAACCCGCTTGCCCTGCGCTGCCGTCCCGCGCGGCTGGATGGCTTGGCACGCCCAGCCCTGCAGGGCCTGATGCTCGCGGCGCTGATGCTGCTGCTCGCAGGCACCGCGCAGGCCGCCGGTTCCTCGATGCCTTGGGAGGGGCCGCTGCAATCCATCCTGGAGTCGATCCAGGGTCCGGTGGCCCGGATCATCGCGGTCATCATCATCATCGCCACGGGCCTGGCGCTGGCCTTCGGCGATACCTCGGGCGGTTTTCGCAAGCTGATCCAGATCGTCTTCGGTCTGTCGATCGCGTTTGCCGCGTCCTCGTTCTTCCTGTCGTTCTTCAGCTTCTCGGGCGGGGCTGTCGTATGAGCGCGGCCCACGATGGCGTGCAGGGGTTCGCTCCGGGGTTCGAAGTGCCACTGCACCGCTCGCTGACCGAGCCGATCCTGCTGGGCGGCGCGCCGCGCACGGTGGCGATTGCCAATGGCACCTTGGCCGCGGCCGTGGGCTTGGGCCTGCAACTGTGGATTCCGGGCCTGGTGCTCTGGATCGCCGGCCATGCGTTGGCGGTCTGGGGCGCGCGTGTCGATCCGCGGTTCATGCAAGTCTTCGCGCGCCATATCAAGCACCGGCCGCTGCTGGACGTGTAGGGGCAAAGGGAGATATCGCATGCTGAACCTTGCCGAATACCGCCAGCGCCCGGCCTTGCTGGCTGACTGGCTGCCTTGGGCCGGGCTGATCGCTCCGGGCGTCGTGCTGAATAAGGATGGCTCCTTCCAGCGCACGGCGCGCTTTCGGGGGCCAGACCTCGACAGTGCCACGCAGGGCGAGCTGATCTCTACGTCAGCACGGTTGAACAACGCGCTGCGCAGGCTGGGTTCGGGCTGGGCCTTGTTCATCGAAGCCGAGCGCCGGCCCGCCGCCAACTACCCGCACTCGGAGTTTCCCGAGCCGCTGTCGTGGCTGGTGGACGAGGAGCGACGGGCCGCCTTTGAGGACTTGGGCAATCACTTCGAGAGCGGCTACCACCTCACGCTGGTGTACCTGCCGCCCGAGGAGGCCCGTGCCCGTGCCGCGGGCCTGCTGTACGAGAACCGGCTGACCGAAGGCGTCGATTGGCGCGAGCGCCTGACTGCCTTCATCGCGGAGACGGAACGCATCTTTGACCTGCTCGACGGCGTGATGCCGGAGATCGCCTGGCTCGACGATAGCCAGACGCTGACCTACCTGCACGCCACCGTGTCTACACGGCGTTACCGCGTGGGCGTGCCCGAGGTGCCATTCCACCTCGATGCGCTGCTGGCCGACGCGCCGCTGATCGGTGGCTTGGCGCCGATGCTGGGCGACCAGCACCTGCGCGTGGTGTCGGTGCGCGGTTTTCCGATCTCGACTTGGCCGGGGATTCTGGACGACCTCAACCGTCTGGGCTTCGCGTATCGCTGGAGTACGCGCTTTCTCTGCCTGGACAAAGCCGAGGCGGAAAAAGAACTCGCCCGCCTGCGCCGTCAGTGGTTCGCCAAACGCAAGAACGTCATCGCGCTGCTGCGCGAGACGATCTTCCAGCAGGAAAGCCCGCTGGTCGATACCGACGCCAGCAACAAGGCCACCGATGCCGATGCCGCCTTGCAGGAGCTGGGCAGCGATCAAGTGGCCTTCGGCTACGTGACAGCGACCGTCACCGTCATGGACGCGGATGCCGCCGTGGCCAACGAGAAGCTGCGCAGGGTGGAGCGCGTCATCCAGGGGCGTGGCTTCGTCACCATCCCCGAAACGCTCAACGCCGTGGATGCGTGGCTGTCGTCCATTCCGGGCCATGCCTACGCCAACGTCCGCCAGCCCATCGTCTCCACGTTGAACCTGGCGCACCTGATGCCGGTGTCGGCGGTATGGGCCGGGCCGGAGAAGAACGCGCACCTCGACGGCCCGCCGCTGATCGTCACGCGCACTGAGGGCGCGACGCCGTTCCGGCTGGTGACGCACATCGGCGACGTGGGCCACACGCTGGTGGCTGGCCCTACGGGCATGGGCAAGTCGGTGCTGCTCGCCACCTTGGCGATGCAGTTTCGGCGCTATCGCGGCTCGCGCATCTTTGCCTTCGACATGGGGCGCTCGATGCGCGCCACCATCCTCGGGCTGGGTGGTGAGCACTACGACCTCGGGATGGATGGCGAGATCGCGTTTCAGCCTCTCGCCCGCATCGACCGCGAGGGCTACCGCACCTGGGCCGCCGAATGGATCGAAGGGCGCTTGCGGCATGAGAGCGTGGCCGTCGGCCCCGAAGAGAAGGCCGCTATCTGGTCGGCGCTCGGCAGTCTCGCCGGTGCGCCGATGGAACAGCGCACGATGACGGGCCTGTCGGTACTGCTGCAATCGAATGCGCTGCGCCAGGCGCTTGCGCCGTACGTGCTGGGCGGCGCCCACGGCAAGCTGCTGGATGCGGATTCGGATCGCCTGGGCGCTGGCTCCGTGCAGTGCTTCGAGATGGAGGAATTGATGCACAGCAAGGCCGCCGTCATGGCCGTGCTGCACTACCTCTTTGCGCGCTTCGATGAGCGCTTTGACGGTGCGCCCACGCTGCTGATCCTCGATGAAGCCTGGCTGTTCCTCGATGACCCGGTGTTTGCCGCGCGCATTCGCCAGTGGCTCAAGACGTTGCGCAAGAAGAACGTGTCGGTCATCTTCGCCACGCAGAGCCTGGCCGACATCAAGGATTCGAGCATCGCGCCCGCGATCATCGAAAGCTGCGCGAGCCGCATCTTCCTGCCGAACCCGCAGGCGACCGAGCCGCAGATTCGCACGATCTACGAAGGCTTTGGGCTGAACTTGCGCCAGATCGAGATCGTCGCCACCGCGCAGCCCAAGCGCGACTACTACTACCAATCCCGCCTCGGCAATCGCCTGTTCGACCTCGACCTGGGACCGGCGACGCTGGCCTTCGCGGGCGCATCCACGGCGCAGGACCAGCGCGACATCGACGCGGTGCTCGCTGCCGCCAGCACCTCCACACCTTCCGCTTCCACCCCGTTCGCAGCCGCATGGCTGCGCCACCGCAGCCTCGATTGGGCGGCCGATCTGCTGCGCGATTTCCCCGGCCCCGCGCCGGGTGCCGCCCCCATCCCCAGCCATTCCCAGGAGAACCTGCCATGAAACCCCATGCCCACAATCTCGCCGCGCTGACCACCGCCTGCGTGCTCGCCTTCGGCATTGCGCAGCCCGCGCATGCACTGTTCGGCGTTGGCGACATCGTGTTCGATCCGACCAATTTGGTGCAGAACACGCTCACCGCCGTTCGCACGCTGGAGCAGATCAACAACCAGATCCGCCAGCTCCAAAACGAAGCGCAGATGCTCATCAACCAGGCGCGCAACCTGGCCAGCCTGCCGTCCAGCGTGGTGGGCCAGCTGCGCGCCAACCTGGCGACCACCCAGCGGCTCATCGCCCAGGCCAAGGGCATGGCCTACGACGTGGCGAACATGGACCAGATGTTCCAGCGTCTGTACCCCGAACAGTACTCCGCCACCGTCAGCGGCAATCAGATGTACCGCGATGCGCAGGAGCGCTGGAAGAACACGCTCACTGGCCTTCAGACCACCATGCAGATGCAGGCCCAGGCTTCGCAGAACCTGAGCGATGACGAGGGCGTGCTGGCCGACCTCGTGGGCAAGAGCCAGTCCGCCGTGGGCGCTCTCCAGGCGATGCAGGCCATGAACCAGTTGCTGGCCCTGCAGGCCAAGCAGTCCATTCAGACCCAGCGCTTGCAGATCACGCAGGACCGCGCGGCCTCGCTGGAGCTGGCGCGGCAGGCCGCCGCAGTGGAGCGTGGCCGCGAGGTGAATCGGCGCTTCGTGGGCACTGGCACGCCGTACACGCCGCAGCCCGTGAACTTCTACAGCCGCTGACGGAGCCGGGCCATGAACGACGTTTCGGTCATCGACCGCTTCCTCGACGTTTTCTCGCGCTACATCGACTCGGGATTCGGCCTGGTGCAGGGCGAGGTGGCGTTCCTGACCGCAACGTTGATCGTCATCGACATGACGTTGGCCGKGCTGTTCTGGGCGATGGGGCATGCCACCGGCCAGGGCGAGGACGTGATCGCCAAGCTGATCCGCAAGGTGCTATACGTGGGTGCTTTCGCCTACATCATCGGCAACTTCAACACCCTGGCGGGCATCCTGTTCCGTTCCTTCGCCGGGCTGGGCCTGACGGCCAGCGGCTCGACCTTGAGCATGGGCAACTTCCTGCAGCCGGGACGGCTGGCCAAGGCCGGCATCGACGCGGCGGCGCCCATCCTCGACCAGATCCGGGAGATGGCGGGCTTCCCCGAGGTGTTCATCAATATCGCGCCCATCGTCGTGCTGTTCCTCGCGTGGCTGGTGGTCATCGTCAGCTTCTTCGTGCTGGCGGTGCAGCTCTTCGTCACGCTGATCGAGTTCAAGCTGACCACGCTCGCGGGCTTCGTGCTCGTGCCGTTCGCCCTCTGGAACAAGACGGCGTTCCTAGTCGAGAAGGTGTTGGGCAATGTGGTGTCGTCCGGCATCAAGGTGCTGGTGCTGGCGGTGATCGTGGGCATTGGTTCGGGGCTGTTCGCGGAGTTTCAGGTACAGCCCGCCGAGCCATCCATCGACCACTCCGTGGTCGTGATGCTGGCCTCGCTGACGCTGCTGGCCTTGGGCATTTTCGGGCCGGGCATTGCGACCGGGCTGGTGTCCGGCGGGCCGCAACTCGGCGCGGGTGCGATGGCCGGTGCGGCGCTGGGCGCGGCCGGCGCTGCCGTTGCCGTGGGCGCTGCGGCCACGGGCGTCGGCGGCGCAGTCGCCGCCGGGGCGCGCATGGCGCCCGCAGCCGCCAAGCTGGCCGGTAGCGGAGCGCGTGCCGCCACCGGAGCCGCGAGCAGCGCCCGGTCAGCGTTTCAGGCAGGTTCTGCATCCGCCGGCGGTGGCCTCAAGGGCGCTGCCGCCGGCGTGGGCAATGTCGCCAAGACCGGCGCGCAGGCGGCCGGGCAGAAGGTGGCCTATGGCGCGCGTTCGATGAAGGAGCGCATGGCGGCGGCCTTTCGACCCGACGACGCCGGATCGGCGTCTGGGGCCGGTGCCGCCCAGGCGGCAAACGAGCCAACCCCATCCACCGAACAACCCGCCTGGGCCAAGCGCCTGCACCGCAGGCAGCAACTCACCCATGCCGCTACGACCGCCGCCCACACGCTGCGCGGCGGCGATGGCGGCAGCTCCAGCCAGGGGCCAAGCCTGCGCGATTCCGAATCCTGATCTTCAAGGAGAACTCCCATGCGATTCAAACGACCGCAGGTGCGCTACGCCGACACGCCGCAGCCTGCCACCCCGTACCAATCCGCCGCGCAAGTCTGGGACGAGCGCATCGGCTCGGCCCGCGTGCAGGCTAGAAACTGGCGTTTCATGGCCTTTGGCTGCCTCACCTTGGCCGTGCTGATGGCCGGTGGTCTGGTCTGGCGCTCCGCGCAATCCATCGTCACGCCCTACGTCATCGAGGTGGATAACGCGGGCCAGGTGCGCGCGGTCGGCGAGGCCGCCACGCCGTACCGGCCCAGCGATGCGCAGATCGCCTACCACCTGGGCCGCTTCATCGGCCTGGTGCGCAGCCTGTCCATCGACCCCATCGTGGTGCGGCAGAACTGGCTCGATGCCTACGACTACACGACCGACAAGGGCGCTGTTGTGCTCAACGAGTACGCCCGCGTGAACGATCCGTTCGCGCGCATCGGCAAGGAGTCAGTGACGGTGCAGATCACCAGCGTGACCCGCGCCAGTGACACGTCTTTCAACGTGCGCTGGACGGAGACGCGCTTCGTCAATGGCGCGCTGGATCGCACCGAACGCTGGAACGCCGTGGTTTCCATCGTGCAGCAGACGCCGCGCACCGAGCAGCGCCTGCGCAAGAACCCCCTGGGCATCTACGTCAACGGCCTGTCGTGGAGCCGCGAACTGGAAGGAAACGAAGGAGCAAAACCATGAATGATCTTTTCCGTAAATCCGTCTTGCCGGTGATGCTTCTGGCTTCGACCGTGCTGTTCTCTGGCTGCGCCACGCAGGGCAAGCCGCCGCCGACCATTTCGCTTGATGAGCCGGTACAGGCCCAGCCGCTGCCAGAGCCGCCTGCGCCTGTGGAGGTGGTGACCGTGCCGCAGGTGCTGCCGATGCCGGCGCAGATGAAAAGTGTGCCGGATGCCAAGCCCACGCCGGAACCCGCCGATGAAACCGTGCGCGTGTCCCGCGCCAATGCCGAAGCGCGCATTGCACCGACGCGCGAGGGCTACGTCAACGCAATTCAAGTCTGGCCCTTCACGGACGGCGCGCTGTATCAGGTCTATGCGGCCGTAGGCCGCGTGACGGTAATCGCGCTCCAGCCCGGTGAGGAGCTGGTGACGGTGGCGGCGGGCGACACGGTACGCTGGATCGTCGGGGACACATCGAGCGGCAGCGGTGATGCGCTGCGCGTCAATGTGATGGTCAAGCCGATCCGCTCGGGGTTGAAGACGAATCTGGTCATCACCACCAGCCGGCGCACCTACCTGCTGGAACTGACATCGACAGAGAAGACGTGGATGGCGTCGGTGTCCTGGGAATATCCCAAGGACAAGATGCTGGCCTTGCAGCGCCAGTCGCAGGCGGCCAGCGCCGCCGCGCCGGTCGATACCGGCCTGTCGCTGGAGAAGATCCGCTTCCGCTACGCCGTGTCGGGCAGCAATCCGCCGTGGAAGCCGCTGCGCGCCTTCGATGACGGCGAGAAGGTCTATATCCAGTTCCCGCCGGGCATCGCGCAAGGCGAGTTGCCGCCCTTGTTCGTGATCGGCGCGCAGGGCGACGGGCAACTGGTGAACTACCGTTTCCGCCCGCCGTACTACATCGTGGATCGGCTGTTCGGCGCGGCCGAACTGCGCCTGGGCGGTGATGGCGGTGACGTGGTGCGGATCGAGCGCACGGATGGCGTGGCGCGGAGGAACTGACCATGAGCCAGGACGACACTCCTGACCTCGCCGCGCCGCAGGCGGGCAAGGTAGCACCCGAGGCGGTGGCGCTGCGCGCCCAGCCGCGTCCGGTCACACGCTTGAACCGGCGCACGCTGGCCATCCTCGTCGGCGGCCTGTCGGTCGCCGTGCTGGGGGCCACGATCTGGTCATTGCAGCCGCATCGGCGTGGCGCGGGCGAGCAGACCGAGCTGTACAACGTCGATCGCGTGTCGAAGTCCGAAGGGCTGGATGGCCTGCCGGCCGACTACTCGAAGCTGCCGCCGAAGGTGCCCGAGCTGGGGCCGCCGCTGCCGGGCGATCTCGGCCCGGCCATCGTGAAGTCGCAGCAGCCGGTGACGCCGACGTATGCGCCACCGGGGCACGACCCGGAGGATGCACGGCGCAAGGAGGCTGATGCGGCGGCGGGTTCGTCGGTGTTCTTCCGCTCGGGCAACCAGGGCAAGGCCGCCGCACCGGGAACAGCGCAAGCCGCTGCGGYTGCGCCTGGCAGCGCCTTGGCCGGCTTCGACCCGCTGGCCGCCGGGCCAGCCTCGACGGCGGCCCAGCCTGCCGACCCCACCGCGGTGCAGAACCGGCAAGACCAGAAAGAGGCGTTCCTGAAAGGCGGTTCTACGGAAACCCGCAACTCCGGCAATCTGCAAATGCCGGTCTCGCCGTATCAGGTCATGGCGGGAACGGTGATCGCCGGGGCGCTGGTGACGGGCATCAAGTCGGACTTGCCGGGCGACGTGATCGTCACGGTGACGGAGCCGGTCTACGACACGGCCACGGGCAAGTTTCTGCTGATCCCCCAAGGCTCGCGCATCCTGGGCAAATACAACAGCCAGGTGAGCTACGGGCAGAGCCGCGTGCAGGTGGTGTGGAACCGCGTCATCCTGCCGGACACGTCTTCGCTGAAGCTCGACAACCTCGCGGGCACCGACCCGGCCGGTTACGCCGGCCTGGAGGATGGCGTCGATTGGCACTGGGATCGCGTCTTCGCGGGTGCGGCGTTGACCACGTTGCTGGGCGTGGGTGCCGAGTTGGCCGCGCCGGAGAACCGGCAGAACGGCAACCGGATCGTGATCGCCGGWCGCGACAGCGCGCAGGACAGCATCAACCAGGTCGGCCAGGAGATGATCCGGCGCAACATGAACATCCAGCCGACGCTGACCGAACGGCCGGGCCTGCCGGTGCGGATCATCGTCAATCGCGATCTGGTGTTGCGGCCGTACCAGCCACTGTTCTTCAATCGGGGTGCAATGCGATGAGCGCGACCAAGAGGCTGCGGCTCGGGCCGCTGCCCAAGACCGAGAATGTGAAGCTGACCTTCGCTTGCCCGGCCAGCCTGAAAGCCGACCTCGACCGCTACGCCGCGTTGCACGCGCAGGCATACGGCAAAGCGGTCGATGCGACGACGTTGATTCCGCACATGCTGGAGGCGTTCATGGCGGGGGATCGGGGATTCAGGAAGGGAAGCGGGAGCAAGGCCGCACCGCCGAAGTCGGGTTGACGATGCGGGCGTATCCGCCATCCACTCACCAAGAAGGCGCAGCCCACTGGCTGCGCTTTCGCTTTTGAGGAGCTTTCTGGGAGTGCAGGACTATGACGACCGATGCGACCTTGCCTGCTGCGGTGCCCTTGCGCTTACCACCGCGAAGCGCCTATGCGACACCTAGCTCGAAAAGCAGCAAGAGCACACAACGGCTGAAATCTAGCCTAACCTACTACCCCATAAGACCTTTTGCCCCGCTGCATGTCTGCATGGAAGACTTGACAGCGGACATTTTTCATTTCAGCGGCTTCTCTGCCCCTGGGTCAGCGAGTCGATCTGGAACTTGTCGCTCCTGTCCCAGAGCCAGGTGTCCACGTAGGTGTGGCCTCCGAGCTTGCCCGGGTTGGGCAGGGGAGACGCGGCCTTGATCATTTCCGCGATCATCGGCGCCACTTCCGGCGCGTGGCTCGGCGTGCGGCTGAAGGTGACGTTGACCACCTTGCCCGTCGCATCGATGTCGGTCTCCACCACCACCACGGCATACATCAGCGGCGGCAGCTTGCCCTTGTAGATGCGGCTCGCGTATTTGTTGTAGAGGTGGCGTGCGCCGATCTTGCGATAGGCGCGCACGGCGGGCGTCTGCGCGGTGATGAGCCGCACGGTCGGCACCTCGCGGCCGCTGGTCGCGGTCTCGCCCGTGGGCGGGGTCGCGGTGTCCTTGTCGTCTTCCCTGGCCTTGTCCGACGGCTTCAGCAGCGAGCAGGCCGAGAGCATCAGCGCGATGGCGACCAGCGCCAGTTTGCGCGCGGCCATGGCCTCAGGCACCCTGGTCCAGGTCGAGCACCACCGGCGCGTGGTCGCTGGGCTTTTCCCACTTGCGCGGCACGCGGTCGATGACGCAGCCCTTCACGCGCGGCACCAGCGGCTCGCTCACCAGGATGTGGTCGATGCGCAGGCCGCGGTTCTTCTGGTAGCCCAGCATGCGGTAGTCCCACCACGAGTAGCTCTTCTCGGGCTGCTCGAACATGCGGAAGCTGTCTTTCAGGCCCAGGTCGAGGAGCGCCTTGAAGTGGTTGCGCTCTTCGGTCGTGTGGTGGATCGTTTCCTTCAGGCCAACGGGGTCGAAGCTGTCGCGGTCCTCGGGCGTGATGTTGAAGTCGCCCAGCAGCACGAGGTTCGGGTTGGCCGCCAGTTCCTGCCGCAGCGCGTCGCGCAGCGCGTCGAGCCACTTCATCTTGTATTCGAACTTGTCCGTGCCTGGCGCCTGGCCGTTGACGAAGTAGCCGTTGACCACGCGCAGCGGGCCCGAGGGCGTCTCCACCGTGGCCGCGATCACGCGCGACTGGTCGTCGCTGAAGCCGGTGATGTTCTTCACCACGTCGCGCACCGGCGCAAGGCTCAGGATCGCGACGCCGTTGTAGGTCTTCTGGCCGAACACCGCGGCCTCGTAGCCGGCCGACTTCAGCACGTCGAGCGGGAATTTGTCATCCGTCATCTTCAGCTCCTGCAGGCACAGCACGTCGACCGGGTTGGCGATGAGCCAGTCGAGCACGTGCTGCAGGCGCGCGGTGAGGGAGTTGACGTTCCAGGTGGCTATGCGCAAGTGATTCTCCAAAGGGGTTGATTGCGCCGATTTCTATCAGCGATGAATCGACTCATCCGATTTTCGGGCGTCCGGTTTTGTATCCGGTTGTCGCTTTCCCCTGTAGGCCGATGGCCCCCGGGGCAGGGCATGGTGCCACAGGCGTTCGTCAGCGCGGCAGCCCCCGCTCGTACCAATCCCGGGACCGGGTCACGATGGACACGACGGCCAGCATGACGGGCACTTCGATCAGTACCCCGACGACCGTGGCCAGCGCCGCGCCCGACTGGAAGCCGAAGAGGCTGATGGCTGTTGCGACGGCCAGCTCGAAGAAGTTGCTCGCGCCGATCAGCGCCGATGGCCCCGCGACGCAGTGCGCCACGCCGAGCTTGCGGTTCAGCAGGTAGGCCAGCCCCGAGTTCAGCACCACCTGGCAGAGGATCGGCACGGCCAGCAGCGCGATCACCAGCGGCTGCGCGATGATCGCCTCGCCCTGGAACGCGAAGAGCAGCACCAGCGTCAGCAGCAGCGCGCCGATGGACCAGCGGCCGAGGCGGGCGCCCACGGCCTGCAGCTGCGCCTGGCCCTTCTTCAGGAGATGGCGGCGCAGCATCTGCGCGATGGCGACTGGCACCACGATGTACAGGCCCACCGAGATCAGCAGCGTGGCCCAGGGCACCGTGATCGACGACAGCCCCAGCAGAAGCGCCACCAGCGGAGCGAAGCCGACGACCATCAGCGCGTCGTTGAGCGCGACCTGCGACAGCGTGAAGTACGGATCGCCCCGGCAGAGCTGGCTCCACACGAAGACCATCGCGGTGCAGGGCGCCGCCGCGAGCAGGATCAGGCCGGCCACGTAGCTGTCGATCTGGTCCGCCGGCAGCAGCGGCGCGAACGCGTGGCGCACGAAGAGCCAGCCCAGCAGCGCCATCGAGAACGGCTTGACGAACCAGTTGACCACCAGCGTCACGCCGATGCCACGCCAATGCGCCTTGACCTGCCCGAGCGCTGCGAAGTCGATCTTCAGGAGCATCGGCACGATCATCACCCAGATGAGCAGGCCCACCGGCAGGTTGACCTTGGCGACTTCGAGGCGCGCCACCGCCTGGAATGCGGCCGGAAACCATTGGCCCAGTGCCACGCCGGCGACGATGCACAGCGCCACCCATACGGTGAGGTAGCGCTCGAAGCCGCCGATGGAAGGCTGCGCGGCGGGCTGGTCCGCGCGGGCCGGTGCGATGGAGGACGACATCGCGCTTCAGGACCTGGCCAGTTCGCGCGCGGTGGCCTGCAGCGCCATCCTGTCGAGGCTGGCCGCCGGCAGGTTCACCAGCAGCTCGAGGCGACGGCGGATGGCGTGCAGGGTCTGGCGGAAGGCTTCGCGCTTGCGGTCGTCGTCGCCCACCGTCTCCGAGGGATCGGCATAGCCCCAATGTGCAGTCGCCGGTTGGCCGGGCCAGTAGGGACAGGTCTCGCCGGCTGCGTTGTCGCACACGGTGACGACGAGGTCCATGCGGGGGGCATCCGGCTTTCCGAACTCGTCCCAGCTCTTGCTGCGCAGGCCCGATGTATCGATGCCGGCCTTCTGCAGTACCTCGATGGCCATCGGGTTGGGCTGCTGGTTCGTGCGCGGGCTGCTGCCGGCCGAGTAGGCCCTGAAGCGCCCGGCGCCGATGTCGTTGAGCACCGCTTCGGCGAGGATGCTGCGCGCGGAGTTGTGCGTGCAGAGAAAGAGCACGTTGAGGGGGGCGGTGGTGGTGTCGGTCATGAGGGGCGGGTTTTCTTGGTGGCTCAGCAGCAGGCGCTGGCCTTGCCGGGGGTGACGCAGCAGGCGGAGGCCTGCTCGCGCGGAATGCCGTGCACGGGCACCGTGTCGAGCGTGCGGTAGTGCTCCCAGGCGATGCCCTGCGGGTCGGTCACCCAGTGCTTGTCGCTGCGGGCGTAGCAGCAGCTGGTTTCGCCTTCGTCGAGCAAGGATCGATCGGCCAGCTCGGCGCGCGAGCGCAGCTCCAGCAGCTCGCCTTCGTCTTCGGCCTGGATGCCCAGGTGGTCGATGCCCTTGCCGCTGCCGAAGGTCGAGATGGCGAAGTTCACGCGGGGGTCTTCGAGCATCCATTTGGCATAGTCGGCCTCGACGCGCGCGGGCTCGGCGGCGAACAGGCGGGAATAGAACGCAATGCTCTTGTGCAGGTCGTCGACGTGCAGGTGAACGTGGAATCGCTTCATGGGGTGGCTCCTTGGCTGTTGCAGGACCTGGTTCTGTCTTCCACCGCGCAGGGGGCGCCCGCGCAGCAGTTCTGGGTGAGGAAGCCCAGCAGTGCATCCATCTGCTCGAAGGCGGCGCGGTAGACCAGGTTACGGCCGCTGCGCTCCTGCGTGATGAGGCCGGAGTTGGTCAGCTCCTTCAGGTGGAACGACAGGCTGGTGGCCGGCACGCCCATCGCTTCGACCAGGGCCCCGGGCGTCAGGCCCTCGGGGCCGGCCACGACGAGGGCGCGAAAGACGCGAAGGCGCAGCGGCTGGGCAAGCGCGGCGAGCGACTGGATGGCTTTTGATTCTTCCATGATTCGAGAATATTTGAATTATTGAATGAATGCAAGCGCCATGTCGCGGGTGCCTGCGTCGCCCCTGCCTATTTATTCCGGCTGCTTCAGCGCTTCCCGCGGCAGACCCCTGGAGGAGGGCGGCGCCAGCATGCCGTGCCTCAGGCTCCACACGCAGGCGCCCAGCCGCAGCAGCCGTTCCACGTTGGCGTCGTGCAGCGGGTTCTGCTTGTCTTCCTGTTCGATCAGCTCGCTGATGCAGGCGAGCGCGTCGGTGGGCGTGAAGCCCAGGCCCTCGCGCGCCATGCCGATCACCGTCACGAGAACGTCGGTCTTCTTCATTTCGGTGTCAGCGCACGCCGGCCACCAGCCGCACTTCGCTGCAAAGGCGCGGGCCGTAGTCCTCGCAGCGCGTCGCGAAGCCGTAGGCGGCCGCGCGGCGCAGCGCGAAGGTGGTCACGTCGCGCAGGTAGGTGCTGCCCGGCTCGCGGCCCGCGGCCGCGCGGGCCTCGAAGTCGGCCTGGAAGTCGCGGGCCCATTCCTCGTAGAGCCGGTAGCGGTCTCCTCGTGTATCGAGGAGGCCCGCGCGCGCCAGCGTCTGCGCGATGTCGACCAGCGGAACCGTGATGGGAATCTCGTCGTTGCGTTCGCGCATGAGAGGCCTCGTCAGAACTTGCCGAGCACGTTCAGGAACCACCCCTTGCTGCGGTAGCTCATGTCCGTGAGGTTGTCGGAGTAGTCGGTGAAGTTGTAGCCGATGCCCACCTTCAGGTTCTCGTTGACGTGGTAGTAAGCAGCGGTGACCCAGCCGCTCTTGCGGTCCTTGAGTTCCTTCGCGCGCAGGGTGCGCCATTCGAGCATCCAGTCCCAGTTGCGCACCAGCTTCCAGTCGACGCGCAGCACCGCGAGTTCGGCCGAGCTCTTGAACCACGGCGCCGAGTTGTCGCGGCTCGCGCGCAGCTCACCGCGGCGCCAGGCGTACTTGCCGCCCAGCGTCCAGCGCTCGTTGAGGTCCCAGGTGGCGTCGATGGCGAAAACGTGGCTGCGCTGCTGGTAGTCGATGCCGGTGGTCGAGACCGTGCCCAGCGTCGAGTCGACGCCGCCCGACACCACCTGGCCCGGCGACGAGAGGTCGTACAGGTAGGTGTACTTGAACAGCAGGTTCAGCCGGTCGTTCAGAGCCGGGCGCAGCGCGTAGCCGAGCATGGCCTCGGTGTACTTGGCGGCGGCCAGCGTGCCGGTGGTGCTGTCGCTGTCGGCCCAGTTGAACTTGCCGATCCAGCGCGAGTCGTCGTCCACCTTCCAGCTGAAGGAGTTCTTCACCAGCCAGCTGGTGCGCGTCTCGGCGGTGGTGCGGTCCTTGCGGTATTCGAGGCCGCCGCTGTACTTCAGGCGCTCGCTCGAATAGCCGCTGGTGAAGGCCACGGCCTGGCGGCGCGTGGCGCCGAGCGTCTCGGCACCGACCCAGCCGTTCTCGAAGTTGACGCCGAAGGTCCAGTGCGTGTCGGGTGCGTACTGCACGCCGTAGGCGTGCGTGAGGCCCGGCTGCGCCCCGGTGGCCTGGCGGTGCTCGGTGAAGAGCGTGAGGCCGTCGCCCACGCGCGAGCGCACGCCCGTTACCAGGCTGCCGCCGCGGCCGATGAGGTTCTCGTCGGTGCGGCCGGTGTCCGATACGTAGGTCATGTAGACGCTGGAACGGTCGTCGTACTGGTAGTCGACGCCGGCCTTGCCCGCGAAGCCGCCGTCGCCGGTAGAGAGCTCGCCGCGCAGCGCCAGCTTGTCGTTGACGCGGTAGCGACCGCCGAAGCCCAGCCGGTCGTTCTCCAGCCGCGTGCCGGTGCGCCGCAGCGTCTTCTGCGCGAAGCCGTAGGCGCTCCAGCGGTCGGCGCCGGTGTATTCGAGCTGCACGGCCGCGTCGGCGCGCTCGCCCGACACCGCCTGCGTGGTCGGAAGCGACGGGCTGGTGATGAGCGCGTCGCCGGTCTTGTCGTCGTAGCGCAGGCCCAGGCCCAGCTTCCACTCGGGCGACAGGGCCAGCGAGTACTGCGCGTCGAGCACGCTGCTGTTGTAGCCGTTCTGTTCGTCGCGGCGGTCGGCCTTCAGGCGCAGCTCGCCGTTCTCCGCCTTCTCGCCGAAGGGCACGGTGGCCTGCACGCCGGCCTGGCGCGTGGCGTTGCTCGCGTACTGGCCCGGCGCCGAGAAACCGGCATCGCGCGACTGGGCATAGGCGCTCACTCGGCCGCCGCCGCGGATGTCGAAGTCGCCAAGGTCTGCCTGGCCTTCGAGGCGCCATGCGCTGGCGCTGCCGGTGGGACCGTTGCCCAGTCCGTTGGTCAGGGAGCCGTTGCGGCCTGTGAAGCTGAAGCCGCCGTCCATCGAGTCGAGCTGCGTGGTGCCCGGCCCGCGGCTGCGCGCGAACTCGCCCTTGAGGTAGGTGTTCTCGGTCTTGCGCAGCGTGATGTCGGCGCCGGCCAGGCGCTGGTCGCCGCCGATCTGGTCCTGCCGCGAGGCGGTGACGCCCACGCCCACGTGGTCGTTGGCCCACCAGGAGACGCGGCCGCCCACGGCCAGCGTGTCGAGCGAGGTGGCCAGCGGCGTGTATTCGTAGTCCACCACCAGGTAGGTCGGCATGCCGGTGAAGCCGCCCGCGCGCACCAGCGAGCCATCGTCCGACAGGCTGGGCAGCGGTGCCGACAGCAGCACGCGGCCCTGCAGGTAGTCGATCTCGTAGTCGGTGGTGGGCACGAGCTGCGTGCGCTTGAGCACCAGGCCCGAGTCGCGGTCGCGGATCTCCAGCGTCACGCGCTCGGCGCCGCGCGTGATGTCCTGGTTGCGCAGGTAGTAGAGCGAGCCGCCGGTGCCGCGGAACTCCTCGCGCGCGGCCAGCGTGCCGGGCTCGGCCGCGAAGGCGTCGACCTTCAGGCGCGCCTCGCCGAAGGAGGTCGACTCCTCGCCGAGGTAGCGGCCGTGGAAGCCGTAGAGGCCGCGGCTCACGCGGGTGAGCTCGGTGTCGCCGAAGTTGAGCTTGAAGTTGCCCCACATCGCCTGCGAGCGGCCGTCGTCCACGCGCAGGTAGAAGCGGCCCTGCGTGGGCGCGTCCTCGACGGTGGTGGAGTCGTCGCCGAAGGTGCTCCACGAGTCCTCCGGGTCGAAGCGGCGGAAGAGGGAGGTCGGGTCTTTCCGGTCGAGGTTGCGCAACAGCTCCTTCAGCGGTCGCTCTTCCGTGTCGACGCTGGCCGTGAGCGTCCAGCGGTCGTTGAGCTGGCCCTTGGCGTAGCCGGCGATGCGGCCTTCGCTCCAGCCGCCACCGCCGTAGCGGTTCTTGTCGTTGGTCATGATCGCGGCCGGGCCGCTCACGCTGTTGCTGCCCACGGTGAGGTCGGCCTGGCCGACGAAGAACCAGTCGCTGGTGGGCAGGTCGAAGTCGCGCCGGTAAACGCGCGTGGCGCCCTGCGCGTCGGTGACGGCGATCTCTCCGGTCTGCACGCGTCGCGGCACCAGCTGCTGGAACACGAAGCGCCCGGCCTCGTCCACCGGCACCGCGAAGCCCAGCGCGCGCACGCTCTCGCCGGGGCGGATGGCCGCGCCGCTGGCGGTGACGGTGCCCGCGCTCAGCGGAATGTTGGCGATGGCGATGTTGTTCTGGCCATAGCCGCGCAGCAGCTCCCGCGCCGCGTCGGGCGGGGTGCCAGTCTCGGGCTTGTGGCGCTTTGCGAGCGTGAGCGAGAGGTCATCGGTCTCGTCGAAGCGGCCCTGGCGGTCGTACACGCGCACGCGGTAATAGAGCTTGCCGCTCGCGCTTTCGGGCAGGCGGTCGAGCAGGCCCTCGGGCACCTGCCATTCGCCGCGCAGGCCGGCGTCCAGCGGCACTGTGGCCAGCAGGCGGCGCTGCATCGCCTCGTTGGCGGTGTACACGCGCAGTTCGGCCTTCGATGTGAAGAGCAGGTAGTTGCTGTAGCCCGCGAAGCGCACCGTGTCGCCGGCCACCACGGTGGTGGGCCATGCGCTGGCGCTCAGGCGGCGTGGCTGCGAGAGGTTGTCGTACTGCAGGCGCAGCTGGTTGCGCTCCAGCTGCACGTCGACGCAGCGCTGGCGGTCGGCGCTGGTGGTGCCATCGGCCGCGGGCTGCTTGCCGTCCGCCGGCAGCAACTGGCCGTCCACGCTCAGGCGAAGCGGCGCGTCGTCGGTGCCGAAGGCGGTGAAGGTGCGGCACACGCCGGGGTCGGCGGGCGCGGCGACGGGGGCTGTGGCAACGGGCGCATCGCGCCAGTACACGCGGACCTCCACGCGGCGATTGGCTGCCCAGTTGGCGGGGTCGGTGGCGGGTGTCGCCACGGGCGCGTCGGGGCCGCGCGAGCTCGCGGACGCGGCCGTCTCCGGCAGGCCGAGGCGCTGCGTGATGTAGCGCGCGGCCTGCTGCGCGCGGGCCAGGCCCAGCGCGTGGTTGTCGGCGAAACGCTCGCGCGACTTCGCGCTCAGTGCCTGCGTGTCGGTATGGCCGACGATCTCGAAGCGCAGGCCGTCGCGGCCCTTCACCTGCCCGGCGATGCGGTCGAGCTGCGCGCGGTCGGCGGGGGAGAGGCCGTCGGCGCCGGAATCGAAATGCGGCGTGCCGGCCTGGCTGCGTTCGACGGGCGTCGCAGCGGGAGCGGCGGCCACCGCTGACGGCTGCGCCGCGCGCTCGTCGCCGAGCACGAAGGTGGCCTTGGGCAGCTCGCGTTCGCTGCTGCGCGGCAGGCGGCGTGCGCCGTCGATCTCCACCGCGCGCGGGTCGGCCGCGGCGCGATCCAGCATGCGGCCGCGCACGGCGGATTCCTGCGCGGACGCCAGGCCCATGCTCAGGCAGGCGGCGGCCACGGCGCCCGCAAGGGCCATGCGCTTCGGAAGCGCTTTCTTCTTTCTTTTCATGTCGGCTCGCTCGATCGGGTTCGGTGTCTGTGGTCGGGTCATGGCGGCGGTGTCTTTTCCTCGCGTCATGGCTTGGCCTCCGGTTCGGAGGCGGCGGCAGGCACCAGCTCGATCTCGACGTCCAGGTTGAAGAGCGGCGGCTCGTTGCGAGCGGCGCGCTGCTCGCCGAGCTGCTTCCAGCGCGAGAGCACCGCGGCCTTCACCGCGTCGGTGCGGTCGCGGCCCAGCGATGCGGGCTCGCCCGGCGCGGCCTTGTAGGCCAGCCGCAGCACGGCGGTCTTCTCGGCCAGCACTTTCACCGTGCGGTCGAGTTCGCCCGCGAAGGCGGCGCGCAGCGTGGCGGCGCCGTCGTCGAAGGCCGCGCCCTGCAGCGCGAGGCGCACCACGCGGTGCACGGTGGCGCCGAAGTTGATCTTCAGCACCTTGCCGCGCGTGGCGCGCTCGGCCGCCGGGTTCTCGCTGGTGGTGCGATAGCCCGAGGGCAGGGTGCGCTCGTCGAGCTTGAGCACCAGGTTGCTGCCGGTGCCTTCCTTCGGAATGGCGGCGCAGGCGATGTGGTAGCGGCCCTCGGCGTCGGTGGTGGCCAGCACGCCGTTGACGGTGGCGATGCGCACGTTCGCGATGCCGGGCTCGCCGTCGTCCTGGTAGCCGTTGGCGTTCCTGTCGTCGTAGACCTTGCCGATCACGTCGGTGCAGTCGAAGAGGGCGTCGGGCACCACGCGCACGGCGGCGGTGGCCTGGTTCGACAGCGTCCGGCCGCCCACGCCCTGCGTGGCGACGACCTGGTTGACGAACTCGCCTTCGCCCACGCCGACACCGACGCCCGCGACCATCAGGTATTCCTTGGTCTCGTTGGGCGCGAAGTTCTGGCCGGGCACCACGACCTGGCGGCCGCTGACCTGCGGCACCACCGGCAGCGCCACGCCGCCGGGCAGCGTGCGCACGCTGAGAGAGCCCTGGATGTAGCGGAAGCCCGGCGGCAGCGTGTCGACCACGGCCACGCCCGGCACCCTGGTGCCTCGCGTGTTGCGCGCCGTGATGCGGTAGGGCAGCAGCTCGCCCTTCTTCACGGTCAGCTTCGAGGTGGTCTTGCGCAGCTCGATGAGCGTGGCGTTCGACGGGTCGAGCGGGATGTTGTTGGCCACCACGTGCTGGCCGCCGCCGCCCGGCATCTGGAACACCATGTAGTAGCCCGCACCGGTCACCAGTGCCGCGCCGGGGCTCACCACGCAGGGGTTGGTCTGCGCGGGCGCCGGTCCGTTGGCGGGCGCGGCGCACGACTGCGTGCCCAGCGCGCCGGCCGCAGCCGGGTACATGGTGGAGGGCAGGTAGGCGCCCGGCGGCGTGACGACCAGGCGGTATTCACCGGCAGGTGCGCCCGGCAGCACGAAGAAGTCGTAGTAGCCGGCGGGGCCGGTGGTGTAGCTGTCGCGTCCGTCGAGCAGGTGCTGCGCGGGGTCGAAGCCGGGAGGGCCGACCAGCTTCACCACGGCGCCGGGCACGGGTGTGCCGCTCACGCTGTCGTAGACCACGCCGCCCGGGTCGTAGGGCAGGTCCTGCTTCTGCACGTTGGCGCCCGCGTTCACGCGCACCTTGATGCTGTAGCGCGGGTCGCTCGCGGCCGGCGTCGGGTAGGGGCCGTTGGCGCCGTTCTGCGCGGCGTCGGTCGGCCACACGCCGCCCACCACGCGGCCGTCGGG
>NZ_JASMRZ010000045.1 GCF_030462475.1 Variovorax sp. CAN15
GCTCGTCGCGCATCAGCGCCGAGCCAGCCCACTTGTTGCAGACCTTCTTGGCCGGGCAGCCCATGTTGATGTCGATGATCTGCGCGCCGCGCCCAGCGTGAACACCGCGGCCAGCACCCCGAACACCAGCATCACCGGCTGCACCGAGAACTTCACCGCCATGCCCGTGAGCAGCGCGCCCACCGCAAGGCCGGCGAGCGGCGACACGCTCGTGATCAGCGCGCCCAGCCGCTTGCGCGCAGCCGGCGCCGCCTCGACCACCGCCGCGCTCAGCGCGCCGCTCGCGATGCCGGTGGCAATGCCCTGCACCACGCGCGCGACGATCAGCCCGCCGATGCCGTCAGCGAGCAGGAAGAGCCCCATCGCCACCGCCTGCAGCACCAGCGCCGACAGCACCACCGGGCGCCGCCCGATGTGGTCCGAGAGCGACCCGGCCACCAGCAGCGAGAGCAGCAGCGCGATCGCATAGACCGCGAAGGCCACCGTGAGCAGCGACGACGAGAAGTGCCAGGCGTGCTGGAACACCACGAACAGCGGCGAAGGCGCGGCCGCAGCGAAGAAGAAGGCGAACAGCACCGCCGCCAGCAACGGGAAGGCAGTGCGCTGGGGCAGGCGCCAGGGCCTGGAGCGGGCTGCGATGTCGGCGGTGGCGGAAGCGAGTTCGGGGCAGGAGGACGGCATGGCTGATCCTTAACGCAACTTTTTTTGCTTTTGTGATTCTAGAGCTGCGAATCCACTAAAGCAAATATCTTTGCGTTAAAGTCCATCACCATGACCGACACAGCCCTCCCCAACAAGCGCCCCGGCGGCCGCAGTGCCCAGGTGCAAGCACTGGTGCGCACCGCCCTCGAAGAACTGGTGGCGGAACAGGGACGGGAGCGCGTCACGGTGCCGGCGGTGGCCGAGCGCGCGGGCGTCAGCGCCTCCAGCATCTACCGCCGCTGGGGCGACCTGCAGGGCCTGCTGGCCGAAACCGCCACCCATCGGCTCGACCCGAACCGCCCGTTGCCGGACACCGGCACCCTGCGCGCCGACCTTGAAGCCTGGGCGCGCGAACTCATCGAGCACCTGTCCAGGCCGTGCAACACCTCTCTGCTGAAAGCCGCGGCCGCGCTGGCCAACGGCGACTCCGACACCGACTGCCTGCGCAACCGCCGCAGGGAAGCGCTCACCCTGGTCGAGCAGGCCCGCGCCCGTGGCGAATCCGCGCCCGAGCCGCAGCAGGTGATCGATCACCTGATCGCGCCGATCGTGTTCCGGCTGGTGTTCGGGGGAGATGCGGTGCAGCCGGAACTGGCGTCCCGGCTGGTGGACGAACTGTTCGCAATCGGTCTGAATTGCTGACTTGTGCAGTTTTCTGGCTTTTCCCGAGCTGCAGCCGTTCACATGTATAGAAATTTCAATTTTCTATACATATCAGGCATAACATGTATAGAAATCCTTGATTTCCATGCACACCCTTGCTCCCCTCGATCAGCTGGACCCCGCACGTTTCGACACGGCTGCAATTCTGAAAAGACTCGCCACCGCGAGCCGCAGGCTGGCTGAACTCAAGGGCATTGCAGCCGCCATCCCCAATCAAGGGATCTTGATCAACACACTGGGCCTCCAGGAGGCCAAAGACAGTTCCGAGATCGAGAACATCGTTACGACTCACGACGAGCTGTTCAAGGACGACGTGTTGCCGGAGGCCTTTGCAAACCCCGCAGCCAAGGAAGTGCTGCGATACCGGCAAGCGCTGCGCGTGGGCTTCGAACAGGTTCGCGAAAGCGGGCTGATCACGTCGAACCACATCCTTCAGATCCAGTTCGAGCTCGAAAGAAACAACGCGGGATTTCGAAAGCTGCCGGGCACCGCATTGAAAGATGCTGCCGGCCGAACTGTCTACACGCCGCCGCAGGATCCCGGTGAGATCGTGGCATTGATGCGCGCGTTGGAACGCTTCGTCAACGAGGCCGATCTGTTCACCGTCGATCCCTTGATCAAGATGGCGCTGATCCATCATCAGTTCGAGAGCATTCACCCGTTCTACGACGGCAACGGCCGCACAGGACGGATTCTCAACGTGCTCTATCTCGTGAAAGAACGGCTGCTCGATATCCCCGTGCTCTATCTGAGCAGCCACATCGTGCAGACGAAGGCCGACTACTACCGTTTGCTGCAGGCGGTGCGAGACCACGACGCATGGGAAGAATGGGTGCTCTACCTGCTCGAGGCCGTGGAGCAAACCGCAAGTCAGACCATCGGAACGATCAACGCGATCAAGTCGGCGTTGTTCGACTACAAGCACCGCATTCGCGAGAGCTACAAGTTCTACAGCCAGGATCTGATCAACAACCTCTTCATGCACCCGTACACGAAGATCGAATTCGTGCAACAGGACTTGCAGGTCTCACGCCTTACCGCGACCAAATATCTCGACGCGCTGGTCGAAGGCGGCTTCGTTCAGAAGCAGAAGTTCGGGCGCAGCAACTACTACGTCAACATAGCGCTCGCCGCCATCCTGCGAGGCAGCAAGTAGGTCGACTCACTTCTCCTTCGCCAGGCCCAGCTTGTCGATGATCGCCTTCTCCCGCACCACCGTCTCCTGCGCGAACTTGGTGTAAGTCGCCGAGCTCATGTAGTTCGGCAGCATGTCGTAGCGGCCCAGCGAGGCTACGTAGCTCGGCTCCTCCATCGCCTGCTTGAAGGCGTCGTGCAGCTTCTTCACCACCTCGGGCGGYGTGCCCCTGGGCGCGCCGATGCCGAAGGGCGAGTTCTGCACCACGTCGTAGCCCAGTTCCTTCAGCGTGGGCGCGTCGGGGAACTTGGCCAGGCGCTTCTCGCCCCAGGTGTTGAGCACGCGCAGCTTGCCAGCCTCGACCTGCGGCGCGAAGCCGGTGCTGTCGGCCGCCGCCATCAGCTGGCCGCTGACCACCGCGAGCATCAGGTCGGCGCTGCCCTTGTAGGGCACGTGCTGCAGCTGGATGCCGGCCTTCTGCGCGACGATCTCGGTGGTCAGGTGCGGGCTGGTCAGCGTCCCGGTGGAGCCGTAGGTGAGCTTGCCGGGGTTGGCCTTGGCGTACGCGACGAAGTCGGCCCAGGTCTTGAAGGGGCTGTCGGCCGGCACGACGATGCCGAAGGCGTAGCCGGTGACGTTGATGACGTACGTGATGTCCTTGAGCGGGTCCCAGTTGATCTTGGTGGTGTAGCCCAGGCGGAACACGCCCAGCGGGATCTGCGCGACGGTGTAGCCGTCGGGCTGCGCGGTCTGCAGCGCCTGCGCGGGCAGCGTGCCGCCGGCGCCGGGCTTGTTGTCGATGATCACCGGCTGGCCGAGGATCTTGCTCGCGTTCTCCGCGAGCTGGCGCATGGTGATGTCGGTCGGGCCGCCCGCCGGGAAGGCGATCACCAGCTTGATGGGCTTGGCGGGAAAGGCCTGCGCGAGCGCCGCCATCGGAAGGGCGAGGCCGCCGGATGCGGCGAGTGCGGCGGCGGTACGGAGGAAGGTGGAGCGGCGGAGCATGGCTGACTGGATCCTGACTTGGGAAAAGCGACGATTTGGCCCGGCCGCACCGGCGAAGGCAATCGGGGCTGCCCTGATTTCCGTGGGAAACCGGGGCGAATTCCGGCCTCCGAGTCGCCTGCGCGTCAGCTGCTAGGCGTGCGAGAACCCTTCGATCACGTTCACCGCGTTGACGCCCACCTCCGCCACCGCATAGCCGCCCTCGAACACGAACACCGTCGGCAGCCCGGCGCGCGCGAGGTCCTCGCCCATGCGCAGGTAGTCGTCGCTCCTGAGCCTGAAGCCCGAGATCGAATCACCCTCGAAGGTGTCGACGCCCAGCGAGACCACCAGCGCGCCGGCCTTCACCTCGGCGATGCGGGCCAGCGCGGTCTTCAGCGCGGCGCGCCATGCGGTGAAGTCGGTGCCGCGCGGCAACGGCAGGTTTTGGTTGAAGCCCTCGCCCCGCCCGGCACCGCGCTCGTCGGCATGGCCCAGGTAGTAGGGGTAGTCGGTCAGCGGATCGCCGTGCAGGCTCGCGAAGTGCACGTCGTCGCGCTCGTAGAAGATGGCTTGCGTGCCGTTGCCGTGGTGGTAGTCGACGTCGAGCACGGCAACGCGCTCCACGCCCGCGTCGCGCAGCGCCTGCGCGGCGATGGCGGCGTTGTTGATGAAGCAGTAGCCGCCGAAGAAATCGGCGCCCGCATGATGGCCCGGCGGCCGCGTGAGCGCGAAGGCCGCGCGCTCGCCCCCGATGACGCGCTGCGTGGCAGTCCACGCGCAGGCCGCGCCATGGCGCGCCGCCGTCCAGCTGCCGGCCGTCAGCGGCGTGCCCGCATCGAACGAGAACAGCCCCAGGCGCGCCGGAAAGCTCTTCGGCAGCACGTCGCTGCGCATGCCGCGCGTGGGCCAGTACGAGGGCAGCGCGTCGCGCGTCGCGTTGGCCGGGTCCTGCGCCACCCACTCGTCCCATGCGTGGGCGATGAAGTCCAGGTAGCGCGGCGCATGCACCTTGGCCAGCAGCGCCTCGTCGAAGGCGTCGGGCGCCTGCAGCGGGCCGATGTTCCGGCGCTCCAGCTCATGCCTCACATGATCGACGCGGGCGGGCACCTCGAAGCACGGCACGAGCTCGCCGCGGAACATCTCGACTTTGCCTTGGTGAAGAGCGTGCAGGTCGTTGTAGATGGTGAGCATGGAGATGTACGGCAGGAGCGGCTGTGGCGAAACCGCCCATCATGCCGCACGCCGCAGCGCCGCCCGGCGCCTGCCCGAGGCGGTGAGCCCGAACAGGTCCTTCGGGTCGTCGAGCTCCGGCACCAGTGCGATCTGCCGGCCGATGCCGCGCTCGGTGGCGATGCGCTGGATGTAGCGCAGCGCGGTGTAGTCCTCCAGCGCGAAGCCCACCGAGTCGAACAGCGTGACCTGCGTCGGGCTCTCGCGCCCGGGCGCCTCGCCGAGCAGCACGCGCCAGAGCTCCTGCACCGGAAAGTCGGCCCCCACCTGCTGGATCTCGCCCTCGACGCGGGTCTGCGGCTCGTACTCGACGAACACGCGCGCCTTGCCGAGCACGCCGGGGTGCAGTTCGGTCTTGCCGGGCGAGTCGCCGCCCACCGCGTTGATGTGCATGCCCAGCTCGATCATCTCGGGCGTGAGCACCGTCGCGCGCCCCTGGTAGGCGGTGACGGTGGTGACGATGTCGGCGCCGCGCACCGCCTCGGCCACCGAGCGGGCGCGCACGATGTCCAGCGGCGTGCAGGCCGACAGGTGGCGCACCAGCTTGTCGGTGGCGTGCGGGTCGGTGTCGTACACGCGCACTTCCTCGATGCCCAGCAGCGCATGGAAGGCCAGCGCCTGGAACTCGCTCTGCGAGCCGTTGCCGATCAGCGCGAGGCTGCGCGAATCGGGCCGGGCCAGCGCCATGGCCGCCATCGCCGAAGTGGCCGCCGTGCGCAGCGCGGTGGTGAGCGTGAGTTCGGAAAGCAGCACGGGGTAGCCCGTGTCGACTTCGGCGAGCACGCCGAAGGCCATGACGGTCGGCAGCCCGACCTGCGTGTTGTGCGGATGACCGTTGACGTACTTGAAGGCATAGGCGCCATCGTCGGCCACCGGCATCAGCTCGATCACGCCGAGATGCGAATGGCTGGCCACGCGGGCCTTCTTGTCGAACTCGCGCCACCGCATGAAGTCGTCGCGCAGCGCGTCGGCGAGCGCGGTGAGGAACTGCGGAACACCGGTCTCGTCCACCAGGCGGACCAGGTTGTAGACATCGATGAAGCGGGTCATGGCATGGCTCCTTGTGTAGCCCTGTGCCGCGGCGCTTCATCCCATCGCGTGTTCACTCCACCATGGCTGATTCAGGATGCGCCTGCGCCAAGGGTCGAGAGCCATTGTGCGCCGCTTTGCACGACCTTGGCGACACTCTCCAAAGGCCTATGCGTTGAGGTGGAAAGGCGCATTCGCGAACAGCTGCACGCCGTGCAGCAGGGCGTCTTCGTCGAAGTCGAAATGCGGATGGTGATGCGGATGCACGATGCCCTTGGCGGCGCTGCGCGCACCGATCAGCACATAGGCACCCGGCGCGTGCTTCAGGAAGGCACTGAAGTCCTCGCTGTTCGGCAGCGGCTTGATGGACTGCAGCACCGCGGTCGCGATGCCCTGCTCCACCACCGCGCGCATCCGGGAGGCCACCGCCGTATCGTTGACCACCGGGCTGTAGCCGCGGATGTACTCCAGCTCGCAACTCGCGCCGTGCGCACCCGCCACGCCGTTGGCGATGCGCTCCACGAGCGCCGGTACCAGTTCGCGCACATGCTCGCTGAAGCAGCGCACCGAGCCCCACAGTTCGACCGTGTCCGGAATCACGTTGAACGCGGTGCCGCCGTCGAAGCGGGTGACCGAAAGGATCACCGCCTCGTGCGGATCGGCGTTGCGCGAGACCACGGCCTGCAGGTTGCCGACGATCTGCGCGCCGATCATGATCGGGTCGATGCAGCGGTCGGGGTTGGCCGCATGGCCGCCGCGGCCGCGCACGCGCAGCACGAAGCGGTCGGAGCTGGCCAGCGCCGGGCCGTCGAGCACCGCGATGCTGCCGGTGTCCAGCGTGGACATCACGTGCGCCGAGATCACCTTGTCGACGCCCTTCATCACGCCCGCATCCACCATCTGCTGGGCGCCGCCCGGATGCTGCTCCTCGGCGTGCTGGAAGAAGAAGCGCACCTCGCCCGGCACCTGGGCGCGCAGGCCCGCGAGGATGCGCGCCGCGCCGAGCAGCATCGCCGCGTGGCCGTCATGGCCGCAGGCGTGCATGACGTTGGGATTGCCCGAAGCGTAGTCGCAGCGCTTCTGGTCCTGCACGGGCAGCGCGTCGATGTCCGCGCGCATCGCCAGCGTGCCCCCCTTCCGGCCGCCGGCCAGCCGCGCGAGCAGGCTGGTCGGCGTGGGGCGGCTGACTTTCAGCCCTTCGACGGCTGCGAGCTCGCGTTCGAGGAAGTTGGCGGTGTCCACCTCCTTGAACGACAGCTCGGGATGGCGGTGCAGGTGGCGCCGCCATGCGACGACCTCCGCGTGCTGGCGCTGCGATTTCAAGTCGATGGTCTCGGCGATGCCGGCGAGGGAGAAACGGCTGCTGAATACGTTCATGATGCGCCCGCTCATTCAGGGCCGATGCCGGCGGCCTGGGCGATGCGGCGGTTGCGCGCCAGCCCGCTCTCGATCTGCGAGCGGAAGGCGTCGGCGGAACCGCCGACCGCATCCGCCCCTGCATCCTTCAGGCGCGCGACCAGCGCCGGATCGCGCAGCGCGGCCACGGCCGCGTCGTGCAGCTTCTTCTGGATGGCTGGCGGCGTCTTCGCCGGCGCCACCAGGCCGAACCAGGTCATCGCAAGCTCGTTGAGATCCGGCTGGCCGAGTTCCTTCAGCGTGGGTACGGAAGGCAGCGCCTCCAGCCGCTTCGAGGCGCCGACGGCGAAGGGCAGCAGCTTGCCGCTCCTGACGTGCGAAGCCGACGAGGGGTACTGGTCGATCGACACCTGCGTCTCGCCCGCCAGCGCCGCAGTCAGTGCCGGCCCCATCCCGCGGTACGGTACGTGGCGCAGCTTGAACCTGAGATCGGTGTTCATCGCCTCGATCAGCAGGTGGCTGATGGAACCGGGGCCCGAAGAGCCGACGTTGTAGGTGTCAGGCCTGGCGCGCACCTCGGCCACCACCTGCTCGAAACTGCGCCCGGGGAACGAGGGATGGACCATGAACACCGACGGGACGGTCGCCAGCATGGTGATCGGCACGAGGTCCTTCAGGGGATCGACGCGGTTCGCCTTCAGCAGTACCGGGTTCACCGTCAGCGTGCTCACGGTGCCGATGCCCACGGTGTAGCCGTCGGGGTCGGCGCGGGCGACGGCTTCGGAGCCGATCATCCCGCCGCCGCCCGCGCGGTTGTCCACGACCACCGGCTGGCCCAGCGCGGCCTGCATCCGCTCGGCCACCAGGCGGGCCACGATGTCGGTCGAGCCGCCGGGCGCGAAAGGCACGATCAGCTTGACCGGGCGCTGCGGATAGCCGTCCTGCGCGATGACGGGAAGCGCCAGGAAACCCAGCAGGGCCGCCGAGATAGCGGCGAGCCGACGACGTGGAAATTGCATGGAGTCGAGGATCCGCGTAAGACGAAAGTGGGCGGATTATGTTGACGCGGTCGACAGGCTTCCAATAGATTCGCGGCCTCCGCGATAAGCAAACCCGATACCCCAGAGCCGCCATGTCCAACGCGACGCCAGCCTCCTCCGTCCTCTACGCCCGGCTGGTCGCGAAGGCGCGCCTGCGGCACCTGCAGCTGCTGGTGGCCGTTGCCGATTCGGGCAGCGTGCGGCGCGCGGCCGAGCAGATCGGCATGAGCCAGCCCGCCGCCACGCAGGCGCTGGCGGACATCGAAGGCCTGCTCGCCGCGCCGTTGTTCGAGCGCCACGTGCGGGGCATGCGGCTCACGGCCGCGGGCCGCGCGGTGGTCCCGATGGCGCGCAATACGCTGAGCGCCTTGCGCGCATCGACCGACACGGTGCACGCGCTGCAGGCCGGCGCGGGCGGCGTGCTGCGCGTGGGCGCGATCACGGCCGGCGTCTCCGGGCTGCTGTGCCGGGTGCTGCCGTCGTTCGCGGCCCACTACCCGGCCCTGCGCATCGAGGTGCTGGAGGCGCCCGGCGATCAGTTGCTGGCCGACGTGATGTCCGGCCGCGTGGACATGGCGCTGTGCCGCCGGCCGCGCGAGCTGCCCGCGCCCTGCACCTTCGAGCGGCTTGCGCCGGACGTGCCCTGGATCGCGGCGGGCCGCCGCCATCCGCTCGTGCGCAAGGCCCAGCCGACGCTGGCCGATCTGCGCGCCGCGCGCTGGATGGAGCCTGTCCAGGGCATCGGCGTGCGCAGCGTCTTCGATGCGCTGTTCGACCCGCCCGATGCGCCGAGACCCGAGCTGCATCCGATCTCGACCACCTCGCTGCCGCTGGTGCTCGAACTGCTGCGCAGCCACCGCGTGCTGACGCTGGTGCCGCGCAGCGTCATCGCGCCCTTCGTGGAGTGGGGCCTGGTCGCACGCGTGCCCTACGAGTTCGGCGGAGATTTCGAGGGCCTCGGCGTGCTGCAGAGCCCGGAGAACGACAGCCCGGCGGTCGCCGCCTGCCTGGCGGCACTGCGCGAGGCGGCGAGCCAGGAAGCCGCCGCCTGGACCGCCTGATCCGCGCGGACCGCCCGGGCGGCATTCAGGCCGCTCAGCGCGCCAGCACCGGCTTGAGCGCCACGCCCGTGTGCGTGCCCAACCGCACCACCTCTTCCGGCGGTGCCGCCGCGACGATGCGTCCGCCGGCGCTGCCGCCCTCGGGCCCGAGGTCGAGGATCCAGTCGGCCTCGGCGATCAGGTCGAGGTCATGCTCGATCACCACCACGCTGTGGCCGCCGTTCACCAGCCGGTGCAGCACGTGGATCAGCTTCTCGACGTCGGCCATGTGCAGGCCCACGGTCGGCTCGTCGAGCACGTACAGCGTGTGCGGCGGCTTCTGGCCGCGGCGGGTGATGTCGTCGCGCACCTTGCTGAGTTCGGTCACCAGCTTGATGCGCTGCGCCTCGCCGCCCGACAGTGTGGGCGAGGGCTGCCCCAGCGTGAGGTAGCCCAGGCCCACGTCCTTCAGCAACTGCAGCGGATGCGCGATGTTGGGCATGCTCGCGAAGAACTCGACGGCCTCGTCGACTTCCATCTTCAGCACGTCGCCGATGCTCTTGCCGCGCCAGCTCACGGCCAGCGTCTCGGGGTTGAAGCGCGCGCCGTGGCAGACCTCGCAGGGCACCTTCACGTCGGGCAGGAAGCTCATCTCGATGGTGCGCACGCCCGCGCCCTCGCAGCCCGGGCAGCGGCCTTCGCCGGTGTTGAAGCTGAAGCGCGCCGGGCCGTAGCCGCGCGCCTTGGCTTCGAGCGTGTCGGCAAAGAGCTTGCGGATGGTGTCCCAGAAGCCGATGTAGGTGGCCGGGCAGCTGCGCGGCGTCTTGCCGATGGGCGTCTGGTCGACCTCGAGCACGCGGTCGATGGTCTCGTAGCCCTCGACCTTGCGGCAGCCGGCCCACGCGGGGCGCTTGCCAGCGGCGTCGGCGTCGCGGCCGGCCTTGGTCATGCGCTGCGTCACGATGGCCTGAACGTTGGCCAGCAGCACGTCGCGCGCGAGCGTCGACTTGCCCGAGCCGCTGACGCCGGTGACCACCACCAGGCGGTGCAGCGGCAGCGTGGCGGTCACGTCCTGCAGGTTGTGCAGGTCGGCGCCGTGCACGGTGAGCCATGCATCGGCTCCCTCCCCTGCTGGGGGAGGGTTGGAGTGGGGGCTGGCGGCGTTTGCATGCGCCGCGGCCTTGTTCGAGGCCGCTGTGCCCCCMCCCCYGCCCTCCCCCAGAGGGGGAGGGAGAGAAACCGCGCGCCGTTCGTGCAGCGGATGCCGGATGGCATCGCGCAGGTAGCGGCCGGTCTGCGAATCGCCGGCCTTCTGGATGTCGGCCACCGAGCCCTCGGCCACCAGCCGGCCGCCGCGCTTGCCGGCGCTCGGGCCGATGTCGATGATGTGGTCGGCGCGGCGGATGGTGTCCTCGTCATGCTCCACCACCACCAGCGTGTTGCCCTTGTCGCCGAGCTTGTGCAGCGCGTTCAGCAGGATCTGGTTGTCACGCGCGTGCAGGCCGATGGTCGGCTCGTCGAGCACGTAGCACACGCCCTGCAGGTTGCTGCCGAGCTGCGCCGCCAGGCGGATGCGCTGCGCCTCGCCGCCCGAAAGCGTGGGCGCGCCACGGTCGAGCGTGAGGTAGCCAAGGCCCACTTCTTCGAGGAATTCGAGCCGGCTCTTGATCTCGGGCACGAGGTCGCGCGCGATCTCGGCTTCCCGGCCGCTGAGCGACAGCCCCTCGAACCACTGGCGCACCTCGGTCACGCTCATGCGCGCGAGTTCGGTGATGCCGATGCCGCCCGTGCCGTCGGCCGCGGTGCCGAAGCTCACGGCGCGCGCCGTGGCATTCAGGCGCGTACCTTCGCAGGTCGGGCAGGCCACGTCGGCCAGGTCTTCCACCTCGGGCTCGGCGAATGTCTGCTCGCGGCCCTTGTTGTCGTCGGCCAGCACGGAGTCGTCGAACACCTTGCGCTGGTCCTTGCTGAGCTTGACGCCCGTGCCCACGCAATCGGGGCACCAGCCGTGCTTGCTGTTGTAGCTGAACAGGCGCGGGTCGAGCTCGGCATAGCTGGTGCTGCACACCGGGCAGGCGCGCAGCGTGGAGAACACGTTCACGCGGCCGATGCCCGCGGCGGACACGCCCGCCATCATCGCGGCGCGCAGGCCGTCGAGATCGCTGAGCACGTGCACCACGCCCTTGCCGTGTTCGAGCGCCTTGGTCAGCGCCGCGCGCAGCTCGCTCTCATTCGAGGGCAGCACGTCCAGGCTGGCCACCGGCAGCTCGATGCTGTGCTCCTTGAAGCGGTCGATGCGCGGGAAGCCGGTGGTCGGCAGGAAGTCGCCGTCCACGCGCAGGTGGGTGAAGCCGCGCGGGCGCGCCCAGTCGGCCAGCTCGGTGTACACACCCTTGCGGTTGCTCACCAGCGGCGCGAGCAGGCCGATGTGCTGGCCCTTGAAGTTGCGCATCAGCTGCGCGGCGATGCTGTCGGGCGTCTGCGGCTGCACGGCGGCGCCGTCGTGAATGCAGTGCTGGATGCCCAGCTTCACGTACAGCAGCCGCAGGAAGTGCCACACCTCGGTGGTGGTGCCCACCGTGCTCTTGCGGCCGCCGCGCGACAGGCGCTGCTCGATGGCCACGGTCGGTGGAATGCCGTACACCGCGTCCACCTCGGGCCGGCCCGCAGGCTGCACGATGCTGCGCGCATAGGCGTTGAGCGATTCGAGGTACCGGCGCTGGCCTTCGTTGAAGAGAATGTCGAACGCGAGCGTCGACTTGCCTGAGCCGCTCACGCCGGTCACCACGCTGAACTTGCCGCGCGGAATGTCCACGCTCAGGTTCTTCAGGTTGTGCTCGCGCGCGTTGACGATCTCGATGGCGTTGCTGCCCGGCGCCGTCTTCGCGTTGGCGATGTAGCGGCGCGCGGCGCGCTCGGCCACCTTGTAGGCCTCGGGGCCGATGGCCAGCTCGTAGTCGGCCAGCGCGGCGCCGGTGAGCGAGGCGCGGTTCTCGCGCAGCTGCTCGGGCGTGCCTTCGGCCACCACCTGGCCGCCGCCTTCGCCGCCTTCGGGGCCGAGGTCGATGAGCCAGTCGCTGGCGCGAATGACGTCGAGGTTGTGCTCGATCACGATCAGCGAATGCCCCGCGTCCAGCAGCTTGCGCAGCGCGCGCATCAGCCGCGCGATGTCGTCGAAGTGCAGGCCGGTGGTCGGCTCGTCGAACAGGAAGAGCGTGCCCTTGCGCGCCACCGACTGCTTGCTGGCGGTCGCGTTCTTCGCGGCCTCGGCCAGGAAGCCCGCGAGCTTCAGGCGCTGCGCCTCGCCGCCGCTCAGCGTGGGCACGGGCTGGCCGAGCTTGACGTAGTCCAGGCCCACGTCGGAGATGGGCTGCAGCACGCGCAGCACGTCGCGGTCGGCCTCGAACACCGCCGCGGCCTCGGCCACGGTGAGGTCGAGCACGTCGGCCACGTTGTAGCTCTTGCCCTTGCGCTCCACGCGCACTTCGAGGATCTCGGGGCGGTAGCGCTTGCCGTCGCAGTCGGGGCAGCGCAGGTACACGTCGGACAGGAACTGCATCTCGACGTGCTCGAAGCCCGAGCCGCCGCAGGTCGGGCAGCGCCCGTCGCCGGAGTTGAAGCTGAACTTGCTTGCGGTGTAGCCGCGCTGGCGCGACAGCGCCGCCGTCGCGAAGATTTCGCGGATGGCATCCCACGCGCCCACGTAGCTCGCGGGGTTGGAGCGCGCGGTCTTGCCGATGGGCGACTGGTCGACGAACACCACGTCGCCGAGGTGATCGGCGCCGAGCATGCGGTCGTGCGCGCCGGGCGTTTCGGTGGCCTTGCCGAAGTGGCGCATGAGCGCGGGCGCCAGCACGTCCTGGATCAGCGTGGACTTGCCCGAGCCGCTGACGCCGGTGACGCACACCAGCCGCGCCAGCGGAAACTCGACCGTCACGTTCTTCAGGTTGTGCTCGCGCACGCCTTCGAGGATGAGCCGGTGCGTGTTCTCGCTCACCAGCCGCTTGAAGCCCATGCCGATCTTCTTGCGCCCGCCCAGGTACTGGCCGGTGAGCGTGTCGGCGTCGCGCAGCTGGTCGGTGGTGCCGTCGAACACGATCTGCCCGCCGCGCGCGCCGGGGCCGGGGCCCATGTCGATCACGCGGTCGGCGGCCAGCATCACGGCCGGGTCGTGCTCGACCACCACCAGCGTGTTGCCGGCATCGCGCAGGCGCAGCATGGCTTCGGTGATGCGGTTCATGTCGCGCGGATGCAGGCCGATGCTGGGCTCGTCGAGCACGAACAGCGTGTTGACCAGCGAAGTGCCGAGTGCGGTGGTGAGGTTGATGCGCTGCACTTCGCCGCCGGAGAGCGTGCGGCTCTGGCGGTCGAGCGTGAGGTAGCCGATGCCGACGTCGTGGAGGTAGCGCAGGCGGGTGGTGATTTCTTCGAACAGCAGCTTCAGCGCCTGCGCTTCGCCCTGTCTTGCTCCTTCCCCCGCTGGGGGAAGGTTGGGATGGGGGCTCTCGGCCTCCACCACCGCCACGGCTTTTGCGGAGGCCGCCTGCCCCCACCCCTGCCCTCCCCCAGCGGGGGAGGGAGCCATTCCCTGGCCCATGCGGTCGAAGAACCTCCGCAGCCTCTCGATGGGCAGCAGCATCAGGTCATGCAGGCACAGCCCCGGCAGCGCCTCCAGCTGCGCGCGGGTCCACTTCGCGCCGGTCGGCATGAAGCGCTTCCCGGGCGGCAGCACCGCGTCGGCGTCTTCCTTGCTGCCGATGCGCCAAATGAGGCTGTCGAGCTTCAGCCGCGCACCGCTGCAGGTGGGGCACGGCGTGTAGCTGCGGTACTTCGACAAGAGCACGCGGATGTGCATCTTGTACGCCTTGCTCTCCAGGTAGCCGAAGAAGCGGCGCACGCCGTACCACTGCTTGTTCCAGTTGCCTTCCTTGTAGTTGGGCGTGCCTTCGATCACCCAGTGCTTCTGCTCTTCGGTGAGCTTGTTCCAGGGCGTGTCGCGCGGGATGCCGGCGGTTTCGGCGTGGCGCATGAGGTCGTCCTGCGCCTCCTTCCAGGCGGGCGTCTGGATGGTCTTGATGGCACCCGCGCGCAGCGTGAGCTTGTCGTTCGGAATCACCAGGCCCAGGTCGACGCCGATCACGCGGCCGAAGCCGCGGCAGGTGTCGCAGGCGCCCACGGCCGAGTTGAACGAGAACATCGACGGGATGGGGTCGGCGTAGCGGATGTCGCTTTCGGGGCAATGCAGGCCGGTGGAGAACTTCCACACGTCCGTCGGCGCAGACGTTGCCCCCACGCTCCCCACTCCGTGTGGTTCGCTGCCCCCCGAGGGGGCCGGCCCTTCCGAGCCGGTGGCATGCACGGTGACGCGGCCGCTGCCGCGCTTGAGCGCCACTTCGATGGCCTCGACCACGCGCGAGCGCTCGGCGCCCGATGCGCGGAAGCGGTCGGCCACCACGTCGAGCACCTTGCGCGGACCGGTGGGCGTGGCCACCTCGCGCTCGGACTGCACGCGCGTGAAGCCGCTGGCCGAAAGCCACTGCGTGACCTCCTCGGCCGTGGTGCTCGCGGGCAGTTCGACCGGAAAGGTGACGACCAGCCGCGGGTCGCCCGCCGCGGCGGCGCGCTCGACGATCTGCGCATAGATGCTGTCGGGCGAGTCGTGGCGCACCGGCAGCGCGGTCTCGCGGTCGAACAGGTTGGCCGCGCGCGCGAAGAGCAGCTTCAGGTGATCGTTCAGCTCGGTCATCGTGCCGACCGTGGAGCGCGAGGAGCGCACCGGGTTGGTCTGGTCGATGGCGATGGCGGGCGGCACGCCCTCCACCTTGTCGACGGCCGGCTTGTCCATGCGGTCCAGGAACTGGCGCGCGTAGGCGGAGAAGGTCTCCACGTAGCGCCGCTGGCCTTCGGCATAGAGGGTGTCGAAAACGAGGCTCGACTTGCCCGAGCCGCTGGGCCCGGTGACCACCGTCATCTCGCCGGTGCGGATGTCGAGATCGAGGTTCTGGAGGTTGTGCTGGCGCGCGCCGCGAATCCGGATGGAGCCCTGTGTCATGAGTGCCTTGGGGGGTGGGGCAAACATTCTAGGGAGTGCTCCATGACGGATTTGCGCACTAGCTCACAAGGTAGGTGGCCGCGCAGGGGTTTGTCCGGATGGAGTTCAGAACACTTTTAGAAACAAATACCACATTTGTTTTCATATCCGCCGGACCGGTAGCCGGCGATGCTTCGAAAGGACTCCATGACGAAAACGCGCATGCTCTGCGCCACCGCCCTGCTGGCCTTCAGCACTCTCGGCGCGTCGGCCCAGATCCTGATCGGCCAGACCGCCGGCATGACCGGCTCGGTGGCCGCGAGCGTGAACGAGACCATCGGCGGCGCGAACCTGGTGATCGACTCGGTCAACGCGCAGGGCGGCATCCACGGCGAGAAGATCGAAGTGCTGCGCATGGACGACGGCTTCGACGTGAAGCGAGCCAGCGAGAACGCGCGCGTGCTGATCGAGGAGAAGAAGGTGCTGGCGCTCTTCATGAGCCGCGGCACGCCGCACTCGCAGGCGATCATTCCCTGGCTCGACAAGAACGACGTTGCGCTCATCGGCCCCTCCACCGGCGCGATGGTGCTGCACAAGCCGCTGCAGAAGCACGTGTTCAACGTGCGCTCCACATACCAGCGCGAAGCCGAAAAAGCGGTGCAGCACCTGCTGACCATCGGCCTCACGCGCATCGCCGTGGTGTACGTGACCGACTCCTTCGGCGCCGACGCGCTCGAAGGCGCGATGACCGGCTTCGCCAAGGGCAAGACGAAGCCGACCGTGACCATCCCGGCCGACCGCGACAAGCCCGACTACAAGACCATCGTGCCGGCCATCAAGGGCGCCGACGCGCAGGCGGTGGTGTGGATCGGCTCCGGCGTGGCCGTGGTCGACGGCATCAAGGCGCTGCGCGCCGCGGGCTCGGCGGCGCAGGTGGTCACGCTGTCGAACAACGCCTCGTCGGGCTTCATCAAGCAACTGGGCGAGGCAAGCCGCGGCGTGATCGTGACGCAGGTGTTTCCGAACGAGCGCTCGCTGGGCCATCCGATGGTTAAGGAAGCCCTGGCTCTGGCGCAGGCCAAGGGCCAGTCGGAGCTGTCGCCGGCCGCGCTCGAAGGCTTTGCCTCGGCCAAGGTGCTGGTGGAGGCGCTGCGCCGCGCCGGCCCCAAGCCGACCCGGGCAAAGGTGGTGGCGGCGCTCGAAGGCCTGCGCGGCTACGACCTGGGCGGAGGGCTCGAAGTGAGCTATTCGTCCACCGACCACAGCGGCATCGATTTCGCGGACCTGTCGATCATCAGCGACGGTCGCTTCAAGCGTTGAGTCCCCGCCCCGAAAGGGGCGAGTTGAACGGCCCGCCGGCCTGCCCGGCGGGCCGCTTTTTTTCCGGGCGCTGGAAACCTTGGTTTGACAGGGTTTGCGTGAGCTAGCGATACGTGACGTTCGGCAACACATTACACAGTTTCTGACACAAGCGATCGCTTCCTGGAAAGGCTCTGCTCGATGAAGAAGACGTTCACGTCCTGCGCCGCTGCGCTGTTCCTTGCCATGGCGGCGGCGGGCGCATCGGCCCAGATCCTGATCGGCCAATCGGCCGACCTCTCGGGCCCGGTGGCGGCCAGCGTCAAGGAAACCATCATGGGCTCGCAGCTGGTCATCGACCAGGTCAACGCCCAGGGCGGCATCAACGGCGAGCAGATCGAAGTCATCCGCATGGACGACGGCCTCGACGCCAAGCGCTCGCTGGAGAACACGCGCGTGCTCATCGAGGACAAGAAGGTCGTCGCGCTGCTGCTCAATCGCGGCACGCCCAACACGCTCGCGGTGATCCCGCTGCTCGACAAGCACGGCGTGGCGCTGGTCGGCCCCTCCACCGGCGCGATGGCGCTGCACAAGCCGGTGCAGAAGAACATCTTCAACGTGCGCTCCACCTACCAGCGCGAGGCCGAGAAGGCGGTGCAACACCTGCAGACCACCGGCATCCAGCGCATCGCCGTCGTGCAGGCGGACGACTCATTCGGCAAGGACGCGATGGAAGGCGCGAACAAGGGTTTCGAGAAGGCCAACCTGAAGCCGGCCGTGGTGGCCCTGGCAGATCGCAGCAAGCCCGACTACACGGCCATCGTGCCGCAGCTCACCAAGGCCAACGCACAGGCGGTACTGTGGATCGGCTCGGGCACGGCCGTGACCGACGGCATCAAGGCGCTGCGGGCGGCGGGCTCGGCGGCGCAGATCATCACGCTGTCGAACAACGCGGCCTCGGGCTTCATCAGGGAACTGGGCTCGGCCAGCGCGGGCGTGATCGTCACGCAGGTGCTGCCCTACGAGCGCGCCTTCGGCCATCCGCTCATCAAGGAAGCACTGGCGCTGGCCAAGGCCAAGGGCCAGAACGAGCTCTCGCCCGCGCTGCTGGAAGGCTTCGTCGCCACGAAGGTGATGGTGGAGGCGCTGCGCCGCACGGGCCCCAAGCCCACGCGAGCGAAGCTGATCGCCACGCTCAACAGCTTCCAGTACGACGTGGGCGGCGGGCTCGACATCAGCTACTCGCCGACCGACCACACGGGCATCGACTACGTCGATCTCTCGATCGTGAGCGACGGCAAGTTCAAAAGGTAGGCTCGCCCCCAGGCTTCGCGCACTTCGTGTCGCTGCGCCAACCCCCTACCGGGGGCAACACCTGCGGCCCGGCAAAGCCGGTTCCGCAGTGTTCCGGCATGCCCCCTGGCGTTACTTCGGCGCGGCGGCGGGCGCGGGTTCGTGCGTGGTGGTGTCCCCACCATGCTTCTCGCCCGACATGTCGACCTTGTCACCGGCCTTCGAGATCACGTACAGGGCAATGGCGGCGAAGATGACGAAGCCGACGGCGAGTTTCCACATGGGTTTTGTCTCCTGGATGGTTCAAGAAAAAGGCCTCATGCGGTCGGCATGAAGCCTCTTTGTTCAACAGGCAGGTAGAAGGATTCCGGTATTTCGCGGGGAACACCGCGGAACCGGCTTTGCCGGGCCGCAGGTGTTGCCCCCCCCGGAGAGGGGGTTGGCGAAAGCGCACGAAGTGCGCGAAGCCTGGGGGTCAGTCAATCATTGGCGTAGATGTCCACGTCCTTGGTTTCGCGGATGAACAGCGTGCCCACCACGAGCGTCATGCCGGCGATGATGATCGGATACCACAGGCCGTTGTACATGTTGCCGGTGGAAGCCACGATGGCGAAGGCGGTGGTCGGCAGCAGGCCGCCGAACCAGCCGTTGCCGATGTGGTACGGCAGGCTCATCGAGGTGTAGCGGATGCGCGTGGGGAAGAGTTCCACCAGCATCGCTGCGATCGGGCCGTAGACCATGGTGACCAGCAGCACCAGCCAGAACAGCAGCACGATGCTCAGCACCTTGTTGATCTTGGCGGGGTCGGCCTTGGCCGGATAGCCCGCGATCTTCAGGTCTTCGGCCACGCCCTTCTTGAAGGCGGCGATTTCCTTGACCGAGTTCTCGTCGAACTTGGAGTTCACGACGTTGCCGATGGGCGCCTCGACCGACTTGTCGCCGATCTTCACGACGGCCTTCGAACCCGGCGCGCCGGCCACGTTCTCATAGCTCACCGAGTTCTGCACGAGGTAGCGCTTGGCGATGTCGCAGGAGCTCTTGAAGTCGATCTCGCGCGCCACCGGATTGCCCTGGAACGAGCAGGTGGCCGGGTCGGCCGTCACCGTCACGCCGGCCGTGGCCTGAGCACGGGCCAGGTCGGGGTTGGCGGCTTCGGTCAGCATCTTGAAGACCGGGAAGTAGGTGACCACCGCCAGCAGGCAGCCGGCCATGATGATCGGCTTGCGGCCGATCTTGTCCGAAAGCGTGCCGAACACCACGAAGAACGGCGTGCCCAGCAGCAGCGCGGCGGCGATCATCAGGTTGGCGGTCGTGGCGTCGACCTTGAGCTGCGCCGTCAGGAAGAAGAGCGCATAGAACTGGCCCGAATACCAGACCACCGCCTGGCCGGCCGTCAGGCCCACCAGCGCCAGGATCACGATCTTCAGGTTCTTCCACTGGCCGAAGGACTCGGCCAGCGGCGCCTTGGAGGTCTTGCCCTCGGCCTTCATCTTCTGGAAGGCGGGCGACTCGGACAGCGTCAGGCGGATCCACACCGAGATGCCCAGCAGCAGGATCGACACCAGGAACGGAATGCGCCAGCCCCAGTCGTTGAAGACCGCTTCGCCCATGAACTCGCGCACACCCAGGATCACCAGCAAGCTCAGGAACAGGCCGAGCGTGGCGGTGGTCTGGATCCACGAGGTGTAGGCGCCGCGCTTGCCGTGCGGCGAGTGCTCGGCCACGTAGGTGGCGGCACCGCCGTACTCGCCGCCGAGCGCGAGGCCCTGCAGCATGCGCAGCGCGATCAGGATCACCGGCGCCGCGACGCCGATGGTCGCGTAGCTCGGCAGCAGGCCGACGATGAAGGTCGACAGACCCATGATCAGGATCGTGACCAGGAAGGTGTATTTGCGTCCGATCATGTCGCCCAGTCGGCCGAACACGATGGCGCCGAACGGACGCACCAGGAAGCCGGCGGCGAACGCCAGCAGCGCGAAGATGAAGGCCGCGCCCGCATCCAGGCCGCTGAAGAACTGCTTGGCGATGATCGCGGCCAGCGAACCGTAGAGGTAGAAGTCGTACCACTCGAACACGGTGCCCAGCGAGGACGCGAAGATGACTTTCTTCTCCTCCGAGGACATGGGCCGGGGGGCCGGATGCGGCACTCCCCTCGAATCTAGTGCGGCTGCCATTGGTCGTCTCCTGTGTGTATGCGTTCATTGCGGCACCCGGTATCCGGGACCGTGAAGGCATTCTTGGAGACGCGACTGACCCGATCCTTTCGCGAAACTGAACCGGCGCTTACGTTCTAGGGTGAAACCCGCGCGGCACGTTTCAGCTTGTAAGAAATCGAGCCTCTTTCCCGCCTATCGCGGGTTTGTCCTCAGGCCGGCTTGCCGCTGCGCAGCAGGGCCGGTCGCTGGTCGGCAGAAGCCCAGTCCGGGCCGTCGAACCAGTCGTCGCCCGCCAGGTAGGCGCGCAGCATCCGCAGGCCGTCGAAGCCCCAGAACAGGCGGCCGTCGACCACGTAGGCCGGGGTGCCGAACACGCCCTGCCGCAGGGCTTCGTCGGTGTTGCGCTTCAGCAGGGCCTTGCTCTCGTCGCTGTTCGCGTCGCGCTTCGGCTTGAGCTGCGCGGTGAGCGCGGCAAGGCGCGCGGGGTCGCCGGCTTCCTCGCCGCCGCGCCACACATGGCGGAAGATGGTCTCGGCCACGAGGCGGCTGATGCTGCCGTCGTCGCTCGTGGACACCGCCAGCCGCAGGTGCGCCAGCGGGTTGTAGGGATGCGAAGCGGGCATCCGGATCTCGATGCCGTGCGTGTGGCCCAGCCAGAGCACGTGGCGGTAGGTCCAGCTGCGCTTCGACGGGATCTCCGCCGGGCCGAGCTGGCCGTGCTGCTTGAGCAGAGCGCCCAGCAGCACCGGCTTGTAGGCCACGCTGTAGCTGAGGCCTTCGAGCGCCTCGGGCAGGTGCTCGAAGGCGAGGTGCGCGTAGGGCGAGATGAAGTCGAGATGGAAGTCGATGTGCTTCATGCGCTGCTTTCTCCTTCGTTCCCTGCATTCGTTTCGGGCATGCGCCAGATGCCGGCCCTGGCCCGCAACTCTATCGCCCGCCACACGTGGCGCCGGGTCTCGTCTTCCATCTTGCTCCAGCCCGCGATCTCGGGGATGGTGCGCAGGCAGCCTTCGCAGAAGCCGCTCAGGCGGTCCATGCGGCACACCGAGCAGCATGGCGAGGGAACGTCCTCCTCCACGGCCTGCACGGCCACCGCGCGGCCGGCCAGCGTTTCCGCTTCGGCGAAATTCACACCACGTCGGCCACCGGCGCGCCGGTGAGCTTCTCGAGGTCGTGCGGGCGCAGCTGGAACACGGCATGCGGATGGCCGGCGGCGGCCCAGATTTCCTCGAAGCGGAAGAGCTCGCGGTCGATCAGCACCACGGGCGGCGTCAGGTGGCCCACGGGCGAGACGCCGCCGATGGTGAAGCCGGTGCGCGACTTCACGAAGTCGGCATCGGCGCGGCCGGTCTTCCCGACCAGCGCGTCGACCTTCTTCTCGTCCACGCGCTTGTCGCCCGATGTGATGACCAGCACCGCCGACTCGTCGCTCTTGCGCCTGAAGATGATGCTCTTGGCGATCTGCCCGACCGCGATGCCGAGCGCGTCGGCAGCCTGCTGCGCGGTGCGGCAGGCGTCGTCGAGCATGCGTGGGGAATGGGGGTGGCCGGCATCCTGCAGGGCGCGGGAAACGCGCTGGACGCCTTCGGGGAGGTTATGGAGTTCGGATCCGCACATGGTGGCTTCGAATCTATCAGGCTGCGGGGCGGTGAAGGCCGGCCCCGTCAGGCGCTGCGCTTGAACAGGAACAGCATCGCGCCCATGGCCATCAGCACGCCGCCGAAGACGCGGTTCTGCGCCCGCCGTGCCCGCACGCTGCGCAGCATGCCCTGCAGCCGCGCGGCCAGCCAGGCATAGCCGTGCATCACGGTCACGTCGACCATCACCGTCGTGGCCAGCAGCACCAGCAGCTGCAGCCACAGGGGCCGCGTCGGCTGGATGAACTGCGGCAGCACGGCGGCCATGAAGACGATGCCCTTGGGATTCGTCACGTTGGTGAGGAAGCCGCGCAGCACCCGCTGCGGCGCCGTGAGGTCGGGCTCGGTCGCCTCCGTCGCGTCGCCCTCGATCTTCGCGACGGGTGCGCGCCACTGGCGCCAGCCCAGCCACAGCAGATAGCACGCCCCCACCACCTTGACCACCAGGAACGCGCTGGCCGAGGCGGTGAGCACCGCGCCCACGCCGAGGCCGGCCACCAGCAGGATCACCGCGAGCCCCAGCTGCAGCCCCACGATGGTCGCGGTGGTGCGCCGCACGCCGTAGCTGAGCCCATGGCTCATGCTGAGCACCGCGCCCGAACCGGGCKACACCGCGATGACGCAACTGGCCACCAGGAATGCAAGCCACACATGCAGATCCACCGACTACTCCCGTCTACCTGTTCAATTCAGCGATTCAGCCGGCCCGCTTGGTGCGGATGGCCTTGGAGGCGCGCGAGTTCGGCTCGCGGCCCAGCGCCTCGCTGATGTAGACACCCGCGTCGATCAGCCTGTCGAGGTCGATGCCGGTCTCGATGCCCATGCCGTGCAGCATGTAGACCACGTCTTCCGTCGCCACGTTGCCGGTCGCGCCCTTGGCATAGGGGCAGCCGCCCAGGCCGGCCGAGGACGACTGGAAGTTCCACACGCCCAGCTCGAGCGCCGCCAGCGTGTTGGCGAGCGCCTGCCCGTAGGTGTCGTGGAAGTGGCCGGAAATGGCGTCGACATCGAAGTGCGCCAGCGTGGCTTCCATTGCCGCCTGCACCTTGCGCGGCGTGCCCACGCCGATGGTGTCGGCCACGTCCACGCGCTGCACGCCGATGCCCTTCATCAGTTGCGCAAGGTAGCCGACCTTGGCCGGCGCGATCTCGCCTTCATAGGGGCAGCCGACCGTGCACGACATCGCGCCGCGCACATGGATGCCCTTCTCGAGCGCAGCGGCGACCACGGGTGCGAAGCGCTCGATGCTCTCGGCGATGGAGCAGTTGATGTTCTTCTGGCTGAAGGCCTCGCTCGCGGCGCCGAACACCACGATCTCGTCGGGCCACTCCTCGCGCGGCGCGGCGATGGCCGCCTCGAAGCCCTTCATGTTGGGCGTGAGCACCGAATAGCGCACGCCGGGCTTGCGCCGGATGCCGTGCATCACTTCGGCGTTGTCGGCCATCTGCGGCACCCACTTGGGGCTCACGAAGCTGGTGACCTCGATCTCCTTCAGGCCCGCGTCCTGCAGGCGGTGCACGAGGCCGATCTTCACTTCGGCGGAAACGGGCTGCTTTTCGTTCTGCAGGCCGTCGCGCGGGCCGACGTCGACGAGCTGGACTTTGGTGGGGAGTTTCATGGGATGTCTCTTGTATCGCTGGAGGATGGAAGACCGCCCTGGATTGTCGGCCACATGGAAATCCCCTGCCTGGTACGGAAGCCGGGGAAGGTAGCAATGCGCGCCTGCGAGGTTGCAAATGGCGCCAGCCTAGGCCGTTTCCCTTTGCTCGAAGCCATCGGGCACAACCTGCGCCGCGATGGCACCAGTCGGCTCGCCAACGTCGACCGCATCGACGCGCGCGCCTTCCGGCCCCTGGCGCGCCCAGCGGATCAGCGCTTCCACCGCGGAAGCCTCGCCGGCCGCAAGCGCTTCCACGCTGCCGTCGCGCCGGTTGCGCACCCAGCCTCGCAGGCCGATCCGCTTCGCCGCCTGCACCATCGACCAGCGATAGCCCACGCCCTGCACGAGGCCTCGGATGGAGAGATGGCGGGTGACGGTGCTCATGACTTGAGAGAGAGAAGTCAATACGACTTGGGCAGCCCCAGCGCCTTCTCGGCGATGAAGTTCAGGATCATCTGCGGGCTGACGGGCGCGATGCGCGGGATGTAGCTCTCGCGCAGCAGCCGCTCCACATGGTATTCCTTCGCGTAGCCCATGCCGCCGAGCGTGAGCACCGCGTTCTGGCAGGCATCGTGCGCCGCCTCGGCCGCGAGGTACTTGGCGGCGTTGGCCTCGATGCCGCAGGGCTCGCCCGCGTCGTAGAACGTGGCGGCCTTCAGCATCATCAGGTCGGCCGCCTCCAGGTTGGCCCAGGCGCGCGCCAGCGGATGCGCCACGCCCTGGTTCTGGCCGATGGGCCGGCCGAACACGACGCGCTCCTGCGCGTACTGCGAGGCGATGCGCAGCGCCGCGCGGCCGATGCCGATGGCCTCCGCCGCGATCAATATGCGCTCGGGGTTGAGGCCGTGCAGGATGTATTCGAAGCCCCGGCCTTCCTCGCCGATGCGGTCTTCTTCCGGCACTGCGAGCCCGTCGATGAAGAGCATGTTGGAGTCCACCGCCGCGCGGCCCAGCTTGTGGATCTCGCGCACCTCGACCTTGCTGCGGTCCAGCGGCGTGTAGAACAGCGTGAGGCCCTGCGTGGGCTTCTTCACCTGGTCGAGCGGCGTGGTGCGCGTGAGGATCAGCATGCGGTCGGCCACCTGCGCGGTCGAGATCCAGATCTTGCGCCCGTGCAGCACATAGCCGCCCCCGGGCCTGCGCACAGCCTGCGTCTTGAGGCTGGTGGTGTCGAGCCCCGCGTCGGGCTCGGTCACGGCGAAGCAGGCCTTCTCGGTACCCGCGATCAGCGGCGGCAGGAAGCGCTGGCGCTGTTCCTCGCTGCCGAACACCACCACCGGGTTGAGCCCGAAGATGTTCATGTGCACCGACGATGCGCCCGACATGCCGGCGCCCGATGCGCTGATGGCCCGCATCATCAGCGCCGCCTCGGTGATGCCCAGCCCCGCGCCGCCCTGCGCCTCGGGCATGGCGATGCCGAGCCAGCCGCTCTCGGCCACGGCGCGGTGGAACTCGTGCGGGAACACGGCGCGGTCGTCGTGGTCGCGCCAGTAGTCGATGGGAAAGTCCTCGCAGAGGCGTTCGATGGCGGCGACCAGCGAGCGCTGGTCTTCGTTCAGGGAGAAATTCATTCTTCGCCGTCTTTCTTCAATGAGTCCGGTTGCAGCGTGACGCCGCTTTCGAGCATGCGTTGGATGGCCTCGTCGCCGTAGCCCGCTTCGCGCAGCAACTCCACGCTCTGCTCGCCGATGCGCGGAGTGGGGCGGCGGATGGCGGTGGGCGTGGCGCTGTAGCGGCCGACCGGCGCGAGGGTGCGGATACGGCCCTCCGTGGGATGGTCGAGCTCGGGGTAGAAACCGACGGCGCGCAGGTGCGGGTCGTCGAGCAGGCTGTCGGTGGTGTGCAGCCGCGCGACGGGAATGTCCGCGGCATTGAGCGCGGCAAACCATTCGTCGCTGGTGCGCGTGGCCATCACCTCGGCCACGAAGGCGTAGACCGCGCCGATGTTCGCGGCGCGCGCGGTGTGCGTGCCGAACATCGGCGAGCCGCGCAGCTCGGGCCGGCCGATCACGTCGAAGAAGGCCTGCCAGTGCTTGTCGTTGTAGATGAGCACGCTGAGGTAGCCGTCGGCCGTGGCGTAGGGCTTGCGATGCGGCGCGAGCAGGCGCGCATAGCCGGTGGGGCCGAGCGGCGGCTCGAAGCTGTGGCCGCCGAGGTGGTCGCCCATGACGAACTGCGACAGGGCTTCGAACATGGGCACTTCGACGGCCTGGCCCTTGCCGGTGCGCTGGGCATGCAGCACGGCGGCGAGCAATGCGATGGCGGCTTGCAGGCCCACGGCGCGGTCGGCCAGCGTGACGGGTGCGTAGCGCGGCGCGCCGCCGCTTTGCTGCGCGAACAGCGAGGCGACGCCCGCTGCACCCTGGATGAGGTCGTCGTAGGCGGGCTTGCCGGCATAGGGCCCCTGCTCGCCATAGCCGAAGGCGCCGAGGTAGACGATCTTCGGGTTGACCGCAGCCACGGCTTCATGACCGAGCCCCAGCCGCGCCATCGCCTGCGGCCGCGTGTTGTAGATCAGCGCATCGCAGCCCGCCGCCAGCCGCAGGCAGGCCTCGCGGCCCTCGGGCTGCTTGAGGTCGAGCGCGATGGAGCGCTTGTTGCGGTTGAGGTGCATCGACATCGCGCCCATGCCCGGGTTGCGCATCGGGCCGACGGCGCGCAGGTTGTCGCCGCCGGGCGGCTCGACCTTGATGACGTCGGCGCCGAGGTCGCCGAGCGTCTGCGTGGCGTAGGGGCCCATCACCACGGCCGTGAGGTCGAGGATGCGGATGCCTTGGAGAGGTCCGGAGGAGTTCATGTCTTCGCTCCTTCCCCCGCTGGGCGAAGGCCGGGATGGGGGCAAGCAGGGCGCGCGATGGAGGCGCGGTTCGCCCTCACCCCCACCCTCTCCCCGGGGGGAGAGGGTGTCATGCAGCCCTTGTCTTGCCCCCTCTCCCGCTGGCGGGAGAGGGTTGGGGTGAGGGTGAGGACCGCGGCGCGCAGCTTCATTCGGGCTGTATCCCCGCGGCCTGGATCAGCTTCTTCCACTTCGCCAGCTCCGACACGGTGAAGGCGCCCAGCTCCTCGGGCGTGCTGCCGAAGGCATCGAAGCCCAGCTTCGCCACGCGCTCGCGGAAGACCGGCCCGTTGGCCATGTCGGCCAGCACCTTGTTGAGCTTGAGCACGATGTCGCGCGGCGTGCCGGCCGGCGCGAACACACCGTTCCAGGAGGTGATGTCGAAGCCCTTGAGCTCGGGCGTGTCGGCCAGCGGCGGCAGCTCGGGAAAGAGCTTGGTGCGCTCCTGCGTGGTGACGGCGATCGCGCGCATCTTGCCGGCCTTCACCGTGGCCAGGCCCGCGGCGAGGTCGACCACCATCATCGACACCTGCCCGCCGATCAGGTCGGCGATGGCCGGCGGCGTGCTCTTGTAGGGCACGTGCAGCATCGGCACGCCGCTCATGCGCGAGAGCGTGGCGCCGCTCACGATGCCGGTGCTGTTGCCGCTCGCGTAGGTCAGCTTGCCGGGATGCGCGCGGCCCCAGGCCAGCAGCTCGGCCACGCTCTTCACTGGCAGGTCGTTGTTCACCACCAGCATGAAGGGCAGGTTGCCCATGCGGCTGACGGGCGCGAAGTCTTTCACCGGGTCGTAGGGCAGCGACTTCATCAGGCTCGGGTTGGCCGAATGCGTGGTGTTGGTCGTCATGAACAGCGTGTAGCCGTCGGCCGCCGCCTTGGCGACGTACTCGGCCGCGATCACGCCGTTGGCGCCCGCCCTGTTGTCGATGATGACCGAGGCCTTCAGCGCATCGCCGAGCATCTGCCCCGCGATGCGCGCCACCGCGTCGGTGCCGCTGCCGGCGGCGAAGGGCACGACGATGCGTATGGGCTGCTTCGGGTAGCCGTCCTGCGCGAAGGCCCAGGGCATGGCGCCCGCGAGGCCCGCGGCGGCGCCGATGGAAATGAAACGGCGACGGTTCGCCATCGCGGCCGGTTGCACGGTCGCGTTCTTCGTTGTCTGCATGGTTTGTCTCCGGTTGTTGTGCTGTCGGTTCTCAGGGCCGGATCACGCGCTCCGGCGATTCCTCGTAGGGCGGGCTGTAGATCACCAGCACGCGCACCGGCTCGTCGCTCACCACGGTGAAGGTGTGCATCGCGTCGGCGGGAAAGAAGCAGCTGTCGCCCGGGTGCAGCTCCTGCCGCTGGCCGCCCACCTCGGCGACCGCGCGGCCTTCGAGCATGTAGCAGACCTGCTCGATGCCCGGGTGCGCATGCGGCAGCGCGCCCTTGCCCTTCTGGATGTGGCCGACCAGCACTTCGAGCTGCCTGGCGCCCACGGTCTCGGGACCGATCAGGCGCTTGTTCAGCGTGCCGGTGTGGTTGGCGGGGTGGTAGCCGGCGATCTCGGCCTCGCGGACGAAATAGCGGGGGGCTGCCGTGGTCGTTGTCATCGGGGGCTTTCGTTCTTGGGTTCGATGGCGAGGCAGGCGGAACGCAGCATCGCGGCGATCTCCTCGATCCGCGCCTCCATGCGGTAGCGCGGGCCAGCGACGGAGATGGCGTAGGCCTCGCCGCCGATGCGCAGCGGCCAGGCCAGGCCGATCAGGTCGGGAATGCTCTCGCCGAGGTTGCCGAACCAGCCGCGCGTGGCGGAGCGTTGCAGCTCGGCCTCGATGGCGTCGGCGGTGGTGAGCGTGGCGTCGGTCAGCGGCGCGAGAGTCGCGCCTTCGAGCAGCCGGCGGCGCTCGTCGGGGGCGAGCGTCGAGAGCAGCGCGCGGCCGATGGAGTTGGCGTAGGCCGGGCGCGTCTCGCCCGACTCGGCCGTGTAGCGGATGCTCTGCGGCGCGCTCAGCACTTCCAGGTACACCACCTGCCCCGCGTCGCGGAACTTGCCGAAGACCACCGTCTCGCGCGCCGCGTCGCGCAGTTCCTCGAGCGTGGCCTTCACCCGGTCGAGCACCGGGTCGTGGGCGGCAATGACCTGCGCCATAGCGAGGAGCCGGCCGGTGGGGTAGTAGCCCTGGCGGCGGCCGGTCTCGTACATGTAGCCCTGCTCCTCGAGCGTGCGGATCAGGCCCAGGCAGCTCGACACCGGCATGTCGAGCAGGCGCGCCATCTCCGAAAGAGCCAGCGGTTGCTTCTCCCGGGCGAAGAGTTCGACGATCTCGATCACCCGAAACGCAGTTTTCACAGTCATGAAAAGATTTTCATACTTGTGAAAAATCAGTGTTTCAGGGTTTCCCCTGCCCGCGATGCACTCCGGCGGGCCCGGAGGGAGGACGCGCCCCCGTCGTCAGTAGCCGCGCGCCGGATCGACCACGCCGGCGATCGGCAGCCCCTGCTCCATCGCGCGGATCTTTCCGGCGATCTGCGCGATGGACTCCTCGCGCAGCGTGCGCGCCGAGCCATGCGGCGTCACGGTGATCTTCGGGTGGCGCCAGAAGGCGTGGTCGGAAGGCAGCGGCTCGACCTGAAACACGTCCAGCGTCGCGCCCGCGAGCCGGCCGGCGTCCAGCAGCGGGATCAGGTCGTCTTCCACTAGGTGGCCGCCGCGCGCGATGCTGATGAGATAGCCCTCGGGCCGCAGCTTGCCCAGCGTGTCGCGGTTGAGGATGCCGTGCGTCGCCTCGGTCAGCGGCAACAGGTTGACCAGCACGCGCGTGGACGACAGGAACTCGTCGAACTGCGCCTCGCCGCTGAAGACGCGCACGCCCTCGATCTCCTTGGGCGAACGGCTCCAGCCCAGCACCGGGAACTCGAACTGCGCCACGGCCTTCGCCACGCGCTCGCCGAGCACGCCCAGGCCCATGATGCCGACCGGGAAGTCGCGCCGAAGCTTCGGTTTGCGGTAGCTCCACTTGCCCTCGCGCGCATCGGCCTCGTAGGCGTCGAACTCGCGGAAGTGGCGAATCAGCGTGTGGCAGACGTACTCGGCCATCTGGACCGACATGCCCGCGTCGTCGAGCCGCACGATGCGCGTGTGCGCCGGCACCTTGAGCTTGAGCAGCGCGTCGACCCCCGCGCCGATGTTGAAGATGCCGCGCAGCTTCGGCTGCTCGTCGAGAAACTCCTGCGGCGGCGCCCACACCACGGCATGGTCGGCCTGCGGCGCGCCGGGCTTCCAGGCTTCGATGACGGCATCGGGGAGTTCGGCCTTCAGGCCATCGATCCAGGGGTCTGGGCGGTTGTCGGTGAGGTAGACGGTGATTCGCATGGGCACGCATCTTAGGTCGCGCCCGCGTCGCCGTCGGCTTGTGCGGGCACTGGCCATCTCCTATCCTCGAACGTCCACCTCAGGAGACTCTTGGAATGATCAAGTTCAGCGTGATGTACCCCCACACCCCGGGCGCACGGTTCGATCACGACTACTACCGCGACAAGCACATGCCCCTGCTCAAGGCCCGCATGGGCGATGCCTGCCTCTCGTACACCATCGACAAAGGCCTGTCCGGCGGCGCGCCGGGCTCCGCGCCCGCCTACGTCGCCATGTGCCACGTGTTCGCCGAATCGGTCGAGTCCTTCCAGAAGGCCTTCGGCCCGCACCAGAAGGAGGTCAGGGACGACGTGAAGAACTACACCGACATCGTGCCGCTGACGCAGATCAGCGAAGTGGTGGTGGGCTGACCGAGGCAGCCCCTCGCCGCCTCAGCGCGGCGGCCGCTCCAGCGCCACCCAGCGCTGCACCGAGGGCCGCTGCCACTGCCTATCGGCGTAGGAGGACAGTCGCTGAGGCACGGCATCGCCGTTCATGACCAGGCGGTTGATCATCAGGGCCAGGTCGACGTCGGCGATCGACCAATCCCCGAACAGGTTCTCGGCACCGTCGGGCAGCAGCGCCTGCGCGACCTGGAATAGCGTCTTGGCCGCACGGTGGGCGGCCGCGGACAGCGGCGCTCCGGCCGGGCCGTAGAAGATCACCTCCGTCGAGCGCTCCTGCCGGACCGGCATCAGGTCGCTGCGAAGCCAGGCCTGCAACTGGCGCGCACGTGCGCGGACCCTGGGTTCACGCGGATACAGTGCCGTGCCGGCGAAGGTCTCGTCGATGTACTCGGTGATGGCAGACGATTCGGAAAGCGCGAAATCGCCGTGCACCAGCGTCGGCACGCGCTGGGTCAGCGACAGCTGCGAGAAGCCGGCCGCCCGGTGCTCCAGCGCACCCAGGTCGACGGGGGAGATGTGGAAGTCCAGTTGTTTCTCGTGCAGCGCCACGTAAACGGACATGGCGTAGGGGCTGGCGAACTGGGCGTCCACATAGAGGCGTAGCGGGTCCGGCATCGGGAAGAAGGCTCCTGCGCGAAATGGGCGCCTTAAAACAAAAGGCCTTGAAGCGGTAGGTGCGCGATCTTACTGACTTAGTCTTAGTTGGCGCGACGACGGCGCCACAGCACGCGCGTCAGCCATCCCAGCGGCAGCACCACCAGCAGCAGCCACGGCAGCACCGCCGCGACGAAGGTGATGAGCGAGCCCACGCTCTCCGCCAGCACCGAACCGGCATTGCGCAGCGCATTGCGCATCGGGCTGTAGCCGTCGCCGCTGCTCACCAGCGCGCGCTTGGCCGTGAACTGGATCTGGATGTGCTGCTTGCTGGTCTGCTGCGCCAGCACCTTGCGCTGCGTGGCGATGGCGTCGAGCTCGGCCTGCGTGTCGGACAAGGTGCGCTGGATGGCCAGCAGGTCGGTCATGGTTCGCTTGGTGACGGTGTCGCGCAGCATCGCGCGCAGGCTGTCGCGGAACTCGGTGCGATTCCTGATGCGGGCCTCGACGTCGATGACCTCGGCGGTCTTGTCCTCGCTGGTGGTGGTGTGCGAAACCACGCTGGCCACGCCCGCCAGGCCGCCGAGCAGCTTCTCGACGTCGGCGGGCTCCACGCGCATCTCCAGCATGGCGTTGCCGGGCTGCTGCGGCGTCTCGCGCAGCAGGGAGGACGACAGCAGCTCGCACTTCAGCGTGCCGCACAGGTCGCGCACCTTGCCCCAGGCATCGGCGAGCTGGTCGGCGGGCACCTCGACGTTCAGCTCCTGGCGCACGGCCAGGAAGCGCTGTAGGGGCGTGTCCTGGCTGTTCCGGGACTGATCGGTGGCCGCCTCGGCCGACCGCATCCGCATGTCCGCGCCCCCTGCGTAGCCGCTTGCGGCCTGCATGGGCGCGGGCGGCGGGGCCGGCTCGGAGAGCACGGCGGCCGCCCGCTTTTCCTCGCCGCTGCGGCCGCAGCCGGCCAGTGAAAGAGCCGCGGCCAGGGCCAGCAGGGCAATGCCCGCATGGCGGCGGACGGAGAAAGTGGGCATGCGATACGTCATGGAAGGAGTTCCCCTGGATGTTGACTACCGCAGCTCATACGGGCGTGCGCCCGCAACGGGGTTAACTTTTTTTCAGGCTGCCGCAGCGGCTGCGGCGCTCATCCGCAGCAGCTCGTCGCCCTCGGCCACCTGCTCGCCCGGCGCGAACATCAGCTCCTCCACCGTGCCGTCGGCCGGCGCGGCGATGGTGTGCTCCATCTTCATGGCCTCCATCACCGCCAGCGGCTGGCCACGGCTGACCTTGTCGCCGGCCTTGACCGCGAACGACACCACCTTGCCCGGCATCGGCGCGGTGAGGCGGCCGCCCTCGGCGTGCGTGTCGCCGGCATGGGCCAGCCGGTCGATGGCGGTGATCTTCGTCGCGCCCTTCGAGGCGAAGACATGGGCCACGGCGCCGTCGAGATGCACATCGAGCGTCTGGCGGCTGCCGGCGAATTCCACCTCGAACTCACCGCTCGGGAACTGGCCGATGACCAGCGGGCCCGCGGCGCCACCGGCCTCGAGCCAGAGGCCCCCATCGCGCTTGTAGGTCAGCAGCGCGGTCTGCTCGGCACCGCGGAACTCGAAGTCGAAGTGGCGCCGGTACTCGCCCAGCGAACGCCAGCCATCGCGCCGCGCGAAAGGATCGGGCATCTTCGAGGGCCACTCGGTGATCAGCGTGCGCGTGATCGCGGCGGCGGCAGCCAGCGGCAGCCCCAGGGGTTCGCGGTCGAACAGCACGGCACGCTCGCGCTCGATCAGCGCTGTGTCGAGATTGGCCTTCGAGAACGACTGCGTCGCCAGGATGCCGCGCAGGAACTGCACGTTGGTGGCCACGCCCACGATCTGCACCTGCGCCAGCGCAGCATCGAGCCGGGCCAGCGCTTCCTCGCGCGTGCTGCCGTGCACGATGAGCTTGGCGATCATCGAGTCGTAGAAGGGCGAGATCTCGCCGCCCTCGCGCACACCGTCGTCGATGCGCACGCGGCTGCGCTGGAAGGCGGTGGCTTGCGGCTTGCGGTACACGCGCAGCGTGCCGGTGGCAGGCAGAAAGTTGTTGTCGGGGTTCTCGGCGCAGATGCGCGCCTCGATGGCGTGGCCGTGGATCTGCAGTTCAGACTGCTTCGCCGGCAGCGCCTCGCCCGAGGCCACGCGCAATTGCCATTCGACGAGATCCTGACCCGTGATGGCCTCGGTCACCGGATGCTCCACCTGCAGCCGCGTATTCATCTCCATGAAGAAGAAATTCATCTCGCCGCCCTCTCGCTGCTCGACGATGAACTCGACGGTACCCGCGCCCACGTAGTTCACGGCACGCGCAGCAGCGACAGCGGCCTCGCCCATCTGCTTGCGCATCGCCTCCGTCATGCCCGGCGCGGGAGCCTCTTCGAGCACCTTCTGGTGGCGCCGCTGCACCGAGCAGTCGCGCTCGAACAGGTAGACGTAGTTGCCGTGCGTGTCGCCGAACACCTGGATCTCGATGTGGCGCGGGCGCTGCACGTACTTCTCGATCAGCACCGCGTCGTCGCCGAAGCTGTTGATGGCTTCGCGCTGGCACGAGGCGAGCGCGGCGGCGAAGTCCTCGGCCTTGTCGACCGCGCGCATGCCCTTGCCGCCGCCGCCGGCGCTGGCCTTGATGAGCACCGGGTAGCCGATGCGGTCGGCCTCGCGCTGCAGCAGCTGCGGGCTCTGGTCATGGCCGTGGTAGCCCGGCACCAGCGGCACGCCGGCCTTTTCCATCAGCTGCTTCGACTCGGCCTTCAGGCCCATCGCCTTGATGGCCGAGGGCGGCGGTCCGATGAAGACCAGCCCGGCGTCGGCGCAGGCCTGCGCGAACTCCTCGTTCTCGCTCAGGAAACCGTAGCCCGGGTGCACTGCCTCGGCGCCGGTGGCCTTGGCGGCTTCGAGGATCTTTTCCCAGCGCAGGTAGCTGTCTTTCGGCGCGCTGCCGCCCAGGTGCACCGACTCGTCGCAGGTGCGCACGTGGTTGGCATGCGCGTCGGCGTCGGAATACACAGCGACCGTGCGGATGGCCATGCGGCGTGCCGTAGCTGCAACGCGGCATGCGATCTCGCCACGGTTGGCGATCAGGATCTTCTTAAACATTCGGAGTGTCTCCCGGAGGATTCTTTTTCAGTTGAAACGCAGGCACCACGCCCGGATCGGGCCGGCCGCTGAAGATGCGGGCCACGCGGGCGAACAGCGCCTTGAGGAAGCGCCAGCTCTTGCGGATGAGCCACACGCTCGCCACAAGCACCAGCACGAAGAGCACGAGAAAGACGAAAGGGTGCGCCACCGCGAGCCACAGCCCCGCGGGCACCATCGTGTCTTCCACCAGCGAGGCGCCGACATTCGAGAACGGTTCGGGCGAGGTGTTGATGGCCGCGCGCGTCGTGGCCTTGGCCGCATGCGCCGTGGCCGCGAAGCTGCCGCCCAGCAGCGCCGCGACGATGGCCATCACGCCATGGTCCACGCCGAACACGCTGGCCGCGAGCGCCGCGCCCGCCGGAATGCGGATGGCCGTGTGCACCACGTCCCACAGCGAATCGAGCCCCGGAATCTTGTCGGCGAAGAACTCGATGAACACCATGAAGCCGCTGGCCGCGATCACCACCGGATGCGCCAGCATCTGCAGCCCGCCCGGAAGCGGCACCCAGCCGAAGTAGCCGGCCAGGCCGGTCAGCAGCACGACCAGGTAGAGCCGCACGCCGCTGGCCCAGCCGATGGCGGCGGCGAGCGCGAGCAGCTGCGGCATGTCGAGGCTGGTGTTCATCGTGTGATCTCCTGGCGTGGGCGATCGATCTCGATCAGGTCTTGCCGGCGTCCAGCCAAGAAGGCTTGCGCTTCTGCAGGAAGGCCTGCACGCCTTCGCGCCCCTCGTCGCTGGCACGGATGTCGGCGATGCCTTCGACGGTCTGCGCAATCAGCGCATCGTCGATCTCGCGGCCCGCCACGTCGGCGATCAGCTTCTTGCAGGCGCGCACCGCAGCCGGGCTGGCGCCTGTCAGCGCCTTCAGCAGCTCGTCGACCTTGGCGTCGAGCGCGTCGGCGGCCACCACTTCATGCACGAAGCCGATGCGATGCGCTTCGGCCGCGGTGAAGCGTTCGGCCGTGAGGAAGTAGCGCTGCGAGGCGCGCGTGCCCATCGCGCGCAGCACGTAGGGGCTGATGGTCGCGGGCACGAGGCCGATCTTCACTTCGCTCAGGCAATACCAGGCGGTGTCGACGCTCACCGCCATGTCGCAGGCCGCCACCAGTCCCATGCCGCCCGCGTACACGTCACCCTGCACGCGTGCGATGGTGGGCTTGGGGCACTCGGCGATGGTGCGCAGCATCTCGGCCAGCTTGCCCGCGTCGGCGACGTTCTCGTCGCGCGTGTAGTCGGCCATGCGGCGCATCCAGTTGAGGTTCGCGCCCGCGCAGAAGGCCGGGCCGTTCGCGCCCAGCACGATCGCCTTGACCTGCGGCGCCGCGCCGACTTCGGTGAAGGCGCGCGTGAGTTCGGCGATGACGATGTCGTCGAAGGCGTTGCGCGCATCGGGCTGGTCGAGCCAGATGCGGGCAATGGGGCCGTCGAAGCCCAACTGCAGCTTGGTGTATTCGCTCATGCCAGCTTCCTCACATCCGGAAGATGCCGAACTTCGGCTCCGGCACCGGCGCGTTGCGCGCGGCCGCGAGGCCCAGCGCCAGCACGCGGCGCGTGTCGGCCGGATCGATGATGCCGTCGTCCCACAGCCGCGCCGTGGCGTAGTAGGGGTGGCCCTGGTCTTCGTACTGCTGGCGGATCGGCGCCTTGAAGGCTTCTTCCTCTTCCTTGCTCCAGCTGCCGCCCTTGAGCTCGATGCCGTCGCGCTTCACTGTGGCAAGCACGCTCGCGGCCTGCTCGCCTCCCATCACGCTGATGCGCGCGTTGGGCCACATCCAGAGGAAGCGCGGGCTGTACGCGCGGCCGCACATGCCGTAGTTGCCGGCGCCGAAGCTGCCGCCGATGATGATCGTGAACTTGGGCACGTTGGCCGTGGCCACGGCCGTCACCATCTTGGCGCCGTGGCGCGCGATGCCCTCGTTCTCGTACTTGCGGCCCACCATGAAACCGGTGATGTTCTGCAGGAATACCAGCGGAATCTTGCGCTGGCAACACAGCTCGATGAAGTGCGCGCCCTTCTGCGCCGACTCGGAGAAGAGGATGCCGTTGTTGGCCACGATGCCCACCGGCATGCCCTCGATCTCGGCGAAGCCGCACACCAGCGTGGCGCCGAAGCGCGCCTTGAACTCGTGGAACTCGCTGCCGTCGACGACGCGCGCGATGATCTCGCGCACGTCGAAGGGCTTGCGCGTGTCGGTGGGGATCACGCCGTAGAGCTCCTCGCGCGGGTACGCGGGCTCGCGCACCTCGGCCTCGGCCGGAGTCTCGGCCGCCTTCGCATTGAGGTTGGCCACCGCCGAGCGCGCGAGCGCCAGCGCATGCAGGTCGTTCTGCGCGAGGTGGTCGGCCACGCCCGACAGGCGCGTGTGCACGTCGCCGCCGCCCAGGTCTTCCGCTGTCACCACTTCGCCGGTTGCCGCCTTCACCAGCGGCGGGCCGCCCAGGAAGATGGTGCCCTGGTTCTTCACGATGATCGACTCGTCGCTCATCGCCGGCACGTACGCGCCGCCGGCCGTGCACGAGCCCATGACCACCGCGATCTGCGGAATGCCCTGTGCGCTCATGTTGGCCTGGTTATAGAAGATGCGGCCGAAGTGCTCGCGGTCGGGAAACACCTCGTCCTGGTTCGGCAGGTTGGCGCCGCCCGAGTCAACCAGGTAGATGCACGGCAGGCGGTTCTGCTCGGCGATCTCCTGCGCGCGCAGGTGCTTCTTCACCGTCATCGGGTAGTAGGTGCCGCCCTTCACCGTGGCGTCGTTGCACACGATCATGCAGTCCACGCCGTTCACCCGGCCGATGCCGGTGATGATGCCGGCGCCCGGTGCCGACTCCGCGCCCTTGCCGTCGAGGTACATCGCATGCGCGGCCAACGGCGCGATCTCGAGGAAGGGCGTGCCCGGGTCCAGCAGCTCGGCCACACGGTCGCGCGGCAGCAGCTTGCCGCGTGCGGCGTGCTTGGCACGCGCGGCCTCGCCGCCGCCCTGCTCTACCTTCGCGAACTGCGTGCGCAGGTCATCGACCAGCGCGCGCATGGCGGCGGCATTGGCCTGGAAGTCCGCCGAGCGGGCGTTGAGTTTGGTTTCGAGTTGGCTCATGCTGTCTTTTCCTGGCTCAGGCCGAGTTGCTCGGTCATGGCGTCGCGGATCTTGAATTTCTGGATCTTGCCGGTCACCGTCATCGGGAACTCGGCGACGAAGCGGATGTACTTCGGCACCTTGTAGTGCGCGATCTGGCCCTTGCAGAACTCGCGCACTTCTTCTTCGGTGGCGCTCTGGCCGGGCTTGACGATGATCCAGGCGCACAGCTCCTCGCCGTACTTGCGGTCGGGCAGGCCGACCACCTGCACGTCCTGCACCTTCGGATGGCGGTACAGGAACTCCTCGATCTCGCGCGGGTAGATGTTCTCGCCGCCGCGGATCACCATGTCCTTGATTCGCCCGACGATGTTGACGTAGCCCTCGGCGTCCATGGTGGCGAGGTCACCCGTGTGCATCCAGTGCTCCGGGTCAATGGCCTCGCGGGTCTTGGCCTCGTCGTCCCAGTAGCCGTGCATCACCGAATAGCCGCGCGTGCAGAGCTCGCCCGACTTGCCCGGCGGCATCACGGCGCCGGTCTCGGGGTCGACGATCTTCACTTCGAGGTGCGGCTGCACCGTTCCAACGGTCGACACGCGGCGGTCCAGCGGCGTGTCGGTGCTGCTCTGGCAGCTCACGGGGCTGGTCTCGGTCATGCCGTAGGCGATGGTGATCTCGCTCAGGTGCATCTCGCTGACCACGCGCTTCATCACCTCGATGGGGCACGGCGAGCCGGCCATGATGCCGGTGCGCAGCGTCGACAGGTCGAACTCCCTGAAGCGCGGATGGTCGAGCTCGGCGATGAACATCGTCGGCACGCCGTGCAGGCCGGTGCACTTCTCGGCCTGCACCGTCTCCAGCACGGTGAGCGGATCGAAGCCGTCGTTCGGATACACGATGGCCGAGCCGTGCGTGAGGCAGGCCAGGTTGCCCAGCACCATGCCGAAGCAGTGGTACAGCGGCACCGGGATGCACAGCCTGTCGGCCGGCGTGAGCTTCATGCACTCGCCGATGAAGAAGCCGTTGTTCAGGATGTTGCGGTGCGTGAGGGTCGCGCCCTTGGGAAAGCCGGTGGTACCGCTGGTGAACTGGATGTTGATCGGGTCGGTGGCCTTCAGCGTCTTCTGCACCTGCGCGACACGCGGGTCGTTGGCGTCGCCGCTTGCGAGCAGCTGCGAAAAGCGGCGCATGCCCGGCTGCTCGGCGCCCTCGCCCGGCTTCGCGTCGATCCAGAAGGTGTGGGCCAGCTGAGGCAGCTTCGCCGGGCCCAGCTCGCGCAGCATGCCGAGGTAGTCGCTGGTCTTGAACTGCGCCATCGTCACCAGCGCCTTGCAGCCGACCTTGTTGAGCGCGTATTCAAGCTCGGAGGTGCGGTAGGCCGGGTTGATGTTGACGAGGATCAGGCCGACCTTGGCGGTGGCGATCTGCATCAGCACCCACGGCACGTTGTTGTGCGACCAGATGCCGACACGGTCGCCGGCCTTCAGCCCGAGGCCGAGCAGCGCGCTGGCGAGCTTGTTGGACTCGGTCTGCAGTTCACGGTAGGTGAAGCGCAGGCCTTCGTGGCGGCTGATGAGCGCTTCGCGGTCGGGCTGCCTGGCGACCATGTCGTCGAAGAAGTCGCCGATGGGTTGTTCGATGAGGGGGATGTCGGTGGCGCCCTTGCCGTAGCTCTCGGTCAGTGCTGCAGTCATGTTCATTTCCTTCCTTGTCTCCTTGTCTTGCTCCTTCCCCTTCCGGGGGAAGGTTGGGATGGGGGCAAGCGGCGCTTGTTCAGCCCACGGTCTCATCGAACGCCGCTTGCCCCCACCCCTGCCCTCCCCCAGAGGGGGAGGGAGAAAAACAGCCTAGGCCGTCTCGGCGAACAGCTCGCGCCCGATCAGCATGCGCCGGATCTCGCTCGTGCCCGCGCCGATCTCGTACAGCTTGGCATCGCGCCACAGCCGCTCGACCGGGAATTCCTTGGTGTAGCCCACGCCGCCCAGCGCCTGGATCGCCTCGCCGGCCATCCAGGTCGCCTTCTCCGCCGAATAAAGAATCGCGCCGGCCGCGTCCTTGCGGAAGGTGCGCGCATGGTCATTGCGGTCGCAGGCCTTGCCCACGGCATACACGTAGGCGCGCGTGGCCTGCCAGGTCGAGTACATGTCGGCGATCTTGCCCTGCATGAGCTGGAACTCGCCGATGCTCTGGCCGAACTGCTTGCGCTCGTGGATGAAAGGCAGCACCGCGTCCATGCACGCCGCCATGATGCCCAGCGGGCCGCCCGAGAGCACGGCGCGCTCGTAGTCGAGGCCGCTCATCAGCACCCTCGCGCCCTGGCCTTCGCCGCCGAGCACGTTCTCTTCCGGCACCTCGCAGTTGTCGAAGAACAGCGGATAGGTGTTGGAACCGCGCATGCCCAGCTTGTCGAGCTTGGTGCCGGCCGAGAAGCCCTTGAAGTTCTTCTCGACGATGAAGGCCGTCATGCCGCGCGCGCCCATCTCGGGCTCGGTCTTGGCGTAGATGACGAGCGTGTCGGCGTCGCCGCCGTTGGTGATCCACATCTTGCCGCCGTTGAGCACGTAGTAGCCGTCCTTCTTCTCGGCCTTGAGCTTCATGCTCACCACGTCGGAGCCGGCGTTGGGCTCGCTCATGGCCAGCGCGCCCACGTGCTCGCCGCTCACCAGCTTGGGCAGGTATTTCTTCTTCTGCGCATCGCTGCCGTTGCGGTGGATCTGGTTCACGCACAGGTTGGAGTGCGCGCCGTACGACAGGCCCACCGAGGCCGAAGCGCGCGAGACTTCCTCCATGGCCACGATGTGGGCCAGGTAGCCCAGTTCGGTGCCGCCGTACTCTTCCTTCACCGTCATGCCGTGCAGGCCGAGGTCGCCGAGCTTCTTCCAGAGGTCGTGCGGGAACAGGTTGTCGCGGTCGATGTCGGCGGCGCGCGGCGCGATTTCGTTGGCGGCGAAGTCCTGGATGGCGCTGCGCAGCGAGTCGATGGTGTCGCCCAGGTCGAAGTTCAGGCCGGGATCGTGCATGGGGTTTGTCTCCTCTGAGGTCGGCGCGCAGAGCTACCCGCGCGGAATGGCGCTTGCTTGAAAGTCCGCAGCTTACGCTTCGCCGTGCCTCAATTGGCGCCACAATGGTTGCAAATTGCGCCACGACCTGCCGCCCAAGCCATGTCTCCTCCGTCGTTCCTCCGACCCACCCGCGCCGTCACGCCGATGGCCTTCGTGAGAGCCATCGCGCAGGCCTACGAACGCTACGGCAAGGACCCGGCGGAGGCACTGAAGGCGGCACAGATCACGCCGCGCGAACTGGCGCGGCCAGGTGCCCGGGTGACGGCCGCGCAGTTCGAGGCACTGTCGGGCCACGCCATGCAGGAACTCGACGACGAAACCCTGGGCTGGTTCACCCGCCGCCTGCCCTGGGGCAGCTACGGCATGCTGTGCCGCGCCTCGCTGAGCTCGCCCAACCTGGGCGTGGCGCTCAAGCGCTGGTGCCGCCACCACCGGCTGCTGACCGACGACATCGGCCTGTCGCTCGACGTGGCCGCAGGCGTGGCCACGCTGCGCATCGCCGAGCACCGGGCGCTGGACGACGCCTTCCGCGAGTTCTGCCTGGTGACCATCCTGCGCTTCGTGCACGGCTACATGTGCTGGGCCATCGACTCGCGCATCTCGCTGCGCCATGCGAGCTTTCCGTTCGCCGCGCCGCCGCACGCCGACGCCTACCCGCTGATGTTCACGCCCGACGTGTGCTTCGGCGCGCCGCAGGCGGGCATCGCCTTCGACGAGCGCTACCTCGCGCTGCCGCTGCAGCGCGACGAGCGCGCGCTGCGCGCCATGCTCAAGCGCGCCCTGCCGCTCACCATCCTGCAGTACCGCCGCGACCGCCTGCTGGGCCAGCGCGTGCGCGAACTGCTGCGCTCGCGCGCCGGCGAGGCCACCACCGCCGAGGCGCTGGCCGCGCTGCTCAACGTGTCGGGCCGTACGCTGCATCGGCAACTGCACGAGGAAGGCACCTCGCTTCAGGCGCTGAAGAACGAAGTGCGCCACGAGATGGCTGTCGACCAGCTGCGCCGCACCACGCGGCCGATCAAGCAGGTGGCGCTGGCGGTGGGCTTTCGCAACGAGAAGAGCTTCTCGCGCGCGTTCCAGCAATGGACAGGCCAGGCGCCGCGCGACTTCAGGCAGCGGGACAAATAGGCGCTGCGTTCGGATGCGGGGTCAGCCAGCCCGCGCCGACAGTGGATGCTCTTCGCGCAGCAGTCCGTCGAGCGCCGAAACCTGCCACGCGAACTCCTCGGCGAAAGCTTCGGGATCGGTGATCGCGTAGGCGCCGTACGCATAGACGGTTGCGTAAGCCGCGTACTCCGCAGCCTGCAGTGCGCGGCCGGCAACGGCCTGGTACACGGCATAGGTCGCGGAGACCGCCGCATGGGCCGTTCCGTCGATGGAGCGGGAACCCGGATGGCTCCCCGCCACCACGGCCATCCGCTGCTCGGCCAACGCCAGAGCGGCGGAACCGGCCTTGCCTTCGAGAAATGCGCCCAGCGTGTCCAGCCCCTCCACGGCCTCCGGCGACTCCAGCAGGTGCCGCACACGCTGCACGCATGCGAAGCCGAAACGCAGCCGCAGCAGCCGCCGCGCTTCCGAGTCGAGATCGGCCGCCTTCGCGAGTTGATGCAGTTCGGTGTTCATGAGCTTGCAGCGCCGCGCCGATGGGCAAGCACCATGCCGGGACGGTCAGGCAGGCTGATCGATCAGCGCCAGCGCGTCGGCGATGGACTTGCTGTCCTCCGGCCGCACCAGCTTCGCGACTTCCTTGCCGTCGCGCATGAACACCAGCGTGGGCCACAGCCGCACGTTGAACGAGCGACCCAGCGGCCGGCCGCTGCCGTCTTCCACCTTGATGCGGCGCACGTTCGGGAACCGGGCGAATGCCTCGGTGATGTTCGGCTGGGCGGCCTTGCAGATGCCGCACCAGTTGGTGCCGAACTCGACCACGGCGGGGCCGGTGAGTGCGTCGATCTCGCTGCGGTCGGGCTGCTCGGTTTTGTATTCGGAGGTCATGGGGTTGCTTGCTTCCTTCCTTCTGCCTGCCTGGGACTTGGGGATTGGCTCGACTCCCCGCATTCCAACAGAAACTCAGGCCGCCTGCAGCCCGTAGCCCGCAAGCAGCGCGGGCAATTCGGCCATGTCGCTGAACACCCTCACCGCCCCCACGCTCAGCAACGGCCCCGGGCCGCTGTGGCCCGACTCGCCCGTGCTGTAGCCGAACACCGTCGCGCCCGCCGCCACGCCGGCCATCGCGCCGGTAACGGTGTCTTCCACGATGGCGCAGCGCCTGGGGTCCACGCCCAGCGCCTCGGCGGCCGCGAGATACACGTCGGGATGCGGCTTGGAGCGCGGCATCTCGTGGCCGCTGAAGATGCGGCCCTGGAAACAGTCGAGCAGGCCGACCTTGGCGAGCTGCAGCTCGACCTTGTGGCGGTCGGCACCCGATGCGCAGGCAATGCGGCCCTTGAGCCTGGCGTGGATTTCGCGGATGGCTTCAGGTGCACGCGGAATGGCGACCAGGTCGCGCTCCAGGGCCTCGTTGCGGCGGGCGCGGAAGGTTTTCAGCCAATCGTCGGTGATCTTGAAGCCGGTCTTTTGTTCGATCAGGGCGGCTTCGTCCTTCACGGCTTTGCCTGTGAAGGTGTTCATTGATTCTTCGGTGGTGATTTGCCAGCCCAGCTCGCCGAGCATCTGTGCCAGGACGCGGTTGGTGATGGGTTCGGAGTCGACCAGGACGCCGTCGCAGTCGAATAGGACTGCTGAGAAGGGGAAAGGGGGCATTGCTTTTGGGGTCTGACTTGGGTTGCCTTGATGGTAGCAATCGGCTTTTGGGGTTTGCTTTCCGGGGCCGGGTCTCGGCCCGGCGGCCGACCTACTTTTCTTTGCTTCGCCAAAGAAAAGTAAGGGCGGTTTCAATTCTGAAGTGCAACACACTCGATCCTGAAGGGAAGAGCTTGCATGACCAGGAGTTACGAACAGCTGAGTGCCGAAGAGCGAGGGATGATCATGGCGATGAAGCTGCAGGGCAGCAGCGCCAGATTGATCTCCCGGACCTTGCGGCGTGCTCCCAGCACGATCACGCGGGAGTTGCGACGCAACGGTTTCAAATCCGATGCGGAGCTCGGCACGATGGGA
>NZ_JASMRZ010000046.1 GCF_030462475.1 Variovorax sp. CAN15
GATGCTCTTTGCTTCTTCGTGCAACTGCTCGTCGTCCACGCAGGCCCAGATCAGGCCCCACTGCACCGCGCGGCCCGCGCGGCGCGCCCTCCCACCACGTCGGCCAGGCTGCCCGGCGGATCGATGTCCCACACCTCGCAGACAGAACCGTCGGCGCGGCGATGTTCGTCCAGCAGCAGCACGTTGCGGCCCTGCCCCGCCAGTGCCACGGCCAGGTTCATCGCGGCAGTGGTGCCGCCCGCGCCGCGCCCCATGCCGGCCACCGCGACCACGCGCGCCTGCGCGGGCGCGAGCAGGCGCCGGAGGCCGTCCGCCTGATCCGCAACGAGCTTGTTCATCGCCGTGTCCTCAATCCTGCCGCTCCAGCTTCTGCGGCTCCTCCAGCGCGCGGGGCGGCTGGACCGGGGCGGTCGATTCGGTGCCCAGCGCGTCCAGCAGCAGGAAGAGCTTGCCGACGCCCGCATAGAGCGCACTGCCGCTCATGGCGCGGCCGCTGCGTGCCGGTCGGCCGTTGAGCTGGCCCATCAGCGCGCGTGCGCGGTCAGCCCATTCGCCTTCGGACTGCAGCAGGCGCCACACCGTGGTGGTCATCTGGCCGGCGATCAGCAGCCGTTTCATGATGTCCGGGTCGCCGAGCTCGCCGATGCCTCCCACCAGCTGCACGCCGTCGCGCAGCAGTCGGAAGCAGGGCTCGGCATCCACGGCCCAGCCCAGCCATTGCGCGAGCTGGCGTGCGGAAACCTCGGTGCCCACGTTCGACAGCGCATGTCCCAGCGCGAGCACGTTGCCGCTGCGCGCATCGACCACCCGTGTGGCGACGCAGCGCAGCGCGGGCATCTCGTCGCGCGCCATGCCCGCAGCCATTGCGGCGGCGTTGAAGCGCAGCACCACGTCGGCATGCGCCACCGCGAGCAGCGCCGCCTTGCCGCGAAAGCGCATGGGGCGCTCCTCGCCGAATTCGAAATCCATGCGCGCGAGCGTGTCGGGCGAGCCGGTGCGCGAGTCGATCACGGCCGTGGAGCCCGGGGCGCGCGCCAGCCAGCGCTGGCCAGTGGCCTGCCACTGCACCATGGCCTCGATGCCGGGCAGCCGCGTCAGCAGATGGACCAGCGGGCGATGGCCGAAGTCCTGCTGGCGCAGCCATGGCACCTGGCGTGCGCCGGGCTTGCGCGCGGCGTCCTTCGTGCCGCGCGTGGCCGCCGTCGAAAGCCACTGGTTGGGCGCCGCCATCGGCAGGCCCGTGCGGTCCGACAGCAGCAGACTGCCGTGGCATTCGTAGGCGTCGCCGCCTTCGTTCGAGCGCAGGCCCACCTGCCCGCAAAGCGCGAGGACGTAGCCCTCGCAACCCGCCGCCACCTCGCCGCGCGCATGCACGAGCAGGTCCTGCAGAACAGCTTTCTGTCCCGCTCCTTCGTCCGTGGCCTGCCGCCACAGGGCGCGTGCGCGCTCGAAGCCGATCTGCGCGCCGGCCAGCGCGCTCGCGGTGGTGGCGAGTTCCTGCGCGTCGTGCGCCATCGCGCGGATCAGGTTCTGGTATTTCAGGCGCAGCAGGTCGGTCTCGCCCTGCGCCTTCCGCACCGCCTGCTGCGAGGCCGCGCCGGAAGCGGCGTCTTCCTGCAGGTCGCTCTCGGCGGGCACGAACAGCGGGCTGTGCTGGCGCGGCTGGAACACGCTGTCCACCAGCTGGGCCCGATCGGCCTGCATCAGGTTCTCGGGCACCTTCTGGCCGCTGGAGATGTAGTGCACCGGCAGGCGGTGGCGGATCACGGTGTCGATCAGCGCGCCCGGATGCGTGGCCTCGTCCACCTTGGTGAAGATGCAGCCGGCCAGCTCGTTGCCGTGGCGGTAGGCGTGCACCACCTCGTTGAGCGTGTCGCCGTGGCTGGTGGCGTTGAGCAGCAGCAGCCGCTTCACCGGCCTGGGGCTCTGGCCCAGCATGGCGATCTGCTCGGGCACGGCGCGGTCGCGCTGGCTCATGCCGACGGTGTCGATCAGCACCATGTGCTTGTCTCGCAGGTCGCGCAGCACGAGATTCAGGTCGGCGGCATCCTTGACCGCATACACGGGCACGTTGAGGATCTGGCCGTAGATGCGCAGCTGCTCGTAGGCGCCGATGCGGTAGCTGTCGGTGGTCACCAGCGCGAGCTTGTCGGCGCCGAAGCGCATCACGCAGCGCGCGGCCAGCTTGGCGGTGGTGGTGGTCTTGCCCACGCCGGTGGGGCCCATCAGCGCGTAGACGCCGCCCTGCGCGAACAGTGCGTCCTCGTCCTCATGCACGGGCACGGCGCGGATGAGCTCCGAGCGCACGTAGGCCATGCCTTCGGCATAGGTGCGGCCGGTGGGCAGCTTCTCGAGCATGGCCTTGGAAAGCCGCGCGCTGAAACCCGCGCCCAGCAGCGTGCGCAGCAGGCGGCCGCGCACCGGGTCGCGGCGCTGCCTGTCGTTCCACACCACGCTGGCGAGCTGTTCCTCGATCATGCCGCGCATGGAGTGCAGCTCTTCGAGCACCGTGTCGGCGGGAGCCGGGGCCGGGGCGGGTGTTGCAACCGGGGCAGCAGATGCGATGGGCGCAGCGGGAGCAGGCGCCGCCGGCACCGGCACCGCACGTGCGACCGGAGCCGGCGCGGCAACCGGTGTCGCCACGACCGGTGCAGCCACGGGCTTCGCAGGCGCACTGCCCTGCTGCACCACGCCCTGCATTTCGCCCTCGACCATGGCGACGATCTCCACGCCTTGCGCGGTGACGCGGTGCGAGAGCACGATGGCGTCGGCGCCCAGCGCCTCCCTGACCAGTCGCAGGGCTTCGCGGCTGGTGGCCGCGACGAATCTGCGCGCAGTGGCGCGCACGTCTGTCTGTTGGGGGGAATTCAACCTCGTCCTCCGATGGCGGTGGTGACCTTGATGGTTCGGGAATCAGGAATCTCTGCGTGCGAAAGCACCTTGAGCTGCGGCAGGCTGCGCCGCAGGAAGCGCGACAGCAGCACGCGCAGCGCGTGCTGCACGACCAGCACCGGCGCGAGGCCCATCTGCTCCTGGCGGGTGATGGCGGCCTGCGCCTGCCGCAGCAGGTTGTCGGCGATGCCGGGCTCGATGCCGCTGCTGTTGGTCAGCGCCTGCTGCAGCACGCTGTCGAGCGAGCCGTCCAGGCCGATGACCTGCATCTCGCTGTCGCCCGGGAAGAGCTGCTGCGTGATCGCGCGCCCCAACGCCAGCCGCGTGAGCGTGGTGAGCTCGGTCGGGTCCTTGACGGTCGGCGCGTGCTCGGCCATCACGTCGAGGATGGTGCGCATGTCGCGGATCGGTACTTCCTCGTCGAGCAGGTTCTGCAGCACCTTGTGCAGCGTGCTGAGCGACAGCACCTTGGGCACCAGGTCTTCCGTGAGCTTGGGCGCGGTCTTGGCGATCTGGTCGAGCAGCTGCTGCACCTCCTGGCGGCCCAGCAGCTCGGCGGCGTGCGTCTGTATGAGGTGGTTCAGGTGGGTGGCCATCACCGTGCAGGCATCGACCACCGTGTAGCCGTACACCTGCGCCTGCTGCCGCAGGCTCGCGTCGATCCATGTCGCGGCGAGGCCGAAGGCAGGGTCGCGCGTGGGCGTGCCGGGCAGCGTGCCGCTCACCTGCCCGGGGTTGATGGCCATCCACTGGTTGGGGAAAGCCTCGCCGCGGCCGATCTCCACGTCCTTCAGCGTGATGACGTAGGTGTTGGGCTTGATCTCCAGGTTGTCGCGGATGTGCACCACCGGCACCAGGAAGCCCACTTCCTGCGCGATCTTCTTGCGGATGCTCTTGATGCGACCCAGCAGCTCGCCCTGCTGCGACTGGTCGACCAGCGGGATGAGGCGGTAGCCGACCTGCATGCCCAGCGGATCGACCATGGCCACGTCGTCCCAGGTGGCCTCGGCCGTCTCGGCGGAAGACGCGGAAAGGTTCGCGGCCTGCGCGGCGGCGGCCTCCTGCGCGGCCTGCTGCTTCGGTTCGCGCCGCAGCAGCCCGCGGCCCAGCCACGCCAGGCCGCCCGCGATCAGCAGGAAGGCCAGGTTCGGCATGCCCGGGATCATGCCCAGCAGGCCGACGATGCCGGCCGTGAGAAACAGCACCTGGGGGTTCGAGAAGAGCTGGCCCGTGAGCTGGCTGCCCACGTCCTCGTCGGTGGTCACGCGCGAGACGATCACGCCGGCTGCGGTGGAAATCACCAGCGCCGGGATCTGCGCCACCAGGCCGTCGCCGATGGCCAGCAGCGTGTACGTCTTGCCGGCGGTGGAGAAGTCCAGCCCGTGCTGCACCATGCCCACCACCAGCCCGCCGATGATGTTGATCACCATGATGAGCAGGCCCGCGATCGCGTCGCCGCGCACGAACTTGCTGGCACCGTCCATCGAGCCGTAGAAGTCGGCTTCCTGCGCCACTTCCTGGCGGCGCTTGCGGGCCACTTCCTCGCCGATCAGGCCGGCATTGAGGTCGGCGTCGATGGCCATCTGCTTGCCGGGCATCGCGTCGAGCATGAAGCGCGCGCCCACCTCGGCGATGCGGCCCGCGCCCTTGGTGATCACCATGAAGTTGATGAGCACGAGGATGATGAAGACCATCACGCCCACGGCGAAGTTGCCGCCCACGAGGAAGTGCCCGAAGGCCTCGATCACCTTGCCCGCCGCGTCGGGGCCGGTGTGGCCGTTCATCAGCACCACGCGCGTGGACGCCACGTTCAGCGACAGGCGCAGCAGCGTGGAGAACAGCAGCACGGCCGGGAAGGCCGCGAAGTCCAGCGCCTTCATCGTGTACATGCTCACGAGCAGCACCATCACCGACATGGCGATGTTGAAGGTGAACAGCAGGTCGAGCAGGAATGGCGGCAGCGGCAGCACCATCATGCTCAGGATCATGATGATGAGGATCGGACCGGCCAGCCCCTTGAGCTGCGAGCCGGGGAACAAGCGCGCGGGCAGGCGCATCAGGTTTGTCATCGCGTTCATGCGAGCGCCGCCGCTTCGGCGGTGTATTGAAGGTCTGCGGGAACCGGCAGATCGGTAGGTGCGCGCGGCGCTTCGCCGCCTTCGGCTTTCCAGCGGCGCAGCTGGTAGACCCAGGCCAGCACCTCGGCCACGGCGGTGTAGAGGCCGGCGGGAATCTCGTCGCCCAGCTTCGTGTGCCGGTAGAGGGAACGCGCGAGCGGCGGCGCCTCCAGGATCGCCACCTTGTGTTCCTTCGCCAGTTCGCGGATGCGCGCGGCGACGAGCTCGGAGCCCTTGGCCACGACGCGCGGCGCGCGCATGCCGCCTTCCTGGTACTTGAGCGCCACGGCGAAGTGCGTGGGGTTGGTCAGCACGATGTCGGCCTTGGGCACCTCGGACATCATCCGGCGGCGCGCCATCTGCTGCTGCTGGCGGCGAATGGCGGCCTTGATGTGCGGATCGCCTTCGCTCTCCTTGTGCTCCTGGCGCACGTCCTCGCGCGACATGCGCAGCTTGCGGTAGTAGCTCCAGAGCTGGAAAGGCACGTCGATCAGCGCCACGAGGAACAGCGTGGCCGCGATCAGCACGCAGTGTTTGGCCACCAGCACGAGCGCGTGCGGCAGCGCGTACTGCGCGGGCTGCGCCATCAGGGCCATCAGGGTGCCGATGTCCCGCGACACCACCCACCACGCCACGCCGCCGATGAGCGCCGACTTGGCCAGCGCCTTGAGCAGCTCGGCGAGCGCCTGCGAGGAGAACATGCGCCCGATGCCGGCCAGGGGATTGAGCTTGCCGAAATTCGGCGCCACCGACTTGGTGGAGAAGAGCCAGCCGCCGAGCATCATCGGCGCAACCACGGCGGCGACGATCATCATCGCGAACACCGGGCCGATGGCGCCCAGCGCCTGCACCGACATCAGCCCGGTGCGGGCCAGCATGTAGGAGGGGTCGAAGGCGCTGGCGCGGTCGAACTGCAGCCCCAGGCGCAGCGCGCCGTTCATGCTGTTGCCCAGCGACTCCGACGCGAGCCACAGGCCTGCACAGGCCGTACCCAGCATGACGAAGGTGGTGAGCTCGCGCGAACGGGCGACGTTGCCTTCCTCGCGTGCCTTTTCAAGGCGCCGCTCGGAGGCGGGTTCCGTTTTCTCGAGATCGCTTTCCTCAGCCATTCATGCTCCGAACCAGCACTGGCGAAGTACGCCTTGCTCATGGCCAAATTATTGGATTCGGCCCCTCGGAACAATCTGTCGATCAGGGCCCTGATAGCCCTGCAGTTCGGACAATAGAAAGGGCCCGGCAGGCCCCCGGAATCAGAAGCCGAGGCTTTCCAGCAGGTCGTCGACCTGCGCCTGGTCGGTGACGGCCTCGGGGTTGCCCGGCTTGACCTGCGGGCCGTTCTGCAGGCTCTGCGCGGCCTCCTGGCGCTTCTCGGGTGCCGAGTTGTCGATCAGCACCTGCAGCAGCTGCGTCTCGACGTCGTTGACCACTTCCATCATCTTCTTGATGACCTGGCCGGTGAGGTCCTGGAAGTCCTGTGCCATCAGGATCTCCATGAGCTGCGAGTTGATCGCGCTGGCGCGCTCGGGCACACCGTCGAGATAGCCGCGCGTGTCGAGCACGAGCTCGCGCGCATGGTCGAGCTCGATGGGGTTCTTGAACCACTCGTCCCAGCGCTTGCTGAGGCCCTTGGCGTCGGAGGCCAGCGCTTCCTGCAGCGGCTGCGCCACGTCGATGGCGTTGAGCGCGCGATGCGCCGCGCGCTCGGTGGTGGCGGCCACGTAGCTCAGGCGGTCGCGCGCATCCGGAATGGCTTGCGCGGCCCTGGCGACCTGCTTGTCGAGACCGAGCTCGCGCAGGCCTTCGCGCAGCTGGCGCGTGAGCTGGCCAATGCGGCCCAGGATTTCCTCGGTGGTATTGGCTGGGTCCGCGACGGCGGCGGCAGTGTTCTGGCTCATTTCAAGCTGCTTCCTTGGCTAGCTTCTCGAAGATCTTGGTGAGTTTTTCTTCGAGCGTGGCGGCGGTGAAGGGCTTCACCACATAGCCGTTGGCGCCGGCCTGCGCCGCCGCCACGATGTTCTCCTTCTTCGCCTCGGCCGTGACCATCAGCACCGGCAGCTTCTTGAGCTCGGGGTCGGCGCGGATGGTCTGCAGCATGGTCAGGCCGTCCATGTTGGGCATGTTCCAGTCCGACACCACGAAGCCGAAGCTGCCGCCGCGCAGCTTCTCGATGCCGGCGGCACCGTCCTCTGCCTCGTCGACGTTGTGGAACTCCAGCTCTTTCAGCAGGTTGCGCACGATGCGGCGCATGGTCGGGAAGTCGTCCACAACCAGGATTTTGATGCTCTTGTCGATCACGATATTTCCAACTCCAAGGTCGTTTTCTTTTCTCTCAAACTCGGTTCGTACGTTCACCGAACGTGCGAAGGTGCGCCAGCACGCGGCGGCTGACTTCGGCCAGGGGCGACACGTCGTCCACCGCGCCCAGCGCGATGGCCTCGCGCGGCATGCCGAAGACCACGCAGCTGGCCTCGTCCTGCGCCAGCGTATGGGCGCCCGCGCGCCGCATGCGCAGCAGGCCCTCGGCGCCGTCCTTTCCCATGCCCGTCAGGATGATTCCGATGGCGTTCTTGCCCGCGTGCCTGGCGGCCGAATCGAACAGCACGTCGATGGACGGCCGGTGGCGGTTCACCGGCGGCTCCTGGTCGAGGTGCGCCACGTAGTTGGCGCCGCTGCGCGCGAGCGACAGGTGGAATCCGCCCGGCGCGATGTAGGCATAGCCCGGCAGCACGCGCTCGCCGTGCTCGGCCTCCTTCACATTGATGCGGCAAAGCCCATCGAGGCGCTGCGCGAACGAGCGCGTGAAGCCGGCCGGCATGTGCTGCGCGATCATCACCGCGGGCGAATCGGGCGGCAGCGGCTGCAGCACTTCGCGGATGGCTTCGGTGCCGCCGGTGGAGGCACCGATGATGATGAGCTTCTCGGTGCTCAGCAGCGGGCTGCGCAGCAGCGATTCCTGCGGTGCGTCACCGCCGGGGCGCGCGGGAGCGGCATGCCGGGCGGGCAGCAGGCGCGCGCCGGCCGCGGTGCGGATCTTGCCGGCGATGAGTTCGGTGTAGTTGAGCAGGCCGTCGCGCACGCCCAGGCGCGGCTTGGTCACGAAGTCGATGGCGCCCAGCTCCAGCGCGCGCAGTGCGATCTCGGAGCCCCGCTCCGTCAGCGAAGACACCATCACCACCGGCATGGGCCGAAGCCGCATGAGCTTCTCGAGGAACTCCAGCCCGTCCATGCGCGGCATTTCCACGTCGAGCGTGAGCACGTCGGGGTTGGTGACCTTGATGAGGTCGCGCGCCACCAGCGGATCGGCGGCCGTGCCCACCACGGTCATGTCGCTCTGGCTGTTGATGATCTCCGTCATCACGCTGCGGATGAGCGCCGAGTCGTCGACGCACAGCACCTTGATTTTCTTGACGCTCACTGGTTTCCCCTGTTGTTGTTGTTTTCAGCGACGGGCGCCGCGCGCTGGCCCGTCAGCCTGCGCAGCAGCTCACCCTCTTCGCGCTGCACCTGGCGCACTTCGGTCTGCGCGCGCAGCTTGCGCACGATGGCCTTGCCCGTCGCCGGCACGAAGCAGACACGGCGCGCGTGCGGCCCGCGCAGATCCTGCGCGGCGACCTCGATGCGTTCGTTGTTCAGGTAGCGCAGCACGAAGTCGGCGTTGCGGTCGCCGATGTTGAGCGTGGTCATGTTGGCCAGAACCGCTGCGCCGCCGAACACCTTGGCCTTGAGCCGGTCGCGGCGCGCACCTGCGCGCACCAGTTCGCGGATCAGCACGTCCATGGCGTAGGCGCCGTAGCGCATGGACTCGGCAGCGTCGCGCGAGCCGGCGCCAGTCCCCTGCTCCCGCTCGTCGGGCAGCATGAAATGGTTCATGCCGGCCACGCCGGCTTCGCGGTCATGCAGGCATGCGGCCACGCAGGAGCCCAGCACCGTGCTGAGCGCGGTGTTGCTCGAAGTCACGTAGTACTCCGAAGGCAGCAGCTTCACGGCCATCATGCCGACGTCACGGTCGAAATAGTGGTGGCTGGCCACCGAGCCTGGCGCGGCCGCGTTGGGGGCCATGGTCATGAGGCACCACCCGCGACGCGCGCGCGCGCCAGCTCATACACGGTCTGCCCCAGCGGGCGGAAGGCCTGGTTGACCAGCGACGCGTTCTCCGAGTGGCCCGCGAACAGAAGGCCATCGGGCTTGAGCAGCGGCGCGAAGCGGTCGAGCACCTTCTTCTGCGTCGGCTTGTCGAAATAGATCATCACGTTGCGGCAGAAAATCGCATCCACCGGCTCCTTCACCGACCAGGCGCTGTCGAGCAGGTTGAGCCGCGAGAACTTCACCATCGCCGCCACCTCGGGGCGCACGCGCACCTTGCCCGCGTTCGAGCCGGTTCCCTTGTTGAAGAAGCGCCGCAGCCGCTCGGGCGCGAGCCTGCGCACCTGCTCGGAGGTAAAGACGCCCGCGGCGGCCTTGGCCAGCACGGCGGTGTCGATGTCGGTGGCGATCACCCGCGAGGCCGCCGCCTTCTCGCCCAGCGCCTCCATCAGCGTGATGGCGATCGAATAGGGTTCCTCGCCGGTCGACGCCGCCGCGCACCACACGGTGACGGGCTGCTTCGCCTTTCGCACGTGCTCGGCCAGCGTCGGGAAATGATGCGCCTCCCGGAAGAACGAGGTGAGGTTGGTGGTCAGCGAATTGATGAAGAGCTGCCATTCCTCGCCGTCCTGGCGCTGCTCGAGCCAGTCGAGGTAGGAGGCGAAGTCGGGCAGCTGCAGCTCCCTCAGCCGACGCGAGAGCCGGCTGTACACCATCTGCCGCTTCTGCTCGCCCAGGGCGATGCCGGCGCGGCGGTGGATGAGGGTTCGCACGCGCGAGAAGTCGCTGTCGGTGAAGAGGAACTCGGTGGTCACGGCCAGCCTGGAGGGTTGGCTTTCAATGTACATAGCGCCCACCGTTTCCAATGGACCGATCAGACGCGCAAATGCCCTGCAATTTCCGCACTTCGGCTTCGGCTCGCTTCATTGCTCGCTCGCGGCCGGACCGGCGCCCTGTGCCCACACCAGCGCCGAGAGCTGCGCTGCGTTGACCTGCGCCGGACTCAGGAACAGCGCTTCCGACAGGCGCGCCGCCTGTCCGTCGTCGAGCTCGCAGCTTTCGGCCAGCGCCACGAAGGGGCCGTACAGGCCGCCGCGCGAAAGAATGGCCTGCTGCACCGCCTCGGTGAGCTGCACCTTGCGCAGCACGCCTTCCATCGAGACGCCAAGCAGCTGGTCGAGCAGCGAGAACATGCCGGCCACGAAGAGGTTGTCGGCCTCGCTTGCCGGCAGCATGCCCTGCCCCACCAGCTCGACGAAGCGCCCGCGCAGGATGGCCTTCTTCATCATGTAGGGCGAGCCGGCCTTGTTGCTGGTGGCCAGCAGCAGCGAGAGCCAGCGGTACAGCGGCGAGTAGCCGAGCATGGCCACCGCGTGCCGCAGCGAATGGATTTCCACCGCCATGCCCACCGCGGGCGAGTTGATGTAGCGCAGCAGGCGGTAGGTGAGCGCGGCGTCGTGCTTGAGTGCGGCCTCGATGACGCGCAGGTCTTCATTGCGCTGGAGCATCTGCATCAGCTGCACGATCAGCAGCGACTCGGGCTGCAGCGCGTCTTCGGTCTCGATCACCGGAGGGTTGCGGAAGGCGCCGTCGACGAACACGTTCACGCGCAGCGCGGCACAGGCGTCGAATTCCTTCCAGTCCTCGACGCGCGCGGCGACGAGCTCGACCTGCGGATGGCCCAGTTGCTCGTCGCGACGCTGGCGCGCGACGGTGTCGGCAGCGCTGGCGCCGACCTCGAGGTGCGTGACGATGGCGCGCAGCTCAGGGTCTTCGGGCAACTCGGCGCCGCCGCACTGCATGAAGCCGAAGCCCTGCTCGCGCAGGAAAAGCAGGATCGAGCGCAGGTCGGCGTCGAGCAGTTCGTCGGCGCGCATGCACAGCACGACCTGCCGCGGCGGCAGCGACTGCAGTTCGCTCTGGAAGAGCGCATCGACCGTCACGTCGACGAAAAGCAGCTGTGGTCCCAGCTGCCAGCCCTCGCCCTCCGGGTTGAGGTGCATGGCGAGCGTGTCCATGAGCGCCTTGATGCCCGCTGCTGCGGGCGCCCCGGCGGGCGTACCGGCGGCACGCCATGCCATGCGATAGCCGATGACGCGCCGCTGCGCGTCGAGCAGCATCGCATAGGCCAGATGGCCGTCGCCGCCCGCTTCGGGCTGCGCGGAGGTGTCCGTGTCCGCGCCGGCGCCTTCGGAGGCGCGACGGAAGAAATCAAACCGCATTCAGCTGTCTCCGTCGGGTGTCAGAGCGCAATGGCGTCCGTCCTCCGGGCAGCGCCCGCGAGCGCGGCCGCGCTCGCCGCCTGCGCGCGCTGGATGCGCGGCATGGCGCCCACGTCGATGATGAAGGCCACGCTGMCGTCGCCGAGGATGGTCGCGGCGGAGATGCCGGGCACTTTGCGGTAGTTGGTCTCGAGGTTCTTCACCACCACCTGGTGCTGGCCGAGCAGCTCGTCCACCAGCAGCGCGAAGCGGCTGTCGTCGGCCTGCACGATCACCAGGATGCCCTGCGTGGGGTGCGTCTGCGCACCGGCCACGTCGAACACGCGATGCAGCTCGATGAGCGGCAGGTATTCGCCGCGCACGCGGATCACGTGGCCGTCGGCGGTGATGGAATGCAGGTGCTCCGGCAGCGGCTGCAGCGATTCGATGACGTAGCTCAGCGGCAGGATGTAGGCCTCGCTGCCCACCTTCACCGACATGCCGTTGAGGATGGCCAGCGTGAGCGGCAGCACGATGCGGGTGGTGGTGCCCTGCCCGCCGCGCGAGTGGATCTCGACATGGCCGCCCATTTCCTGGATGTTGCGCTTGACCACGTCCATGCCCACGCCGCGGCCCGAGATGTCGGTGACTTGCTCGGCGGTGGAGAAGCCGGGCGCGAAGATGAGCTGCCACACCTCCTCGTCGGGCATGGTTTCGCTGACCGGCAGGCCCTGCTGCATGGCCTTGGCAAGGATGCGCTCGCGGTTGAGGCCCGCGCCGTCGTCGCTCACCTCGATCACGATGTTGCCGCCGTGGTGCTGCGCCGACAGCAGCAGCTGGCCGGTGGCGTCCTTGCCCTTGGCCAGGCGCACTTCGGGCGTCTCGATGCCGTGGTCGAGGCTGTTGCGCACCAGGTGCGTGAGCGGGTCGACGATGCGCTCGATCAGGCCCTTGTCGAGCTCGGTTTCCTTGCCGTATGTGTCCAGGCGCACCTGCTTGCCCAGCTTGGCGCTCACGTCGCGGATGACGCGCGGGAAGCGGCTGAACACGTAGTCCATCGGCATCATGCGGATGGACATGACCGATTCCTGCAGGTCGCGCGCGTTGCGCTCCAGGTGGCCCAGGCCGCTGAGGAAGCGTTCGTAGGCCACCGGGTCGAGCATGGTCGCCGCCTGCGTGAGCATCGACTGCGTGATGACGAGTTCGCCCACGAGGTTGATGAGCTGGTCGACCTTCTCGACGTCGACGCGGATGGAGCTGGATTCCTTGGCAGCCGCCGACGACGCTGCGGCAGCCGCGGCGGGTGCCGCAGCGGGCGCGGATTGCGGCTTCGGGATTTCCGCGGCCACGACCACGGCCGGCTCTTCATGCGCGGCCGCCTGCGCCGATGCCTCGGCGGAGGCCTCGGAAGCCTGCGGGAGGGACTCGTGCGTGATGTCGATCTGCGATTCGTCGATGACGAAGCAGCAGACGGCGACGATGTCGTCGGGGGAGCAGGTGGTTTCGAGCAGCACGTCGAGCCGGTCGTTGGTGCGAGTGCGCGACAGCACCTTGCCGAGGTTGGCCAGCTCGCCGGCCAGCAGCTCGCCTTCGCTTTCCGACAGGCGCGCAAAGCGGATGCGCAGTGCGCCGCCGCCGCCGCCGACAGCGCCACCAGCCGGAGCCGCCGCGGGCTCGGACACCGCTACCGGCGCTGGGGCTGGGGTGGGAGCCGGCGCAGGGGCCGCTGCGGGCGAAACCGCCGCGCTCGCATCGCCGCTTTCGAGCGCGAGTTGCTGAAGCACGCCGCAGATGTGCGCGACCATGTCCGGGTCCGGCTCATTGCCGGCCTGGTAGGCAGTGAGTTGTTCTTGCAAGGCGTCCTTCGTTTCCAGGAATGCATCGATCATCCGGCCGGTCAGACGAAGCTGCCCATGGCGGGCGCGGTCCAGCAGCGACTCGAGAACGTGCGTGGTGTTGGTCAGGGCAGTGAAACCGAAAGTCGCTGCGCCGCCCTTGATGGAATGCGCCGCGCGGAATATGGCGTTGAGCTGTTCGCTGTCGGGTGCGTCGACGTCGAGTTCGAGCAGCAGTTGCTCCATCTCGGCGAGCAGTTCGATGGCTTCGACGAAGAAGGCTTGGGTGAATTGACTGAGGTCCATCTCGTGTTCTGGGGTTTCTTGTTGTTGTGCCGCCCGCCGCCGTACGTTCAGTCCGCCTTCGCGGCCGCCTTGCCGATGCGCAGCCCGCCGACGGGCTCGGTGCTGTTCTCGCGCTCGATGCGCTCCTGGGTCCGATGGTTGAGCAGGATGATGCTGATGCGCCGGTTGATCGGGTTGCGCGGGTCGGCCTTGTCCAGGTGCATGCTGTCGGCCAGGCCGATCACGCGAAGCACCTTGCCCTCGGCCATGCCGCCGGCCACGAGTTCACGCCGCGAGGCGTTGGCGCGGTCGGACGAAAGCTCCCAGTTGCCGTAGGACCGGTCGTTGGTATAGACGATGGCGTCGGTGTGCCCCGACAGGGTGATCTTGTTGGGCAGGCCGTTGAGCGCGGGCGCGAGCTCGCGCAGGATGGCGCGCATGTGCGGCACCACGCGCGCGCTGGCCAGCTCGAACATGGGGCGGTTCTCGGTATCGACGATCTGCAGGCGCAGGCCCTCGGTGGTGATGTCGATGAGGATCTGCGAGCGGAACTGCTGGAACACAGGGCTTTTCTCGATCAGCGCGTCGAGCTTCTTCTTCATCTCGACGAGGCGGCTGGCGTCGGCCTCGTCCTCGCTCGCTGTCTCGGTGAGCTTGACCTCGCCCTCGACGTGAGCCGGGTCGGCGCCTCCGCCGGGGATCATGCTGTTGCTGAGACTGGACTTGTCGCCGCCGTTCAGCGCCACGCGCAGCGGCATGCGGAAGTGCTCGGCGATGCCTTCGCGCTGCTTGGGGCTGGAAATGGAGAGCAGCCACATCACGAGGAAGAAGGCCATCATGGCGGTCATGAAGTCGGCATAGGCGATCTTCCAGCCACCGCCATGCGCGCCGCCGTGCTTGCCCTTGTGGACGTGCTTGAAGATGACCCGGGGCTTCTCGTCGCTCATGATCGCTCGTTGCTTCGTGCGAGGGGCGCGTCAGCGCGCCTTGACTTCGCGGACGTGGTTGTCCAGCTCGGTGAACGAGGGGCGCTCGGTCGAGAACAGCACCTTGCGGCCGAACTCCACGGCCAACTGCGGCGCGTAGCCGTTGAGGTTGGCCAGCAGCGTGACCTTGGCGCACTGGTAGATCTTCATGCCTTCCTCCACCTTCTGCTCGATCAGCGACGCCAGCGGCGAGACGAAGCCGTAGGCCAGCAGCACGCCCAGGAAGGTACCCACCATCGCGTGCGCGATCAGCGCGCCCATCTCGGAAGGCGGCAGGTTGGCCGAGCCCAGCGCGTGCACCACGCCCATGACCGCGGCAACGATGCCCAGCGCCGGCAGTGCATCCCCCACGCGCGACAGGCTGTGGCCGGGCACTTCGGCCTCGTGGCGGATGGTTTCGATCTCGTGGTCCATCAGCGCCTCGATCTCGTGCGCGTCGGTGTTGCCGCTGATGACAAGGCGCAGGTAGTCGCACAGGAAGACGGTGATGCCCTCGTGCGCCATGATGCTCGGGTAGCGCGTGAAGATCTCGCTCTGGGAGGGATCTTCCACGTCGGTCTCCAGCTTCATCATCCCTTCCTTGCGGGCCTTGGCGAGCAGCTCGTACAGCAGCGCGAGCAGGTCCATGTAGAGCTGGCGGTTGTGCTTGGAAGTGCGCAGCAGCAGCGGCAGCTCCTTGATGGTGGCCCTGATCGTCTTGCCGTTGTTGCCGGCAATGAAGGCGCCCAGCGCGGAGCCGCCGATCATGAGCAGCTCGACCGGCTGGAACAGGACGCCGAAGTGCCCGCCCATGAGGCCGTAGCCACCGAAGACGGCACCGATCACCACGAGATATCCAACCAGAACCAGCACGCGCTTCCCCTCTCGCCCGTGGGCGTCGAATCAACAAACCCCTCGCGGCCATGGGCGCGCGCAGGGCACTTTTCCTAGACGGCGCCGCCGATGTCCATCACCGGTGCCACGGCGACGAGTCCGCCGTGTTGGCGTCCGTTCGCCTTGGGCTTGCGTGCCTTGCCCGCGCGCGAGGGCGGACGGCACAGCACGCACACGTAGCCGTTCTTGTTGTCGTGCGCATGCGCCACGAAATGGCCGCCGCATCGGCAGCAAGTGCTCAGCTGCAGCATGTCGCTGTCGAAGAAGCGGACCATGGTCTCGGCGCGGGTGAAGTCCAGCACCACCTCGCCGCCGTTGGCCTCCACCTGCTGCGCGTAGAGGCGGTAGGCCTTGATGAGCGCGGGCAGCTCGTTCTCGTCCGCCTCGTCGAGCATGAAGCGGTAGATGTTGTAGAACATCGACGAGTGGATGTTGGCCAGCCACGTCATGTACCAGTCGGTGGAGAACGGCAGCAGGCCCTTGGGCGGGGAAACGCCCTTGAGTTCCTTGTAGAGGCGGATCAGCCGCTCGCGGCTCAGCGTGACCGCTGCCTCCAGGAACTGCAGGCGCGCGCCCAGGCCGATCAGCTCGATCGCGAGCTGAACCTGCCGCACTTCGCCCAGGACGCTCTTGCCGGTCACGCCGCGCTCGCTCCGCGCATCTGCGCCTGGGGTTGGGCCTGGGCCTGGCGCGCGGCCATCAGGATCGACATGTGCGCCTGCTGCAGCGCGGGCTCCTTGCCCTCACCGACCACCGCGAACATGGGCCGGTCGTCCAGCCGGAAGCTGCACAGCAGGAAATTGGACGCGGCCAGCTTCACGATCTGGCTGAGCGACATGTTCGCCAGCAGATCGGCCAGTTCGCGGCCCACGCCGAGGCGGAACATGGCCTCGGCCCGGTCCTGCTTCACCAGCTTCTGAGCCAGCAGCATATAGGCCAGATTTATCTCGCCGATTTCCCTCGAAATCACGCCGTTGGCGCTGATGTTGACGTTTTCCATGTCTGATCCCATTTCCGATTCAAAGCTCACTTCGTGCTCCTAACAATCGTGTATACATTATATACACAAAGTTTTACATGTTGAAGTGGTTTGTATGACAGCAGGACAAAAAAAGTAGGAGGTGTCTGACACTGCTCCCATCATCCCCCAATGAGGAGCATGGGTTTACACTTGTCAGAAGTTCGGGTAACAAATGTTTCATTGACAACTGGAAAATGCCCGAATTTATTCGTTGGCAACATCGAATTAATAAATACTATGGGTTTATTTAGATTCGACCGAAGGCCGTTTTCCTGAATTTCCAGATTTCCGATTTCACGTTGATCCACCTGCTCAATTAGTCGCCTGCGCGACCCTCGAGGCGGTAGATCCACGCCATCACCTCGGCCACCGCCAGATACAGCTGCGGCGGGATCTGCCGGTCCAGGTCGACCTGCATCAGGAGCTTCACGAGGTCGGCCGACGAGTGCACGTACAGCCCGTGCTCGCGCGCCTCGCGCATGATGGATTCGGCGACCACGCCATAACCCTTGGCCACGACGACGGGCGCCCGCGTCTTGTCCGCGTACGACAGCGCGACGGCGCTGTTGCGGTTGTCGAGCAGCTCGCTCATTGGAATACCTTCGTGCTTCGCACTGCGGTGCGAGCTTGCTTGGGGCGGCCCGGCGCGGCGCTCATTCGGAAAACCTTCGTGCTTCGCACTGCGGTGCGAGCTTGCTTGGGGCGGCCCGGCGCGGCGCTCATGCAGCCTCCTTCGCGGCGACCAGCACCTGCTGCAACTGCAGGCCCGCGGCGTCGAAGCGCTTCGCGAGCCGGCCGGTGTCGCCGCGCAGGCGCGCCATGGTCGACGCCTCGCGCGCGAACAGATGCGCCTGAACGGACTGGCCGTCCAGGCTCAGCCGCAGATCGACCTCGCCAAGCTTCGGCAGCTCCAGCGACACCGTGGTCGACCATCGGCGCGCGCCCTCTTCTTCTGTCGCCACGCCGCGCGCATCGGGCTGCGCCTGCTGTTCTTCCTCGACGGTCCAGCTCATCGGCACGTCGGGCCAGGCGTGGCCGTTCCAGCGGAATACGGAGCTGGCCAGCAGGTCGAGCTGCTGGTGCACCAGCGTGATGGCCTGCGGATGAATCACTTCGGCGGCGCGCGATGGCGGCAGGGCTGCGGCATCGTCGGCCTGGCGCGCGGATTCGCTCGCGCGATGCGCGGGCATCGAATCGAGCGTGCCACCGGGCGACGCACTCCCGGGCTGGCGATATGCGGCCTGCAACCGGGCAGCATCGTTCGTCGCGGCCGGCTGTTCCAGAGTCTGCGGTTTGCCTTGAGAAGAGGAGTGACCGGCGTCCCGAGGTTGCGCATCCGCAGCCGACGCCTGTGGCGCGGCAGGGCTCGCCGTGCGGGCTTCGCCGCCCTGCAGCATCGGCACCTGGACTTGCGCCACGAGCGAAGGCAGCGCGTCCGGCGAATCCGCAATCACCGCCGCCGGACCAGCAGCCACGGCCGCCGATGCAACCAGCGCGCTCGCCTGCGCCTTCGTACTCACCGGCGCGGCCCATTGCGCCTGCGGCTCCTGCTTCATCTGCGCGAGCGAACGGCCACCCGTCGTGAACAACGCCAGGTGCGACTCATAGAAGAGTCCGCTGTCCGACACCGTCTGCGCGAGCGTGCCAGCCAGCGCCGCAGCGTTCACCGGCTGCGCGCGCGAAGACATCAGGGGCACGGCGCCGCGCACCGGACCGGGTTGCGCCTGCAGGTCGGCCAGCACGGCGCCGATGACGCGCGCCGCCACCGACAGCCGCGCCTCCATCGAAGGCGGGGCACCCGCACCCGCATGCGCCGTTCCACCAGCCGCGGCACCCGGAATCTGCCTGTCGAGCGCGGCATTGGAAGGCAGCCGCACATCGTTCTCGACCTTGCCGATCGCCACCGCCGGCCCGGGCGCGCCGATGGTGGCCTCGGGCTTGATGCCGAGCACGTCCAGCCGCGGCGTGAGCCTTGCGGCCAGCAGCGCGTCGAGCAGTCCGGCGATGACGGTCATGGTGCGGTTTCTTCAGCGAGTCGCGTTCGATCGGCGGGCCCGCTCAGTGCGGCGGCCCGTAAGCCCTGCCGAGGTTCTTCTGCTGCGTGAGATACCCCATCCGGCTGATCAGGCTCTCGAGCTGCGGCTTGATCAGGCCCGACACCTCGGCCTGATCGGAACGGATGCGCTCCAGCAGATGCAGCACGTGCTCCACCTGCGTCGCGTCGAGCAGCTCATGGGGCTCGATGGCCCGCAGGCGCTCCACCATCGCCGAGCAGCGGACTTCGAGCGCGGGAAGCTGGCCCCACTCCTTGGCACGGGCCAGCACCAGCATGGATGCGATGCCGTTGGCCAGCTCTTCGTAGCAATGAACGACCTCACTCCGGAATGCCATGTTTTCCTGTTTCTCTTGCGGTTGCATTTCAGCCACGAGCCCGGTCGTCGATCTCCCGCCACGCGGAAGCGATGTTCTCGAGCAGCCGGTCGGCCTCGTCCAGGGCCTGCACGTCGTTGTGCAGGTTGGCGCGGAAAAGCCGCTGCACGATGTAGTCGTACAGCGCCGACAGGTTGCCCACCAGTTCGGCCCCGGCATCACCGGCGGCCTGGGCGTCGAGTCCGGCCTTGAGGCCGTTGTCGACGATGCCGATGGCCTTGGAGATCGCGTTGCCCTTGGCTTCCGTGTCGCCGGCGGCCATGTGGTGGCGCGCCATGCCGATGGCCGTCTTCGCGCCGTCGAACAGCATCGCGATGAGCTGGTGCGGCGACGCGCTCATCACGCTGGTTTCCACGCCGAGGCGTGCATAGGCGCCGGCTCCGGTGCGCATGTTGTGGGAGGTGTACATCGGCTGATGCTCCGGGTTCTGTATGCCTGGCGTCCTACTTGGACTGCTTCGACATCGCGTCGAACTGCTGCGTGAGGTAGTTCTTGGTGTTGTTCAGGCTGTTGATCAGCACGTCGAGCTGGTTGAACTGCTTGCGATAGCGGTCGACGGTGGCGTCCACGCGCAACTGCATCGCGTCGTACTGGGTGTCGAGTTCCTTGATGGTCGCCGTCACGCCGTCGCTGGCCACCTTCAGGGCGCCCTTGGTCACGTCGTCCACCAGCGCGTCGATCTGCTTGCCGTAGCCGGCCTTGCTGCTGGTGGCGCTGGAGAACAGGTTCGCCACGCCCTTGAGGTTGTTGGCAAGCGCCTTGTCCAGCTTGTCGGAATCCACGGCCAGGGTGCCGTCCTTCTGGAAGGACACGCCGATCTCGGTCAGCACCTTCATGTCGTTCGTGCCGCCCGGCTGCGGCGCGACGAGTGCCTGGCGGATGCGCGTCTGCAGGTTGCGCAGCGTGCTGTCGCCCACCAGCGCCGCGGCGGTCTTGGTGTCGGCGTCGTAAGCGGTCAGCGTCTTGGCCGTGCTCTGCAGGCTGTTGTAGGCCTTCACGAAGTCGTTGATGGCGGTCTTCACGCCGGCCGTGTTCTCCTTCATGGCCAGGCCGGTCTTGCCGGTGCTCACCAGGGTCAGCGTGGCGCCCTGGATGGCGTCCTTCACGGTGTTGGTCGAGCTGGTGATGTCGATGCCGTTGACGTTGAGCTTCGCGTTCTGCGCCACCGAGGTCTGTTTCAGGTTCTGCGCACCGGCGGGGTCGTTGTTCAGCAGGCCCTGCAGTGCCGCGTCGCCGTCGACCGCGATGCGCATGCTCGACTTCTCGCCGGTCTGCGTGGAAGTCAGCACCAGGCGGTTGGGCGTGCCGCTGCCGTCGTTCACGATGCTGGCGGTCACGCCCGCGTTCGCACCGTTGATGGCGTTGCGAATGCCTTCCAGCGTATTGTTGGTCGAGTCGATGGTGATCGACTTGGCGGGCCGGCCGGCGTCCGCGCTGAAGGTGGCGCCGCTGTACTGGCCGGTCGCCGGGTCGAGCGTGCCGCCGGTGATGGCGCCGAAGTCGATGGTGATCTTGCCGGTGCCGATGGCGGCCTTGGCGTCGGCCTGCCCCGCGCTCACCAGCGTCTGCGACTGCGCGATCTGCGACACGTCGATGGTGTAGTTGCCCGCCGCGCTCGTGTCGGTGGCGGTCGCCGACAGGATGCCGCTGACCGTGGGCGTGCCCGTCACGCTCTGGAAGAAGGTCGGGTCGCCGAGCTTCTTGGCCGCCGCCTGCAGCGTGGAGAGCGCGCTCTGGATCGTGCCGTAGGCCGACAGCTTGCTCGTGTAGCTCTTGGCCTTGTCCTGCAGCGCCACCATGGGCTGCTTCTCGGCGGTCTCGAGCTGCGTGAGCAGGGAGGCGAGGTCGAGGTTGGCGCCGACGCCGAGACTGCTGATGGTTGCCATGTGGATGTTTTCCTGTCTTTCCTTGATTGAGATTGCCGGTGCCCGCGTGCCGGCCTCAGGCCGCGTGGTCCACCAGCAGTCCGTTGCCGTCGTTCATCAGCTTCGCGATGCGCACGACTTCCTCGTTGGGAATCTGGCGGATGACCTCGCCGCTGGCGCGGTCCACCACCTTGACGACGACCATGTCGGTCTCCTTGTCGACCTCGAACTGCAGGCCGACCTCGCGCAGCGCGAGCGACTCGTTCACCTGGCGCACCGCCTGCTCCACCTGGACCGGCGTCGCGGCATCCTTCGCATCGTCCTTCTCGGCCGTGGCGGCGACGGCAGAGGCCGCGCCCGCGGCACCGCCGACGAGCAGCTGCGTCCACTGGTTGTCCTTCACGGAGTTCGCCGACACGGGGTTCAACATCATTTCCACCTTGCTGTGCTGGTTTCGCTGTTCTCTGCGGCCGCGCCTGCGCGGGCATGGCCGCAGGGAACAGCGCAGGCACTCCCGGCTCGCGCCAGGGGCCTGCGTTGGCCGGACTCCACTCCCCAGGGGAGGGGTCCGGCTTTTCTTCGTCTTCTCAGGTCCCTTCGATCAACGCAGGAGCGACAGCACGCCTTGCGTGGTCTGGTTGGCTTGCGACAGCACCGAGGTACCGGCTTGCTGCAGGATCTGGGCGCGCGTCATGTTCGACACTTCGACCGCGTAGTCGGCATCCTGGATGCGCGAGCGCGACGAGGACAGGTTGACGACCGTGGTGCCGAGGTTGGCGATCACCGAGTCGAAACGGTTCTGCACCGCACCCAGGCTGCTGCGCAGGCTGTCGACCTTGGCCAGGGCCGAGTCGAGAGCGGCCAGGGGGTTGGCCGTCTTGGAACCCTTGCTGGTCGTATCCGTGGTCAGCTTGCCGGCGGAGTTGACGTAGGCCACTGCGCCCACGTCGGCGGCGTACTTGCCGGTGCCGGTCGTCGAGGCAACCGTCACTTCGCCATTGACGGCGTTGACGTTGTAGCTCGTGGTGTACGACGCGGTCTTGGTCATTTCCTTGTCGTTGTCCATGTACGTGTCGCTGGACAGGCCGCCGGACGCCGCGAACGTCACGGTCGAGGAGAAGATGCCCGAGCCCAGGTTCACCGTCGAGGCGGCACCCGCCACGGCGGTCTTCACGTCGTCCTTCGACACCGTCTTCGTGTAGGTGAAGCCCGCGGCGCCGCCAGCGAAGTCGTAGGTCGTGCCGTTGAGCTTGATGCTCGAGGCGCCTGCGGTGGCGTCGGCACTGGCGAACAGCGAGGAAGCCGTGGCGGCCGGGGGCGCACCCACGTTGTTGGTCGTCAGGTTGCCGCCCGAGAGGTAGGCTGCCTGGCCGTCGATGGTGATCGCGCCGGCGCTGTCGACTTCGAAGTTGGTGGAGCCGCTGGCGCCCGTGAAGGTGCCCGTGAACTTGTTGCCGGCCGTCGGCAGCAGCGTGCCGGCGAAAGCCGTGGTGGGAGCGCCGGTGGCGACCGCGACGGTGGTCGTGAAGTTGCCGGCGGTGGCGTCGTACTTGTAGGTGGTCGCGCCCACGACAGCCGTGTTGCCGTCCTGCATCGCGTCGACGGCCTGCTCGGCGGTCACCTTGGCGAAGCTGGTGGTCACGACGTACGGGCCCGTGCCGGTGGCGCCGGCCTTGGTCAGGTCGTTGACGTTGGCCTTGGCGTTGGCGGACACGCCCTTGCCGTTGACGTTGAAGCCGTCCAGGCCCAGGGTCTTGGCGCTGATTTCCTGCAGGTCGATGTCGATGGTCTCGCCGTCGTTCGCGCCGACTTGCACGGTCAGCTTGCCGGCATCTGCCGACAGGACCTTCACGCCGTTGAACTGGGTCTGCTGCGAAACGCGGTTGATTTCGTCCATGCGCTGGCCGATTTCAGCCTGGATCGAATCCAGGTCGCTGGCCGAGTTCGTGCCCGTGCCGGCCTGAACGGCCAGTTCGCGGATGCGCTGCAGGTTGTTGTTGACTTCGGTCAGGGCGCCTTCCGTCGTCTGGGCGATCGAGATGCCGTCGTTGGCATTGCGGGTGGCTTGCGTCAGGCCCTTGATGTTGGCCGTGAAGCGGTTGGCGATGGCCTGGCCGGCGGCATCGTCCTTGGCGCTGTTGATGCGCATGCCCGAAGACAGACGCTCGATGGCGCTGTTCAGTGCCGACTGCGACTTGTTCAGGTTGTTCTGCGTGAGCAGGGAGAGGCTGTTCGTATTGATGACTTGCGCCATGTTCGACTCCTGATTGATGAAAAAAGGTTGTGGACTCCGGCTTTCGGCCGTAACGCTGGACCCGCTTCCACTTAGAGACTCAAGCCATCGTTGACTTGGTTATCGGCGGACCCCCGGGAACCTTTAGGGGCATGCACGAAAAAGTTGCATGGCCCCCGCCACATCACCTTTGCATCGCTCAAGCCTGCAGGTTCATCACTTCCTGGTAGGCGGTCACGAGCCGGTTGCGCACCTGCAGTCCGGTCTGGAAAGCGACGTTCGCCTTCTGCATGTCGACCATCACGTCGTTCAGCGCCACGCCCGGCTTGCCGAGCTCGAAGGACTCGGCCCGGGCGTAGGCCTGCCGCTGGGCGCCGCTGATGTTCGCGAGCGAGCGCTTGAGCTCGGCCGCGAAGCCGCCGGCTTCGGCCGGGGCGGCCGCCTGCGGCGCGATGCCCGTCTGGACCGCTGTGGCCCGCATCTGCTGCAGGACCGATTCGATGGCGCTGATGGACATGGTGATCCTCTTCCTCTTGTTTGTCTGAACACTTCCGCGTGACTTGACACGGAGGAGCAAAGGCTCTCCGGCTGGCTTGCAGCGTATCAAGGGAAGACCCCGATTCAAGCGCGCAACTGAGGGCGAAAACCCCGGCTGTTCGGCCATTCGAATTCCGGGTGACTGCTGACAATCGTCCGCGAAACGAACAGGCCGCGGACGACATCACCGGCCATCCGGAATGAAATCTCTAAACCGAAATTCCTCTCCCACCATGGCAATGGCCGCGACGAGGGTGCATCCATGAGCACGGCTGCGCCCGCGGGCGCGCTGCCCCCGGCCGGCGACGGCCCGCTCCCGCTCCTGGAACGCCTGCGCGCGCAGCCGCGGCTGCCGCTGATCATCGGCGGCGCCGCCGTGGTGGCCGCCGTGGCCGCGTTCATGCTCTGGAGCCGCGGCCCCGAATACAAGGTGCTCTACACCAACGTGTCGGACCGCGATGGCGGCGCGATCATCGCGTCGCTGCAGCAGATGAACGTGCCCTACAAGTTCGCCGAGGGCGGCGGCGCGATCCTCATCGCTGGCGACAAGGTGGCCGAGACCCGCCTCAAGCTGGCGGCGCAAGGCCTGCCCAAGGCCGGCGGCGTGGGCTTCGAACTGATGGACAACCAGAAGTTCGGCACCAGCCAGTTCGCCGAGCAGGTCAACTACCAGCGCGGGCTCGAGGGCGAGCTGGCGCGCTCCATCGAATCCATCGGCGCGATCGAGTCGGCCCGGGTGCACCTGGCGCTGCCCAAGCCATCGCTGTTCGTGCGCGAACAGAAGAAGCCCTCGGCCTCGGTGGTGCTCGCACTGGCGCGCGGACGCAGCATCGACGAAGGCCAGGTCAGCGCCATCGTGCACATGGTGTCCAGCAGCGTGCCCGACCTCGACGCCAAGAGCGTCACCGTGGTCGACCAGCGCGGCAACCTTCTTTCTTCCGCGCGCGGCGCCGACCGCGGGCTGGACGTGAGCCAGCTCAAGTACGCGCAGGAGATCGAGCAGGGCTACATCCGCCGCATCGAGGCGATCCTGCAGCCCATCGTGGGCGCGAACAACGTGCGCGCGCAAGTGGCGGCGGACATCGACTTCTCCGTCGTCGAACACACCGACGAGAAATACAAGCCCAACCAGGACCCGACGCAGGCCGCCATCCGCAGCCAGCAGAGCAGCGAGTCGGCACAGCATGGCGGCGGGCAGCCCGGCGGCGTGCCGGGCGCGCTGTCGAACCAGCCACCGGTGAACCCCACCGCGCCGATCACCGGGCCTCGGGCGCCCAACGCACCGGGCACCCCTCCCGCTCCGGGAACGCCTGGCGCACCGGGAACACCCGGCGCGGCCACCGCATCGACGAGCAGCGCGCCCACCGGCCCGAGCAGCTCGCGCAAGGACACCACCACCAACTACGAGCTCGACCGCACCATCCGCCACGTGCAGCAGGCTGCGGGCGGCGTGAAGCGCCTGTCGGTCGCCGTGGTGGTGAACAACCGCGACGCGGTGGATGCCGCGGGCAAGACCGCCAGCCGCGCGCTGACGCCGGCAGAGCTGGAGCAGATCCGCAACCTCGCGAAGGAAGCCATGGGCTTCAGCCAGGAGCGCGGCGACTCGCTCAACGTGGTGAACAGCGCCTTCGCCCGCGATGCCGACAGCGCCCCCGCGCCCGAGGTCCCGTTCTGGCGCGACCGCGAGAACATCGAACTCGCCAAGATCGCCGGCCAGTACCTGCTGTACGCCCTGCTCGCGCTCTTCGCCTGGTTCGCCGTGCTGCGCCCGCTGATGCGCAAGCACCTGGCGCCTCCGCCCGCGCCTGCCGCGCCGGAAGCCCCCGCCTTCGTGGCCGCCGAGGCGCCGGACGAGAACGCCGCCTCCGCCCAGGAGAGCCTGCGCGAACGCGAGGCCAGCCGCCGCAAGGCCGACATGGAATACGCCCACCAGACCGCCGACAAGGACCCGAAGGTGGTGGCGGCGCTGATCCAGCACTGGATGAACAACGATGAGTAGCGAACAGGGAACCCGCAAGAGCGCCATCCTGCTGATGGCACTGGGCGAAGACCGCGCGGCGGCCGCGCTGCACCAGCTGCCTACCTCCGAGGTGCAGGCACTGGGCCTCGCAATGTCGAAGCTCACCTCCGTCTCGAAGGAAGAGCTGGCCGAGGTGCTGGCCGAGTTCCGGAACGAGACCGAGCAGCTCTCGGCCCTGCACCTGGGCTCGACCAGCTACATCCGCGCCGTGCTGCGCAAGGCGCTGGGCGAGGACCGCGCCAGCAACCTGCTGGAAGACATCCTGCAGCCCGACGAGCCGCACGGCGGCATCGAGCGGCTCAACGAGCTCGAGGCCGGCGAGGTGGCCGAGCTCATCCGCGACGAGCATCCGCAGATCCTGGCGACGCTGCTGGTGCACCTGGACCGCATGAAGGCTTCCGAAGTGCTCGAGAAGCTGCCGGCACGGCTGCGCCACGACGTGATCATGCGCGTGGCCACCTTCGGCGGCGTGCAGCCCTCGGCGCTCAACGAGCTGACCGACGTGCTCACCGAGATGCTCGCGGGCCAGGGCCTGCGCCGCAGCCGCCTGGGCGGCGTGCGCACCGCGGCCGAGATCGTCAACCTCATGAGCACCAGCGTGGAGGAAGAAGCCATCGCCCACGTGCGCGAGCAGGACGAGGCGCTGGCGCAGCGCATCGTCGACGAGATGTTCGTCTTCGAGAACCTGCTGGGCCTGGAAGACCGCAGCATCCAGCGCCTGCTCAAGGACATCGAGAGCGACTCGCTCATCATCGCCCTCAAGGGCGCGCCGATGGAGCTGCGCGACAAGTTCCTCAACAACATGTCGCAGCGCGCCGCCGAAACGCTGCGCGAAGACATGGAGCTGCGCGGACCTGTGCGCGTGTCGCAGGTCGAAACCGAACAGAAGGCCATCCTGCAGGTCGCCCGCCGACTGGCGGAGGCCGGCGAAATCGTGATCTCGACGCCTGGCACCGATGAGTTCGTCTGACGCCAACGACAACTTCGGCAACTTCGCCGGATCGCGCGAGCGCCTCGCCGCCATCCATGCCGCCGCGCGCCACGCCGCCGGCGGGCCGAGGACCGAGCGCATGCCGCCCAGCCCGCCCGCGCTGTCGGCATGGGAGCGCTGGGAGATGGGCACCATCGACGGCAGCCCTCGCTCGCCCACACCCGCCGCCCGCAAGACGGCGGCCGAACGCCGGAACACCGCTCCGCCACCACCGCCGCCGCCCGCACCCAGGATCGACCTCGCCGATCTCGCGCGCATCCGCAAGGAAGCCCGCATCGACGGCGAAGCCGAGGGCCGCGCCGCCGGACTTGCCGAAGGCCGCAAGGTGGGCCACACCGAAGGCCTTGCCACCGGCCTCGCGGCCGCGAGCGCGCATGCGGAACGCCTGCGCGCGCTGGCCCAGTCGCTGCCCGATGCATTGCGCCGCGCCGAGGAAGAGCTCTCGCAGGCCGTGCTCGCGCTGGCGCTCGACGTGGCCCGCCAGGTGGTGCACCGCACGCTGAAGGCCGAGCCTGAATGGGTGCTGCCCGTGGTGCGCGACCTGCTGAACACCGAACCCGCACTGCGCGGCGAACCGCGCCTGCTGCTGCACCCCGACGACGTGGCGCTGGTGCGAAGCAGCCTGGGCGAAGAAATCGAAGCCGCCGGCTGGCAGATGCGCGCCGACGACGCCATCACCCGCGGCGGCTGCCGCGTGCAATCGGCCACGGGCGAGCTCGACGGCACGCTGGAAACGCGCTGGAAGCGCGTGACGGGCGCCCTCAACGGCGATGCCGACGGCAGATCCGAAGCCCGGTGACAGCCAAGATGCAGGCCACCGCCCCCAACCCCCATCTGCAGTCGGTGCGCGCCGCGCTCGAGAAAGCGCGCGCCAAGGTCGCCGGCTGCGAGACCACCATCGCCTCGGGCCGCCTCACACGCGCCGTGGGACTGGTTCTCGAGGCCGTGGGGCTGCAGCTGCCCGTGGGCAGCGACTGCCTGATCGAGCTGCCGCCGGGCCATGCGCAACGGCACGCCGAGGCCGAAGTGGTCGGCTTCGCTGGCGACAGGCTCTTCCTGATGTCGCAGACCGAAGTGGCGGGCCTGCTGCCCGGCGCTCGCGTGTATGCGCGCCCCGGTGCGCCGGAGCCCGATGCGGCCGGAATCATCGGCGGCGGCAACGCCCACACCAAGCGCCTGCCGGTCGGCGAAGGCATGCTCGGCCGCGTGGTCGACGCAGCCGGCCGGCCGCTCGACGGACTGGGGCCGTTGGACATCGCCCGCAAGGTGCCGCTGAGCTCGCCGCCCATGAACCCGCTGACGCGCGCACCCATCGATTCGGTGCTCGACGTGGGCGTGCGTGCCATCAACGGCATGCTCACCGTGGGCCGCGGCCAGCGCATGGGCCTGTTCGCCGGTTCGGGCGTGGGCAAGAGCGTGCTGCTGGGCATGATGGCGCGCTACACCAGCGCCGAAGTCATCGTGGTCGGCCTGATCGGCGAGCGCGGCCGCGAGGTGAAGGACTTCATCGAGAACACGCTGGGCGAAGAAGGCCTGGCCCGCGCGGTGGTGGTGGCGGCGCCGGCCGACAACTCGCCGCTGCTGCGCCTGCAGGGCGCGGCCTACGCGACCTGCCTGGCCGAATACTTCCGCGACCGCGGCAAGGACGTGCTGCTCATCATGGACTCGCTCACCCGCTACGCGATGGCGCAGCGCGAGATCGCCCTGGCCGTGGGCGAGCCGCCCGCCACCAAGGGCTATCCGCCCTCCGTGTTCGCCAAGCTGCCCGCGCTGGTCGAACGCGCCGGCAACGGCGAGCGCGACGCGAACGGGCGCGGCGGCTCCATCACCGCCTTCTACACGGTGCTGTCGGAAGGCGACGACCAGCAGGACCCGATCGCCGACTCGGCGCGCGCGATCCTCGACGGCCACGTGGTGCTCTCGCGCACGCTGGCCGAGGCCGGGCACTACCCCGCCATCGACATCGAGGCCTCCATCAGCCGCGCGATGACCGCGCTGATCCCGTCCTCGCAGTTCGACACCGTGCGCCGCTTCAAGCAGATGCTCTCGCGCTACCAGCGCAACCGCGACCTCATCAGCGTGGGCGCCTATGCGCCGGGCCACGACCTGCAGCTCGACCAGGCGATCGCGATGTACCCGCGCATCGAAGGCTTCCTGCAGCAGTCGATGGACGAGCGCACGGACTACGCCGAATCCATCGCCCGCCTGGAGAACCTGTTCGAAGGCGAGCCGCGCACACCCACTCCGCAAAGAGCCACAAGATGACACGCAAACTCCCCCTCGGCATGCTGATCGACCTGGCGCACACGCAGACCGACGACGCCGCGCGGCGCCTGGGCGCGCTGCAGAACGCGCACCTGGACGCCAGCCAGAAGCTCGACCTGCTGCTGCAGTACCGGCAGGACTACCACGACCAGCTCGACGCCCTGATGCGCGACGGCCTGCCCTCCTCGCAGTGGCGCAACTACCGCAGCTTCCTGGGCACGCTGGACAACGCCATCGAGCAGCAGCGCGCCATCGCCGCGCAGGCCGGCACCCGGCTGGACCACGGCCGTGACGACTGGCAGCAGCAGCGCCGCCGCCTGAGCTCCTTCGACACGCTGGCCGAGCGCGTGCGCATGCAGGAGCTGATGGCCGAGGCCAAGCGCGAGCAGCGCGACAGCGACGAGCGCGCGGCGCGCAAGTTCTTCGACCGCGCCTCGCACCCGACCCTTTGAGAAAACCATCCGCACGCAGGAACCGACATGCCTTCCATGATCATGCCCCCCGTCACGACGAATGCCGCGGCGCAGTCCGCGCCCGGGCAGGCCGCCTCGCGCGGGCGCAACGCGGACGAAGCGCAGGGCCTCAGCTTCGGCGCCACGCTGGAACGCTCGCGCTCGAACGGTGAACGCCGTGCCGGCGCGGATGAAGACGCCACAAAGGAAGACACCGCGCTCGCCGATCCGAACCTCGCCTTTCTCGCGCAGGCGAACACAGCCTTGCACGCGATGACGCTCGCGGGCCGCTCGGCGGCACAGGCCGGCGAAGGCGAGGCCGCCGCACTTGCGAAGACGCCCCCCTCCGATGCCTCGGCCGACATGGCGCTGAACCCGGCATTGCAGGCGCTTTCAGCGAAAGCCGCTGCCGGCACCGCCGCTGTCGCCGCCAGCGCACAGGACCCGACCGGGTCCGCAGCCACAGCCACGCAAGCAAAAGAGGTCGCCGCGCAGAAGCCCGCCGCAGCCGCCGCGCAGGCTGCGCCGCTGCAGGCGGATGCGGCGCCCGCCGGATCGCTGCACGACGCCGCCCGCGCTGCCATCGCCGCACAGACCATGGCCGTCGGGTTCGCGAAGCCGACGGCCACGCCTGCGGGCCCGCCCGTGGGCAACGCCGCGGCCGGTCGCAGCCTCGCATCGCGCGCGCCCGTCAGCGCCACCACCGCGGAACAGCTTGCGAGCGCGGCACAACCGGCGGCGGCCGACGACACGCAGGCCGCCAAGGCCGCCGTCGCGGCAAGCCCCGCGGCCGCCCCTGCCAACGGCGCAGACAGCGCGGACGGACAGCCTGCCATCGACCCCGTCGTGCTGCAGCAGCCCGCTTCGGTGACGGCATCGCACCCGGAACGCGCAACCGACACCACGGCCGCCGCGCGCACGCCGACGCACACCATCGCACCTGAAGTCGGCAGCGACAAATGGGCGCCTGCCCTGGGCCAGCAGCTGTTGCGCATGAGCGCCAGCGGGCACCACACGGCCGAGCTCAACCTGAACCCGGCCGGCCTCGGTCCGCTGAAGGTCACGCTGTCGATGGGCGACAACCAGGCGCAAGCGATGTTCGTCTCGGCGCATGAAAGCGTGCGCAAGGCCGTCGAGGCTGCGCTGCCGCAGCTGCGCAATTCGCTGTCGGAGCAGGGCATCACGCTGGGCCAGACCTCGGTCGGAGCGGAAACGCGCCAGCCCAATGGCAACGACGCCGCCTTCGCGCAGCAGCAACAGCAGCAAAGCCAGCAGAACGCCGCGCGGCAGCAGGCGACGGCCTCCTACCCCGGTGCCGGCCGCGCGACGGCCATCGCACCGGCCGCGCCAGTTGCTGCGGCACGCGCCATTGCCGCCAACGCGGGCTCCGGCGTGGACACCTTCGCCTGAGGCAGCAGGAACGCACGCAAGAGCACGCCTTCGCCCGCGACGGCGCCGCCCAGCCCGGCGCCTCGCAATGAACGGATATGAAACGCCTTTGTGCGCTTGTTCGGCCGTTCGTCAGCGAGGGACTTCGAAAAGAATAGACCGGACAAGAAAAACCGCTTCACCATGGCTCCCCCAACATCTGTCGCAACCGCCGCACTGACCAACGCCACGTTGCCGTCCTCGCGCCGCTCCCCGAAGCTGCTGATCGGGCTCGTGCTTGCCGTCGGCGTTCTCGCCGCGGCCGGCGCCGCCGCGTATGTCTTCCTGCCGCGCCTCACGGGCGCCGCCTCCACGGCAGCGGCCAAGCCGCCGGTTCCCGAAAAGCCCATCTTCGTCATGCTGGACCCGCTGACGGTGAACCTGCAGTCCGAAGGACGCAGCCGCTTCCTGCAGATCGGCATGGCGCTGCGCGTGCGCGACGAGCATGCCAAGGCGCAGATCGTCGAGTTCATGCCCGAGCTGCGCAGCCGGCTGCTGGTGCAGCTGTCGAACCGCGCGCCCGAATCGCTGGTGACCCCGGAAGACAAGGCCAGGCTGGCCGGGGAGATCCGCAACGCGCTGAACGCACCGCTGACGCCCGAGACGCCCGAGCTCGGCATCTCCAGCGTCTCGTTCAACATCTTCGTCGTGCAGTGAGCACCACGACACCATCCTCCGGACGGCAAGCGATCCATGGCGTATGAACAGGTGCTCTCGCAGGACGAGGTCGATGCGCTGCTGCAAGGCGTCACCGGCGATGTCGACCAGGCGCCCCTGCCTCCACCGCCGAAGGACGGGCTGCCCGCCTACGACCTCGGCGCGCCCGACCGCGTGGTGCGCAACCGCATGCACACGCTGGAGGTCATCAACGACCGCTTCGCGCGCGGCCTGCGCGGCGCGCTGCTGAACTTCATGCGGCGCAGCCCCGACATCTCGGTGGGGCCGGTGCAGATCCAGCAGTTCGGCGAGTTCGTGCGGCACCTGCCGGTGCCGGCGAACATCAACATGATCCACATGAAGCCGCTGCGCGGCACCGCCCTCTTCGTGTTCGACCCGAAGCTGGTGTTCCTCGTGGTGGACAACCTCTTCGGCAGCGACGGGCGCTACCACGTGCGCGTGGAAGGCCGCGACTTCACGCGCACCGAGCAGCGCATCATCAAGCGCCTGCTCGACCTGTCGCTGCAGTGCTATGGCGACGCGTGGCAGCCGGTGTTCCCGCTGGACTTCGACTACGTGCGCGCGGAGATGCACGGCAAGCTCGCCAACATCGTCGCGCCCAACGAGGTGGTGATCAACACCACGCTGCAGATCGAGTTCGGCCCCATCGGCGGCTTCCTGCACGTGTGCCTGCCCTACTCGATGATCGAGCCGATCCGCGACCTCTTGTCCAACCCGATCCAGGACGAGGTCGAGGTCGACAAGCGCTGGGTCACGCAGATGTCGCGCCAGATGCAGTCCGCCGACGTGGAACTGGTGGCCGACTTCGTGACCATGCCCTCGACCATCGGCGAAGTGATGAAGCTGCGCGTCGGCGACGTGATTCCCATCGAGCTGCCGGAAACGGTCGTCGCCAAGGTGGGCGGCGTGCCGGTGATGGAGTGCGGCTATGGCACCTCCAACGAACGCTATGCACTGCGCGTGCAGAACATGATCACCCATCAAGACAGCGACCTGAAGAACGAACATGACTGACAACACCTCTTCCGCCGGCAGCGAAGCGGACGACTGGGCCAGCGCGCTGGCCGAGCAGACGGCCGCCACCGCCGCAACCGCGGCACCGGCTCCCGCCGTGGCACCCGCCACCGCGCAGGTCTTCCAGCAGATCCAGGACGCTCCCGCCGCCGCGCCCGTGCCGGCCGGCGGCACCACGCCGGTGGACATCGCGCGCGTGCTCGACGTGCCTGTGCAGCTCACCGCAGAGATCGGCCGAACGCGCATCACCATCAAGAACCTGCTGCAGCTGTCGCAGGGCTCGGTGGTGGAACTCGACGGCCTGGCCGGCCAGCCGCTGGACGTGCTGATCAACGGCTACCTGATCGCGCAGGGCGAGGTGGTGGTGGTGAACGAGAAGTACGGCATCCGCCTGACCGACATCGTCACGCCCTCCGAGCGCATGCAGAAGCTCGCACGGGCATGAGCCTTCCCACCGTGCCCACGCCCGTCCACGAAGTGGCGCCGGCCGCCGTCGGCGCCTCGGGCCTGCTGCAGGCGGGCTTCGGCATGGCGATGGTGGTGGGGCTGATCTTCCTGTGCGCCTGGCTGGCGCGCCGCTTCGGCCTGCAGCGGCTGGGCGGCGGCCACCTGGTGAAGGTGGTTTCGAGCGCCGCCGTCGGCCAGCGCGAGCGCGTGGTGGTGGTCGAAGTGGCCGACACCTGGCTGGTGCTGGGCGTCACGCCGAGCCAGGTCAATACGCTGCACACGCTGCCGGCGCAGGCCCCGCCCCACACACAGGCCGGCGCGGCAATGGCATCGGCACCTGCGACCCCCGTCGAACTCTTTGCCCGCAAGCTGCGCGAATCGCTCACCGGCAAGACGCAGCAGCCACGGCAGCAACACCCCGCCCCATGACCCGCCCCGCATTGCGCCGCGGCCTGCGCGCCGCGCTGCTGCTGCTCGCCGCCGCCCTGGTGCCCGCGGCCGCCTGGACACAAGGCCTGCCCGGCATCACCAGCACGCCCGGCCCCGGCGGCAGCCAGACCTGGTCGCTGAGCGTGCAGACCATGGTGCTGCTGACCTCGCTCACCTTCCTGCCCGCGCTGCTGCTGTCGATGACCAGCTTCACGCGCATCCTCATCGTGCTGGGCCTGCTGCGCACCGCCATCGGCACGCAGACCTCGCCGCCCAACCAGATCCTGGTGGGGCTGTCGCTGTTCCTCACCTTCTTCGTGATGGCGCCGGTGCTCGACAGGGCCTACAGCGACGCCTACAAGCCCTTCTCGGAGAACAAGATCAGCGCCGAGGCGGCGATGGAACGCGGCATCGCTCCGTTCAAGACCTTCATGCTCAAGCAGACCCGCGAGAGCGACCTCGCGCTCTTCGCGCGGCTCGCCAAGGTGCCCGAAATGCAGGGGCCCGAAGACGTGCCGCTGCGCATCCTGCTGCCTTCCTTCGTCATCAGCGAGCTGAAGACGGCCTTCCAGATCGGCTTCACCATCTTCATTCCCTTTCTCATCATCGACCTCGTGGTGGCGAGCGTGCTGATGTCCATGGGCATGATGATGGTGCCGCCGGCTTCCATCGCGCTGCCCTTCAAGCTGATGCTCTTCGTGCTGGCCGACGGCTGGCAGCTGCTCATCGGCGCGCTGGCGCAGAGCTTCTACCTCTAGGGCCCGCGCAGAGATGACCCCCGAATCCGTCATGACCATGGGCCACCGGGCCATGGAAATCTCGCTGCTGCTCGGCGCGCCGCTGCTTCTGGTGGCGCTGGTCATCGGCCTGGTCGTGAGCATCTTCCAGGCCGCCACGCAGATCAACGAGGCCACGCTCTCCTTCATTCCGAAGCTGCTCGCGGTGTTCGCGACGCTCGTGGTCGCGGGCCCGTGGATGCTCGACCGCATGCTGGACTACATGCGCGCGCTGTTCGCGGGCATTCCGCAGCTGCTGTCCTGACGCGCTCCGGGACGTGACGCCGTCGATCATCTCCGTCACCTCGGCCCAGCTCGAGGGCTGGATCGTCGCCTTCCTCTGGCCTTTCGTGCGCATGCTGGCGCTGGTGAGCACCGCGCCCGTCTTCGGCGAGCCCTGGGTGCCGCGCCAGGTGAAGGTGGCCGTGGCAGCCATGCTCGCCCTGGTCGTCTCTCCCACCATCGGCCCCCTGCCCGCCGTGCCGGTGGTGTCCGCGGGCGGCATCTGGATCATCGCGCAGCAGGTGCTGATCGGCGCGGCCATGGGCTTCAGCATGCGGCTGGTGTTCGCGGCGGTGCTGGCGGCCGGCGAATACATCGGCCTGCAGATGGGCCTGTCCTTCGCTTCATTCTTCGACCCGATGAGCCATGGCAGCACCATGGTGGTGGCGCGGCTGCTGAACATGCTGGCGATGCTGATCTTCCTGGCGCTCGACGGCCATCTGCTGATGCTGAACGCGCTGGCCGAGAGCTTCCACACCCTGCCCGTGGCCGATGCGCCGCTGGCTTCGGGCGGCTGGATGTTCCTGGTGCTGGGCGGCGGCGAAATCTTCTCGAGCGGCCTGATGCTGTCGCTGCCGCTCATCACCGCGCTGCTCACGCTGAACCTGGCCATGGGCATCCTGAACCGCGCCTCGCCGCAGTTCAGCATCTTTGCCGTGGGCTTTCCGCTGACGCTGCTTGCCGGCATCTTCATGCTGCAGCTGCTGATGCCGAACCTGGGCGCCTTCCTGGAGCCGCGCTTCGCGCAAGGCATCGCCGGCATGCTGCGTTTCACGCAGGGCCTTCGGCCCTGATGCGGCGCGAATTCAGTTGGCCGCGCCGTGCTGGACGAACCGGTCCTTGCCCCTGCGCTTCGCCTCGTAGAGGGCGACGTCGGCTTCGCGGATCAGATCCGACGGAGCGCGCTCCCGCCCCTCGCCCGATATGCCCACGCTGACCGTGACGGGCCGGCCCTCGATGCGTATGACGCGCACCTGCTCAAGGATCCGGCTCGCCACCGCCTGCGCATGCCTCACGCCTCCGCCATCCAGCATGATGCCGAACTCCTCTCCGCCCAGCCTGCCGAATGCATTCCCGATGGCGACCTCCCTGAGCACGGCCGCGATCCGCTGCAGGGCCAGGTCTCCCATCGCATGGCCAAAGTCGTCATTGATCTTCTTGAAGTCGTCCACGTCGATCATCAGGAAGCATCCGTTGCCGAGCCGGCCTTGCTCATGAATGCTCTGGATGTCGCCCAGAAGCTTGCGGCGGTTGCTCATGTCCGTGAGCGCGTCTTTGTATGCGAGCTGCTCGAGCTCCTGGCGCAGCCGCAGGCTCTCGCGGTGCAGCTTCGCGAAGATGACGTGCATGAGCAGGCCCATCGTGATGGTCCCGCAAGGCATCAGCAGGGTCCAGCCCGAATCCAGGCCGTGGGGAGTTCCGACCCAGTCGCCCCCTCCCATGATCAGCCATGCCCCCCCGCTCGCCAACGCCGACAGGCTCAATCGGGAGAAGAGCGGCGCGCCCACGACCGATACGATCACGCCCATGGAAACCGCCCAGACCTGGCGATCGGGACTCTCCGACATGAGCATGGAGAAACCCAGGCTCAGCAGCCAGACGGAGATGATCGAAAAGAACGAGAGGAATCGGGTCGCGCAGCTCCCGGCGATGCACAGGGCCACGCCGCATGCGAGCAGCGCCATTTGCCAGGTCACGTACCGGTAGCCCGGGTCTGCCAGCCACCATGCCGCACCCCAGAACATGAGCCCGATCACCTGGGTAGCCACGGAGATCGGCTTGATGAGCCGGAGAAAGTCTTCCAGCCGGGCCCGCTCGTCGATGGATTGGAAGCTGACGATCATGATCGGGTATCTGCAACCTGGTGGTTCACGCCGCTCGAGCCGTTCAATGGCACGCGAGGGGATGGCAGTCCTTTCTTCTCAGGCTCGCACGGGCATCGGGCTCTTCAGTGTTCCATCGGCGCAGAACGCGCCCTTGCGGCGGGCCATCCGGATCAGGGCATCCATCGGAATCGCCCTGGAGAACAGGTAACCCTGGCCGAAGAGCACGCCCATCTCCAGCAGCAGCGCCGACTGGGCTTCGGTCTCCACGCCTTCCGCGACCAGCGTGGCGTTGTAGCGCGTCGCGCTTTCGAGGGCGAGAGAGACGGCCTCGCGCATGCGCGGCTGGTCGATGCGCGAAATCATGCTGTGGTCGATCTTCACCTCCGAGAACGGAATGGTGGCCAGTGTCGTCAGCGCGGAGTAGCCCGTTCCGAAGTCGTCCAGGGAAAGCCCTACCCCCGCGCGCTGCAGCACGACGATGTTGGTGCGAACGGTCTCCACGTCGGGCACGTGGCCGCTCTCCGTGATCTCTATGAAGAGCAGACGTGGCGGAACGCTCAGCAGATCGAGAAACGCCAGCACCCGGTCGCCGAAGCGCGGGAGGGTCAGCGTGGTCGCGGAGATGTTGACGGCCAGGGGTATCGGGTAGCCGGCGGCAATGCAGCGCTTGATGTCCCGCGCCACGACTTCCAGGGTGCACCACTCGAACTGCGACAGGAGCTGGTGGCGCGTCGCGATCTCGATCACGTAGGGCGGCGGCAGGGGCTGGTCTTTCATGGAACGTGCCCGCAGCAGCGCCTCCGCTCCGCAGACGTGGCGCGTCATCAGGTGGAACTTCGGCTGGTACTCCATCGGCGGATTCGCCGTGCGGATCCAGTCGATCAGCAGGCGCCGGACATCCTCGTCCCTGTCGGACTGCTCCGCGAACGACGAATGGAAGTAGCGCACCATCTGCTCATTGCTGTGCAGCGCGAGGCTCAGGTCGCGCAGGATCGAGGCGACGTTCACCTGCGCGCTCATCCGGACGTTCGATATGCCGATCCGCAGCTGTAGCTGCATGTAGGCGATATGGGTGGCGCGAAGCGTCGCCACCACTTCGGAATGGACTCGCGAGGCCATCTGCTCCTGCTCCATCCATTCGAGCGATGCGCCCTGCAGCACCACGGTCAGGGAAAGGTCGCTCAGCTGGAAGCTCCGCGGGTTGAAGGCTTCGAGGTTCTGGCCAGCCTGCCCCCGGGTCAGGCTGGAGGAGAGCTGCCCCCAGAAATGATCCGTCCAGTCATGGCCGAGCGCGCGAACCATGTCCTTGAGATTCGCCACCTGGAAGGTCATCAGCGCGTGCTGCCTGGAATCGGCCGCCAGCAGCTTGTCGAGGAACTCGCCGAGTGCGCGGCGGTTGGGAAGACCCGTCAGCAGGTTGGTTCGCGACATGGCCAGCGCGCGCGCGTGGGACTCCCGTTCCCTCGCGTCCCTGCGCAGCAGGACGAGCATGCAGCCGATGATCACCAGCGACAGAGCACAACCCAGGATGCGAAGCGCGAAGACCCGTGCGTTGATCATGGTCGGGACCAGTTCGAGAAGCTGGATCGATCCGCTCGAGAGCACGGAGAACAGCACCCTCACGAACCATGCGTTGCGGATGTCGCGCCAGCCGAAGGACGCGATCGGCTTGTGGCCGAGGCGGTGGTGCATGAGGATGCCGCCGAGCACCAGCATGGACATGTCGAGCAGGAACGCCGCTGCCTGGTGCGTTCCTCCGAAGAGCAGCCTGGCGCCCAAGATCAATGCCCAGCCGATCGCGCCTCCCCGCCACCCGCCCAGCAGGCCTGCCATGAAAAGCAGGTCGGAGCCGATGTACGGTTTGGACGGCAGGTTCATCAGCTGGAACGCCATCGCGATGAGGACGAATCCGGTCAGGCCCATCGTCCAGCCGTAGAAAATTGCCCGCGAGTGCAGCGCCTTTCCGGATGGCTTCGACAGCATCAACACCAGGCTGAATACGCCCAGCAATGCCGCCGATTGCATCAGCAGGATGGGGTAGTTGACCAGCTCGGCCTTCCAGGCGGAAAGAACGAATTCCCACACGCTCGTGCTCCCAGGTTTTCGTATGTCGCTGCCCGTGCCCACGCGGGCATCCACGGACTCCCGGCGCCCCCGCATGCAGCCCTGCGGGGCGACGATCCTTTCTCCTTGCCGGCCTGACGAGCCGGAAGCCGCCGTTGCCCCGCCCCCGGGGGCAGATGCCGCCGGACCCGGCTACAGGTAGTTGAACAACGAAATGCTGTTCAGCTTGGCGAATGTCATCTGCGTGGCCTGCAGCGAACTCTGGCGCTGATAGAACTCCGCGATGGCGCTGTAGGGGTCGAGATCCTCGATGGAAGACAGGTACGACTCCTCCTGCAGCTTGCGCGCCGCGCCGCCCGAATCGAGCGCGTCGATCTCGCTGCGGCGCGAGCCCACCGACGACAGCACCGTGAGCACGTTGTCGTGCGCGTTCGTCACCTTCGCGTTGGCGGTGCTCAGTGCGTTCTGCAGCTTCGCCTGCGCGGCCGCGCCGCCGCCGGCCAGCGGGGTGCGCAGCGCGGTGACAAGTTCGCCGATGGCCGCGAACACGTCGGTGCCGGCGTTCTGCGCGGTGGACACGTCGAAGCTGTCGCCTGCGGCGGGCGTTCCGGTGAACTTGATCTGCACGCCGCCGAAGGCGATGGGCGTGTCCTGCGCGATCGGGCCGGTGGCCGCGACCACGGGCGGCGTGTCCTTGGTCGTCACCGTGTAGTCGGTGGCGCTGAAGGTGATGGTGAAGTCCTTGCCGTAGTTCGGCGCGGTGGCGTCGGTCACGCTCACGGGGCTGAACACACCGGTGCCGGTGTTGCTCGCGGCTGCCGATGCCACGTAGCCCGCGCTGCCCTGCACCGACTGGAAGATGGTGCGGCCGTCGTCCGCAGTGGGCATCTGGCGCGCCACGTCGACCTGCATCAGCCGCTGGCCCTGGTCGCCCACGTACTGCACGCCGCCGCCGGCCGTTCTCACGAAGGGCGGAGAGCCGCTCTTGAAGCCCGCGAACAGGTACTGGCCGTTGCCGTCGTCGGTGTTGGCCACGCCCACGAGCTGGTCGTAGGCGCTCTGAATCGTGGTGGCGAGCGATGCGCGGTCGGCGTCGGAGATTGTTCCGTTGCCGGCGGCAACGGTGAGCGTCTTGATGTTCTGCAGGATCGAGGTCACCGAGTCGAGCGCGTTCTCCTCGGTCGACAGCGACAGCGCCGCGCGCTGGCGGCTGGTGGCGTACTGCGAGATCTCCGACAGCGACTGGCTGGTGCCCAGGGCGCGCGCCGCGCCTACCGGATCGTCGCCTGCGCTGAGAAACTTGGAGTTGGTCGCCAGCTGCTGCTGGACCCTGAACAGCTTCTGCTGCTGCTGGCCCATGGCCAGGACGTTCTGCTCGTAGAAGGATTGGGTGCTGATGCGCATCGCTTTGCCTGCCTTGCCTTTGTTCTTTGCCGTTGGGGGGAAGCCCGGGAAATCCGCTGCCGGGCTCAGCCCCGGATGCCGAGGATGGCGTCGAAGATGGTCGAAGCGGTCTGGATCACCTTCGCGTTGGCCTGGTACATCTGCTGGAACATCAGCAGGTTGGCGGTTTCCTCGTCCTGGTTCACGCCAGAGATCGCCTGCTGGCTGGCCTTGATCTGGCTCGTGACGCTGTCCTGCGTGGTGGCCGCCACCTTGACCGCCATGGCGCGGTTGCCCACTTCGCTCACGATCTGCGAGTACGCGCCGTTGAAGGTCGCGGTGCCGTTGGCCATGGTGGTCTTGCGCTGCAGCGCGCCCAGCAGCAGCGCGTTGCTGCCGTCGGAGACGCCGGCAGTGTTCTTGCCGATGGTGAAGGTGTCGCCCTGCGCGGGCGCGCCGGTCATGCTGACGGTGACGCCGTCGAAGCTCATCTTCGCGCCGGCGGTGTAGGGTACCGGCGCACCTGCCGCGTAGGTGGTGGAGGTGCCGTCGGCCAGCGTGACCGTCACGGCCGAGGCGGCCGGAAAGCCGGTGAGGTTGCCCGTGGCGGCGTCGAAGCTCAGCGTGACGGTGCCGGCCAGCGGCGTGGCGGGATAGCTCGCGTCCACGGTGGCTGCGCCCAGCGCGGCGCTGCCCTTGTTTCCGGCGGTGTTGCCGGTGACGATGGGCGAAGCCGCGGCCACCTTGGCCGGGTCGCGCGTCAGCACGTCGAGGTCACGCGCGCCGGTTCGCGTGGGCTGGATCAGGAACGAGTCGCCGGCCTGCGCGGTGCCGCTGCCTGCCGAAAGGCTCACGCCGTCGAAGGTGATGGGAAAGGTCGTGAAACTGCCCATCGCGCTCTTGTCCGAGAGCCGGGTGACCGTGTAGGTGAGTGTTCCGGCCACGTCCGTGACGGCCACGCTGTAGTCGCTGGTCGTGAGCTTCGATGCGTCGCTCAGTGTCGCGTCGAGCTCGAGGTTGCCCGCGTTTCTTGCGTTGGAGATCGCGCCCGGCACGGACTGGGTGAAGAAGTCGTTGCCCAATGCGCCGTTGAGGTCCACGCCCAGCTTGTGCTGTGCGTTCACCGAATCGGAAACCGACATGGCGAGACGGCCGAGCGCGTTCTGCGTGGGAACGAGGGTGTCGTTGCGGAAGGACAGCAGCCCGCCGAGCACACCGCCAGTGATAACGCCGTCGGGCAGCTCGGAGGTGTTGCCGGCAAAGCCCTGCAGGGCGATGGCCTTGCGCGTGGGGTCGGCGGCGGAGTTCACCGCCGCCATCGTCGAAGCGTAGTCGCCCACAACCAGCGACTGGCCGGTGGCGATGAACACGTTGTACTTGCCGTTGTCCTGCTGCAGCACCTTCACGTCGACCACCTGGCTCAACTGGCTCACGAGCTGGTCGCGCTGGTCGAGCAGGTCGTTGGGCGGCTGGCCGCCGGCCATGGCGCTGATCTGGCTGATCTGCTGGTTGAGGCTGGCGATCTTGCTCGCGTAGGTGTTGATCTGGTCGACGCTGCCGACGATCTGCTCGTTGACGGAGGAGTTCAGGTCCGACAGGTACTGGTCGGTCGCGCGGAACTTGCTGGCCAGCGCCTGCGCCGAGCTGATCATCTGCTGGCGCGCGGCCGGATCGGCCGGTGTGTTGGCCACGCCCTGGATGCTGGTGAAGAAGCTCTGCATGAGCGGTGCGATGCCCGAGGTCTTGTCGGCCAGCAGCGTGTCGATGCGGTTGATCTGCGTGCTGTTGGTGGCCAGCGCGGCCGAGGCCGACTGCGCCGAGGAGAGCTGCGCCGTCAGGTAGCGGTCGTAGCTGCGCGAGATCGTCGAAACGTTGGCGCCCGATCCGATGAAGCCCGAGCCGCTGGAGATGGCGCTGCCGGTGGCGATCTCCGCCACCTGGCGGCTGTAGCCCGCGGTGTACACGTTGGCTGTGTTGTGGGCCGTGGTCATCAGCGCGGTGCGTGCAACGCCCAGACCGCTCAACCCCGTGTAGAACAAACTTCCGGACATATGGCTTTACCTGTCGATGAGGTGTGTGAGTTGGAGTGGCACCGATCGCGTCGATGCCTCAGCGTCTATATCGGCAGCGGCCGCCTAAAGTTGAGGGGGCGCACCACTCAGAACTCGGTCCAGTCGCCCTTGGCGTCGCCGGCCATGGCGAGCTGCGGGGCGGACGAGGGTTCCTTGCGCGTGGGCAGGGCCTTGGCGGGCCGCTTCGGCGCCGGTTTCGCCGGCCTCGGGATGGGTGTGATGGGCGTGAATCCGGGGCGCACGTTGGCGACGGCGTTGGCGTCGAGCTTGAAGATGCTCACGGCCTGCACGAGACTGCCGGCCTGCTCCTGCAGCGATTGCGCTGCCGCGGATGCCTCCTCGACCAGCGCCGCGTTCTGCTGCGTGACCTGGTCCATCTGCGTGATCGCCTGGTTGATCTGCTCGATGCCCGAGGTCTGCTCCTGGCTGGCTGCGGTGATCTCGCCCATGATGTCCGTCACGCGCTTGACGCTGCCCACGATCTCTTCCATCGTGCGGCCCGCTTCTTCCACCTGCTTGCTGCCTTCTTCGACCTTCTCCACCGAGTCGCCGATCAGGGTCTTGATTTCCTTGGCGGCTGCAGCGGAACGCTGAGCGAGGCTGCGGACTTCCGAAGCAACTACTGCGAAGCCGCGACCCTGCTCGCCGGCACGAGCCGCTTCAACGGCTGCATTCAGCGCCAGGATGTTGGTCTGGAACGCGATGCCGTCGATCACGCCGATGATGTCCACGATCTTCTTGGACGAGGCATTGATCGAGCCCATGGTGTCGACCACCTGGGACACGACGCTGCCGCCCTTGACCGCCACCTCGGAGGCTGACACGGCCAGCTGATTGGCCTGCCGGGCGTTGTCCGCGTTCTGCTTGACCGTGGAGGTCAGCTCTTCCATCGAAGCGGCCGTCTGCTCCAGCGAGCTGGCCTGGATGCTTATCACGGTGATCTGCATCTGCCTGTTCATCGGCGCGATGGGCAAGAGCGCGCAGTTCCCCCTGCACGTGTGGCTGCCCGACTCGATGGAGGGCCCGACCCCCATCTCCGCGCTGATCCACGCGGCAACGATGGTGACGGCCGGCATCTTCATGGTGGCGCGCATGTCGCCGCTGTTCGAGC
>NZ_JASMRZ010000047.1 GCF_030462475.1 Variovorax sp. CAN15
GGCGGCGCCGGGGGCGGCGCCGGGGCGGGTGCCGGCCCGCCMGCGGCCGCAGCCGCCGCCGCGGCAATGGCCGCCAGCGTCGCCGGATCGGCCCCGCCGCCGCCTCCTCCGCCCCCACAACTGGCCAGCGCCGCAGCGCAACAAGCGCCGAGCGTGGCGCGCCCCGCCAGCCGCCGGATTGCCGTCGTCCGTTTCATTCTTCGCCTTTCCCTGTGATGTGTGACACGAAATCAGCGGGCCTCCTGGCACGACTCGTGCGGCCGTTCCGGGGAGGGTTCCACCTCTTTGTCTGGATGACGGCTTTATGAAAACATGCGCCCCCGACAGGTGTCGAACGAGTTTTTGTTGAACAAACTGATAACAAAAACTCAACAGACTTGGCAATCAGGGAGAAGATTCACCAATGAACACGCGTTTTCTCGAGACGCTGGTCATGCTCGACCGGCTCAAGAGCTTTCGACAGACGGCCCAGGTCCTCTGCACCACCCAGGCGGCCGTGTCCAAGCGAATCGAAGCGCTGGAAGAGGAACTGGGCGTCCCGCTCGTCGACCGCTCGCAGCGTGCGTTCAAGCTCACCATCCTTGGAGAGCAGGTGGTCAGCCAGGCCGAGCAGATGCTCACGCTGGAGCGCCAGCTCAAGCTATCGGTCCACCCCGACGCGCCGCCCTCGGGCCGGGTGCGCATCGGCGTCATCGAGACCGTGGTCCACACCTGGCTGACTCAGCTGATCCAGGCGCTGAGCGAGCGGCTGCCGGCCATCGAGCCCGACATCACGGTCGACACCGCCTACAACCTGCGCGAGCAGTTCCGCCAGCGCAGGTTCGACCTGCTGATCCAGAACGACGACATGACCGAAGCGGCCGGCGATGGCGACACGGCCGTCGCGCCGCTGTGCCGCTTTCCGATGCAGTGGATCGCGCGCCCCGCGATGCTGCCCAAGGAGCGCGACCTGCGGCTGGAAGACCTGGAACGGGTGCCTGTGCTCACCTTCTCGCGCACCTCGGGGCCGCGGGCGCATGTGCGGGCGCTGTTCGCGGGGCGCCCTGCCGAGCCGCGCGTATGCAGCTTCCCCTCGGTGCAGTCGATCATCCAGCTGACCAAGGGCGGCTTCGGCGTGGCGGCGATCCCGCCGATCTTCGTGCGCGACGAGCTGGGCGCGGGCTGTCTCGAAGTGCGCGAGGGCCCCGTGCTGCCGCCCATGACGATCACCGTGGCCCATCTGCGCGACACCGCGCCGGCCGCGCACGCTGTCAGCAGGCTGACGCGGGACATCGTGGGCGAGTACTGCGCCGAAGCTGGGGAAAGCTGGGTCAGCGACCTGACCGCTGGAAGCCCGGCATAGCCGGCATCAAGCGCGCACGGCGATGCCCTCGGCCTCCAGCCGCTCGCGGATGCGGCGTGCGAAGGCCAGCGCGTGGGCGCCGTCGCCGTGCAGGCAGACGGTCTGCGCATTGACCGGCACGACGCTGCCGTCGATGGCGGTCACGCGGCGGTCGCGCACGAGCGAGAGGGTCTGCGCGAGGGACTGCTCTTCGCTCTCGATCAGCGCGCCGGGCTGGCTGCGCGGCACGAGACTGCCGTCGGGCATGTAGCCGCGGTCGGCGAACACTTCCTCCACGGGCTCGAGGCCCGCGCGGCGGGCCGCGTCGATCATGTTGCTGCCCGCCAGGCCGAAGAACTTGAGCGAGGGGTCGAAGCGGCGCACGGCCTCACACAGCGCGTCGGCGAGTTCGGGCTCCTTCACCGCCTGGTTGTAGAGCTGGCCGTGGGCCTTCACGTGCGAGAGCTTGCCGCCCTCGGCCTTCACGATGGCCGCGAGCGCGCCCACCTGGTAGAGCACGTTGGCGACGATCTCCCCGGGCGGCAGGTGCATGGTGCTGCGGCCGAAGTTCTCGCGGTCGGGAAAGCTGGGGTGCGCGCCGATGGCCACGCCGTTGCGCATCGCCCAGCGCACGCACTGCTGCATGGTCTTCGCGTCGCCCGCGTGCCAGCCGCAGGCGATATTGGCGGAGCTCACCAGCGCGAGCAGCGCTTCGTCGTTGCCGGCGCCTTCGCCGAGGTCGGCATTCAGATCGATTTGCATCGTGGGCTTCCTTTTTCTCTCTCGCGCTTTCTCGCGATTTCCGGGCAGTCTATGCCGCGTTCGGCCAGCCCGCAGCGGCAAGGCCTTGCGCCACCTGCGACAGGTAGCGCTGCTGGCCGGCCCACGCGGCCAGCGCCTGCGGCTGGTCGACCTGTACCAGGCGCAGCCTGCCGTTGAGCGGCGCCTGCGCGAGCTTCCAGAGGTCGGCGCGGATGACCACGCCGATGCGCGGATAGCCGCCGGTGGTCTGCGCGTCGCCCATCAGGATGATCGGCTGGCCCGAGGGCGGCACCTGGATCGTGCCGGGGATCACGCCCGAGGAGAGCATGTCGCCGCCGCGCTTGCGCTTGAGCTCGACGCCTTCGAGGCGGCTGCCCATGCGGTTGCTCTGCGGCGTGATGCGCCAGCGCTCGCCCCACAGCTGCTCGCGCGCGGCCAGCGTGAACAGCTCGAACTCGGGGCCGGGCAGCACGCGCAGGGCGATGGCGCCGTCGTCCTCGGCCGGGCCCCAGTCGGGACCGCGGATGCCGAAGGGTCGGCGTTCGCGTTGCGCGGCATCGAGCGTCGAAACACCCGTCGCCAAACGGTCGCCCTTGCGCAGCGGACGGCCTTCGAGCCCGCCGAAGCCGGCCTTGAGATCGGTGCTGCGCGAGCCGAGAACCGGCGGCACGTCGATGCCGCCCGCAACCGCCAGCCAGCTGCGCACGCCGGTCTTCTTCGTGCCGGCGGCGTTCGCGCCCGCGAGCCTGAGCGTCTGGCCGGCCGCGACGGGCACGCTCCAACAGGGCCAGATCGGCACGCCGTCGAGGCTGGCGCCGAAGTCGTCTCCCGCGAGCGCGATGCGCGTATCGGTCTCGAACTGCAGCTCGCAGCCGCCCATGGTGAGTTCCAGGCCGGCCGCGCGATCGGCATTGCCCACCAGCCGGTTGGCCAGCGTGAGCGCGAGCACGTCGAGCGCGCCGCCCGGGCAGATGCCGAGCTGGCGATGGCCGTGGCGGCCCAGGTCCTGCACCGAGGCGAGCACGCCGGGTCTGCGTACGACGATCATGTCTGCACGCTCTCGGCAACGAAGCGCACGCGGTCGCCGGGGCGCAGCAGCGTCGGCGGTTCTGCCGCGGGGTCGAACAGCTCGAGCGGCGTGCGGCCGATCAGCTGCCAGCCGCCCGGCGACACCAGCGGGTAGATGCCGGTCTGCTCGCCGCCGATGCCGACCGAGCGCGCGGGCACCGCGAGGCGCGGTTCGGCGCGGCGCGGCGTGGCGAGTTCGGGAGGCAACCCGCCCATGAAGCTGAAGCCGGGCAGGAAGCCCAGCAGGTAGACGACGTACTCGGCAGCGGTGTGGCGCCGCACCACCTCAGCCGGCGTGAAACCGGTATGGGCCGCAACCTCGGCCAGGTCGGGCCCGTGCTCGCCGCCATAGGCCACGGGGATCTCGACCAATCGGCCCTCGACCGCGCCGGCGGACAGCTTCGGCCAGGCTTCGAGCACGCGCGCGGTGAGCGTGTCGAGGTCGATCTCGGTCGGATCGAAGGTAAGCGTGAGGTTGTTCATGCCCGGCAGCGTCTCGCCGACGCCGGGCCACTGCCGCGCATGCTCGGCCAGCGCCCAGATGCGCTGCTGCTGCGCCAGCGTGGCGGGCGCGGGCAGATCGCACAGCAGCGCTGCATCGCCCAGCAGATGCAGGCGGGGCAAGGGCAGGTCGTTCACTTCAAGTCGGCCCGCGGTCAAGGCCGGGCTTTTCGCGGGACACCGTGGAACCGGCTCTGCCGGGCCACCGGTGTCGCCCCCGGTGAGGGGGTTGGCGAAGCGACACGAAGTGCGCGYAGCCTGGGGGAGAGCTTATTCACGTCCGAGGCTGCGGACTTTTGCAGCGAGCTGCTGCTCCACGTTCGGGGAGACGAACTTGTGGACCTCGCCGCCGAGCATGGCGATCTCGCGCACGAAGGTGCTGGAGATGAACTGGTACTTGTCGCTCGGGGTCAGGAAGACGGTCTCGACGTCGGGCATCAGCGAGCGGTTCATGCCGGCGAGCTGGAACTCGTAGTCGAAGTCGGTCACGGCGCGCAGGCCGCGCACCATGGCCTTGCCGCCGCGCGCAACGACGAAGTCGCGCAGCAGGCCGGAGAAGCTCTCGACCGACACCTGGTCGCTGTAGGGCTTGACGGCCTCGCGCGCCATGTCCATGCGCTCGGAAAGCGTGAACAGCGCCTTCTTGTGATGGCCCGCCGCGACAGCGACGATCACCTTCGAAAAGAGCTGGGTGGCACGGCGCACCACGTCCTCGTGACCGAGGGTGATGGGATCGAAAGTGCCGGGATAAACCGCGATGACGTTGCTGGCCATGGTTGCTTCTTCCTCATGCTGCCGGTGCGGCTTGTCCGGCGGATTATGCAGTCCCCTGCGCGGCGGGCCTCAGCAGATGTGCGTGAACGGCGCCGGCCTTGAGATAGCGGAAGGCCGAGAGGCCGAGCGCCGCGAGCTCTTCGTCGCTCCAGCGGCGCGGCGCCTCGAGGTAAACCGAGCCCCCGGCGCGCAGCGCGCGCACGGCGGCACGCAAGGCCGGCTCGTGGAGCGCGGTGTTGTCGAAGGGCGGGTCGAGGAACACGACGTCGAGGCTGCCGGCCGGCACGCGTTCGAGCGCGGTGAGGCCGTTGCCGCGCTCGATGCGAACGGCCTCGGCCTCGAGCTTGGTCCTGACGGCCTGCAGCTGGGCGACGAGCGCCGCGTCCTGCTCGCACAGCAGCACACTGGCCGCGCCACGCGAAGCGGCCTCGAAGCCCAGCGCGCCGGTGCCCGCGAAGGCATCCACGCACTGCCAGCCAGGCAGCTCGCCGCCGCCTGCTCCGGCCAGGCTCGCGAGCCAGTTGAAGAGGGTCTCGCGCACGCGGTCGGGCGTGGGGCGCAGGCCGAGCTTGTCGGCCACGGCGAGGCGGGTGCGCTTCCATTGGCCGCCGATGATGCGCACCTCGCTGGGCTTCGACGGGCGCTTCACCGCGGGCTTGGGCTTGTTCCCGGCTGGCGCGGAACGGGAGGCTGGGGAGGCTTTCTTCTGGGGCTGGGGCATGCGGCGAGCTTAACGCCGCCACATCCGCCGATCTCTCAAGCCCCGGTGAGCGCACGCCGCGCCAGCATCGCCGCCAGCACGAGCATGGTGCCGCCGACCAGCGCATCGAGCATCTGCCAGGCGCGCGGCTTCGCGAACACCGGCGCGAGCAGCCGCGCGCCGAAGCCCAGCGAGGTGAACCACACCACGCTCGCCGTGGTGGCGCCCGCCACGAACCAGACCTTGAGCAGCCCCGCGTACTGCGCACCCGCGCTGCCCACGAGCAGTAAGGTGTCGAGGTACACATGCGGATTCAGCAGCGTGAAGCCAGCGGCCTGCGCCAGCACCGCCGCGCGCGACAGCGACGAAGCGCCCTGCGCCGAAGCCTGCAGCGCCGCGGGCTGCCGCGAACGCCACAGCGCCTTGAGCCCGTAGCCGCACAGGAAAGCGGCCCCCAGCCCCGCGAGCACGGTGGCCAGCATCGGCCGTCCTTGCAGCGCCTGCGCCATGCCGGCCACGCCGGCGCCGATCAGCACCGCGTCGCTGGCGGCGCAGAAGAGCACCACCGGGCCGACGTGCTCGCGGCGCAAACCCTGGCGCAGCACATAGGCGTTCTGCGCACCGATGGCGACGATGAGGACCAGGCTCATGAAGAGCCCGTTGGCGAAGGCGGTGGTGACGTGTACGGCTTGCATGCATTCGAGGATGCCGTCCGCACCGGATTAATTCAAACTAAACTTTCTTAAGCAGATTCAGTTTTTCTTCATTCCATCAGGCCCAGCCCATGCTCGACTACGCCGCCCTGAACGCCCTCGCCGCCGTCGTTCGCGAAGGCAGCTTCGAACGCGCCGCCCGCGCGCTGCACGTCACGCCCTCGGCGGTATCGCAGCGCATCAGGCAGCTGGAGGAACGCACCGGCGGGGCGCTGCTGGTGCGCGGCCAGCCCTGCGTCGCGACCGAGGCCGGCCAGCAGCTGTGCCGGCACGTCGAGCGCGTGGGCATGCTGGAACACGAGCTGCGCGACGCCCTGCCCGCCCTGGGCATGGGTGGCGACGAGGCAGGCAGCGAGCGCGTCACGATCCGCGTGGCGGTCAATGCAGACACGCTCGCGACCTGGTTCATCGCAGCCGCGGCGGCCTTCACTGCGCAGGAGCCGGGCGCACTGCTCGACCTGACGGTGGACGACCAGGACCACACGGCCGAGCGGCTGCGCAGCGGCGCGGTGCTCGCGGCGGTCACCGCGCTGGCCCAGCCGGTGGCGGGCTGCAACAGCGAGGCGCTGGGCACGACGCACTACGTGGCGGCCGCCAGCCCCGGCTTCGTGCGCGAGCATTTCGCCAAGGGCGTGGGCGCCCGCACGCTGGCGAGCGCGCCCAGCCTCGTGTTCGACCGCAAGGACAGGCTGCAGGCACGCTGGGTGCGGCGCATCTGCCACCGCAATGTCGAGACGCCGAGGCACTGGATTCCCTCGCCCAGCGCCTTCGTCGAGGCGGCGTGCTCGGGAATGGGCTGGGGCATGCACCCGGTCAGCATGGTGGCCGGGGCGCTGAAGGAAGGAAGACTGGTCGAGCTGGTGCCCGACTCGATGCTGCCGGTGCCTCTCTACTGGCAGCACGCGCGCGCGGCGCCCAAGCTGCTGGAGCGGCTCGGCGCCGCAGTGCGCGCGGCCGCCACCAGCGGCCCGCACGCATTGGACTAGGGCTGCGCCTTGGCGGTCTTGGCGTCCTTGGCGCCCACTACCACCGTCACCATGCGCTCGGGCTGCAGCTTGCGCTGGAAGGCGGCCTTCACGTCGGCGGCGGTGACCGCGTTCATGCGCGCGGTCCAGGTGTCGAGGTAGTCGAGCGGCAGGTCGTGCCAGGCGATGTTGGCGACGTTGCCGATCAGCTTGCGGTTGCTGTCGAGCAGCAGCGGGAAGCCGCCGATCAGGTTGTCCTTGGCGGCCTTCAGCTCGGCGGCGGTCGGGCCTTCGGCCACGAACTTCGCGAGCACTTCGCGCGACACCTTCACGGCCTCCTCGGCCTGGTCGGGCCGGGTCTGGAAGCCGACGCGGAACGCGCCCGCCTCGAGCCCCGGCGCGAAGCCGCTGTAGATGCTGTAGGTCAGGCCGCGCTTCTCGCGCACCTCGTTCATCAGGCGCGAGACGAAACCGCCGCCGCCGAGCACGTAGTTGCCCAGCGTGAGCGCGAAGTGGTCCGGGTCCTTGCGCGGGTAGCCGGGCTGGCCGATGAGCACGTGGGCCTGCGCCGAATCGAAGGCGATGCGCTCGTTCTTCGGCGCGGTCAGCGCCGCCACGGGGGCGACAACCGGCAGCGGCGTGCAGGCCTCGGGGCCGGGCAGGCGCGACAGCAGCGTGGTCGCGATGCTCTCGGCCTCGGCGCGCGAGACGGCGCCGACGATGCTGAGCTTGGCGCGGCACGGCACGATGAGCTGCTGGTAGCGCTGGCGCATGGCGGCGGTGTCGATTCGCGCGAGCGTCTCTTCCGTCACTTCCTGGCCGTAGGGGTGCGTGCCGTACACGTCGGCCGCGAAGGCGCGGCCCGCGACGGTCGCGGGCTTGGTGTTGGCTTCCTTGATGGCGGCGTTGATGCGCTCGCGCTCGCGCTGCCACACGTCGTCGGGGAAGGAAGGCTCGCCGATCTCGCGCGCGGCCAGCGCCACCGCCTTGTTCAGCAGCGCCGGATCGGACAGCGAGCGCAGCGAGTAGCTGGTGCGGTCGGTGCCGGCGCTCACGTCGAAGCTGGCGCCCAGATCGGCCCAGGCTTCGCCCAGGGCGTTCTGGTCGAGCGCGGGTTCGCCGCTCTTGCCGGCGCGCACGCCCTTCTCGACCATGGTCGCGGTGACGCTGGCCAGGCCGGCCTGCGGCGCCGGGTCACGGCGGCTGCCGGCGTCGAAGTCGAGCTGCGCATCGACGATGGGCAGCGCGTTGGTCGACACCAGGTAGATCCTGGCGCCGTTGGCCAGCGTCCAGTGCTGGATGGGCAGCGCGGCCTGCGCGCCGGTGATGCCCGCCACGGCGATCGCACCCGCGATCAGGGCGCGCCGCGCGGTCTTGATGAAAGTTTTCTGCATGGGAATCCTGACCTTTCAGCGCATCTCGCCCGCGGGCGCGGCGAAGCCACGGCCACGCGGCCTGGCTTCGGGCGGCAGGGGACGCAGCGTGGCGACGGTGAGCTGGTCGTCGCCGAAGTACTTGGCGGCCACGGCCTGCACCTGGGCGGCCGTGACGGATTGCAGCCGCGCGACGATGCGCTCGCTGGCATCCAGCGGCAGGCCCTGGATCCAGTTGCTGCCGAGTTCGCGCGCCTGTGCCATCACCGAGTCGCGCTTGTAGGTCTCGCTCGCCACCCACTGGGTCTTGACGCGGGCCAGTTCGGCCTCGCCCACGCCATCCTTGGCGATGCGCGCGACCTGGGCGCGCAACGCGGCCTCGACCGCTTCGGCGCTCTTGCCGGCGGCCGGCACGCCGTCGAGCACGAAGAGCTGCGGCCCGCGCCCGATGAAGCCCGAATAGGCGCCGGCCGAATCGGCGACGCGGTCGGGGCCCTGGGTCAGCGCGCGGTCGAGCCGGGCGCCGGAATAACCGTCGAGCACGGCGGAAAGCACCACCAGCGCCCAGGCGTCGCTGTTCACGTCGTCGATGCTGGCGAGCTGCGGCACGCGGTAGGCGAGCGACACGTAGGCCTGCTCGGCCGGCGCCTTCAGCTCGATGCGGCGGATACCGCGCTGCGCAGGCTCGATGCGCGGCTTGCGCGCGGGCACGGCGCGCGAGGGGATGCGGCCGTAGTACTTCTCGGCCATGGCGCGCACCTGGGCCACGTCGACGTCGCCGGCCACCACCAGCACGGCGTTGGCGGGCACGTACCACTGCCTGAAGAAGGCGCGCGCGTCCTCGGGCGTCATGGCGTCGAGGTCGCTCATCCAGCCGACCACGGGGCGGTGATAGGGAGAGGCGGTGAAGACCGCCGCGTTCTGCTGCTCGCCGAGCAGGGCGCGCGGCTGGTCTTCGGTGCGCAGGCGGCGCTCTTCCTTGACCACCTCGATCTCGCGCTTGAACTCGTCGTCGGGCCACTGGTTGTTGGCGAAGCGGTCCGATTCGAGCTTCATCACCTGCTCCAGGCTGCCGACCGGGATCTGCTGGTAGTAGCCGGTGTAGTCGCGGGTGGTGAAGGCGTTTTCCTGGCCGCCGAGGGCGGCCACGCGGCGGGAGAACTCGCCGGGCTTGATGTCCTTGGTGCCCTTGAACATCATGTGTTCGAGCGCATGGGCCACGCCGGAGGTGCCGTCGACCTCGTCGATGGAGCCGACGCGGACCCAGACCATCTGCACCGCCGTGGGCGAGCGCCGGTCGGGCTGCACGATCAGCGTCATGCCGTTGGCGAGCGTGAATTGCTGGGGGCCGGGAGCCGCGGCGGCAGCTGCGGCGGAAGGCGGGGCGGATTGGGCCCGGGCAGGCACGGCCCATGGCGCCAGGAGCGCCATCGCCAGCACCGCACCAGACGCAGCACGGCGTGGCGGAAGGTGTTTCATAGAATGGCTCGGATTGTAAAAAGCTCCTGATGTTCAGTTTCTTCAAGAAAAAACCGCCTGCCGAGACCCCCGACGCGCCGGCGCCCACCCCGCCGGCCCCGGCGGCGCCTGCTCCGGAACCTGCACCGGCACGCTCGGTGTTCTCGCCATCGAGCTGGTTCGGCTCGAAGCCGGTGGCGGAAGAAACGCCCGCGCCCTCCCCGGCACCCGCGCCCGTCGCCGCGCCGGCCCCAGTGGCTGCGCCGGCACCTGCTCCCGTCCCGGTTCCGCCGCCTGCCCCGGCCCCAGCTCCCGTTCCGGCGCCCGCACCGGCACCGGTCGCCATCGCGCCGGCTGCCGAACCCGTCATCGCCACCGAACGCAAGGGCTGGTTCGACAAGCTCAAGACCGGCCTGCGCAAGACCGGCACCGGCATCCAGGCCGTGTTCGTCAACGCGAAGATCGACGAAGAGCTGTACGAGGAACTCGAATCCGCCCTGCTGATGGCCGACACCGGCGTGAAGGCGACCGAATACCTGCTCGACGACCTGCGCGGCCGCGTGAAGCGCCAGATGGCCACCGATGCCTCGCAGGTCAAGGCGCTGCTGGCCGAGACGGTGGCCGATCTGCTGAAGCCGCTCGAGAAGCCGCTGGTGATCGGCCAGTTCACGCCCACCGTGATCATGGTGGCCGGCGTCAACGGCGCGGGCAAGACCACCTCCATCGGCAAGCTCACCAAGCACCTGGCCGACGAAGGCGCCTCGGTGCTGCTGGCGGCGGCCGACACCTTCCGGGCGGCCGCGCGCGAGCAGCTGCTGGTCTGGGCCGACCGCAACACCGTCGAGATCGTGAGCCAGGAAGGCGGCGATCCGTCGGCCGTCAGCTTCGACGCGGTGAACGCCGGCAAGGCGCGCGGCAAGGACGTGGTGCTGGTCGACACGGCGGGCCGCCTGCCGACGCAGCTGCACCTGATGGACGAGCTCAAGAAGATCAAGCGCGTCGTCACCAAGGCCGACGGCACCGCGCCGCACGAAGTGCTGCTGGTGATCGACGGCAACACCGGCCAGAACGCGCTGGCGCAGGTCAAGGCCTTCGACGAGACGCTGGGCCTTACGGGCCTGATCGTGACCAAGCTCGACGGCACGGCCAAGGGCGGCGTGCTGTGCGCCATCGCGCGTGAAAGGCCGATTCCGGTCTACTTCATCGGCGTGGGCGAGAAGCTGGAAGACCTGGAAACCTTCAACGCCCGCGAGTTCGCGCAGGCGCTGCTCGGATAAACCGGGCCGACAAGAAAAAAGCGGCCCCGGCTTGCGCCGGGGCCGATCACTTTTTCTCTCTCTCCCCTACCTACTCCTGTCGCGGAAACGCGATGCAGTGAAGATAGGTCACGGCGCAGATGTCCGCCAGTGCCGAAAGTCATGGGGTGCGCAGAAGACGACGCCTACACATCGCTTCTGCCGCCAAAAATAATAAAAACGAATTCAATTGCTGGCTGACGGAGGCCGGTGCCAGCTATCTCGCGCCCGTGAGCTCGGCCATCGCCTGCAGCAGCTGGTCGGCCGCCACCGGCTTGAAGAGCACGGGCACCTGCGACTCGCGCACCCGCTGCAGCCGGTCCGGCGAGGTTTCGCCGGTGATGAGCAGCAGCGGCATTGCCGCGCCGTCGACCTGGCTCAGGCGCAGGCCGGCATCGAGCCCGTCGACGCCGTCGGCCAGGCGGTAGTCGCACATCAGCAGGTCGAAGGGCCGGCCTTCGCGCGCGGCGTGGCGCAGGGCCGCATGGGCGGCAGCCTCGTTCGCCACGGCATGGGCTTCGATGGAGTGGGAGCGCAGCAGGCCCATCATGGCCTCGCGGATCTCCAGTTCGTCGTCGAGCAGCAGCACCCGGCCGGGCAGTGCCAGCATCGGCACCCTGCGCTCATCGGCCGCGCTCCCTCCGGCCAAGGAAGCCGGCAGCAGCCCGGCGGGCGCCCGCTCGGGGGCGCCCGCGACGGGCACCACCACCCGGAAATGCGTGCCCCGCCCCGGACGCGAATGCATCTGCACCGGATGCCCCAGCAGCCGCGACAGGCGCTGCACGATCGACAGCCCGATGCCCAGCCCCCGCGAGCGGTCGCGGCCCGGATTGTTGATCTGGTAGAACTCCTCGAAGATCCGCCCCGACTGCTCGGGCGCGATGCCGATGCCGGTGTCGCGAACCTCGATCCACACCGACTCTCCGCGCTCTCGCGCCGTGACGGTCACGCCGCCGCGCATCGTGTACTTGAGCGCGTTGTCCATCAGGTTCGACAGCATGCGGTGCAGCAGCTGCGGATCGCTGTGCACCCACAGGCCGCTGGCACGCACGCGCAATTGAAGCTCCTTCTGCTCGGCGCGTGCCGAGAAGGTGTGGTTGAGCGGCAGGAACAGCGCATCGAGCTGCACCGGCTGAGGCGTGGGCGTGATCACGCCTGCGTCCAGGCGCGAGACGTCGAGCATGGTGTCGAGCGAGGCGCCCAGCGCGTTCACCGCACGCATCAGGCGCTCGGCGTTGCGGCCTTCGGGGCGGTCGCGCAGTTCGTTCTCCAGAGCGGCGCCGAAGAGCGCGATGGCGTGCAGCGGCTGGCGCAGGTCGTGGCTGGCGGTGCCGAGGAAGCGCGTTTTCTCCTCGCTCGCGCGCTCGGTGGCGGCGATCTGCTCGCCAAGCCGCGCGGCCAGCGCCTCGTTCTCGAAGCGCAGCATCAGCGACTCGGTCAGCAGCTTGTGCTGGCCGATGCCGGCATGGAGTGTCAGCAGCAGGTAGGCCGCGCCGGCCGCCGCAAGGAACAGGTGCAGCCCGTCGCCCTGCCAGGCCAGCGCCGTGATCATGCCCAGCGACATCGGCATGGTGTAGCCGAAGAGCGCCGGCTTCAGCGGCCACAGCGACTGCGCCGCCCGCGCGCAGCTGCCGACGATCACCGCCATCAGCAGCGAGGTCATCGGCAGGTTGTTGTGCGGCACGATGAGCCAGGGCACCACCGCCGTGACCATGCTCACCAGCGTGACCACGCGCGAGATCTTGCGCGCCCAGTAGGCGCTCTCGCGCACAGGCCGCGACGGGGTCCAGCGCGGCGTGAAGAAGACATAGATGTCCGCCATCAGCAGGCCGGCGAGCCAGAACAGCAGGCTCGGGTCCCTCAGCTGCGAATAGATGATGGCGCCGAACACGACCACGAAGGCCATGTGCGTGAGCGTCGAGGCGCTGTAGGTGCTGTAGACCGAGGCGACGTGCTCGCGCAGCACCCGCTGGCCGAGCGCATGGTCGGCGGTCGGGGCGTTCGGCGTGGCGGGCGGCACGCTCAATGCAGAGTGCTGATCAGCTGGGCACGCGAGCGCATGCCGAAGAGCAGCAGGATGGTCGAGACATGGTTCTTCACCGTGCCTTCGCTCAGGTTCGCGAGCTGGGCGATTTCCTTGTTGGCCTTGCCTTCGAGCACCCACTGCAGCACCTGCATCTGCCGTGGCGTGAGCTCCTGCCAGGCGCTGGCATGGGCGAACTCGGCGTAGCCGCTGAGGGCCTTGCCGGGCAAGGCCGGGGCCGCCGCCGGTTGCTGCTGCTGTTGCGTGGCGTCGGGGCCGCCGTCGAGCAGGCCGCAGGCGCGGATGAAGCTCACGACCTCCTTCAGGTCGGCCGACTTCGGCAGGAAGGCGGCGGCGCCCAGCGCGAGCACGCCCTGCGCCAGCGTACTGTTGCCTGTGCCCGAGAGCACCACGATCCGTGCCTCGGGAAAGCGCATGCGGAACTCGGCCAGGCCGCTCAGTCCGTGGGTGTCCGGAAGCGCCAGGTCGAGCAGCACCAGGCCGATGGAAGACTGGTGGGCTTCGTAGAGCCGAAGCGCCTCGGCGACGTTGCTGGCCTCGAAGACTTCGATGCGCGCGTCGGAGGGACTGGCCTGGGCCTGCACCAGGGCGCAGACGCCCAGGCGCAACAGGTCGTGGTCGTCCACGACCAGGATCGCCCGAGGCGTGCGGGCGGCCGTACCGGACTCCGCGGCCGGCGATCGGGATGCGGGGGGAGAGTCGAAGGAAGGCACCAGCCGATCTTAGCCGTGCAACCTTCTGGAGACAGTGCCAAAAGTCAGGACGAGTGGCGTGGCTGTAGTGCTTTATGCTACTTATTTGATAGCATTTTCACATGGCATGCGCACTTGCCATCGGGCTTCTCTGTGGGCACCATGGAAAGTCCCGCCGCACCGCACGGCGCCCACGGAGACTCGCCATGACGCACACCGCCGCAGCCCCCCTCGAAGCCAGCGATCGCAAGGTCGACCGCCTGCTCGCCCATTACGAGGAGAGCCACCGCAACCCGACCAACGAGCTGATCCACTTCGTGGCCATCCCGGCCATCATGCTGAGCATCGTCGGGCTGCTGTTTTCGATCCATCCCTGGGTGGCCTACGGCTTCGTGGCCGCCAGCCTCGTCTACTACGCGTTGCTGCGCTCGCCGGCTTTCCTGCTGGCCATGGTGGCACTGACCGCCTTGGCCCTCGTGGTGGTGCATGCGCTGGGGGAACTTGTATTGCCGGTTTCCGCCGCTATCTTTGTAGTGGCCTGGATCTTCCAGTTCGTGGGCCACAAGATCGAAGGCAAGAAGCCGTCGTTCTTCGAAGACATTCAATATCTCTGGGTCGGTCCCCTTTTCGTCTTGTCCAAGCTCTTCCTAAGGCTGGGAATCGGCTGGTAGGCTTTGACTATTCTGGCGATAGGAATTCAAGGGAACCCTTGGATTAGCACTCCCTCTAATCGAGTGCTAATATGGCCAATACAAAGGAGTTTCCCCTGATGACAACGCTGTCTGGAGTCTCTGCCAACCAGCTGGCCGTCGCCAACCCTTGGTCGATGGTTCCCCCGCTGGGCAACCTGGACGCCTACATTTCGGCCGCCAACCGCCTGCCCATGCTCACGCTCGAAGAAGAGCAAGGCTACGCACGCAAGCTGCGCGACCACAACGACCTTGAAGCCGCAGGCGCACTCGTGCTGTCGCACCTGCGCCTCGTGGTGTCCATTTCCCGCCAGTACCTGGGCTACGGCCTGCCGCACGGCGACCTGATCCAGGAAGGCAACGTCGGTCTCATGAAGGCCGTGAAGCGCTTCGACCCCGACCAGGGCGTTCGGCTTGTGAGCTACGCGATGCACTGGATCAAGGCCGAGATCCACGAGTACATCCTGAAGAACTGGCGCATGGTCAAGGTCGCGACGACCAAGGCCCAGCGCAAGCTGTTTTTCAACCTGCGCTCGATGAAGCAGGGCTTCAAGGCCGACTCGGCCATTGCCGACACCGGCACGCACCGCGACACCCTGAGCCCCGACGAGGTCTCGCAGATGGCAACCCGCCTGAACGTGAAGCCCGAGGAAGTGCTCGAGATGGAAACCCGCCTTTCGGGCGGTGACGTGATGCTCGACCCGGGCCCGACCGACGACGGCGAAGAAGGCTTCGGCCCGATCGCCTACCTGGCCGACGCCTCGCAGGAACCCACCGCCCTGCTTGAATCGCAGCAGCGCGATCGCCTCTCGAGCGACGGCATCGCGACCGCCCTCGAAGCGCTGGACGACCGCAGCCGCCGCATCGTGGAAGAGCGCTGGCTCAAGGTCAACGACGACGGTTCGGGCGGCATGACGCTGCACGACCTGGCTGCCGTGTACGGCGTGAGCGCCGAGCGTATCCGCCAGATCGAGGTGGCGGCCATGAAGAAGATGAAGAAGGCGCTTGCGGAATACGCGTAAGCCCCCTGCCCATCACGAACAAGGCCCGGCACTGCCGGGCTTTTTCATTTCGAGAGCGTCCGCAGCGCCCGCTTCGCGATGTAGCGGGTTTCGGCGGCATCCGACTCCGCCAGCCACCGCGCGCAGAGCTTGTCGACCCACTCGGGCTGGCTCTTGCTCGCGTCGTTGAGCCAGTTCGCCACCGAGTTCTGCACATAGCGGCTGGTATCGGCGCGCAGCGGTTCGATCAACGCCAGCGCGCGCCAGGGCTCGGCCTTGAGCGCTTCGATCTGCGCACACCACACACCGCGCGGCCGCGTGAGCTCGCTGGCAAAGCGGCGGATGTTGGGATCGGCATCGAACACCCAGGGCTGCAGCAGCTCGAGCGCTTCGTCGAGCGATGCGTTCACCGCATCGCGCACCGCCATCCACGCGATCTCGCGCACGCCGAAGTGCGGGTCGGCGGCGAAGCGGCGCACCGACTCCAGCTGCGCCGCCAGCGGCAGGCCCGAGAGCGTGATCCACTGCGCCGCCCAGCAACGTGCCACGTCACTCGCATGCGTGGCCAGCCGGTGCGCGACGGCATCGCGCTTGTCGTGCAGCGCGGCCAGGTCGTAGAGCGCGCGCGAGATATGCCCATGCCGCTGCATCGGCTTGAAGGCACTCAACATCGCGATGGTGTCAGCCAGCCGTTCGCTCTCGGCGTCGAGCCCGATATGCCCTGCCACGCTGCGCGCGAGCCGGGGCAGTTCGAGCGCGAGGAATTCGTTGAGGTTGACGGTTTCGATCAGCCCGTCGTTGAGGGCATCGAGTACCTCGGGCGGGATGAGCGCGATGCGGAAGGCGCCCTTGCGTCCCTTCAGGTGCCCGAGCGGATCGGTGACGGCCATCGGATGTCGGCGCTTCTCAGGAAGCCAGCAGCGTCTTCAGGTCGGCCACCATCGGCGCCACGCCCGCGCCATAGCGCGCGTAGAGCCGCAGCCGGCCTTGCGTGTCGTAGACGTAACTGGCGGCCGAATGGTCCATCGAGTAGCTGGTCGGCGTCTTGCCGTCGACCTTCTTGTAGTAGACCTTGTAGTCCTTCGCCACTGCGGCCAGCTCGTCGGCCGTGGGGATCAGCGCGACGAAGCTCGGGTCGAACGCGCCCATGTAGGCCTTCAGCACCTCGGGCGTGTCGCGCGCGGGGTCGACCGTGATGAACAGCACCTGCAGCTTGTCGCCGTCCTTGCCGAGCTGCTGCTTGACCTGCGCCATCTCGGTCATGGTGGTGGGACAGACGTCGGGGCACTGCGCGTAGCCGAAGAACAGCACGACCAGCTTGCCCTTGAAGTCGGCCAGGGTGCGGACCTTGCCGTCGGCATCCTTCAGTGAGAAGTCCTTGGCGTAGTCTGCGCCGGTGATGTCGACGGCGTTGAAGCTGTGCCTGGTTTCGCTGCACGCCGAGAGACCCAGGCCGAGCGCGGCGCTGACGCCCACCCAGCCGGCGCCGGCGGCCATCAGTCGAAGAGCGTTGCGCTTGTTCATTGAAACTTGGTGCTCACTGGATGTAGTGATCCACGAGCAGCGCCAGGAACAGCACGCTCAGGTGGATCAGCGAGAAGCGGAAGGTCTTGCGCGCCAGCGCGTCGGAGTAGTTGCGCCACAGCGCGAAGGCGTAGCCGGTGAAGCCGATGCTCACCGCGACCGCCACCGCCAGGTAAAGCCAGCCGCTCATGCCGTGAATGAAGGGCATCAGGCAGGCCGCGAAAAGAATGAAGGTGTAGAGCAGCACCTGCAGCCGCGTGAACTCGTTGCCGTGCGTCACGGGCAGCATCGGAAGGCCGGCCTTGCGGTAGTCCTCCACGCGGTAGAGCGCCAGCGCCCAGAAGTGCGGCGGCGTCCACAGGAAGATGATGAGAAAGAGAATCCACGCGCCCGGATCGAGGCTGCCCGTCATCGCGGCCCAGCCCAGCACCGGCGGCATCGCGCCCGAGGCGCCGCCGATCACGATGTTCTGCGGCGTGAGCGGCTTGAGGATCACGGTGTAGACCACCGCATAGCCGACGAAGGTGGCGAAGGTCAGCCACATGGTGAGCGGGTTGACCATGAACCACAGCAGCGCGGAGCCCGCCACGCACAGCAGCGCCGAAAAGACCAGTGCCTGCCGGTCGCTGAGTTCGCCGCGCGCCGTGGGGCGCCAGGCGGTGCGCTTCATCTTCGCGTCGATGCCCTTCTCGACCAGGCAGTTGAACGCCGCGGCCGCGCCGGCCACCAGCCAGATGCCGATGCAGGCAACCACCGCGCGCTTCACCTCGGCCCACGACGGCAGCCCGGGAACGGCCAGCACCATGCCGATCAGCGCGCAGAACACGATCAGCTGCACCACGCGCGGCTTGGTCAGCGCGTAGTACTGGCGCAGCACGTTGGCGCTGGCGGTTTGCTGAACGGAAATCGGGGTGCTCACGCGGCGGCCTTCCTTTGACTGTTGTTGTTGCGACCGGCCGTATTTTCACTGGCATGGGCGATCCGCGCCGCCGGAGCGCGCCGGCTCTCGCACAGCGCCCAGGTGAGCACCACGGCTAGCGCCGCAGCGCCGCCGGTATGGAGCACGGCTGCGGCCAGCGGCCAGCCCAGCAGCACATTGCCCAGGCCGGTGGCCAGTTGCAGCAGCGCGAGGCCCGCGAGCCATCGCGCCTGCGGGCGCAGCGTGTCGACGCGGCGCATGCGCCAGGCCAGCACGCCGAGCGCGACGAACACCGCGTAGGCCATCAGCCGGTGCGCATAGTGGATGGCGGTGAGCGCGGAGAAATCGAGCGGCTGGCCCTCACCGGTCACGCCCAGATGGCGCCAGATCTCGAAGCCCTGCGCAAAATTCATCGGCGGCCACCAGCTGTCCTGGCAGGTCGGGAACTGCGTGCAGGCCAGCACCGCATAGTTGGTGCTGACCCATCCGCCCAGCGCGATCTGCAGCACGAGCAGCACCGTGGTCGCGATAAGGCCGTTGCGCAGCGCGGGCGACACAGGAATGGGCAGCCGGTCGGCGGCGGCCTGCCGGTAGTGCACTGCCTGGATGCACAGCAACGCCAGCAGCACCACGGCGCCAAGCAGGTGCAGCGTGACGATCGCGGGGAACAGCTTCCAGGTCACCGTGAGCGCGCCGAAGGCCCCTTGCAGGCACACCCAGACCAGCGTGAAAGCCGGCCACCACGCGCTCAGCGTGGCGTGGTGCTCCGCGCCCTTCTCCGGCGGGATGCGGCTCTGGCGCCGACGCACGATCCAGGTGGCGCCAGCAAGCGTGAGGATCAGCACGCCGACGCCGGTAGCCAGATAGCGATGGACCATCTCGACCCACGCCTTGCTGTGCGTGACCGGGCCGGTCGGCTGCGCGGACTGCGCCATCGCGATCTCGTGGCGCGCGCCGTGGGGGCTGGCGTTGCCGTAGCAGCCCGGCCAGTCAGGGCAGCCCAGGCCCGAATCGGTGAGCCGCGTGAAGGCGCCGAACAGCGTGAGGTCGAAGGTGAGGAACAGCGTGAGCACGGTGAGCGCATGCAGCCGCCGCGCCGGGCCGGCGCCCGCGTTGCGCCGCCACACCCACACCAGCGGGCCGAGCGCGATCAGCACGCCGGCCGCCATGAGCCAGGCGATGGGCGTCAGATCGTAGAGCGAGCTGGTGGTGTCCATGTTGCGGCGTGCCTGTCGTGTCTTCTCAGCGGCCCGGCTCGTCCCACGAGGCCGAGGCGCGCAGCAGGCGGTCGAGGTCGCGCTTGGCGCGGCTCGCGCCGGCGGCGTCCATGCGGGCGGGGAAGCGCATCATCAAGTTGCCCATGGGGTCGACCACGTACAGGTGCTCGGCCAGCGAATGGCCCTGCGCGGGCGCGAGCCACTTCGCCAGTTGCTCGGCCGGCACGCGCAGCACGGTCGCGCCATGCAGGCCGTTGTTCAAACGCTCGGGCACGGGAGCGGCGTCGCTCACGAGCCAGACGCGGTCCATGCGGTCCTTTTCGCGGCCAAGGCTTTCGCGCAGTTGCCGCGCCAGGTAGAGCTGCTGCTCGCACAGCGTGTCGCATGCGGCATCGGCCACCGACACCAGCAGCCACTGCCCCTTGAGCGTGCTCAGCTCGACGGGCGCGCCGCCGCGATCGGTGGCAACGATCTTCGGCAGTTCGCGCTGCGGATCGATCAGCTCGCCGTAGACGCTGCGCCCCTCGGGCCGGATCACGTAGTAGGTGAAGTACGAGGCGATGACCGGCGACGCGCACATCAGCATCACCGCGATCATCTTCCAGCGCCCGACGGCCGTGCGCCGGCCCTCCGCGCCGTCGAGCGCCTGGTTGGGCGACGGCATCGAATGCACCGTCAGGCCCAGCGGCTCGTCAGAAGCGGCCATCGCGTGCGCGGCGCCTTGAGCGGCGGAGGGGCGTGATGAATTGGAACCAGACATAGAGGATGACGACGAGGGCCGACAGGCCGAACCACTGGAATGCGTAACCGTAGTGCCTCTCGAGGCCCAGCGCCGGGGCCGGCCAGTCGCGCTGCAGGCCCTCGGAAGCCGGCCCGCCCTGTTGCAGCGACACGTCGGTGCGCAGGGGCAGCCTGGTTTCGGCACGGAAGGCCTCGAGGTCGAGATTCTGCCGGATGGGCGAATACCCTTGGGCGACCGGTGCCACAGCTGCGGCGGGCTCGGAAGCCCCTGCTGCAGGCGAAGAGGCAACGGGCGCGGGCGCCGTCGCGGAGGAGCCCAGCTCCAGCAGGTGGCTCGGCGGCGGCTCGATCAGGCCCGTGACTTCGACGATCCCGGCCGGCGTCTCAACCGCGCCCAGCTTCGTGCGGTCGACGAAATTGCGCTGGATCCAGCCGCGCTGCACCATCACCGTCTGCTCCGTGCCCTCGAGGGCGAAGGGCGTCAGCACATAGAAGCCGGGCGTGCCGTGCATCTGCCGGTTGTCGAGGTACACCGTCTGCGGCGTCAGCCAGAGGCCGCGCAGCCGTACTGCGCGATGCAGCGCGTCGGAGGCCTTGCCGAGGGCGAGGAACTCGGCCTGCGTCAGCGGCGGCTTCTGCCTCTCGGCGTCGATGCTGGCTTGCAGCGCTTCCTTCTGCGCGGCGCGCGAGAGCTGCCAGCGGCCTAGCGAAATGGTCGCCGACACGGTCATCGCGGCGGCAATGGTCATCACCAGGAAGCGGCCCCGGCGGGGGCGTTCTTCGGAATACAGGGGTACGGGATTCACTGGAGGGGACGGGGCGTGAGGCCGATAATGCAGGTCATGAAATACTTCGTCGCCCTGGTGTTCGTGGGCATCTTCGCGAGCCTCGCGTTTGCCCTGTACTTCATGCTGAAGGACGGGCGCAACGGGCGCGCCAAGAGCGGCGGCATGGCGCGCGCACTCACCGTTCGGATCGGCCTCTCGGTGTTTTTGTTCCTCTGCATGCTGCTCGCCTGGAAGTTCGGATACATCCAGCCAACCGGGCTCCCGCTTGGCAAGTAGATGGTGTTCATACCAGGAGAACCAAGAAAAAGGCGCCTTGCGGCGCCTTTTTTGTGGAATGCCGCCGGGGTCTGTCACCAATGAAACACCCTCGCGAAACCTTGTCGCGGGGCGCAGTATGCGTGACGGACCCTGGGCTCCTCGCTCAAAGCCAATAAACCAGCAGGTAGAGGCCGAGCCAGACCACGTCCACGAAGTGCCAGTACCAGGCTGCGCCTTCGAAGCCGAAATGGCGCTCCGGCGTGAAGTGGCCCTTGCGCAGGCGCAGCGTGATGAACAGCAGCATCAGCATGCCGATGAACACGTGCAGGCCGTGGAAGCCGGTCAACATGAAGAATGTCGAACCATAGGTGCCCGAGCTGAGCTTGAGGTTCAGTTCGGTGTACAGGTGGTGGTACTCGTAGCCCTGCACGCCCAGGAAGATCACGCCCAGCAGCACGGTGAGCCACATGAAGCGGATGGTCTGGGCGCGATGGCCGGCACGCAGCGCATGGTGAGCGATGGTGAGCGTGACGCCCGAGCTCAGCAGCAGCGCGGTATTGATCGTGGGCAGCCAGAATGGGCCGACGGTCTGGAAGGGCTCGACGATGCCGGCCGGCGAGCCGGTGGCACCAGCGGCGACGCTGGGCCACACGGCCTTGAAGTCGGGCCACAGCAGCGCGTTGTCCAGGCTGCCGAGCGTCGGCAGGGCATGGGTGCGGGCCCACCACAGCGCGGTGAAGAACGCACCGAAGAACATCACCTCGGAGAAGATGAACCAGCTCATGCTCCAGCGGAACGAGAGATCCACCTTGTGGCCGTACTGGCCGCTCTCGCTCTCTCCGATGGCGGCACGGAACCACACGAACAGCGTGCCGAGCCAGATCACCATGCCGGCCAGCAGCGACCATGCGCCCCACTCGTGCCCATTGATCCATTGAGCGGCACCCAGGATCACGAAGAACAGGCCGATCGCGGCCGAAACCGGATAGGACGAAGGTCCGGGCACGAAGTAGTAGGGCGTGGTTCCGTGGGTCGTTGAACTCATTTCAGCTCCTGGCTTTCTTTCTTCTCTCGATTCAATGGATTCTGCTTGTTGCGGAAGGCTTGTCTTCCGTCAGGCCCCGGCCGACGCGACCACATGACGCACCACCAGCACCAGAGCGACCACGAAGACAACCACCGCAACGAACGCCACCGCGATGATGTGCAGCGGATTCAGCTTGCGCAGGTCTTCCTGGTAGGCGCCGTTCTTGCGCACCCCGAAGAACGACCAACCCACCGCCTTCACCGTGTCCCACAGCGAAGCCTTCGGCCTGTTGGAGGGATCGGTCACGAGCGCGGCTCATTCGCGGTGCCGGAAACGGCGGCCACCGGGGCCGCGGGCGTCTTGCCGCCCACCTCGAAGAAGGTGTACGACAGCGTGATGGTCTTCACGTCCTTGGAAATCTTCGGGTCGATCACGAACGCGACCGGCCACTGCTTCTTCTCGCCCGGATCGAGCGTGTACTGATTGAAGCAGAAGCACTCGAGCTTGTTGAAGTACGGTGCGGCCTGCTGCGGCGCGTAGCTCGGAATGGCCTGCGCGGCCATGCGGCGGTTCTGCACGTTCTGGAACTCGTACATCACTGTGTTGAGCTCGCCCGGGTGCACCTGGATGGTCCGCTCCGCGGGCTTGAAGTCCCACAGGCCGCCGCGCACGTTCGAATCGAACTCGACCGTGATGGTGCGGCTCTTGTCGACCTGCGTGTTGTCTGGCACGCGCACGTTCTTGCCGCCGCTCGCGCCGCCCGGCACTTCGAGCTCGGAGAGCGCGAGGATGTTGATGCCGGTTATCTCGCAGATCGCGCGGTACATCGGCACCAGCGCGTAGCCGAAGGCGAACATGCCGCAGGCCACCACGGCGAGCTTGCCGACCATGCGGACGTTGGCGCGGCGGATGCGAGGACCGAGGCTCATGCGCTGTGCTCCCGTTCGATGATGACTGCTTGCGTGACCGACTGGAGCGCTCAGCGGCCGCTGAACCAGACCATGCGGACGATGAAGCCGACGAAGAACACCACGGCGATGGAGGCCAGCGTGAGCCCCATGCGGCGGTTGTTCCTTTTCTGTTCGGGCGTCATCGTGCTACGCGGACCAGCCGGTTCAACCGATCACCTTGGTGGCGGTCGCGTCGAGCTTGGGCGGGTTCTCGAAGGTGTGGAACGGCGCTGGCGAAGGCACTTCCCACTCGAGGCCTTCGGCGGCTTCCCATGGCTTCTGCGCGGCCTTTTCGCCCTTGCCGCGCATGGTGGGCAGCACGATGAAGAGGAAGAAATAGACCTGCGCGAAACCGAAGAAGAACGCACCGACCGAAGCCACGGCGTTGAAGTCCGCGAACTGCATCGGGTAGTCGGCATAGCGTCGCGGCATGCCGGCCAGGCCCAGGAAGTGCATCGGGAAGAAGGTCACGTTGAAAGAGATCAGCGACCACCAGAAGTGCACCTTGCCGCGCGTCTCGTTGTACATCACGCCGGTCCACTTGGGCGCCCAGTAGTAGAAGCCCGAGAACATGGCGAACAGCGAACCGGCCACCAGCACGTAGTGGAAGTGGGCCACCACGTAATACGTATCCTGCAGCTGCGTATCGATGGGCGCAACCGCCAGGATCAGGCCGGTGAAGCCGCCCATGGTGAACACGAAGATGAAGCCCACCGCGAACAGCATCGGCGTCTCGAAGGTCATCGAGCCCTGCCACATGGTGGCGATCCAGTTGAAGATCTTCACGGCCGTGGGCACCGCGATCAGCATGGTCGCGTACATGAAGAACAGCTGGCCGGTCAGCGGCATGCCGGTCGTGAACATGTGGTGCGCCCACACGATGAACGACAGGATGGCGATCGACGAGGTGGCATACACCATCGAGGCGTAGCCGAAGAGCTTCTTGCGGGCGAAGGCCGGCACCACCTGGCTGATGATGCCGAAGGCCGGCAGGATCATGATGTAGACCTCGGGGTGGCCGAAGAACCAGAAGATGTGCTGGTACATCACCGGGTCGCCGCCGCCGGCGGGGTTGAAGAAGCTGGTGCCGAAGTGGCGGTCGGTCAGCGTCATGGTGATGGCGCCCGCGAGCACGGGCATCACGGCGATCAGCAGGTACGCGGTGATGAGCCAGGTCCAGCAGAACATCGGCATCTTCATCAGCGTCATGCCGGGAGCGCGCATGTTGAGGATGGTCACGATGATGTTGATCGAGCCCATGATCGACGAGGCGCCCATGATGTGCATCGCGAAGATGCCGGCGTCCATCGAGGGACCCATCTGCAGCGTGAGCGGCGCGTACAGCGTCCAGCCCGCGGCGGGTGCGCCGCCGGGCATGAAGAACGAGCCCACCAGCATCAGCGCCGCCGGGATCAGCAGCCAGAAGCTGAAGTTGTTCATGCGCGCGAACGCCATGTCGGAGGCGCCCACCTGCAGCGGGATCATCCAGTTCGCGAAGCCCACGAAGGCCGGCATGATCGCGCCGAACACCATGATCAGGCCGTGCATGGTCGTGAACTGGTTGAAGAGTTCGGGGTTCACCAGCTGCAGCCCGGGCTGGAACAGCTCGGCGCGGATCAGCAGCGCGAGCACCCCGCCCACCATCAGCATCGTGAAGCTGAAGAGCAGGTAGAGCGTGCCGATGTCCTTGTGGTTGGTCGCGAACACCCAGCGGCGCCAGCCGGTGGGCGCGTGGTGGTCGTGATGATCATCGTGTGCGTGATCGCCGTGGGCTGCGTGACCGTGGGGGTCGAGGACTGCGCTCATGTCGTTGTTCCTTGCAATTTCTTCGTCGCGGGGCGCTGCCCGGTCACTTGCCGCGCAGGGCCTGGACTTCGGCCGGCTGCACCAGCTGGCCCGTCTTGTTCGACCAGCTGTTCTTGGTGTAGGTGGCCACGGCCGCGAGGTCGGTGTCGCTCAGCTGCTTCCAGGACGGCATGGCGCCGTTGTTCTGGCCGTTGAGCAGCACGTGCAGCTGCACCGTGTGGTCGGCGTCGAGCACCTTCGGGTCGCCGTCGAGCGCCTTGATCGGGCCTGCACCCTTGCCGTTGGCCTGATGGCAGGCGGCGCAGTTGGCGGCATAGACCTTCTCGCCGCGAACCAGCATGTCGGGCAGGGTCCAGACCTTGGTCGGGTCGTCGAGCTTGGCGGCGGCGATCTTGCGCTGGTTGGCCACCCAGGCGGTGTAGTCGGCGGCCGAAACCACCTTCACGTGGATGGGCATGTAGGCGTGCTCCTTGCCGCACAGCTCCTGGCACTGGCCATAGTAGTCGCCCACGGTTTCGGCGCGGAACCAGGTGTCGCGCACGAAGCCGGGAATGGCGTCCTGCTTGAGGCCCAGCTGCGGCACGGCGAAGGCGTGGATCACGTCGTTCGCGGTGGTGATGATGCGGACCTTCTTGTTGACCGGCACCACCAGTGGGTTGTCGACCTTGAGCAGGTAGTCGTCGGGCATCTGGCCCTTGGCGCCGGCGTCGGACATGGCGCGCTGCGAGCTGTCGAGCGTCGAGATGAAGGCCAGGCCCTCGCCTTCGCCGTTCAGGTAGTCGTAGCCCCACTTCCACTGATAGCCCGTGGTCTTGATCGTGAGGTCGGCGTTGGTGGTGTCCTTCTGGGCCACCAGCACCTTGGTGGCGGGCAGCGCCATGATGATGACGATGAGGAAGGGCACGATGGTCCAGATGACCTCGACCACGACCGATTCGTGGAAGTTGGCGGCCTTGTGGCCCACCGACTTGCGGTGCTTCCAGATCGAATAGAACATCACCGCGAACACGCCGACGAAGATGACCGTGCACAGGATCATCATGATCGTGTGGAGCAGATGCTGCTCCTGCGCGATCTTGGTCACGCCGACCGGAAGATTCAACTGGCGCACCGAAGGGCCGCCGGGCAGATCGTTGACTGCGTGCGCCGCGCTGCTGAAAGCCGCGCCGGCCGCCAGCAACAGATTCGCCGGCCTGTACTTATTGCGCCAAATGCTCTTCATCGTGTTCACGTTTCTTCAATTTTTCGACAAACCCAACCGTGCAGCACTGCGCGAGCCCCCTCAGGCGCCGCGTAACGCCATTCGAATCTCGCGGGCCAAGGCGGCACGCAACTCCGGGCGTACATAGCGCCCCACCCTGACCGATCGACCCTGCCCCGAGACCTCGATCAGCGAGCGATCGCCGGCCTGGGGTTCGATCCGCACCTGGTGCGGAAGAAATTCCGTGCGCTCGTAGTGCCCGCCGTTTTCGAGCTCCACGACGAGCCGTCCTTCCTGCAATGCGATCTTCTCGCCATCCGTCGCATGCCTTGCGTAGACCATGAAGGCAAATCCGACAGCGGCCAGCTCGAGCCAGGCAAAAGGCAGCACCATGGGCGCACCGTGCAGCCAGAACAGGGTGCCGATGCCGAGAGATACCACGCACAGCGAGGCGTAGAGCCAGCCCAGCTGGCTCGGCGTCACCGAGCAGTTGCGCTTCAGGAACCAGTGGATGCTCTGGCCTGAAACGGTGGCAAATCGAAACACGGAATTCGACACGGGCGAGTTCAGCAAATCGGTGCGTCGACGGTGGCCAAACCCTCTCGTACAAACAGGATCCGACACCCCTCGATCGCGGGACAATACCCGCGAGTTTCACGCAACGGCGGATTGTAGCGGGTAGATACCTGCGCCCGAGTGCCCTGTGGGACGCCTACGGGTCACTACTAGTAGGCAAGAAACGCCCTGTACGACATGCGTTTTCGGCACGTGTTTTCACACGCGCTCGCTGCCGCGCCAACGTCGATCGGCCACGCGACCGATCAGGCTCCCGGACGACCGCGCTGGAGCATCGATCGCATCTCGCGCAGCGACACCGCGCTCTCGGCCGACAGCGACACGCGCGGCACCGGCTTGAACGCGTGGCCGTAGACAACCTCGAAGGTCAGCGCGATGCGCCCGTCGCCACCTTCCGCCGGCGCGAGCTCGGGCAGCGCCTTCTTCAGCGACTGGAGCCAGCCCCTGCCGCGCAGCGCCGGGAAGCGCGCCGGATGCAGGTTGCGCCCGAGCGTGCGCAGTTCGGCGAGCGCCGCCTCGGGCGTGGCCCAGGTCAGCACGATGCGCTCCATGTCCATCACCGGCTCGGCGAAGCCGGCGTGGACCAGCATGTCGCCCCAGTCGTGCATGTCGGTGTACTCGTGGCCCGCGGCCGGCCAGCCCAGTCGGGCATGCAGCGCGCGCAGCTCGCGCAAGGTGTCGGGGCCGAGGCAGGAGAACATGAGGAAGCCGTCGGTCGCCACCAGCTTGTGCCAGTGCGAGATCAGCGCCTCGGGGTCGGCCGCCATGTGCAGCGACATGTTGGCCCAGAGCAGGTCGACGCCGCCCTCGGGTGGCGCCTCGAAGCGCGCCTTGCCGGCCTGCCAGCGCCGCGCGCTCCACCACGGCGCGGCGAGCGCCTGGCCGGTGGCCGCGGCGAGCGCGGGCTCGGGTTCGATCACGTAGGAAGCCGCGTCCTTGTAGCGGCGGGCGACGAGTTCATGGGCCTCGAGGCCGCTGCGCAGCGGGGCCCAGTCGGCCCAGCTGCGAGGCTGGGCCTTGATCCATTGCAGCCGGTCTTCCATGCGGCGGCCGATTTCCTCGTGCAGCCAGGGAGAAGCGCCGTCGGCGGGCGCGAGCCGGCGCCAGCGGGCGGCCGCCGTGGCATCGATGGTCGGCGGTCGTCTTGTGGGGTCGGTGGCCATGGGGCCGTGAGTATATTGAGCCGATGTCCAGCCACCGGGCCATGTGGCCTTTCGCTCCTCTTTCCCCTTTCGCGCCCTTCGCCTCGCTGCTCGCGCGGCTGCCCAGCCAGTGCGCGGTGTGCCGCGCCTGGCCCTCGCGCCCGGTGTGCGACGCCTGCGTGGCCCGCTTTGCCCCGCCCGTCGCGCGCTGCGGCGGCTGCGCCCTGCCCGTGCCCGATGGCGTGAGCCGCTGCGGCGAGTGCGTGAAGAACCCGCCGCCGCTGGATGCCTGCCTCGCCGCCTGCACCTACGCATGGCCCTGGCCGGACGCCATCGCGGCCTTCAAGTTTCGCGGCGAAGCCGGCTGGGCCGGCCCCTTCGCCATGCTGTTGCGTAGCGCGCCCTGGGTGGAACCTGCGCTGGAGGCCTGCGACATCGTGCTGCCGATGCCGCTGGCGCCCGGCCGGTTGCGCGAACGCGGCTTCAACCAGTCGCACGAACTGGCGCGCCGGCTGGCGCCGCCGAAGACCGACGCCACCCTGCTCCTGCGCACGCGCGAAACGCCAGCCCAAAGCGGCCTGTCGCGCGCCGAGCGGCTGCGCAACCTGCGCGGCGCCTTCGCCGTGGAACCGCTGCGCGCCCAGGAACTGCGCGGCCGGCGCATCGTGCTTGTGGACGACGTGATGACCAGCGGCGCATCGATCTTCGCCGCCGCCGGCGTGCTGCGCGAGGCCGGCGCGGCCCACGTCACCGGCATCGTGCTGGCCCGGACCGATCCGCCCCGCTGAGCCGGCCCGCCGACAATCGCCGCATGTTCAATATCGTCCTGGTCCACCCCGAAATCCCGCCGAACACCGGCAACGTGATCCGGCTCGCAGCCAACACCGGCTGCAAGCTGCACCTCGTGGAACCGCTGGGTTTCTCGATGGACGACCGCCTGCTGCGCCGTGCCGGCCTCGACTACCACGAGTACGCGGAAGTCAGGCGCCACGTCGACTGGCAGGCCCTGCTCGCCGCCGAGCAGCCCGCCGCCGACCGCATGTTCGCGCTCACCACGCGCGGCTCGCGCCCGGTGCACGAGATACGCTTCCAGCCCGGCGACTGGCTGGTGTTCGGCTCGGAAACCAGCGGCCTGCCGTCCGCACTGCGCGACGGCTTCCCCGAGGCCCAGCGCCTGCGGCTGCCGATGCGCGAGGGCCAGCGCAGCCTGAATCTCTCGAACGCGGTGGCGGTGACGGTGTTCGAGGCCTGGCGGCAGAACGGCTTCGGCTGAGGCGGCTGCCCCTTCCGGCAGCAGGGGCAGGACACATCCATTCGGCGAATCGCGTCGTATGTAAGACATGCCGGGCGCAAACCGCTCCGGCATTCATCCCCATCCACCCTGAACCAAGGAGTCCCGCCATGAACGCCAAGCCGATCGCTCTCGCCGCCCTCGCAACGCTCGCCTTCGCAGGCAGCGCGCAGGCATTCCAGGGAGAGCAGAACCCGCTCCCGCCCACCCCCTTCGAGTCGACGCTGTCCCGCGCGCAGGTCCAGGCCGACGCGCGCCAGCCGCTTCGCATCGGCAATGGCGGCACGGGCGTGATGCAGGCCAGGACCGGCGAAGCCGATCGCGACGCCGTGCGCGCCAGCGCACTGAGCATCACCCGCCAGGGCGCAGCCACCTACGGCGAAGTGACCGACCGCCGGATGTAAGAAGAAAGAAAAAAGAAGGAAAAGGGCGCGGCTGCTTCAGCGGTAGCGGCGCACCACCGACTCGGCCACGCAGGCCGGCTTGGCAGCGCCTTCGAGCTCGATGGTGGTTTCCCAGGTCATCTGGAAACCATCGTCGGCAATGGGCTCCGCCGTCAGCAGCTTCATGCGCGCCCGCAGGCGCTTGCCCACAGGCACCGGCGACATGAAGCGCACCTTGTTCAGGCCGTAGTTCACGCCCATGCGCGACTCGACCACGTCCAGCGCCGTCTCGTAGAAGCGCGGCAGCAGCGACAGCGTGAGGAAGCCGTGCGCGATCGGCCCGCCGAAGGGGCCGGCCTTGGCCCGCTCGATGTCGACGTGGATCCACTGGTGGTCGCCCGTCGCCTCGGCGAACTGGTTGACCTGCTCCTGCGTGATGGCGATCCAGTCGCTCACGGCGACTTCCTGGCCGACGCACGCGGCGAGATCCTGAAGGGTCTGGAATGTCTTCTTGGTCATGCGGGGCATTCTGGCGTCTGGGGTCGCCGCGCGGCTGTCGGCATCGCGACAACCGGGCTCAGGGTAAACCGGGAGCAGGCGGGAACGCCGCTCAGGCGTCGAGCCATTCGCAGATCGGCTGCCACTGCTCCAGGTCGCGCTGCACGCGGCCGGGCGCGATGTCGAACAGCGTGAGCCCGCGCGCGGCGAGCTGCACGTAGTTCTGCGTGTCGCGCAACTCGCCGATCACCGGCACGCCGAGCCCCGCGATGAACTCGTGGAGCCGGTCGGCCGCCAGCGTGCGGGCGTTCACCCGCATGCCGACGAGGCCGATCCTCGTCTTCTCGGCACGGCGGCTTTCAAGMAGCCGGTCGAGGAAGTCGCGCGTCGCGTAGATGTCGAAGATGCTGGGCTGCAGCGGCACGATCACCCGGTCGGCCAGCGCCAGCACCTCCTTGAAGCGCCAGCCGTGCAGGCCGGCGGGCGTGTCGAGCACCGCGTGCGTGGTGCCGCGCGGCGGGCGCACCACGGTGCTTTCGCCGGTGGCTTCCCAGGTGGAGATCGGCCGGGCCACCGGCGGGCGCAGGCCCAGCCACAGGCGGGAGGACTGCTGGCGGTCCACGTCGCCCAGCATCACGGCGTGGCCCCGGCTTGCGAAGTAGCCCGCGACATTCGTCGCGATCGTCGATTTGCCCACGCCTCCCTTGGGATTGGCGACCAGAACCACCGGCATAAAGCACTCCTCCAGAACGGCAACAGCGCGAATGGTAGTCGCTGGGCGTTTATGCCCGGTGAAACGCCCCCGGGCGCACTCTTGAGCTATGTTCGCGGGATGACGACAACAACATCCATGGGAACCGCAGCCGAGAGCACCGCGGGCGGCTCCGGCGGCATTTATGTGCTGGCCGCCCACCCCCACTGGCGCGACTCCCGCGTCAACCGCCGCATGCTCGCCGCCGCGCGCGGCGTGCCGGGGGTCGACGTGAACGACCTCTACGGCAGCTACCCCGACTTCGCCATTGACGTCGACGCCGAGCAGGCCCGGCTCGCCAGGGCCAGCCTGGTGGTGCTGGTGCACCCGATCCAGTGGTACTCGATGCCCGCGCTGCAGAAGCTATGGCTCGACGACGTGCTCGCCTACGGCTGGGCCTACGGCCCCGGCGGCACCGCCCTGCAGGGCAAGGACCTCTGGCTGGTCGCCACCACCGGCAGCCCCGAGGCCAGCTACCACCCGCAGAACTACCACCGCTATTTCTTCGACGCCTTCCTGCCGCCCTACGAGCAGACCGCCGCGCTGTGCGGCATGCGCTTCCTGCCGCCGATGATCTTCTATGGCGCGCGCAGCGCCAGCGAGGCGGCGGTGAAGGCGCATGTCGACACCTTCGCCCAGCGGCTGGGCAGCTACCCCGACTGGCCCGAGATCGAGGAAATCGACGCCTGCATCGCCTGCCCCGTCCCTGAGAGCGACCGGCCGGCCGAGAACGACGAGGTCGGCAAGGTGGTCTCCAACGCATTCCGCGCGGCGATGGCCCATGGCCTGGCCAGCACCATCGCCTCCACTGGCAGCGGCGAAAAGGCGGCCTGAGCATGGAACACGCACCCGCCTGGCTGACCAACAGCCTGATCTACCTGAGCGCCGCCGTGCTGGTGGTGCCGCTGTCGAAGGCCCTGGGCCTGGGCTCCATCATCGGCTACCTCGTGGCCGGCATCGCCATCGGGCCCTGGGGGCTGGGGCTGGTCTCCAGCGTCGAGGACGTGCTGCACTTCGCCGAGTTCGGCGTGGTGCTGATGCTCTTCCTCGTGGGACTCGAGCTCGAGCCCAGGCGCCTGTGGAACCTGCGCCGCCCCATCTTCGGCTGGGGCACGGCGCAGGTGCTGAGCTGCGCCGCCGTGCTGTTCGCGGTCGGCTGCGCCGTGGGCGCCGGCTGGCGCGTGGCGCTGGTGGCCGCGCTGGGCCTGGCGCTCTCGTCCACCGCCATCGCGCTGCAGGTGTTCGGCGAACGCAACCTGCTGAAGACGCCCAGCGGCCAGGCCGGCTTCTCGATCCTGCTGTTCCAGGACGTGGCGGCCATTCCGATCCTGGCGCTGCTGCCGCTGCTGGCCGGCGCCACGGCAGCCGAGCAGTCGATCACCGGGCTGGAGCGTGCGCTGGAAGCCGCGAAGATCATCGGCGTGATCGGCGGCATCATCCTCGGCGGCCGGCTGCTGCTGCGGCCCATCCTTCGCTGGATCGCGCGCAGCGACACGCCCGAGATCTTCACCGCCGCCGCCTTGCTGCTGGTGGTGGCCATCGCGGCGCTGATGCAGCTGGTGGGCCTGTCGATGGCGCTGGGCGCCTTCCTCGCCGGCGTGCTGCTGGCCGAGAGCGAATACCGGCGCGAACTCGAGACCGACATCGAGCCCTTCAAGGGCCTGCTGCTGGGCCTCTTCTTCATCGCGGTGGGCATGTCGATCAACTTCGGCGTGCTGATCGCGAGCCCGTGGGTCATGGCGATGCTGGTGGTCGGCTTCATGGCCATCAAGCTGGTCGTGATCTATTCGCTCGCCAAGGCCATGGGCATCGCCTACCAGGAGCGGCCGGTGTTCACGCTGCTGATCGGCGCGGTGGCGCTGTCGATGCTGCTGTCGCCGCTGCTGCTGGTGCTGCTCGACCGGTTCGTGCTGCCGCGCTACAGCCGCAACACGGGCACCAAGCTCGAAGAGATTTCGGAGCAGCAGGACGCCAAGGTGCTGATCTGCGGCTTCGGCCGCTACGGCCAGATCGTCGGTCGCATGCTGATGTCGCAGGGCCTGCGCGTGACCGTGCTCGACCACGACGCCGACACCGTCGAAGGCCTGCGGCAGTTCGGCTTCCGCGTGTTCTACGGCGACGCGACGCGGCTCGATCTGCTGCGCACCGCGGGCGCGGGCACGGCCAAGGTGATCGTGGTGGCGGTGGACGACATCGAGCAGTCGCTGGAAATTGTCGACCTGGTGAAGGAGAACTTCCCGCAGGCCCGCATCATCGCCAGGGCACGCAACGTGACGCACCTGTTCCAGCTGCGCGACCGCGGCGTGACGGAGGTGGAGCGCGAGGTGTTCGAGTCCTCGCTGCGCAGCGCCCGCTCGACGCTGGAAGCGCTGGGCTGGCCGGCGCACGAGGCGCGCGAATCGGCGATGCGCTTTCGCCGCCGGAATATCGAGCTCAGCAACGAGATCTACCCGCACTACAAGGACCGCGCCAAGCTGATCGCCGCCAACAAGGCCGGCCGCCAGCAGTTCGAGGAGCAGATGGCGCGCGAGCGCGAGGAGCGCCAGCGGCGGCTGGGCCGCGACTGGGGCCAGCTCGACGGCGACGACGCCGAGCAGCAAGCCGCGGCAAGGGAAGAAAAGGCGGACGCTTAGAAAGAAGCGCCCCGCGCGGGTCAGCCCTGCAGCTTCAGCAGCCTGACCGCGTTCCCCTTGAGGATGCCGGGCATCACCTCGGGCTTGAAGCCCGCGTTCTCGAAATCGCGCATCCAGCGGTCTGGCGTGATCAGCGGGTAGTCGCTGCCGAACAGGATTCGGTCCTTTAGCAGCGTGTTGGCGTATTGCACCAGCTGCTTCGGAAAGTACTTGGGGCTCCAGCCCGAAAGGTCGATCCAGACGTTGGGCTTGTGCGTGGCCACGCTCAGCGCCTCGTCCTGCCAGGGAAAGCTGGGGTGCGCCATGACGATCTGCATGTCGGGGAAGTCGATGGCCACGTCGTCCAGATGCATCGGGTTGCTGTACTCTAGCCGCAGCCCGCCGCCGCAGCGCATGCCCGAGCCGATGCCGCTGTGGCCGGTGTGGAAGATGGCCGGCAGGCCGTACTCGGCGATGACCTCGTAGATGGGCCAGGCCATGCGGTCGTAGGGGTGGTAGCCCTGCACCGTGGGATGGAACTTGAAGCCCTTCACGCCGTGCTCCTCGATGAGCCTGCGCGCCTCGCGAGCGCCCATCTTTCCCTTGTGCGGATCGACGCTGCCGAAGGCGATCATGATGTCGCTGTTGTTCTTCGCGGCCTCGGCGATCTCCTCGTTCGGGATGCGCCTGCGGCCCATGTTCGATTCGGCGTCGACCATGAACATCACCAGGCCGATCTTTCTTTCACGGTAGTACGCCACGCTCTCCGCGATGGTGGGCCGCCCGCTGGAGCCGAAGTACTTGTCGGCCGCGCGGTCGTACTCCTCGCCGTAGTTGTCGAACGGGTTCCAGCAGCTGACTTCTGCGTGGGTGTGGATGTCGATCGCGATCAGGTTCTGGTGGTCCATGTCTTGTCTCCGGTACGGGTAAATCCCTAGGCTCTGGGGGCTCCAAATTCCTTGAATTGATTATTTCCCATAACCATAATTCGACGCAACCCCGGACTCATCATGACCAATCCAGACCTTCAACTCGACATCCGCGACGAAGTCGCCATCGTCCGCCTGACGCGCGGCTCCAAGCGCAACGCGCTGTCCGACGGACTGATCCTCGCGCTGCGCGACACCTTCGAGCAGTTGCCCTCCAGCGTGCGCGCGGCGGTGATCGACGGCGAGGGCCCGCATTTCTGCGCTGGCCTCGACCTGAGCGAGCTGAAGGAGCGCGATGCCGGCCAAGGCATGCAGCACTCGCGCATGTGGCACGCCGCTCTCGACCTGATCCAGCACGGCCCGGTGCCGGTGATCGCCGCGCTGCACGGCGCGGTGGTCGGCGGCGGGCTCGAACTGGCCAGCGCCTGCCACATCCGCGTGGCCGACCGCTCCACCTTCTACGCGCTGCCCGAGGGCTCGCGCGGCATCTTCGTGGGCGGCGGCGGCTCGGTGCGCATCCCCAAGCTGATCGGCGTGGCCCGCATGACCGACATGATGATGACCGGCCGCGTCTACAACGCCGAGGACGGCGAGCGCGCCAACTTCGCGCAGTACCTCGTCGACGAGGGCCAGGCCTTCGACAAGGCCTTCGAGCTCGCCAAGCGCGTGGCCACCAACGCCCCGCTCACCAACTACGCGCTGATGCACGCCCTGCCGCGCATCGCCGAGCAGTCGGCCGACCACGGCTTCTTCACCGAGGCGCTGATCTCCGGCATCACGCAGGCCGCGCCCGAGGCCAAGCAGCGCGTGCGCGACTTCCTCGAAGGGCGCGGCGCGAAAGTGAGCAAGGGATGAGCGCCCCTGCCGTCCGATACCGCCCGCTGGTCTTCGGCGTCACCCGCGCCGTGCTGCGCGACGGCGCGCCGGGCACGCAGTACCTGAGCGCCGAGACGCAGCTCGCGCCCTACCGCGAGCGCATGACCGACCGCCTCGCCCACTGGGCCGAGGCCACGCCCGAGCGCACCTTCATCGCCCGCCGCGAACGGCTCGCCGACGGCAGCACCGGCGACTGGCTGCGCGTGAGCTATGCGCAGGCGCTGGAAGAAGCACGCGGCATCGGACAGGCGCTGCTGGAGCGCGGCCTGAGCGCCGAGCGCCCGGTCGCGATCCTCAGCGAGAACGGCATCGAGCACGCGCTGATGGCGCTGGGCTGCCTCTACGCCGGCGTGCCCTACTGCCCCGTGTCGCCGCCCTACTCGCTGGTGAGCCAGGACTTCGAGAAGCTGCGCCACGTCTTCGACACGCTCACGCCGGGCCTCGTGTTCGCGAGCGACGCGGCGCGCTTCGCCAAGGCCATCGCCGCCGTCGTGCCCGCCGGCACCGAGGTCGTGCTGGCCGACGGCCGGCTCGACGACCGTCCCGTCACGCCGTTCAGCGCCCTCGCCGCCACGCCGGCCACGCCCGCCATCGACGCGGCGATGCGCGCCACCGGCCCCGACACCATCACCAAGTTCCTCTTCACCTCGGGCTCCACCAAGATGCCCAAGGCCGTCATCAACACGCACCGCATGTGGTGCGCCAACCAGCAGCAACTGCGCCAATCGATTCCCGCCCTGGGCGACGAGCCGCCGGTGCTGGTCGACTGGCTGCCCTGGAACCATACCTTCGGCGGCAACCACAACGTGGGCATCGTGCTGGACAACGGCGGCACGCTCTACATAGACGACGGCAAGCCCACGCCCGCGGGCATGGCCGAGACGCTGCGCAACCTGCGCGAGATCGCACCCACCATCTACTTCAACGTGCCCACCGGCTTCGAGGCCATCGCGCACGCGATGGAAACCGATGCGGTGCTGCGCCGCAACCTGCTGTCGCGCGTGAAGATGTTCTTCTATTCGGGCGCCGCGCTGTCGCAGCCCGTATGGGACAGCCTGCACAAGACGCAGGAGTCGGAAGTGGGCGAGCGCATCGTCATGGGCACTGGCCTGGGCATGACCGAATCGGGCCCCTTCGCGCTGTACGTGACCGGCCCCGACGTGAAGTCGGGCGACGTGGGCCTGCCCGCGCCCGGCATCGAACTCAAGCTGATCGAGGTCGACGGAAAGACCGAGGTGCGCTATCGCGGCCCCAACATCACGCCCGGCTACTGGCGCGCGCCCGAGGCCACGGCCGAGGCCTTCGACGAGGAAGGCTTCTTCTCCACCGGCGACGCGGTCAAGTGGATCGACGAGGGCAACATCCACCGCGGCCTGCGCTTCGACGGCCGCATCGCCGAAGACTTCAAGCTCGCCACCGGCACCTTCGTGAGCGTGGGCCCGATGCGCGCGAAGATCATCGCGGCCGGCGCGCCCTACGTGCAGGACGCAGTGCTGACCGGCATCAACCTGAAGGAAGTGGGAGCGCTCATCTTCCCGACCCAGAAGGTGCGCGATCTCGCCGGCCTGCCCGCGGACGCCACCATGCAGCAGGTGCTGGAAAGCGCCCCTGTGCAAGCGCACTTCCAGCAGGTCGTCGACACGCTGGCCGCAGCCTCGACCGGCAGCGCCAACCGCATCGCGCGGCTGCACCTGATGGCCGAGCCGCCCTCCATCGACAGGGGCGAAGTCACCGACAAGGGTTCCGTCAACCAGCGCTCCGTGCTCAAGCACCGCGCCGCGCTGGCCGATGCGATGCACGACGGCACGCTGCCCTTCACTCTCAAGCCCCGCTAGACACTCCAGGAGACAAGACACCATGAAGATCGAAGGACAAGCCGCACTGGTCACGGGCGGCGCATCGGGCCTGGGCGAAGCCACCGCGCACGAACTCGCGCGGCTGGGCGCCAAGGTCGCCGTGCTCGACCGCAACGCTGCACTGGCCGAGAAGGTGGCCGCCGAGATCGGCGGCGTCGCCTGCGTCTGCGACATCACCGACACCGACAGCGTGACCGCCGCGCTCGACAAGGCCGAGGCCGCGCACGGCACCGCGCGCATCCTGATGAACGTGGCCGGCATCGGCAGCGCCAAGCGCATCGTCGGCAAGGACGGCAACCCCGCGCCGCTCGAAGACTTCGTGCGCGTGGTCAACATCAACCTCATCGGCGGCTACAACATGGCGCGCCTGTTCGCAGCGCGTTGCGCGAAACTGCCGGCGCTCGACAACGGCGAGAAGGGCGTGATGCTCTTCACCGCCTCGGTCGCCGCCTTCGACGGCCAGGTGGGCCAGCAGGCCTACAGCGCCTCCAAGGGCGGGCTGGTCGGCATGACGCTGCCGATGGCGCGCGACCTTGCGCAGCACGCCATCCGTGTGTGCACCGTGGCGCCGGGCCTCTTCGCCACGCCGCTGCTGCTGGAGCTGCCCGAGCCGGTGCAGCACTCGCTGGCCGCGTCCATCCCCTTCCCGCCGCGCCTGGGCAAGCCCTCGGAGTTCGCCGAGCTGGCCTGCCACATCGTCACCAACGGCCACCTCAATGGCGAGGTGATCCGCATCGACGGCGCGCTGCGCATGGCGCCGCGCTGAGCCCACCCTTTTTCGCGTTCGTTCCGCCTGCTTCACAACGTACCCAGGAGACATCCATGACCTTCAAGAAGACCACCCTCGCCGCCGTGCTGGCGCTCATGGCCATGGGCGCCGCCCATGCCGACATCACCATCGGCGTGGTGCAGCCGCTCACCGGCCCGGCCTCAGGCCTGGGCATTCCGGTGAAGAACGGCATCGCCATCTGGCCCAAGACCATCGCGGGCGAGACGCTCAAGGTGGTGGTGCTCGACGACGCCACCGACCCGACCACGGGCGTGAAGGACGCGCAACGCCTCATCACCGAGGACAAGGCCGACGTCATCGTCGGCTCCAGCGCCACGCCGGTCGCCATTCCGATGGCTGACGTGACGGCCGAATCGGGCACGCCGCAGATCGCCACCGCGCCCGCCGGCCTGCCGCCGGGCAAGGACAAGTGGTTCTTCCGCATGCCGCAGTCGAACGACGTGATGGCCTATGCGCTGGTCGCGCACATGAAGAAGCAGAACGTGAAGACCGTCGGCTTCCTCGGCTACACCGACGCCTACGGCGAACTGTGGCTCAAGGCGCTGACGGCCGAGGCCGCGAAGAACGGCATCAAGATCGTCGCCACCGAGCGCTTCGCGCGCGCCGACACCAGCGTGACCGGCCAGGTACTCAAGCTGACCTCCGCCAACCCGGACGCGATCCTGATCGTGGCCTCGGGCAGCGGCGCCGGCATGCCGCAGAAGGCGGTGATGGAGCGCGGCTACAAGGGCAAGGTCTACCAGACGCACGCCGCCGCCACGCAGGACCTGATGCGCACCGCCGGCAAGGACGCCGAGGGCACCTTCGTCGTCTCGGGCCCCGCCACCGTGGCCGAGCAGCTGCCCGACAGCCATCCCTCGAAGGCCGCCGCCGTCGCCTTCGTGCAGGCCTACGAGAAGGCCTACGGCCCCGGTTCGCGCAACCAGTTCGCCGGCCACTCGGCCGACGTGCTCACGGTGCTCGAGAAAGCCGTGCCGGTCGCCCTCAAGAAGGCCAAGCCCGGCACGCCGGAGTTCCGCGCCGCGCTGCGCGACGCGCTCGAAAACATGGGCCGCACGGTGCTCGCCCACGGCGTGCTGAACTGGACGGCGCAGGACCACTGGGGCTACACGAACGAGACTGGCGTGATGCTCAAGGTGGTGAACGGCGCGTTCAAGGTCGAGCAGTAATCCCCTTCCTCAGCCGCGACCTCACGCCATGGACCTTTCAATCGCCAGCATCCTGACGCTGGACGGCCTCACCAATGGCGCGATCTATGCCCTGCTGGGCATGGGCATCGTGCTCGTCTTCACGGTGACCCGCGTCATCTTCATCCCGCAGGGCGAATTCGTGGCGTACGGCGCGCTGACGCTGGCGATCTTCCAGACCGGCAAGACGCCGGGCACGGTGTGGCTGCTGCTCATCCTGGCCGGCGTCGCCGCGCTGATGGACCTGGTCACCACCTGGCGCCACAACGGCAGCGCGGCGGCCGGGCTGAAGGCCGCCCTGCGCACCTTCGCGGCGCCGGCCGTCATATGCGCCGTCTCGGCCTGGGCCGGGCCGCGCAACCTGCCAATCGGCGTGCAGGCGCTGCTCACGGTGTTCATCGTCACGGCCTTCGGGCCGCTGGTGTACCGCGTGGCCTACCAATCGCTGGCGGGCGCGAGTTCGCTGGTGCTGCTGATCGTCTCGGTGGGCGTGCACTTCGCGATGACCGGGCTGGGCCTGCTGTTCTTCGGCGCGGAGGGTTTCCGCAACCCGCCGTTCTGGGACGAGCGCATGGCGCTCGGGCCGCTCAACGTGAGCGGGCAGGCGCTCATCATCTTCGGCGTATCGGCCGCGCTGATCGTGCTGCTGTACCTGTTCTTCGAACGCAGCCTGTACGGCAAGGCGCTGCGTGCCACCGCCGTGAACCGGCTCGGCGCGCGGCTCATGGGCATCTCCACCCAGGCAGCCGGGCAGCTCACTTTCGCGATGGCGGCGCTGATCGGCGCGCTCTCGGGCCTCCTGATCGGACCGACCACCACGGTGTTCTACGACTCGGGTTTCCTCATCGGCCTGAAGGGCTTCGTGGCCGGCGTGATCGCGGGCCTTGCCAGCTACCCCGGCGCGCTCGTCGGCGCGCTGACGGTGGGCGTGATCGAGGCCTTCGGCTCCTTCTGGGCCAGTTCGTTCAAGGAAGTGATCGTGTTCACCATCATCCTGCCGGTGCTGCTGTGGCGCTCGCTCAAGAGCGGCCATTCGGACGAGGAGCATTGAAATGAAACTCCCCCAGGCTGCGCGCACTTCGTGTCGCTTCGCCACCCCCCTCGCCGGGGGCAGCACCAGCGGCCCGGCAAAGCCGGTTCCGCGGTGTTCCCCCCACCGGCCGTGCCGCGTTGATGAACCGTCTGCGATGAGCACCGCGAGGGGCATCTGACATGGAAGCACTTTTGAATCCCTCGACGGCCCAAGCGCCCGACAAGAGCGCGCTGCGCACCTGGGGCCCGCTCGCGCTGGTCCTGGTGCTCGTCGCGCTGCCTCTGCTGCCGCTGCCCGATTTCTGGATCATCCAGCTCAACTACGTCGGCATCTACACGCTGCCGGTGCTGGGCCTGGTGCTGCTCACCGGCGTGGGCGGCCTCACCTCCTTCGGGCAGGCGGCCTTCGTGGGCATCGGCGCGTACACCACCGCCTACCTCACGGTGAACACCGGGCTGTCGCCGTGGGTCACGCTCTTCATCGGCATGGCTCTCACGGGCGTCAGCGCGGCGATCATCGGCGCGATCACGCTGCGCATGTCGGGCCACTACCTGCCGCTGGCCACCATCGCGTGGGCGCTGTCGCTGTACTACCTGATGGGCAACCTCGAGGCGCTGGGCAAGTACGACGGCATCCTCGGCGTGAAGGGCCTCACGGTGTTCGGCTTCGAGGTCGGCCAGCAGCGCATGTTCTATGCGGTGGTGTGGATCTTCGCGCTGCTCGCGGCCTTCGCGGTGATCCGCCTGCTCGACTCGCGCAGCGGCCGCGCCATCCGAGCGCTGGCCGGCGGCTCGCAGATGGCCGAGGCCATGGGCGTGAACACGCTGCGCTTCAAGATCGGCATCTTCGTGCTGGCGGCGCTCTTCGCATCGGTCTCGGGCTGGCTGTTCGCGCACTTCCAGCGCACGGTGAACCCGTCTCCCTTCGGGCTGAAGATGGGCATCGAGTACCTGTTCATGGCGGTGCTCGGCGGCGCGGCCCACGTGTGGGGAGCCATTGCCGGCGCGGGCGTGGTCAAGCAGCTCGAAGACCAGTTGCAGGTGCTGCTGCCCAAGCTGATCGGCACGGCCGGCAGCTACGAGCTGATCGTCTTCGGCATCATGATCGTGCTGGTGCTCAAGTACCTGCCCGACGGGCTCTGGGCTTTTGTCGACCGCCGCCTGCCGCGCCCGCGCCGCGCGGTCGACTGGCAAACTGCCGGCGACCTGCCCGCGCGCGCCAGGCCGGCGGCCGGCGAGGTGGTGCTCGACGTGCGGGCCATCCGCAAGACCTTCGGCGGGCTGGTGGCGGTGAACGACATCAGCTTCCAGACGCGCGCCGGCCAGATCGTCGGCCTGATCGGGCCGAACGGCGCGGGCAAGTCGACCACCTTCAACCTGATCACCGGCGTGCTCGGGCTCTCGGGCGGCGCGGTGAGCTTCCGCGGCGAGGCCATCGGCGGAATGGGCGCGCGGCAGATCGCGCAGCGCGGCGTGTCGCGCACCTTCCAGCACGTGAAGATGGTGGCCGACATGACGGTGCTGGAGAACGTGGCGCTGGGCGCGCACCTGCGCGGGCGCAAGGGCGCCGTCGCCGCCATGCTGCGCATCGACCGCGCCGAGGAGCGCGCGCTGTTCCGCGAGGCCGAGCGCCAGCTGCAGCGCGTGGGCATGGGCGACTACCTGCACGAGATCGCTGGCAACCTCGCCATGGGCCAGCAGCGCCTGCTCGAAATTGCGCGCGCCCTGTGCGCCGACCCGGCCCTGCTGCTGCTCGACGAGCCCGCCGCCGGCCTGCGCCACAAGGAGAAGGAAGCGCTCGGCAAGGTGCTGCGCCAGCTGCGCGGCGAGGGCATGAGCATCCTGCTGGTCGAGCACGACATGGGACTGGTGATGGACATCTGCGACCACATCGTGGTGATGGAATTCGGCACGCACCTGATGGAGGGCACGCCCGCCGAGGTGCAGGCGAGCGACAAGGTCCGTGCCGCCTACCTTGGAACGGAGCACTGACATGACATCTCCATTGCTCCGCATCCGCGACCTGCACGCCGGCTACGGTCGTGCCGAAGTGCTGCACGGCATCGACCTGCAGGCCGGCCAGGGCAGCGTGGTCACGGTGATCGGCCCCAACGGGGCCGGCAAGTCCACGCTGCTGAATTCGCTGATGGGCGTGCTGCCATCGAAAGGCACGATCGAGTTCAACGGCCAGCCGGTCAACGGCCTGTCGCTGGAAGAGCGCGTGATGCTCGGCATCGCGCTGGTGCCCGAGAAGCGCGAGCTGTTCGGCACCATGCCGGTCGAAGACAACCTCGTGCTCGGCGCCTTCCGCCAGGTGCGGCTGCGCAACCGCCAGTGGCGCGACCGCATCGACGAGGTCTACACGCTGTTCCCGCGCCTGAAGGAGCGCCGCGCGCAGCTGGCCGGCACGCTCTCGGGCGGCGAGCGGCAGATGCTGGCGGTGGGCCGCGCGCTGATGTCGCGCCCCACGCTGCTGATGCTCGACGAGCCCAGCCTCGGGCTGGCGCCGCTGGTGGTGCAGGAGATCTTCCGCACCGTGGAGGCGCTGCGCGCCACCGGCGTGACCATCCTGCTGGTGGAACAGAACGCGCGCGCCGCGCTCGAGGTGGCGGATCACGGCTACGTGCTCGAGATGGGCAGCGTGAGCCTCGAGGGCGAAGCGAAGAAGCTGGCCGTCGACCCGCGCGTGATCGACACCTACCTCGGCGCCGCGAGAAAAGCCGCCTGAGCCGACGACAACGCCGCGACCCGCGCGGCAGCAAGGAGACGACAGCATGAAGAAGCCACAGCGCCGCTTCCACCCTGCCCTGTGCGCGACCGCGCTCGGCGCCGCCGCGCTGCTCGCGGCCTGCGCGAGCCGGTCCAACGCGCCTCC